>NZ_AWNH01000044.1 GCF_000482245.1 Leptolyngbya sp. Heron Island J | reverse complement strand
TTTGACTAACTCAAGGTAGTCAAGCTCTTAATCGTAGTCAGATGACTAGGAAAGAGAGTTGATTACATAGTCAACCAGTGCGTTGTACTCAGTCAGAGCCTGAGCAGACATGTCACGAGGAGCGCAACCACGATTACGAGCAAAGCTTAGAGCCGCTACGTAAGGAGCAGTAGGCAGGTTCAGAGCACGGTATACTTCACGCTGACCGGCAATTCCCCACTCATCCAGAGGACCAGTACCACCCACAACTAGGCTGTAGCTGATCAGACGCATGTAGTGCTTCACGTCACGTAGGCACTTTGCCTTGAACGTGTCAGTGGAGTTAGCTTCACCCGCATTGTTCAAGTAGGGGTACTTGGAGATGCAAGCATCGTAAGCTTCTTTAGCCACGTTGTCCAAGTTGCCAGCTAGCTTCTCAGCGGCTTCCAAACGGGCAGCAGCACGCTGTAGGCTACCTTGTACGGACTCTAGGTCAGAAGTGGAAGGAAAACGACCAGCTGCATCTGCAGCAGCGATCACAGTAGTAACAACAGATTTCATTTCGTATTTTCTCCAGTAGTTAAATTGATCGTGATTCAGTTCAGAGCAATCTCGCTAAGTTGTCTAAAGAGACTAACCTAGAGCAGAGATAACGCGATCAAAGTAGCTAGAAGCTTCAGCAACCAAAGATGCACAACGATCTTCAGTTACAATGGAGCCCATCTTACGTAGACGAGCACCAGCACGAGCTTCGCTAGGCTCATCCTTAATGTGAGCAGCTGCTTGAGCCTTCATGATCTGTACCGCGCGTACAGTGGAAGTTGCAGGTACGCCTAGAGCCGCGTAAGTCTCTTTGAGACCGTTCAAGCAACGATCATCGAGAACAGACGCATCACCAGCTAGCAGAGCGTAGGTAACATAGCGCAAGATGATTTCGCCGTCACGTAGGCAAGCCGCCATACGACGGTTGGGGTAGCAGTTACCACCAGCTTGGATCAAACCCTGGTTCTCACAGATCATGCCAGCGATAGCATCGGATACCATGCAGCTAGCGTTGGATGCAATTGCGTTTACAGCATCTAGACGACGGTTGCCGCTAGCAACAAATGCCTTAAGAGCAGCTAGGTCACCTACGGGTGCAGTACTGGCATCAGCGGATACTACCGCTCTAGAAAAAGCGTCAAGCATTGAGCTCTCCTTGTTTTGTTAAAAACTTTTGTTGGTGACAACAAACTCGCTTCGTTTGCGTTTCTCACCATAGAAACAATAGGGAATTGTGGTGACACATGTCTCAATTAGTGAAAACAAAGCAACATTCCGTTACAAGAGACACAGTTTTCTAATTTACAAGCCTTTGCCAACAACCCGCTTCGTCGGTCAAGAGGAGCTGGCCACCTCCAAAAGGATATTGCTTCACGTGGGTAAACCCTGACTGGGAAAAGGGTAGAAGCTCAACTAATTACGAGTTAGCAACTGACTCGTTTGATTTTCAGGGCAGCGACTATCTCAGCCCCTATGCTCGTTCGTCAAATCGTGTATGAAAGCTACCGTACTTGATCCAATATTGCTGTAAGTCGTGATGGGGAGTGTGTAAACTGGCTTTTGCACGATACAAAACCACCCGCCGATGATCACCGATCCAGATCTTTTTGACAGGCTCAACGCAAATCAATGCCCCGCCCAAAGCTTTCAGACAGTCCTGAAACTTTTCCACCGTTGAATACTCAACCGTTTCAAAAATAAAGAAGTTGCCTGAACGAATGAGGTGGCGACTACGGATCCACGCCTTCATCTTTTTTTGTGCTTGGGGAGGCAGCATGGACATCCGAATCGTCTTAAGTTCTTTTTCTAAATCTACGTCCGTATCCGTTTCAACTTCTTCAGAAAGGTAATTCATTATCAAAACTGGCCCGCTTATGGAACTTTAAAATTCCCTCAGTCGAGCCCCATACATATTCATCGGTTTCAACATCCATGCCCTGGTCAATGCTCATCCATGTGCTTTCAGTGATTTCCACATGACTGGTGAGATAGGTCATCTTGCCTTTCTTGGGAATAATGCAAGCTTTACCAGGTTCTACGCTGCCAATAAACGCATCGCCCTCACGCTTAAACACCATCGAACAGCCTTCTCGTCGTTCGATACAGTCAGGGGTAATGGTCTTTAGAATATCTAGATTATGGCCAGCTCCGGCATAGAGTAACCGATCCTTGAGACCATAATTTTCAATGTAAACATGCTCCCCTTGATCAACAAGACGATGTACACCTTGTCGATAAGGACTCCATAGGTCATAGTCCTGAGTTTGCTCAGAATATAGCCCGACACCCGAAAAGAACTCGTAGGGAAGGGGACGAAAAAAGATCCGAATGTGGGCAAATTTTCTGGGATCGTCAAACGCTTGCTGTTGATTACTAAAGTCCCCGGACATCCAACGAGCAAGGGTTGTAAAATCCTGTGAGTAAGAGACGTCAGTATTGCCGGAAAGCACCATTTCTTAAAATTTCTTAAGTTTATTTAGTTCAGTTCTTTTTAATTTAGAGCAACATCGTTATTTTACGGACTGTTGCGATCGCAACAGTCCTAGCTTGGCAGCTCGAATTCGCTCTTATATACCCATTGATTGGTCTAATACCCCACTATTCTTTAGTGTAAGCAAGCAATGGGAATAGACGCCAGTCCAGTGGGTGTAATCGGCTGATAGATTATCAACATTTGATGACGCTGCTCAACACACTACCAAAAGAGATGGCCTCCATAGCTTTAACCTAGCAAACACAAGAAAAGCCGGGCTAGCCCGGCTTTTCTTGTGTTAATCAGAATACCTTACAGCCCCTAAGACGTTTTCTTAGACCGTCGCCCTTTCCGACCAGTTAAACGGGAGATTATATTTTTCGCCTTATGAGCAACTTTCTGATCGCTAGCTGGAGCAGCTGTTCCTGAAGCCGTCGGCTGAACAGCATCCTGTGATTGCCCCCCTTGAATGTCAACATTGACCACCTTGCCACCCTGGCACGAAATAGTATGAAGCGCTGCTGACAGCTGGCTAAAAGGAACCTTGACTTGGTAATTACTAACTCTGGAAATCGTCTGATTTGCCATGCCAGCTACCTCAATCACGACCGATCGTGAACGATAATCACTTAAGGCAGAGCCGCCGGTAATACCTACCATAGGAGTTTCCTCTGAATAGAAAGTGTCTCCAAGGATAGCGCCATTTGCAAAAATCGCAGGTCTACTTGACAAAACTGCAAGTCTCTCAGTAGTAAAGTAATTTCTGAGAAATTAACCATGCCACTAGTGGTCAGCTTTTAACCCCACGTCTGACTTCTGATGAGAAACTAGCTGTAGTCACCCCTTTGCCACTGCTAGTCTTAATTAAAGAAACCCGAAATCGTAGGTTCGGAGTCGCAAACCAAATCTTTTCTTCCGCCGCCGCCCGGTCGTAGGCCGTAGTCAAAATAAACGTCCCATCATCGGTCAGGCAATAGGAACCAACCGACTCCATGGTTTCTGCATAGCCCTGCTCGCGCAATAGCTTACCGGTCGTTGCACTATCGGGTACAGGTACTAGAATAGTCGATCCTTCGATCACCTGCTCTTCATCCCAGTCCGACTCCCCTTCCCAACTCATTTTGAAAGGACTGACAATCACCTCAGGAGAAACCTCATAACGCTGACACAGATCTATCACTCCGGGATCATCAATGGTTAGCGATTCAATATTGATAGTGGAGCGGACTTCTTCAAAATGACTAAATGCCAAGTGATGGGCACTACGCTGCGATCGCCATTCACCGAGTGAGCGTTCGACAAAGGTTTCAATATCCATTGAGGTAAAACATCTTTTGAATGAGCTTATAATTTTATCCCTTAAGGTAAAGCCTCCAACAGAAGGCTTGCCTAGAATGGCGTTTGTACATTAACCAGATACTGCCAACAATAAAACCTTCAGATGGGCAGCTTGCACAGCTACGCCTAACTTCTGAAGGCTTTGTAGTTATGATAAATCCACTGCTATCCAATCAATCGACAGACAACAGCCATAAATGGTGAACTAGCCGTCTGAGCTATCAGAACTCGCTGCAGCGCCACCGGCTACAGACACCCCTACAACCTTGCCACCCAGCTCAGCGATATTACGCATTGTGCGGGACATCTGGCTAAAGGGAACCTTCACCTGATAAGTACTAGACTTTGCTACATCTTGACGAGCAACGCTGGTTACATCGATTGTTACCGAACGGGCATTATAGTCACTGACGCCAACACAACCCGTTGTTGTCATTCCAGCCATGATCATTACCTCGTAATCAAACCTACTTTTTAAGACATATCAATTAGGCAAAGAACCTCCCACGATTAAGGGCTCAGATGCTGAAACCACCAAACCATGGGAGATATTTACACCTAAGGGTTCAGGGCGTTTGCTTATACCTCTGAAATGCTGACAATCTTGGCACCAGAACGCTGCATGTTCTGAATTCGGTTAGAGAGCTGGCTAAAACCAACTTCTACACTGTAGTTACTCTTAGTCACCCGAGCGCCAAAGTTGGCCTTAGTGGCAACAATGCGGAAACGCTTACCAGTATTGCTATAGGCACCTGAACCAGTAGCAGGTGACTTGATTTTAGTGCCTAAATTACCGGCAACATCACTAATCAGCTTGGCTCCCTTGCCAGTGTCATTGGCTGCGTAACCACGATCTAGAGCAAACAAGCGGTTAAAGGCAACGTTCTTAACACCAGTCTGGCTAGTACCACAGGCGTAGGGAACAACGTTCTCGCCAAAGGTAGACAGATATTCATCACTGTCTAAATAAGAATCGATTTCGGCATCATAGCCAGCCGTATTGTAAGTTTGTACATGCTCAGAAATTTCCGATTGATCCTGAGGAGCACGACCCAACAAGTGCTTAAAGTTCAGCTCAATAAAGCGGTAGGAAGAGGAGTTGTCAAAGCAGCGAGCTTTATAGATATCTGAGGTAGCCACTGCCCGCACGAAACCACGAACAGTAATTTCACCATTTTTGAGCATGGATTCTGCACTGGCTAGACGCTGACTATCTAGAACGTGTGCATTACCCAAAACCTGCTTATAGGTTGCCCGAATAATGACCTGAAAGTCCTCTTCAGTGGCATTGGGGCGCAGCTCAACTGCTTCGTTATTAATCCAGAGGGACATAACCGTTTCTCCTAAACAATAGTGATGATTAATGAATCCGTAGTTTGAAACATACGGAACTTTTGACAACACAACACCAGCAGAGAAGACGTTCTCTGCTGGTGCATCCGCAAGTTAAACCTAGTTGGTTTCGGTGACGCTCAGAATTTTTCCACCCGTCTTCAGAATGCTCTGAATACGTTGGGACATCTGGTTGTAAGAAACAACGTATTCCTGCTTACTAACGCGACCCAAGGCAGCTGAAGACTTGGATGTGCTTGCTGTGATCCGGAACCGCTTGTTAGTGCTGCTACGACCAGTACCTCCTTGGGGAGCGGTAATCTTAGTTGCCAAGTTACTGCCAATATCACTAATTAACTTGGCTTGGTTGCTACTATCGCTAGTAGCATCACCACGCATCAGAGCAAAGGTACGGTTAAAGCCAACGTTCTTTACACCGGTTTGGGTCTGGCTACCGCGCACAAATGGAACACGGTCTTCACCAAAGTTGGCAGTGTACTCATCACTGTCGATGTAAGAATTAATTTCGGCTACATAGCCATGCTCATTATAAAGAGCGACATGATTAGCAATTTCTGCTTGGTCCTGAGGAGCACGACCGAGTAGATGCTTAAAATTTAGCTCAATAAAGCGGTAAGCCGAAGAACTCTCAAAAAAGAGGGAGCGGTATAGCTCAGACTGGGCTACTGCCCGGACGAATCCTCTAACTGTGATATCGCCATCACGCAGTAGGGACTCAGCGCTCGTTAAACGCTGAGTCTCCATCACATGCTGGTTGCCTAAAACTTGCTTATATACAGCACGAATAACCGTTTGCAGGTCATCCTCAGTTGCATTAGGGCGAAGTTCAACGGGCACAGCATTGGTTACCCAAAGTGCCATGGAACAATCCTCCGAAAAATTAATTTGAGTTTGCTAAAGGGCTTACCGCTAGAGCCAATGGAGCAAACGGTGCTCATTAGATAACGGATAGCGGGCTAACTAAGTACTCGAACCATCAGTCTTGATAGGCATAGACCAGAGTTAGTCACGGGAAAAACCCCCGTTCGATCTGGGCATAGCTATAGCCACCAAAATCGACGTTCGATAACAGTGCCCTATTTAGACAGATATCGGATTTTGAGGGGCAAATGAGAACAACTTTTTTTTTCTTAATGATCTGGGTGATATATTTAGTGAGAAAAGGTAATACAAATAACAACTCAAAGGTAGATATCCATTTAGAGGATGCGATCGCACACACTGTCCTACCTCTGAAAAATCATGAATATCTCTAATCAGATTAACCCCCTAGACTTTCCAATTCTGAAAAGCTTAGGGGGTTAACAGTATCTATTACTTTTTCTCTGCGGATCTGCTGTTAAATTAGCCCAAACATCTTCTGAATCAAAAGATTACCGTCAGTGACAGGCTGAACTTTTGCAGGATTCTCATAGGAGAGGCGTTTTTCTACCCGAGCTTGATTAGAGCCTGCTTTATCACTAGTGGAAACGCTAGTGAGCATATCGAACATATTGATATAGCCCAACAGATTTTTGCCAGTCTGAGTTTTATAACCGCGATAGAAAGGAACAATATCCTCGCCAAAGGCGGTTCGATATTCTTCACTATCAATATAGGCATCAATGTCGGCATCATACCCCTGATTGTCGACAATAGCGCTGTGATAAACAGTCTCATCGTAGCTCTCGGGAGCACGGCCTAAAAGATGTTTGAAATTCAACTCATGGCAGCGATAGCGAGGTGAGTTCTCAATAAAGAGAGACTTGTACAGGTCTGATTTAGCTAACGTGCGCACAAATTCACGTACAGTCAAATCGCCATTGCGTAGCTGGGATTCAGCCTTGGTCAGTCGCTCACTTTCCATAACGTGAGCATTGCCTAAGACCTGTTTATAGACAGCTGCAATCACTAGTTCCACATCTTCGTCAGATGCGCCAGAGTTAAGCTTGACGGGAGCCGTATTGGCAAAGGCGCTATATTGTCCCTGCCAAATGGCTGTGCGCTCAACAGTCGATAGGGAACTGGTCGCCTCAAGGTTAAAGGAATAATCAGGACTGACCACTGGAACGGGGGGCTGGGTCTGTGGGCGCGTATCGGCTACTGGTACGGTCTGCTCAGAGATATTAGGAATCCGGCTGGACTTATTGCTAAGGATGGCCTGGTCCACAGCAGCACCACCATACTGACTCAGCTGCTTATCACTACTGGAAGCACCGCGCAGTAACTGGAAGGAATGGGTGTAGCTAGCCATGCCTTTGCCCATCTGCGTCTGATAGCCCCGGAAGTAGGGAACGATGCTAGCGCCAAAGGTCTGGAAATACTCATCGCTATCCAAATAGGAATCAATTTCAGCGTAGAAGCCTTGCTCAGCCAAGATTTGAATGTGTTTCGAGATTTCTGCACCACTCTCAGGAGCACGACCCAGCAAATGTTTGAAGTTCAACTCAACGGTTTTTAAGTTGGTGCATCGTTCATAGAATAGGGTGCGGTATCGGTCTGACTTTGCCAGAGAGCGCACAAACTCTAGAACAGTGATGTCACCGTTGCGTAGTTGTGATTCAGCAATGGGAAAACGCTCACTTTCCATCAAGTGGGCATTGCCAAACACCTGCTTATAGGCGGCTTCTATAACCAAATCGATCTGGCCAGTACTATCACCCGCAACCAGTTCAATAGGTTTTTGGTCAGCAAAGGAATCAGTATAGGCCGTAATGATAGAGGGCGAACCAGCATCCTGTTTGGCGACAATAACAGGTGCGCCAATGACTTTGGCCAACTGGAAACCCTTGGGGTTGAAAACGTTTTCTTGCTTTACTTTGAAGGTCTTAACTAGATCTTTTTGTAGCTGAGATCGCTGACTGGTCTGAATCGAATCAGAGATAGAGCGATCGCTACTGGACAGCCCTTTAACCAGCTCAAAGATGCGATTGTAACCGGCAACATTCTTACCCGTTTGCGTTGCATAGCTCACGTAGTAAGGCACCGTATCCGCACCAAAGTTCTGGTCATACTCTGGGCTGTCAAAGTAGGAATCAATTTCAGCTCCTAGACCACCTTCAGCAAGGATACCAAGATGCTTAGAGACTTCCTTAAAATTGTCAGGAGCACGACCCAGTAAATGCTTGAAGTTCAATTCAACCGCTCGAACATTAGAGCAGCTCTCAAAAAACAGAGCCCGATAAGCATCCGACTTAGCCAGGGCACGCACAAACTCCTTAACAGTCAAAGTCCCATCTTTAAACTGGGACTCAGCCGTGAGCAGGCGTTGGCTTTCCATCAGATGAACATTACCAAACACCTGTTTGTAGGCTGTGCGAATCAGAATCTCCTTATCTTCATTGCCAGCCCCTGCATAGAGCTTGACGGGCTGGCTAGAGCGAGCCGCAGGGAAGGTAGCCGCCGCCTGCTTAGCGTTATACTCTTTAACCCACTCGCTGGGGGTAACCGGCTTTGCCAAAAATGAAGCTGACTTATAAACAGGAATATAGTCTTCCTTAGTCAGTTCCTTCTCAGGCTGCTTATATTCCTGTGGTGGAATGACAGGTGTGGAGAATGGCAGTGTGGCCAGTGGCTTAATCTCAGTCGGCGTACCACCTAGCAGTCCAGCTTGAATTTGCGGCGCGGTATTACTCTCAATGGACTTATCGCTACTAGATGCCCCTTTAACCAGCTGGGAAGAATGGGTAAACCCAGAAACTGACTTACCCGTCTGCGTTTTATGGCCACGATAGTAGGGGACAATATCTGTGCCAAAAGCCTGAAAATATTCGTCGCTATCCAGATAAGCATCAATTTCGGCATCAAAACCGCCCTCGGCCAAAATTTGAATATGCTGAGAAATTTCGGCATTATTTTCAGGGGCACGCCCGAGCAGATGCTTAAAATTTAATTCCACCGCCCTGATGTTAGGGCAGTTTTCAAAAAATACAGCACGGTAGCGATCGGACTTGGCCAACTGGCGAACAAATTCTAATACTGTAATTTCGCCTTTACGTAGCTGAGATTCGGCGATGACAGCCCGCTCACTTTCCATCAGATGGGCATTGCCAAATACTTGCCTGTAGGCAGCACGAATGACTACATCTAGGTCTGAAACCGATGTCGTGCTGATACATTCTACAGGCTGAGTATCTGAAAACGATGTTATGTAGTTTTTCTGGACATCGAAGTCAGCCGTGGGAGGAGTCGCCGCTTTAACCGCTTCAGCTGCTTTTCGCTTCTTTAGAGCCGCGGCTAGATCAAAGCCTTCAGGATTAAACTTTTTTCGGTTAGCCTTGATGACTGTAGGGCGAAACAAAGTGTTATTAATCATGCGCTTGTCGGTACCTTCCTTCCTCTAAAACGGCAATGCCTTGATTAAGCGAACTCTATCTATATGAATTAGAACCATCCATGGATTCCATGGAAAATCACCTGAAGCTCGAAAATCCCTATATAGAAGACCCCATATAAGAGACTCCTGAGCTTCCAATCAGGAATAATAACGCCCGATGGATTCGTCCGGCCCGCTTAGACAACAACTTCAAAGAGCTAGTTAAAAAAGAGCCACCTCAATAAACAGGGTGGCCCTTTGGGACTCATTTCACGTAAGACTACACAATCTCAGTGATGCTAACGATCTTGGCACCTGTGCGGTGAATACGCTGAATCTGCGGCGTCATCTTATCAGCCGATACGATGTACTCGTTCATACTGACGCGACGAGGAGCATCAAACTTAGCTGCTGTCGTCTTAATCTTGAAGCGTTTGGTTGTTCCGGAATTCAAGTTAGTTGCCGCAGCCTTAACCTTGTTACCCTTCTCAGTACCAGCCACTTGAGCCACCAATTGAGCTGATTTAACAGCACTGCTCACCTGAGCGGGACCGCGGTCAATTGCAAAGATGCGGTTGTAGCTAACCTGGGACTGACCCACTTGAGTCAGATTCGCATTGTAGAACGGCACCACATTCTCACCAAAGCGAGCCTGGTACTCATCGCTATCGATGTAGGAATCAATTTCAGCATCGTAGCCTTCTTCTACACAGCGACGAATATGCTCAGAAAGCTCTGCTTGGCTCTCAGGAGCACGCCCCAAAAAGTGCATGAAGTTTAGCTCCACAAAGCGATAAGGAGCACACTTCTCAAAGTAGCGACTGCGGTAAAAATCAGACTTACCAACTGCACGAACAAAACCTCTAACAGAGATAGTGCCATCACAAAACTGAGACTCAGCGCTTACCAAGCGCTCACTGTCCATTACGTGGGGGTTACCCAAGACATGGCGATATACAGCACGAATAATTGCCTGCTTATCTTCGCTGCTGCTCGCAGGCCACAACTCATACGTTGTCATTGGAAATCTCCTACTGTTGTTTTGAAAAGATGTTCTCAACACATAAACGATCTGAAACAACGACCAGAGACAAGGGCAAATACAGCCCTGTCTCTGACCGATTCAGATCAGCTTGAGCTAGGAAACGAGAGTGATACTAGCAATCACACCACCCTGCTTATGGATCCGCTTATACTCATCAGACAATTTGTCAAAGGGAACCATATATACCTTATTGGCGCGACGGAACTTAGACACGCGGTTAAAGGCATTGGAGCGATAGCTAGTGACCTCGACTCGATAAATCTTCCCATTAGCACTAGCACCAACACCATGGCGAGTACGAGAAGAATCAGGAGGAGTCTGGAAGGTCCCACCAGCGGACAGCGGAGAGAGGACAGGTGCTGGTATAGCGTTGATTACCAATGAGTTCAGACGAGGCTTCTTACCATTGACACTCCCTTTCAAAGAGCTACTGGAAGCACCGCGTACTAATTCAAAGGTATGGGTGAAGCCAACCATATTGCTTGCTTCAGTCTTGTAGCCACGAATATAGGGGACAAAATCCTGTCCAAAGACATCCTGATACTCGTCACTATCAATGTAAGAATCAATGTCAGCCTCAAAGCCTTCTGTATCTAAAATGGCGCTATGAGCCTTCATTTCTTCAAAACCGTTCGGAGCCCGACCAAGCAAATGGCGGAAGTTAAGCTCAATATTGCGGTAACGGGGGCAGCTCTCAAAGAAGCGGGCGCGATACATGTCAGACTTAGCCACGGCACGCACAAAGTCCCGCACAGTCAGTTCACCACGCTTAAACTGGGATTCGGGTACAGCGAGGCGTTCGCTTTCCATCACATAGGCATTACCTAAAACCTGTCTATAGACGGCTTTGATAATAGACTCGAAGCCCTCACTATCAAGGCCAGGAACCCACTCGACTGGAGGGGTCTCGTCGAAAAGGCTCACGCCCAATCGTGAAGCTGGTCCAAAAGCCATTAATGCTATCTCCTAGATGACAACAATGGTCTAAATATTTTATCTCGGAATGTTAAGAAGCTTAGGGTTGACTGTGTCCATACAACACCGCTGACACTGCTAGCGAATTTAAATTTGCAAATGCAAATTAACTAGTTTAAGCAGGACAGCGCAAAAAAAGCCTTACCAAAACTGAGCATAAACACTCTCTGCCGTTCATCTTCGTATATAAAAGCGGCCTCTAATCATCAAGAATTATGAACCTAGTTGAGATGACGGTGTCAGTGCTACGGATCAGACATTTAGACGGCGACCAGAAATCGCTTAAGACCTTTCACAGCAAAACTTTCGGTCTATTTTCAGCAATCCATAACACTGTGGTCACACCACGTCAGACTGCAACCTTAAAGATACAAAACTATACAATTAGCTAATATGGCCGACAAAACTTACAAACGCAAATCCAAGGCTTTCAGACCATTTGTTTGCTTATCTTTACATTTGCAACTTATTTTCTCATTAAAACTCTATTCAGCCCCTGCCTGCCTTAACATGGCCACGGCTTGACTAGACCGAAATGACTGCTGGGCTTCGCTCAGAGCAGTGCCTCCCCAACGATTTGTGGGAGTCACATCAGCCCCCTGGGCCAGGAGCATTTCTATGATGTCAATATCGCCTCGGGCAGAAGCCATCATTAACGGTGTCCAGCCACCAATATTGGCCGTATTTACATTGGCTCCCAGCTTGATCAAACTGGCAACTGTGGGTGCATGGCCGTTGTTAACGGCCAAATATAAGGCAGTGTCACCAATTTTGTTGGTGTGATGCAGGTTGTCCCCCCGCTGAGCCAGTCGTTCCACGATATCAGCATGACCCTGCCGTGCCATTAACAGTAAAATCGTCTCTTCATAACGATTACAAACACTGGCATCCGTCTGCGCACCGTGATCAAGGAGGGTGAGTACAATATCGCGCTGATCGGTCTCAGCGGCGTAAAGGATGGCAGTGTAATTCACCTCATTACGCGTATTCACATTGGCTCCCACCTGCAGCAGTAGCTCTACGACCGGTAGATAACCTTCAGCCGCAGCCCACATTAACCCAGTGCAACTGCGCCAAATTCCTTCAACATCTGCACCATCCACTAGGTGTTGCTTGACTACAGCTAAATCACCACGGATACAGGCATTGACGAAGGATTCATGGATAGACGGCATCGGAAATATGGATTAAACAAAACATTAAGTAACTGCTTGAAAACGACTCAGGGCAATAATGAGATGCTCAAAGTAAGGCTCTATCTGCTCGTCAGTGATGGTAAATTCCAGCTTAGCGAGTTGCTCTTTACTAGCAGCTTGCAGAGCTTGAAGACCGTAAACCATGGCATCCAAAGGCACCTGGAGTTCTTGATAAAGCTGCTCCAGGTAGGATAGACCAGTGGCGCTAGTGTAATCGGTACGTTGAGCTGCTATGCCATAGGTGATACAGCGCAAAAAATGCCAGAAATCTCGCCAGCAGGCTTCCGCCCTTGCCACTGGATATAAGCCACCACCTGACTCGGTAATGCCAGGAAACTGAGCCAAAACCTGGGCTCGGGCAGTATCCACAATGGCATTCGCATGATCACGCAGATAACGGGAAATCTTGCCAGCTGGCATATCTTTTAAGCCCGCATCATCTAAGTAAACTCGTTCATCATCAGCCGACTGGAGTAGCGCGATCGCACCCTCTCCAAATTCATCCTGCCAGCCATCAAAACTGACAATCCGTGCCTTAACAATGAGTTCTTTGACCCGAGGACTGAGGGACGATGACATGATTGGTTTTACACTCTCTAATTATTGTTACACAATGTTACAATCGAGGTAAGCTCATGCTGATGTAACGCGTCATAAGTGGTCCGCTGCTAGCAGTTCGCACACTCAACTATGGAACTTTCCGAAATTCAAGCCATCCTTGAACACCCCGATTCACAGAAGCGCCTGAAGGGCATTGTCGCCCTCAAAGATTATGACTCTGAGACGGCCAGCCCGCTACTGCTAAGTAAAAAAAACGATTCTGAATTTTTAGTGCGTTCCTTTGTAGCCATGGGTTTGGGGCGTAAGCGTAGCAACACCGGCTTTGAGGCCCTACTGGCGATGATTGACAACGATCCAGACGCTAACGTGCGAGCAGAAGCGTCTAACTCTCTTGCCATGTATGGTGAAGCGTCGATTCCCCATCTGGTTGAGACATTTCACAGCAACAGCAACTGGCTGATTCGGCGTAGCATTCTTGCCGCCATGATCGACCTCAACAGTCCCACAAACATGCTCGACATTTGTTTGGCGGCCATCAATGACAGTGATCTGACCGTAATTAACGCAGGTATCGACCATTTGAGCACATTAGCAGACACCAACCAGGCAGAGGCCGCGCTAGCCGCAATATTGCCTCTAAAGACGGCAGAGAACTGGTATACACGTATGCATGTTGCCTATGCCCTCAAGCGCTTCGATGCACCAGAGGCAAAAGAGGCCTTGATAGAGCTGCGCCAGGATCAGCAGCATAAGGTTGTCGCCGCCGCTCTAGAAGGATTAGTGCCCTAAGCTCAGGGGTCTACCACCATCAGCCGCCCCTATGCTGACGAAACTGACGAAACTTGCGGCATCCCATCAACGTCATCGTAAGTACAGACAAGCCTATCCAGAAAAATGGGCAATCAGACTGCAGCCTCTACGACTAGCCAATCTAGATATGGAACGGTAGGTACGGCTACAGCTGCAAGCCCGCAGCTCTGTTAACTTTTCTATCGGTGGCAAACTAATCGTATCCACCCACTATAGGCACCAAATTTAATAAATGCTTTATTGCCGTTTACCTAGATTTTCGCTACCTTAAATGTAAATAAATATAAACTTGTTTGCTTATAGCTTGATTTCGAGTGCATCGCTTAAATTTAAGGTCCTAGATTTTATGTCATTGTCTGTGATTACCACCCCTGCTGAAAACCTGGAAACCTTGGCAGCTAATTTCTTTGCAAATTCTGCCGGTCGATGGACTTCCCAACGTCGTTACTACACTCTCCAGAATGGTCAAGCTCAGGAAGTTGTGAGCGAGCTAACTATTGAGCTTCTAGAGGCTAATCACCCAGAACTAGTGGCATTAGAAACGATGCACGGTTTGGACAAAGCCATTATTTGTGGTGTGAAATCTTCTTGGGAAAGTAACTACATCAGTCCCAGCCGGAAGCAAGCCACCGGCTCTACGGTTTTTGGAATTCAAGGCAATATCCTGTATCGCGATCGCGGATTTGCCACGACCAAGCCTGTGTTTGCCACCTATCAGCTGCGCGATCGCAACACCATGCAGCTCCACACTGAATACGGCGGTTCCGCTTTTGACGAAGAACTCAAGCTCGTCGGCGACAACCACCGCACCCGCCAGACCATCATTTCGAGAGCTGGTCAAGAAATGATGATCGGTCAATATTTGGAGACCCGGAAATAATAGAGGCCCAGCAATAATGTGGGCACCGCCCACTAAGTTTTGAGTCCTAAATTTCCCTAAATTTTCAATTTACTCAACCTCTAAACTGCGTCGTGTCGTGTTGCGGGTCAGCCCATTCCACACATCCAGTTCACTCGTCGAATGGCCCAGAAGCTGACCTCTTGAGTTTTTAGTTAGCCCCTGGGCCATAGTGAAATCTGCTCCGGCAATACTGCCCACCATGTCAAACTCGACGCCGGTTAAATCAGCCGCTCGCAGGTCAGCTCTTTGCAACTCGGTACCACTGACCCGAGCATTACGCAAACTGGCTCCGGTCAAAAATGCTCTCTGCAAATTAGCACCGCTCAAGCTAGCATCATCCAAAATCGCACCCGTTAAATCGGCACCACTGAGATAAGCCCCTAAAAGCTTTGCCCCCCGTAGGTTTGCCCCCCGCAAATAGGCCGTATTGAGAAACGCACCATTGAGTACGGCTTCTGGCCCAATAGCTCCAGAGCTTTTGTAGCGAAAGCCTTCTGGCCATTGGGTATGGTCATCGTAAAGGGCAATGTTTAACTTAGCCTCGGTCAGCACTGTATCGGCAAAGTTTGTTCCCCGTAGATCGGCACGGTGAATAAACGCTC
This sequence comes from Leptolyngbya sp. Heron Island J, assembly GCF_000482245.1. Taxonomy (GTDB): domain Bacteria; phylum Cyanobacteriota; class Cyanobacteriia; order Phormidesmidales; family Phormidesmidaceae; genus Leptothoe. The sequence goes on along the minus strand of NZ_AWNH01000044.1, from coordinate 26,737 downwards.
CGGTGAGATCGGCCCCGGTCAGGTTCGCCCCAGTCAGTTCTACACCCCGCAAATCAGCTTTTTGCAATTGCGCCCGACTCAGGTTGGCTCCCGTGAGGTTAGCACCAATCAACGTCACCCCTTGCAGACAACTACCGGCTAAATTTGTCTCTGATAAATTAACTCGATACAAATCAAAGCCACGCAAATCTTTGCCTGAGAGATCGGCCCCTGACAAATCCTGTTGGACTGACAAGCGCTCTAACAAAGATGCGCTTGGAGTTTCGAGATGGCTCATAGATAGCTAAACTTTGTAATTAAAACCGTGTTCTTTAAGGCCAGTGTAACAGTGCCATTGGACACACTTCTTAGCAACCGACCCTTTAAAACGGAAAGATCCCATGCCATTTCAAACTCCCATGACCATGATGGATTTCTTTCGCAAAAGCGAAGGCATCTGGTTTATTCAGCGAGCCGTACATCATTTTGACTCGGTGGCCGATGAATCGGGAGAGTCTAATTTAATCGTGGATGTGATCGAGGCCCAGGACCCACGGATTGCAGAAATTTGTCAAAGTCAGGGCGTGGACCCCAGTAAAGCGTCTGGAGGAGCCCAGTTTTCCTGGCAGTCAAATACCAAAGAATTTACCTACGACTCTAAGTACGCCGCTATTCTTGTCGATATTCCCAATAACGATCAAGGACGAACAGGCCAGATTCTGCGGGACCGAGGCTATGTGGAAAATATGCCTGTGGTCGGACGATATGGCTTTGCTGACGATGGTGTCCTCACCATTGACAATGAATATGATAAAAACCAGGGCCAAGAACGCTGTTGGTTCCTCTCTGATGACTTCCGCGTACGTGTGAGTACAGCCCGTTTAGCTAATGGGATCAACCTGATGACCTACTGCTCAGAACGGCGATTTGTCACTGAAGATGACCTCACAACCATGGTCGAGGCCAATGCTGCTCGATTGCGAACAGCATGATGTAACGGAATGTGTCTTTGTTTTTAAGAATAGGGACATGGCCCTCAGATATCTCCTATGCTGCAAATGGCAGAAGGTATCTGTCGTAACCGTTATTAATTAAGGCGAAGACACATGTACCGCCCTTTTCTAGAGCATTTAGAAACCTCCTTAAAAGAGAGATTTGAACTACAACCACGGGCTATTCCAGAGGGACTAGAGTGCAAAATTAGTGAGCGAGGGCGGATCCCAGCATCGATTCAAAGTTGGTGTTATCAGTCACCTGAACTCAGAAAAATTCGCTACACATATATTGACGCTGGCAAAGGCGCACAGATATTTAATGGCGTCCTTTACCCTAACCACTGCTACGACGTTCCTCTACTAGGAATTGACTTTTTGTCCTTTGGTAAGGTTAAGAACTTAATTGTTCTCGACTTTCAACCCTTGTTCCAGGATGAGGCTTACGAAGCTAAGTACCTGATGCCGCTTAAGACGCTACGGGACAACTACGCTGAGCTGGCCCAGGGTTTGGAAATGAAGTTCTATGATGCTAATCAGTACTTCTCAAAGTATTTATTATTTGCTAAGACAGATACTGAAACTATCTCTACGCGAGTTTTGTCTGCATTTAAAGACTATCTCGATCTTTATTGGAAGATCTTAGGTGATACAGAACCGCTAACAAACGAGGTAGAAATTGCCCGGGTTAAAAAGGCTCAGATTGACTACGATCAATACAGTGCTGAGCGTGACCCGGCCCACGGTCTATTTACCAGCTATTTTGGTTCAGAATGGGCCGATCGATTTCTGTATGAGTTTTTGTTTGAGGATGCTGTTCCTCTAGCCGTTCAGACCCATTAGGTATTTAGACCACGTTCATTACGCAGTTATAGGGCACCCACATGCGGTGCCCATACCCTTTTTTATATGACGTTGTATCAGCCGTTTTTAGACTATGCGATCGCAACTCTCCAAGATCGCCTAGACCTTTCTCCCTACCCAATTCCTGCGGGGTTTGAGAGCAACACAGCCACCACCGGCAAGGGCAAGCGTGAAGTCACCGTGCTCACCACTAGCCACGGCTACTGTTCTCCCAAGCTGCGACAGATTCGGGCAGCCCATGTGCAAGCAGGCGACAGTTTGCAAGTCCTTAACTTTGTCATCTTCCCTCGGCTAGAGTATGATCTGCCCTTTTTTGGTGGAGACTTGGTGACCTTACCTGGTGGCCACCTGATCGCCATTGACATGCAACCCCTCTTCCGCAATAGCAAGGACTATCAGGCTCGCTATAGCGAGCCCATTATGCCTATGTTTGAGCGCTATCAGCAGAAGCTCCCTTGGGGAGGTGACTTTCCAGAAGAAGCACAACCATTCTTTTCCCCTGCATTTTTGTGGACCCGACCCACTGAATTAGAAGACGTTACCACCCATGTGTTTAACGCCTTTAAAGACTATTTGGACGCCTACCTAGGCTTTGTGGAAGCCGCTCAACCCATCACTGACCCAGAGCGGCTTAAGGCCATTGAAGATGCCCAACTTAGCTATATTCGCTATCGTGCTGAGAAAGATCCGGCACGAGGCATGCTAACCCGCTATTACGGCGCTGAATGGACTGAAGAATATATCCATGGTTTTCTGTTTGACTTAGAGCGCCATCTACAAGTCGCTTAAGCAACACAAGCCCTTGTAAGCAGAGGGTTTTGACCATTACTGAAGAGTGGGCGAGACCTACAGGTACTTCTGTCGTATCTAATCTTTTCTCTTAGAATGATTAGATTGACAGAGTAACGACATCATGCGTCATAGAGAGCCACTGATTCTCTAGACAAGCTGGCTTAGGTTAAGTCAGTAAATCTATCGCATTTTTGATTGTTATATCTGTTACCAACTCCCCACAACCCTTATAATTCGTAATATATTGCGCCCCCATCGCGGTATATAAAATAGACTGATGGCTTGTGCTAGACAGGTTTACAGCTATTTTCTATAGATGGTCAGCAGTATCACATTGCATGAGGTAAAGTTTCTTTAACTTTCTTAGATTCGTACCTTATTCGCTTTAATCTTCAAGTTGGGGATAGCGAAGTTTGCTGAGATGATTGCTGACTTCTGTGAAAGATGTTTCAGATTGTCTGCACTCGCCTATCTATAGTTTGAAACTGTTTTTGATGCAGTTGCTTGACGGGTTCTCGTCCCCACTTTTTTTTGGAAACTTATTTCGACGAATCAAATTTAGGAGAGTCAATCTATGTTTGATGCGTTTGCTAAGGTCGTCTCCCAGGCTGATGCAAGAGGCGAATATCTCAGCAGTGCTCAATTGGACGCTTTATCGGCAATGGTTGCTGACAGCAACAAGCGTATGGATGCGGTTAACCGTATTACCAGCAATGCGTCCGCTATCGTAACTAACGCCGCTCGCGCTTTGTTTGCCGAGCAGCCTTCACTAATTGCTCCTGGTGGTAACGCTTACACTAGCCGTCGTAACGCTGCTTGCCTACGCGACATGGAGATCATCCTCCGCTATGTGACTTACTCTGTTTTCACTGGTGACGCTAGCGTACTGGATGATCGCTGCTTGAACGGTCTTCGTGAGACTTATCTGGCTCTTGGTACTCCTGGTGCTTCAGTTGCTGTTGGTGTTCAGAAGATGAAGGAAGCTGCCATTGCGATCGCTAATGATTCCAATGGTATTACTTCGGGTGACTGTTCCAGCCTGATGGCTGAGATTGCCGGTTACTTTGACCGCGCAGCAGCAGCAGTTGCTTAAGCTAATTCTCTAAATAGCTTTTAGCGAGTTTGGTAATTGGCAGATAATGGGAGTTCTCTAATCAATACCTCTCTTTCTGTCCATCGATTTAGAAAACTTTGGGAGATATCTCAAGCAATGAAAACCCCTCTGACTGAAGCAGTATCCGCTGCTGATTCGCAAGGTCGTTTCCTGAGTTCCACCGAAATCCAGTCTGCTTTTGGTCGTTTCCAGCGTGCTAGCGCTTGCTTGGAAGCTGCTAAGGCACTGTCTGGAAAGGCTGATAGCCTCTGCTCTGGAGCTGCTCAAGCGGTCTACAGCAAGTTTCCTTTCACAACTACTACGCCCGGACCTAGCTTTGCTTCAGACCAGCGTGGTAAGGATAAGTGCGTTCGTGACATTGGTTACTACCTCCGCATGGTCACCTACTGCTTGGTAACAGGTGGCACTGGCCCCATGGACGAGTATCTGGTTGCTGGTCTAGATGAGATTAACCGTTCCTACGAGTTGTCTCCTAGCTGGTACATTGAAGCACTCAAGTACATTAAGTCTAGCCATGGTTTAAGTGGTCAGCCTGCTACTGAGGCGAATGCTTACCTTGACTATGCAATCAACGCTCTTAGCTAGTTGAATCTTTAGCCTCGCAGCAGCAGGCTGCGATGGTTGAGTTTCAATGCTTTCCCAGGGGTATTTGGAGACGTTAGGATGACTGGCGTTTTCTCCTACTCCTGGGATTTGTTGTATTTAGCCCTTGAAGAGACGTTCCATGGAACGTTTGTATATCAAGTCAGCAGACATTCTGTCTATTCTTGAGGTTACGTTGTGAGTGGAATTCCCCACAATCCAGATGGCCAACCGCTAACAACCGAGCAAGCCCTGGTCAATATTAATCAAACTGCTGATCCAGGGTTGCGATATTACGCCGCCTGGTGGTTGGGTAAGATGCGTGTACGCCAGCCTGAGGCCATCGATGCCTTACTTCTGGCCTTAGAGGATGATACCGATCGCTCACCCGACGGTGGCTATCCACTACGTCGTAATGCCGTCACGGCGCTGGGAAAAATTGGCCAGGGCGATGACAGGGTGGTGCCTGCCCTGACTAATTGTCTCCGTTGCGATGACTATTATGTGAGAGAAAAAGCTGCCCAGTCCCTTGAAAGTTTAGGTAACTCGGTTGCTGTCCCTCCTCTGGTCAATCTGCTGGATGGCGGTGTGGCAGCAGCGGTGCAGGTTGACGGTAAGCCCCATCTGGTGCAGCCCTACAATGCCATTTTGGAAGCATTAGGTACCCTGGGCACAGCAGAACTGGTCTCAACCATTGCCCCTTTTTTGACCCATGGGGTGCCTCAAGTCTGTAATGCGGCGGCCCGAGCCATGTATCAAATTACTGGGGAATCTCAGTATGCTGAGCAATTGGTTAAGGTTTTGCAGCATGACCAGCTGCAGCTACGTCGGGCTGCGCTGATGGATTTAGGGGCCGTTGGCTATCTGCCAGGAGCAGATGCGATCGCAAATACCCTGGCAGAAAATAGCATGAAGCTGATCGCCCTTAAAGGCGTGCTTGAGCACCACATTAATCTTGAGCCTCCATCCGCATCAGAGGCCCTTACCCTTTCTGCCGACAGCCGTCGGATAATGGAATTAATGGATAGTTTGTTGTAATGGTCGCCTCACTAGATACGTTCGACAAATATTTGCAGGCTGTTAACGATGCCGATTCTGCCCAAGGATTATTGGATGCCGTTGAGGATTTGAGTAGCCTTGAGGATGAACGGTCAATCCCCACGCTAATTCAAGTGTTGGGATTTAACAATCCGGGAGCCGCTGTCGCCGCTGTCGAAGGATTAATTGGCATTGGCATTCCGGCGGTATCTCCCCTCTTAGAAAAATTAGATAACTATAACTATGGTGCGAGGGCCTGGGCGATTCGAGCCCTGGCTGGCATTGGTGACCCACGAGGTCAGGAATTGCTGTTAGATGCCGCAGCTAATGATTTTTCCTTAAGCGTTCGGCGGGCAGCGGCGCGGGGGTTAGGCACAATTCGGTGGGCCGACATCGCCGACCATGAACGTCAGGATGCCATGGTGCGATCGCAAACAGCACTGTTGCAAGTGACCCATGATGAAGAATGGGTAGTACGCTATGCCGCCACAGTAGGGCTTGAAGCCCTTGCTCTACAGCTCAGCGAAACAACAAAAATCATCCAGTGCCTTACACAGCTAGTTCACCATGACGACACATCTGTTGTACAAGCCAGAGCTCAGTGGGCTTTAGAGAACCTCAGCCAACAACAGTCAGGGATAAAAAAGTAATAAACATCAAGGCACCAACAACAAGATACAAGCCACAAAATACAAGCAACAAGAAAGGGATAAAAAGACACACGGTCTTTCTATCCCTAATATCCCAAAGAAGACAATTTATGAGTTGCGTTAAACCGCTACAGGGGTGATGTAGCCAAGCTCTTCCAGCTTTGCCATCACCTTATTAACCGACTCTTCAAGAGTCTCTTGTTCAGTCTCACAATTTACCTCGGGGGTTAGGGGTTCTTCGTAAGGATCGCTAATGCCCGTAAAGTTTTTGATTTCACCACTCCGTGCCTTCTTATAAAGCCCCTTCACATCACGGCTTTCACACACTTCCACCGATGCATTAGCATAGACCTCAACAAAATCCCCAATCCGCTGACGCACCTGGTCACGGACGTCACGATAAGGAGAAATGGCCGACACCAGAACAATCACACCGTTGCGAGTCAGCAGGTTGGCGACAAATCCGATCCGACGTACATTTTCATCGCGGTCTTCTTTGCTAAATCCCAACCCTTTCGTGAGATTAGTGCGAACAATATCCCCATCTAAAATTTCAAGTTTGGCACCTGCCGCCCGTAGTTTTTTCTCTAAGGCCTGACTAATAGTCGTTTTACCCGAGCCACTCAGACCCGTAAACCAAACGGTTACTCCACGATGTTGCATATAAAAAATACTCCTAAAAGCTATAGTTGAACGCTACCCATATTTACATGGAAGCATTATACGTTACCAATCTTTATAAGCTGCCAGCATTGGGAACGTTGATCAAGTGGCCACCCAGTGGTCACCCAGTAGCCAACACCAGGCTCAGCCCCTAAAGACCATACAGCCAAATGGCTAATGGGGGTGTGACCAAGGCTAACACCAAGCTCAGCGGACCGCCCACCCTCACAAAATCTAAAAACCGATAGCCCCCGGCCGTGTAGACCATAGTATTGGTCTGATAGCCGATGGGGGTCATAAAACTGTTAGAGGCAGCAAAGGTAATCACAAACATCACTGTAAACACATTTAGTCCCAGTTCGGATGCCACCCTTAAACCCACTGGCAACAGTAATATTACCGCCGCACTATTGGACAGGATGCTAGATAACACTGTTGTCAGCACATACAGCATACTCAGCAAACCATAGCCTGATAGGCTGCCACCAATGGCAATTAGCTGCTGTGCCAGTAATGCCGTTGCGCCAGAGCTTTCCATGGCCGTGCCGAGGGGAATCAGACAGGCAAGTAGAAAGATCACATCCCAACGCACCGCCTGATACAGTTCTCCAGGCTTAAGACAGCCGGTCAGGATCATCAGCAGCACACCCGCTAAGGCTGAGACCAAAATATTGATTGGGGTGAAGGCTGCGATCGCAACCACACCCACGCCAATTCCCATGGCCACATTCGCCCGATCCGACCGCAGACTTTCCAGATCGCGCTGTTCGAGTACCAGCAAATCACGACTCGTTTGCAATCCCAGCAAACTCTGTTTTGGCCCCTGCACCAGCAGCAAATCACCAAACTTTAGCCGCACCTTACCCATGCGTTCACGCACCAGATCTTGACCGCGACGAATCGCCAACACCGTGACGTTATACCTTTGCCGAAACCGTAATTCCTTTAACGTAGACCCCACCAAGTTTGAATTAGCGATAACCAGTGCCTCGGCCACCCCCTCCTGACCCGAACTCAAATCCGCCTGCCAGGACTTTTGGCCAAATTGCACATCCGGCAAAATCTCAATGCCCTCACCGTCTCGAATTTTTAGCAAGTCATCCCGACGACTCCGCACCAGCAAAATATCGCCAGCACATAGCGACTTGTCCCCTAGGGGCTGAGGAAAATGGTTACCATTGCGAATAATTTCCAGCACATCCAGGTCAAATCGACGCTGCAGCTGACTATTCTGCAACGTCTGTCCCACCAAACTAGAGCGCGGCGTCACTACCACCTCACTGACATACTCCTTGAGACCATACTCCTGGCTCAGCGTACTCCCAGACACATCCCGATTGGGCAACAGCACCGGAGCAATAAACATCAGATATAGCAGACCCACCACAAAGATGGCCGCCCCCAGCTCCACAAACTGAAACAAAGAAAACTCACCGTAGCCGAGCTGATCCGACAGACCGCTGGCCAAGACACTGGTGGAAGTCCCCACCACTGTCAGCATACCGCCCAAAATTGTGGCAAACGATAGGGGCATCAACAGCTTTGAAGGCGACAACCGATGCTGCTGACAGAAGTCTTCAATGATGGGCAAAAACACCGAAACCACCGCTGTGTTATTGATCAACCCAGAGATGGGGCCAACGATCAAACCCAGAGCAAAAATTTGACGACGACAGGTTTTGCCTCCCCACTGCATCAGCCAGGTGCTTGCCTGTTGCAAGGCTCCCGTGCGGGCAATGCCAGCACTGAGAATAAACATTGCCATCACCGTAATCGTAGCCGAATTACTAAAGCCAGCAATGCCTTCCTGGGGACTGACCAGCCCTAGCAGCATCAGCGTCACCATTACCCCCAGGGCCGTGATATCCGCAGGTAGCCATTCCACCACAAATAGAATTAGAGCAACTAGAGTCACCCCAAAGGTCATAAGTATTTCAATATCGATAGCCATACGTCGCTAGTCAGACTGATCAAAAAGCCGTAGCGTCAAAATTAATCTCTCAACTATAAAAAGCCTGCAATAGAAGGCCAGCAGCCCATTAGAAGATCCATCAGAGCTGGTCCCCAAAAACATTAAAGACATTAGAAAATATATCCGTATCCATCGTTTGGATACACCGCAGAGCTGTGGGTAGATGTTGCCCAAAGTTGCCCAACCTCAGGGTAGGGGCTTGAGTTAACCTACGGCAAGACACACACAGAATTACCTGGGTCTGAGCACATTACCCAGACATCTGATGCTCGCCATTCTTACAACGGGTTGAGTTAACTATCCGTCTGAAAACCGGCCAACTCGGGTAAGCCCCCATTGCGCCGCTGCTGTCGTTCCATGATTAATTTTGGACGCAGATACAGATTTTCCAATAGCACAGCACTGCCTGCTACCCAGGGCGGCACAATTAGCGCCCCAATGATCCCCAACACCTGGGCTCCCCCCAAAACCGCCAGCAGCTGATACAGCGGATGTACACCCACTGAAGACCCCACCAGCAGGGGGTCCAGAATATAGGTTTCAAGATTTTGAGCGATGACATAGAGCAGCAGCACCCAGAGAAATGTCCACCCGCCCTGGGGAATGGACACCAGCAAGGCTGGAACTGCCCCCAAAATTGGCCCTAAAAACGGAATTAAATTAGTCACCCCCGCAATTGCCCCCAGACCCACTGCCAAGTCTTTTAACCCTAGTAGGCTCAATCCAACGCTAGTGGCCACTGAGAGCAGGGCAGACACCAAAATACGCCCCCGCAAATAGCCGCCAATACGCTGACCCATGTAGGGCATCTGCGCCAGAATCTTTTCATCCCAGGGACTGGGCAACAATCGGGTTAAATTTTTGACCAGGGTGCGACTGTCAGTCACCATATAGCCAGACACAAACAATGACAGGACCAAACTCAGCACCCCACCTAAAATGCCTGTTGTTACCCCATAGGAGCGTACAAGCAACTGCTGGCTAGATTTAATCACCCAGCTGATCAACCCCTGGACATCAATCAGCTGAGTAAAGAGTTCGTTAGTGGTCAAGGAGCGCGTATCGGTAAAGGCCGTCAGCCAGGCATCCGCTTCATTGAGCAAACCGCGTAGCGATACGGGCACCCGACGAATAATCCGTTCTATCTGCTCAAATACTGTGGGCCCAATCAGCACACCCAACAGTACCAGCCCCCCAATCAGCGTTAAATACACCAAGATGACGCCGAGCCAGCGGGGTACGCGATATTGCTCAGCCCAATCGACAACTGGGGCAATGGAGCACGCTAACACCACCGCAATCATCACCAGCAGCAATAAGCTCTTTAGCTGCCAAAGCAGGACCAGTAGAGGGATAGCCGCTATTAGCAACAAAACACTGCCGATTGAAATAGTCAATCGCTGTGATGAGTCCGACGTTTCGACCCAGGATTCTTTGGCCATACAGGCAATAAAGGAGAATTTTCTCTTTAGTCTACTGGCCTTTATAGCGTATAGGTAAAGCCCTCTGCCAAAATCCCTGGCACTCGGCAGTCGCCAAGCCCCCGTCGATCATAGGTATCAATGTTGGGAATGGTGTCCTGAAAGTCAGTCAGCTCTAGCAGTCTCTCGCCAAAGCAGTCGTACAGGCTTTCATCGAAACGCAGGTTTTCAATCGGAGCGACAATTTCCCCATGTTCCACCCAAAAGCAAGCATAGCGGGTCATCCCAGTCACTCGACCATTGGGGTGATCGCTCCAGTTGAGATAGTGCAAGTTGGACAGATATAGGCCCCGGTCTAAGCTGGACAAAATGCGATCCGCTGCCAGTGTCCCTGGCAAAACTTCGGGAGCCCGCAGATGCTCGCCTCGACTGGCATAGTTAGAGGGCACCTGATATTCCTTGGCACTGCGCGAACTGACCAGGCTGTTGACGAGCTGACCTTGCTGAATAATCGGTAACCGCATTGGGGCGACCTCGCCGTAAGTATTAAACCGGGGCATATTCGCCTGCTCAAAATTTTCCTGCAGGGTAAATTTAGGTGATAGCTGGCGTTTGCCCTGGCGGAGCAGGCCAAAGGCGCTGTTGCCCTGCTGCAGATCGGCCTCGCCCACCCCGCCCCAGGAAAACATATGCAGTAATTCGGCTACAGCTGCCGGGGCCAAATAGGTACGATATTGCCCCCGTTCAATAGTTTTAGCAGGACGGCCCATCAGTGCCAGCTGCTGTTTAGCTTGGTTGATTTTGTCGAGAAATTTAGCCTGCTGCCACTGATTACCGGCAAAGGTGCCTTTAACAGCCCGGTTTTGGGGATCAAACAAAGAGAAATCCAGGCTGTAGTTGCTACTTTCAAACCAGTGGCGCTGACCGGCTGAGTCGGCATAGCCACGGAAAATCAGCCCACCGGAGTAGATACCCGTAAAGTCAAGGGTTTGTAAGGGTTCAAGCAGAGTGGCTGCGATCGCATCCGCTGCCAACAGGGTCCCCTGATTAACCGTCCGACTGGTGGCCGCTCCCGTCGGCAGGACGACAAACGGATCTACTGGCAGTTGGGGTACCATCGCCTGCAGCTGATCCCAGGCTGTTTTTAACAGCGACCAATCAACCTCAAAATTTCCCACAAACGGCACCGTCGCCGCCGCCGTGCGCTCATCCTGCATCAGGGTCAGGGTCAGGTTACCATCACTTACCTGCCCCGTTTGCCGTACACGGGCGCGATTAAACCGAGTAAACTGGCTATCTTCGCCGCTCAAGGTGAGGGTGAAATGGGTGGATGAACTCAGCACAGCCGCGATCGCATCCGCTAGCTGACCAAAGATCGCCTCCTTATCCGTCACCGTCGCTTGTATCTTTGCTGCTATGGCACTGCTCATACCGCACCCCCAAATACTTCAATATCTTTAAACGCACAGACCGGAGAACCATGCCCCACCCGAATCAGCTGATTGGGTTCTCCCTTGCCGCAAAAGGGCGTGCCATACATTTCCCAAGTGCTGCCATCGCCCACCTGGGATAGGCTATGCCAAAACTGGGGAGTAACAGATCGATAATTAGGATTCTTCAGTGTGCGGGTAAGTTTGCCATTTTCGATCAGCTTGCCGTATTCACAGCCAAATTGAAACTTGTGGCGCTGATCGTCAATAGACCAGGAGCGATTGGTCTCCATGTAAACACCATGCTCAATGTTGGCAATGATTTGCTCAAAGCTGCGATCGCCTGCCTCTAAATTAATATTCGCCATCCGGTCAATCGCCGGTCGATTCCATGAAGACGCCCGAGAATTTGCCACCCCTGGCACCTGCGATCGCTGCTGACTTTCCAACCCTCCTAGACCTCGCTCCAGCTTGCCCTCACGGATCAAATACTCACGGGTAGCCGGAGTACCCACATCATCAAAGCTATAGCTAGCTAGCTCGCCTGGCACCGTGGGATCAAACGTGACATTCATCAGCGGTGAACCATACTCCAGGGTGCCAAAATCGTCCAGCTTAATAAAGCTACCCCCGGCATAATTACGCTCATCCCCCAAAATCCGATCCAGCTCCAGGGGGTGACCAATGCTCTCATGGATTTGCAGCATCATCTGGTCGGGAGCCAGCACCAGTGTTGTCGCCAGATCGGGACAGTTATCCGCATCCAGCAGTTCCACCGCCTGTTCCCCCACCTGCTGCACCCGCTGCCATAGATCCAGACCGGGAAATAACTCCCAGCCCCCCTGATAGCTATTGGCCAAATACCCATGATCGGTGCGTAGCTGTGTCGTCGGTCCATCCTGAGCGATGGTGCCAAAGTGGGTCTCCACTAAATAATCACGCTGATAAATCTCCGACCCGTTGCTGCTAACAAACCAGGTTTCAATCTCATGGCTGCTAGCTGACGCACTGGTCTGCGCAATGTTGTCAGACACCTTAAGCCGGTCACACACCTGTAGCAGAATCTGATTTAATTCAGCTGGCGATAGGACATCTAACCCCTTGCGATGGGGAGAAATATAGTTGCCTGTAGCCTTTGGTCGAGCAGCGGTAGTAAACCCATGCACCGCCCAGGTACTGGCAGCCACCGCCTGGTCATAGGCTGCCACAATCGCCTGAGCCAGGGATGTCGCACTGAGATTATTGGTGGCGCTATAGCCAAACTGACCGTGGGCCAATACTTCCACCATGGCCCCATGGCTAAACTGCTGAGAATTACGCTCCGGATGAGCATCCCGGATAGCACAGGCTTTAGTGATGTCTTTAACGGCTCGAATACCGATCCAGTCGGCCGATACCGCTGCAGCTGTGACGACGTCAGAAAGAAGTTTAAACATAAAATTTTCGGTAGTGCAGACCAAGCGTATAGCAATCCTGCGTGCAGCACCCTGTCTTGATAGTAGTAATTCTCACCGATCATTCCCCCGAATGGGGGGGATGACCCTACACAGGGAAATAGTGCTTATTTTAATTCGAAGCTTAATTCAGTATTTTTATTTTTATTTTTATCTAAAAACACTTTTTTCTTTAAAAGGAAAGCTAGAATTGACTTAAAGGTTATTAAAAATAATTTTTATGGATGACCTTGATAGCAAAATTCTAGAGACGCTGATGACAGATGGGCGGATCACCTGGTCTGACCTGGCCAGTCAGTGTGGGGTATCATCCCCAGCCATTGGTGAACGGGTACGACGCTTAGAGAAGCGCGGCATTATTCAAGGCTATGGGGTGGTGGTTGATCCCGTGCAGCTGGGCTACGACATCACGGCATTTGTGACGGTGGTGTTAGAGCATCCCAACTATCGCCAGGATTTTTTGGACTATGTGCAGATCACATCAGCCATTCAGGAATGCCATCACGTGGCCGGTGATGGAGACTATTTGCTCAAGGTGCGGTGCAGCAGAATGGCGGATTTGGAACGGATTCTTAGCGAGGAAATTAAGGGGCTGCCGGGGATCTTGCAGACGAAAACATCGATTGCGCTATCGACGGTGAAGGAGACAACGGCGCTGGCGGTTTGAGAGGAGTGGATGGAGGGGTAGAGGGGTAGAGGGGTGAGTTTATAGGGATGTTTTTGCCATGATTTCTTTGTTTTTTCGGGGGTTGATTTTGGGGGTATCGATTGCTGCCCCTGTTGGCCCGATTGGGTTGTTGTGTATTCGGCGAAGTTTGTCCTATGGGGCAGTTGCAGGATTGCTGTCAGGGTTAGGCGCGGCGACGGCGGATGGGGTGTATGGTGCGATCGCAGCTTTTGGTCTTGCCTTTGTGTCAAGTTTCCTTAGGGAACAGGCCCGGTGGCTTGGCATTATCGGCGGTTTATTTCTCTGTTATCTCGGGATCACCACATTTTTAAGCAAGCCTGCCAAAAAATCAGCTGAAATAAGCAGAACGGGTTTGGCCGGGGCCTATCTGTCTACCCTGGGTTTAACCTTGACCAATCCAGCGACGATCTTGTCCTTTGTGTTTCTGTTTGCTGGCTTTGCGCCAACAGGGTTGGCCTATGGTCAGGCGGTGGTAATGGTCGGTGGTGTGTTTTTGGGCTCAGCGCTGTGGTGGTTGCTGTTGAGTAGTGGGGTATCGCGATTGCGCCATTGGTTAACGCCGGGGCGATTGGTTTGGGTGAATCGGGTGTTTGGATTGTTGATTACGGGGTTTGGTGTCGTAGCGCTGAGTTGGCGGGGATGAGTTTTAGAGTGGATGGGTAGATAGTACGGTTAGATCAGCAGCGGATTCAGGCATTAGAGGAAAAATTGCGGGAGCTGGGCGTTAATCCAGAAGCACTTTAGATTAGGCAAAAATGGAGGATTGAGCGAAGTCGAAACCCGGTTTGTGGCAAAGCTCACCCTGATGGGTAATAGACGCTCAGCAGCAAGCTATATCAAGATATTTAGTTAAGCTGCCGATAATATCTTGTCGTCAGAAACTAGAGTAAAAACAGGCTTTCGCATCACCCGACTTATTAGCCCCCCAATTTTGCCAAGCACCATGGCAGCCAAAACGATCCTAATCTTGACGGCTAATCCTTCAGATACCAGCCGTTTACGTTTAGACGAAGAAGTTCGTGAAATCCAAGAAGGGTTGAACCTGTCAGCAGAACGCGACAGCTTTAAGGTAGTGTCACAGTGGGCAACTCGACCAGACGACTTACGCCGTGCCCTACTCAAATACAAACCCGAAATCGTCCACTTCTCAGGTCACGGAGCTGGCACCGAGGGACTGCTTCTAGAAAGCGATACCGGTTCAGCCAAACCTGTAAGCGGGATCGCCTTATCACGTCTATTTAGTCTTTTTCCAAAGGTAGAATGCGTCCTTTTTAATGCCTGTTATTCCCAGGTACAGGCAGAAGCTGTTGTCGAGCACGTCGACTATGTAGTCGGCATGACCGACGCCATGGGGGATAGAGCAGCCATTGAATTTGCCGTCGGATTTTACGATGCCCTGGGCTATGGCCATCCAGTACCGTTTGCCTACAAAGTTGGCCTCTCAGCCATTGCCCTCGAAGGAATTGATGAAGTCAGCCCGCCTATTCTGAAAGTGCGTAAAGGGTTAGCAGAAGAACCTGACATATCGCAAAAGCTACCTAAATCAGAATCTGCCGCCACAGAAGCAACGGACATAGATAAAAGCCCAGCTCCTGCTGAAAAGTCCGTAACACTTGAAGAACCAGAAGGCTTAGTACCGTTAGACTCACCCTTCTACATAGAACGGTTACCGATTGAAACCGACTGCTATGAAACCGTATTGCGACCCGGTTCGTTAATTCGGATTAAAGCCCCCCGACAGCTAGGTAAAACATCGCTATTGGTCAGAACGTTATCCCATGCCAGATCTCAGGGGTTTGAAACCGTACGTCTGAGTTTTCAAACCTCCGACAACGAAACCCTCAATGACCTGGATGAATTTCTACAGTGGTTTTGCTGCAGCGTCACCGAGGAACTAGACCTAGAAGATCGACTAGCAGACTATTGGAAAGGAGCACGGGGCATTGTACGTCGCTGTCAGCGGTACTTTGAAAAGTACTTGCTACAGGAGCTAGACCAGCCCCTGGTGCTGGGTCTAGATGAAGTAGACCAGGTATTTGAGCATCCTCAAATCGCCACAGACTTTTTTGGCATGTTGCGGGTATGGCACGAAGAAGGCAAAACCAACCCGATCTGGCGCAAGCTAAATCTGGTCATTGTCCATTCCAAAGAGGTTTACGTTCCCCTCAGTATCAACCGCTCACCGTTTAATGTAGGTCTACCGATTGAGCTGCGGGAGTTAAATACGGACGAAATCGAAACACTGATTTCGCGTCATCAGATGAGCCTGACCTCCTATCAAAAACAACAGCTAGTAGAACTGGTGGGAGGACATCCTTATCTACTGCGAGCAGCCCTTTACCAGCTGGCACGAGGACGCATAAGTCTGACCCAGCTGATGGAAGAAGCACCCACCGAAGGAGGTTTGTACAGCGATCATCTGCGGCGACATTTGCTCAATCTAGAAGCTGATTCGGATTTGCTTAATGCTTTTAAGCAGGTTATTCCCAGCTATCAGCCAGTGCAAATTGGCTCAACGGAAGCGTTTAAGCTGCACAGCATGGGCCTGGTGAAGTATGACGGCAATGCTGTAGTCCCTTTATGTGGTTTGTACCGGCAATATTTCCAATCTCGTTTGTGAGGTTAAGTAATTGAACGTTAATCAAATCCGTAATAAAAACTCTTTGAGTAACATCCTCCCCTTAGTAAGGGGAGGTGCCGAAGGCGGAGGGTTCCTCGATCATTGGTGCAAGCTCTCCAGACCCCTCCCTAACGGTTCCCCTTGGCAAGGCTACCGTGTACACACATCTCGGACTCAAGCTCAAAATCCTGCATTGGCCCCCCTTAGTCCCCCCAATTCTGGGGGGGAATCCAACTCAAAGTCCCCCAGAATTGGGGGATTTAGGGGGCTTTCAGAAGCTAAGCGACTTTCCGATGACTTGTGTGTAAACCGTAGCCTTGGCAAGGGGAACCAAATATCGCTGAACCTCACAACGCAGTTCTTATTCTCGCGCACATCCCTAAACGATCCCTTAGACTCCGCTCAAGGGAAAACGTTTGTAAGACGGTTACTTTCCTGATGCAAACACCCTGAAAAGACCATGGCTGAGTATCGATATCAAGTGGGCGGTAGCCTCCCGCCAGATGCACAAACCTACGTTAAGCGTGCGGCAGACGAAGAATTTTACCAGGCGCTAAAAGCAGGGGAGTTTTGCTATGTACTCAACTCTCGACAAATGGGCAAGTCGAGTCTGCGGGTGCGCACCTCTAATCGATTACAAGCAGAAGGAGTAGCCTGCGCATCGTTGGATATCAGCGGCCTGGGCACCACGACTATCGAACCAGCAGAATGGTATTTCGGTGTGATCGACAGTCTGGTGGATCGATTACAGATCGACCAGCTGACTCCAGACTTTGACCTGGATGACTGGTGGGAAGTAAACCATCATCTGCCACCAGTGCGTCGATTTGGGAAATTCCTGAGCAACGTGTTACTGCAGACAATTGCTCAGCCCATTGTTATTTTTCTAGATGAGATCGACAGCGTTCTCAGTCTGGAATTTGACGCCGATGATTTCTTTGCCGTGATTCGGGAGTGTTACAACAATCGAGCTGATCATCCTGAATTCAATCGGCTAACGTTTGCGCTGATCGGTGTAGCCACACCCACAGATTTGATCCGAGCCAAAGAACGAACTCCGTTTAACGTTGGTCGAGCCATCCAACTGACAGGGTTTAAGTTTAATGAGGCCGCACCGCTGCTGCCAGGATTAGCAACAGTGAGCAATCCAGAAGCAGTGCTACAGGCGGTGCTGCATTGGACTGGAGGACAACCCTTTTTGACCCAGAAAGTTTGCCAGCTGGTGATTCAAGCAGCACAACGGCAGCAACATAGCCAGCTCAATGCTGATGAGTTGGTGGCCCAGGTGGTGCATACCCACATTATTGATAACTGGGAAATACAGGATGAACCGCCTCACTTAAAAACCATTCGAGACCGATTACGAAACAATGCACGGGCAGGCCAGTTACTGAGCCTGTATCAAGAGATTATTCAGCAAGGTCAGATTCCTCAGGATGGTAGCTCAAAGCAAATGGCACTGCGGTTATCCGGCTTGGTGGTGGAACAGCACGGGGCCTTACAAGTGTATAACCCCATTTACAAGGCAGTCTTTACCCAGGATTGGATACAGGATGCGTTAACCAGTATTCGGCCCTATGGGGAAAAGTTAAACGCCTGGGTGGCAGCCCCGCAGGATAGTTTGTTGTTGCAGGGAGAAGAACTGACTGACGCGCTGGATTGGTCGGAATCTCGTAGTTTGGGTAAGCAGGACTATGAGTATTTGGTAGAGAGCCAGAAGCTGGGATTACGGGCTGAACTGGCGGCGGTGCAGACAACAGTGGCGCAGCAGACGCAGTTGTTGAATACGAAGAATAAAGCAATTCAGCGGGCTGATGATGAGTTAGCGGATGCTAAAGCAGACCTCAAGCGTATTAATCGACAAGCTCGCTGGACTACTGGAATAGGAATAAGCCTAGTAAGTATGGCTTTAGCAGGAGCATTTTGGTCTGGGAACCATGCACTTGCCCAGGGAGAGGAAGCCCGTAGAGCGAGGGAAATTGCTAAAGACTCAGAATTAGAGTTGTTAACAACTCAAAAATCACTCGAAAGATTAGAGATACGAAATACTGATCTGCTTGAAAATAACGAAGATCTTTCAGAAGTAAATGAGCAGTTAACTGAAGTAAATGCAGAGGTTACTGAAGAGGCAACAATAGCATTAGCAGACGCAGAAACAGCCAAACAACAAGCTGAAACTATTCGTGAACAGGTTACGGGGCTTAATCAGAATTTAGACGCTAAAAATAGCCAGTTGGGACATATTCAAATCCAGCTAGCAGGAGCTCAGTCTGAACTTGATTCACTAGAACAAAATGTCAACGACTTAGAACAAGAGAGAATTATCCAGGAGGATAATCTACAAGAAACCAACAGGCTACTTAATACGACGGTTAGGCGTAGAAATGAAGTTCAAGAAGCGTTACGGTTTTCTATTGGTACGTTGGGATTACAACGGTTTAGAAATACTTTTTATGAACTGGGTGGCCTGAGAGATGCAATTGATTATCTAGAGGAGGGATTAGAAAAAACTCAAAAGACCCAGAATAAGAGAGGAGAGGCCTACTCCCATGGCAATCTGGGAGAAGTGCATAACATTCTTGGTCGTTATCCCGAAGCACTAGAGGCTCATGAGAAGCACTTAATTATTGCAACGCAAATTCAAGATCGACAAGGAGAGGCGCAAGCTCTAGGAAACAAGGGTGAGGTGCTGTATAACCAAGGTAAATATCCACAAGCTTTGGAGTTTCATCAACAGCATTTAGAAATCACACGAGAGATTAAAGATAAATTAGGAGAGAGTCAGGCTCTGATGAATTTGGGGCGTGTTTATTTAGCCACAGGAAAGCCAAAGCAAGCTTTAGAGACCCATCAGGAGAGTTTAGAGATTGCCATAGCTATCAAAGATCGAATTGGGGAAGGCCAAATCCTCAGTTACATGGGGGATGTGTATGACTTTCAGGGGCAGACAGATAGGGCTCTAGAGCATTATAGACAGGCAGTAGAAATTGCTGAGGCTATTGAAGATAGTTTTGGAGAAGCCGAACTGCTTAGAAAAATAGCTGATATTAAAAGACATCAGGGTGATGATAATGAGGCTCTAGGTATCTATGAATATACTCAAGAATTGTCTAGAGTGATTCAGGATACTAAAGGTCAAAGTGACAGTTTGCGAGGTGTTGGACAAATCAGAGCTGGACAGTATGACTATGATGCAGCCCTGAATAACTATCGTTTGGCTTTAGATCTTTTGTATGAATTAGGAGATAAAGCGGGCGAGGGCGACATGCGTCTGACCATTGGTCAATTATATGAGGATCAAGGCCAACCTTTGGAAGCTTTAGGCTATTACGAGCAAGCACTGGATATTCATCAGACGATCAGTAACCGTAGTGGAGAAGCTGTTAGCCTGAACCAGATTGGAGACACATATCTAAATCGATCTCTATATTCAGAGGCCCTAAGCTATTACCAACAGTCCTTAGCCATTCGTCGCGAGGTCGGCGATCGCGCTGGCGAAGGTAACACTCTTAACAATATTGGCTTAGTCTATGACAATCAAGGAAACTATGGCGAGGCCCTCAGGTATTACGAACAGTCCTTGGCAATTCTTCGTCAGGTAGGCGATCGCGCCAGCGAAGGAATCATCCTCAACAACATTGGCAGCATCTATCGTGCTCCAGGAAACTATGGCGAGGCCCTCAGGTATCTCGAAGAGTCCTTGGCAATTCTTCGTCAGGTAGGCGATCGCGCCGGCGAAGGCGTCACTCTCCAGAACATTGGCAAAGTGTATAACAATCAAGGGAAGTATGGTGAGGCATTGGCCTATTACGAAGAGTCCTTGGCAATTCTTCGTGAGGTGGGCGATCGTGCTGGCGAAGGAATCACCCTCAACAATATTGGAGGTATCTATCGTGCTCAAGAAAACTATGATGAGGCTCTGAGTCATTACAAACAGGCCTTAGCAATTCATCGTGAGGTGGGTAATCGCACAGAAGAAGGGACCACACTTTGGAATATCGGAGATACTTTGGCTAGGCAAAAGAATAGTATTCAAGCTCTATCTCCTCTGTACGATGCTTTCAATGTTTATGAGTCCCTGGGCCTTACATTCAGAAGTGATAGTGTAATTGAATGGATTCAAGGTGTGCTTAGAGATATTAGAAACACTGCACCAGAAGCCGAGTACCAACAACAATGTCGTAATTCTTCTCAAGCGACCAGCATCCCTTTAGCCGAGCTTTGTCCAGCAGAGTAGCCTGGGAGATCCCCGGTTTCTAGTCGAATTCCGAAGCTTAGGCAATAGGGCAAATCTAGAAACCGGGGATCTATGCAGAATCCTCGTCTAAAGGGAACTCTAGACCTATAAATTCATCAGGGTCGACGATGCCACGGCGCAAGACAGCATTCTTACCAGGGCAACACTATCACCTATACAATCGAGGTAACAATCGACAAAAGATCTTCTTTGAGCGAGAGAACTATCTCTTTTTCCTGAGACGATTTCGCTATTACCTCGTGGATAGCACCTTGGATGTCAACGCCTATTGTCTGATGCCGAACCACTATCACTTTTTAGTGTATTTACGCCAGAGTGACTTTTCCAAAAAAATGCAGGCATTTACATTGTCCTACACTAAGGCGATGAATAAACGCTATGGACGCTGCGGCTCAATCTTTCAAGGTAGATTTCAAGCAATCTTGGTAGATAGTGATGCCTACTTGCTACATTTATCTCGGTATATTCATTTGAACCCAGTGAAGGCAGGCTTAACAGAACGCCCTGAAGAATGGGAATTTTCCAGTTATTCGGACTATTTGGGATTACGGCAGGGAACTTTGCCAAAAACAGGCAACGTGCTGAAACAGGTTGGCTCAGCTCGGGCCTATCAGCGTTTTGTCAGCGCGGAACACACTTTGATGCTGGATTAATCGAGAACCCCGGCTTCTACAAATCCCGTATTGCTGAGATCCTGATTTTGAAAGAAACCGGGGTTCTTTGCGTTAAGTTTCTTCGATGACTTCAACTAATTCTTCGACGGAGACGCCTAATACTTCGGCGATGCGCATGACGGCTGGGATATCTGCTGTGGCCATGCCAGGAGAACCAGCATAGGTTGCTACTGTCGAATACGGTACATTTGCCTGTCTAGATATCGCACGGAGAGCTAGCCCTTGCTGCTTAGCCAATTCTCGAATACGTAATCTAAACAGACCCATCGCAGGCTTGACAAAATCAAATGCACGTCCATATGCTATCGATAGGTGTTTGGTCGACTATTCGACCAAACACCTATCTAACCAAAAACAATCGCCCCCCGGCCTCAGAAACTGAAGGGCGACTGTCCAATTCAACCGAAACAAATTCGGAGATACCCCAATGATATCAGTCCAACCGCCGCCTGGTGCGGCCATGGTTCAACCTGCCTGTTTACAACCTGCCAGCCTCAATGGCTATCAAGCCAGGCTGCATCCCTGGTGCATTGTGCGGCGGCTGCCAAAAATGCAGCGCATCGTCGTCGGGCGATTTCGTAAAGGCAATGATGCGGATGAGCATGTGAGGTCTTTAAGGAAATTGATTCCTCAGGGAGAGTTTATTGTTATGTTTGACCCTGGTGATTTAGCCTCCAATCCGTAACTTTCCCCTCCAGGGAGGGGCTCCGGGGCGGGTTGACCGATGGCGCTAGAGGATGAGACCCACCCCGCCTACGGCACCCCTCCCGAGAGGGGATGAACTTAGGCTGATCAGATAGTAGGGAAATTGTTGGCTGGTGAAGTGCGATCGCGTCTATCGTAACTCTACTGGCAAGGTAAACATCCCCGCCTGATCATAAGTATCCTCATACACTTGCTTCACTGCCGCCCAGGGCACTCGCCCATAAATATGGGGATATAACTCCGTTCCACCGGATGTATTTTCCACCCGAATCTCACAATCCACCGCTGCCGGGTCAATGCTAAACAACACCAATCCCTGCTGTCCCGCATAATGACGACGGCTTACCCCTATCACCTGATGCAAAAACGAACAGTGGATAAAGCCTTCTGCTGCCAGGTCTGCTGACTCAAAATATCCTTGTGCTTTTGCCGCGTGAACATCCGCCACTGGAGCAATACGATACAGCAGTTCCATCGTGATAGCTTCCATAGAATTCTTCAGTACAATTGTCTTAGTCCATAGTAAAGGGCCACACCCATGACCGCCCTAGTCACCAAACCCATTAGTCAACTCCTTCTTGCCCCTGGCAGTGTTGTCGCTATTCTTAGTTCAAAACTCAAAACATTCCATGTGTGGCCGTTATACTCAAACCCATTCTGGTGCAGATCTGGCAGCAGCTTTCCAACTCACCACAGAGCCAGCCCCACCGCCGCGCTACAATATCGCTCCGTCCCAGCCTATTTCTGCCATTATTGCTGGTCGCGAATATCGTATCTTTCAGTGGGGGCTAGTGCCTTCCTGGGCTAAGGATTATAAAATTGGTTATCGGCTAATTAACGCTCGGTCAGAAACTGCGGCTGAAAAGCCGTCATTCCGAGCAGCGTTCAAGCGCCGTCGCTGCTTGATTCCGGCTGATGGCTTTTATGAATGGCAACGAACGGCGAGCAATAAAAAGAAGCAGCCTTTCTATATTCACCTGAGAGAACGCCCAGTGTTTGCCTTTGCTGGACTGTGGGAGCAGTGGGAGGGCGGCGATGGTAGCTATCTGGAGACTTGTACGATCTTAACAACAGAGCCTAATGAGCTGATGGAGCCTATTCATAATCGGATGCCGGTGATTATTCCGAAGACTGAGTATGATCGCTGGCTGACGGCGGCTCCACGCCAGGTGCAGGGGTTGATGAGGCCCTATGATGCTGATGAAATGGAGGCTTACCCGGTGAGTACGTTGGTGAATAGCCCACGGAATGAAAGTGCTGATTGTATTGTGCCGCTTGGGGGTTGATGGGTGGAGGGGTTCGGGGGGTGGATGTTGGGTTTCGGGGGTTGAGAAATTGGCGAAGGGGGGGGTGGTGGGAAGCTCAACCCAACCTACGGTGTCTCGGTCTTGATGGGTGAGGATTGTGGGCTTTAATCAAATGTTGTTATAGATGAATTTCTTTTTTGAAATTGCAAAGTCGTTTTATTATGTCCTTCGTGTGTTCTGGTGGCGATAACGTGAGCACTTGACAAAACGAATGACTGCAAAGCGAACACAGCGATTTCTATCTATCTTTGCCAGTGTGGTAATTTGCACGTTTATTTTGGTGCCAATTGCTTGGGGTCAGGCTCAAAATAATGCACCGCTGGAAGAGCTCCAGCAGCAGCAAGAAAATATTCAGCAGCAGCAGCAAGATTTGGAAGCAGAGCAAAATCGGCTGCAAAATTTAGAACGACAGGCGGCTGATCAACTCGACGGTTTGCAGGACAGTATTACAGTTACTAACCTCAAAATTGAGGAAACTGATTTCCAAATTCAAGAGGCACAAAAGCGGCTGCAGCGGTTAGAAAATCGGCTGACTATGGCGCAGGACGAGTATGAAACTGTGCGCATTGGCGCGGTGAGACGGCTGCAGTTTATGCAACGGCAAAAGGATGCGGAAGGCTGGGCCGTGTTGCTAAAAAGTAAAAACTTGAATGAGTTTATGGAGCGACGCTACTTGCTTGGAAAAATCTATCAGGCGGACAGTAGCTTTATGGCAGAACTGCAGGAAAAGGCTAATCTGATCGTTCGCCAGCAGCAAGGGGTGGAAGCGCAGAAAAATTCGATTGCTTTATTGCGGCAGCAGCTACTGGCTCGGCGGGATCAGTATGAAGCCCAGGCCGGTCAGCAAACTCAGCTGATTACTCGGCTGAAGGATAATCGCAATGCGCTAGAAGCGGCTCAGGCTCAGCTGGTGCGCGACTCTGAAAGTTTGGCGAATCTGATTCGGCGGCGGATTGCAGCGGCTGGCGGGATTGTATTGGGTACGGGGCAGATGAGTTTGCCGTCAGCGGGCCAGATTACCAGTGGGTTTGGTCCCCGAGTGCATCCGGTGTTGGGCTATCGACGGTTTCATGCTGGGGTGGACTTTGGCGCACCCTACGGTACTCGGATCACAGCGGCTGATTCGGGTAAGGTGATTTTTGCGGGTTGGTACGGTGGCTATGGTAATTCAGTGATTATTGACCACGGGGATGGATTAACGACTCTGTATGCCCATGCCAGCCGTCTCAATGTGCGTGAGGGCCAAACGGTGACAAAAGGGCAGTCTATAGCAGCAATTGGGTCAACCGGGCTTTCCACTGGGCCACATTTACACTTTGAGGTGCGTCGTAATGGTAATCCGGTAAACCCGATGGGATTTTTGTAAACATGATGGACTTGATACACCATGGCTGATATCTGCAGCAGGATCAGCCGACTATTTGCCCTGGTCACTGTTGGATATTGTTTTTCGGCCCAAGTGGCTTGTGCGGAGCCTACCTTAAATCAGCAATTGGATAGTCAGCTGGAGCTGCCGCCGGGTACGGTGGACAATAGCCCGGTGCTGCAAGAATGGCTAGAGGAAACGCCGGATATATTGAGCACTATTCGCACTGAGCCGAGTTTTCCGACGCGGCTACAGATGAGCTATGCTCTGTTTCCGTCTAGTCGGGATGAGGGCGGTCTGGCTATTGGTATTGAAGATGTGTTTATTGGCGAGCTGCCGCTGACGGTGAATGCGGACTATGCGGCTAATTTTGATGATGGGGATACTGACCGGGAGGCTTATGGGGCACACCTACGCTACTATGTGCTGCCGGTCGGTGGCTATGTGAATGTGGCTCCGATTGTAGGTTATCGCCATGTGGAAGCGGTGGATTATAGGGAAAGCGGTGTCCAGGTTGGGTTTCAAGTTAAGCTGATTCCTGCGCGGGGTGGGGGGGCTGATTTTGCCTACACCCAGACCTGGGTAAGCCCGACAGAGGATGATTCGGTGATGATTACTCAGCTGGAGTTTGGCTATGGGTTGACTGACCAGCTACGCCTGGCGACGGATGTGGAATGGCAGTTTGCACCGGGGGCAACGGATAGTCGGTTGGGAATTGGGGTGGAGTGGATGCTGTAGGGGCATCGCCTGTCGTAGGGGCATTGCATGCAATGCCCCTACGACAGTTTGGCGGCAAGTTTGGCGGCGAGCAGGGCGGCCTGGGTGCGATCGCGAACGCCCAATCGTCCCAACAGCCGGGTGACATGGTTTTTCACGGTCCCTTCGGATAGAAATAACGCCTCGGCAATTTCGCGATTATTGGCCCCGGTCCCAATCAGGCGGAGTACGTCTTTTTCACGGGGTGTCAGTTCGTCAAATCCTTCAGGCACATCGATCTGAGGTTCCTGCGGATTCGCTAGCATTTTTTCTAAAATGCCGGGACCAAACTGGCTATAGCCCTTGGCTACTGTACGAATGGCCTGGGCTAGTTCTTCAGATGGGGTGTCCTTGAGTAGATAGCCTTTGGCTCCAACTGCCATGGCCTGGGCAATCAGGTCGTCATCGTCAAAGGTGGTAAGCACTAGCACTTGAATTGATGGGTAGCGGGCTGCGATCGCACCTGTTGCTGCCACCCCATCCATCACCGGCATGCGCATATCCATTAGAACTACCGCTGGTAGCTGTCCTGTTTGTTTTAATTGGTCTAATCGGGCCAGGGCAGTCTCACCATTGTCAGCATCTCCCACAATAGTGATGTCGTCTTCCAACTCCAGCAGTGTTCTTAATCCTTGTCGAATAATCTGCTGATCGTCCACCAGCATGATGGGGATCGGCGGCTGGTGATTGTGTTCTGGCGGTTTCATAATTTTATTCTCTGGTATGGTGGGTGCAGTTTGGGGTGAGTGGCAGTGCCCACCCTACAAATCTCCTTAGAGGGTGACAAGGAACTTCAAGCCTATAGTTGGCAATGATTTGGGAAAATAAAACGGCAAAAAAATAGGGGACTATGGATCCCCCACAAAAAATAAAATGTTGCCTCAAGTATACCAAACGATTTGCCGTAAGCATCTGAACGAGCAGCAGTATCTAACGCTGGAATTAGTGTTACTTTTGATACAAGCGCATCGTCAAGTCACTCTTGGAGCCTTAGCCAGTCTATTTCCTCAACCGATCAAATATGCGAGTCGAAAACGGAACCTGCAACGGTTTTTAGTCCTGCCTCGTTTGAGCCTTAAAGTGTTGTGGTTTCCGTTGCTCAAATATTGGATTCGACAAGCTCAAACGGGGCATCGTCTCAATCGAGAGCATCGTCGTCAGCTAAAAAAAAGACGCATCAGAAGTATGGGTATTGGTTGATTGCGATAGACCGAACGCAATGGAAAGGACGTAATCTGTTTATGGTGACCCTGGTATGGGGGACTCATGCATTACCGCTCTATTGGGAGCTATTAGACCATATAGGCAACAGTAATCTGAGGACCCAAAAACGAGTCTTAAAAATCGCTCTAAAATTATTGAAACCCTATCCAACATTGGTGATAGGAGACCGAGAATTTCATAGTCCCAAA
>NZ_AWNH01000043.1 GCF_000482245.1 Leptolyngbya sp. Heron Island J | reverse complement strand
CCCCTGTAAGCCGATGGATCCATTCATTCGCTTGCCCTTGACTCATACCAAACAAGTAGCCGTGAACTTCCTGCGTCGGGTATATCCGGAAGTACACCAAGATAAAGAGTAACTTGTCTTCTAGTTGTTTCAGATGGGCTTTGCGACCTGCTCCGTAGGCACGCTTGCGCCCTGAACGCTTGAACGTCTCTGAGACAAAACGCTCCCAAGCCACACTGAAACTCGGCAGCAATGCCTCAAACTCAGATGGGTTGAAACCCGTTAAGCTGCGAAGCGTACGAGGTTTATTTTTCAGAGTTGCATATTGCATTCTCATCTGACCTAACCTGAGGGGGGATACGAGCAGTTATTCTAGCAAATGACCTTATTTCCGATTAAGTCTAATAGTGTGAAGCTGTAGTCTGTGGAGTTAGGGGAGTGTCTGAAAACGCTTGAAAGTCATCATGCGATGGTCGTGTCAGTGGTGTATAACCCGGATGGAAAAACGCTGGCCTCAGGCAGTTTTGACAATAGTATCAAACTGTGGTCTGTAGAGTTAGGGGAGTGTCTGAAAACGCTCGAAGGCCATCAATTGACTATCTTGTCATTGACGTATAGTCCAGATGGGAAAACGTTAGCCTCGAGCAGTGAGGACAGGACAATTCGATTGTGGGATGTGGCAACGGGTGAATGTTTGCTGATCATCAAAGACGACCTGTGTGTTGATCTTGATATTACCGGGACAATTGGACTAACTGAGGCCCAACGCACCGCCCTCAAACTGATGGGAGCCATTGATCGCGATGCCCCGGACGACATCGAGTAAGTGTTTCTTCCCACCTCATCAACAAAAACTGCTTCAGAGAAGGCTGTCAGGCTGTCAGGGTAAACGTTTATTGATGCAGTCAAAACATTAAAGCTTACACAACAAACGGATCTTGATACAGCTTGCCGTGGAAGCCCGACACGATAAATGAATCTTGATACAGCTTGTCGTGTCGGCTTGACACAATACATGGATCTTGATACAGCTTGTCGTGTCGGCCCGACCAGGAAGACGTTTGTCGATATCGTCTTATTGGTTAAGGCATTTGTCTAGGGGCTCGACTTGATCGGTTTCCTGGTTGGCGTTGCTCAGAGCAAGTTTGGGAGTAACGGGTACGTGGAATCTCTGTCTTGAGATTGTATTTTGGGATGATTTTTTTCTGGAGGCAATAGAGTTTGGGAGTTTTCTCCCTTTTAGAAGATACTGCTGGCTAATTCAATGTTTAGGGATCAGGATTTTATCAGATCCAAAAATGTTATCTGCAGAGGCGTTCCATGGAACACCTGTAGGGTAAAAGATAGGACCTAATTGAATCCTCATTCCTTAGCAATATTGTCGATGAGGCAACCGTTGTCCAGGCCCCCTAAATCCCCCAATCCTGGGGGACTTTGAGTTCCCACTCTCCTACAAGTCTTTTGAGGGAATAGTTTCTGAAGCCCCCCAGGATTGGGGGTTTGAGGGCTTCCAGGAGGCTTGTTATCTCACAAAATAGTTCGCACACTTAAAGAGAACAGATCCTAGAAATAACATCAGTAAAATAACCTCTCTTCATAGAAATGTAACCGTCCCATATAATCGTTGGCTTCGACTCCGCTCAGCCAACTTCCCCAGTCAGCACGCTCTAGCCCCTCTGGGGCGGCAATGCCAACGACTCCGCTCAGGGGCCGCTTACGTAGAAATTATGTTGTCAATTGCTCCTTACCCCAAAAACCACGTAGCCCGATTGTTCAGCTGCTATAAAAAATCCCCACAATTACCTAGAGCCTCACGTCAAAAAATGCACATACTAAGCCTGTTCCACACAGTGGAACGTGCAGTCTACAAAACAAAACCACAATGGCCCGACCCAAACGCAGCTCTCGCACCCTTGACAAAGCCCAGCGCCGCCTCGCCGGTATGCTATCCATTAACACCAAACTCGAACTCAGCAACGGACTCACCGTCCAAACCTACGGCAACAATATCGACGACCTGCGTCAAAAGATTAGCGCCTACAATACAGCCCTATCAAATCTAGATGCTCTCCATAACCAAATGCTAGAAGCCGAACGCGAACTAGCTGCTTACTCTGAACAAATGTTGTTGGGTTTGGCCGTCAAATTTGGCAAAGACAGCGACGAATACGAAATGGCCGGTGGCGTTAAAAAGAGCGATCGCAAACGCCCCAATCGTCGTACCACCGTTGCCGTTTAGCTTGAAATCAATATGACCGGGGGAGTTCAGCCCCCCTGGCATTCAGCCTTACACCAACAACATGGCCGCCGCCGTCAACGACCAGTCAGTAAACGTCGGAGATACGATTATCTCATCCTCAACAAAAATAGCTTCCTCATAGCCCTCTGCCGTTAACGACAATACCGTTACCTGTTGTTTTACCGGGTCCACAATCCAATATTCCGGAATCCCCCGCCATTCATACTGATTACGCTTATCAACATAATCTCGCCGATGATTTTCTGCTCCAGGACTGACCACCTCCACCACCAACATTGGCGGATGCATGTCTAGAGTAATCGCTGCCTGTCCCAGCTCCCTCATCAGCTCAGGATGCTCTGGTTGCAAGACTGTCAGATCAGGATATCGATTTTTAGGTTGACCTGGCATGGCTAACGCTAAGCCTTGTAAGCGGATCTGACGCATACCAATCAACTCCTTGAGAGCTTCATAGAGCTTCATGGCTCGGTAAAGATTGTCATCTGACTCTGGTGGCATTGCAATCAGTTCCCCATTAGTCAGCTCATAGTAGGCCTCTGTACCATCGGTATACGCGAGGTAGTCATCAAAGGTTTGGAGTTTAAGTTTGGCCTGTACCATCGCAACGGATCTCCTGGCGGCTGCATTAATTTTACGCTAGTCGCTTTTATAACTGCCAGGCTAAGAATCCAGCCACCTGACTCGCCAACGTCGTCGGGTCAAAGGGTTTTGTAATCACCCCCGATGCTCCCGCTTCATATAATCGTCGACGGTCGGAGGCCTGAGCTTTGGCGGTAAGGAAAATAATCGGTACTCTGGCGGTGACCGGATTTTGCTTTAAAGCAGCAATGGTGGCTAACCCATCCATTCCTGGCATCGCTACATCTAACAAAATCGCATCCGGTGGGTTTGCGATCGCAGCTTCCAACCCTGCCTCACCCGAATTCGCCGTCATAATTTGCCAGTCAGTATTTAGAGTCAGGCCAATTTTGGCAACAGTTTGAATATCCGTCTCATCATCGATCAATAAAATCTGTCGGCAAGTCATGATGGCACATCTTGAATCGGCGTCTTAGGTAACGTAAAACAAAATGTACTGCCCTGACCATGAATACTAGTCACCCAGATTCGACCCTCATGGTGTTGCACAATTTCACGACAGATCGCCAGACCTAGGCCAGTGCCACCATGTTTGCGAGTATCCGACGCATCCACCTGCTGAAACCGCTCAAAAATAGTCTCCAGCTTATCTTCAGGAATCCCCCGACCATGGTCAATTACCTTAAACAATACCTGGTGAGGCTGTTCTACGGCCCTGAGCAATACCGTTTCCCCACCGGGAGAAAATTTAATCGCATTGCTCAACAGATTGGTCAGCGTCTGTTCAATATGATCTGGGTCCGCATAAATATAAGCATCAGTCGGCGCGATCTCGACCTTGACCCCATGGGTCTGGGCCATGGGCATCATCGCCTGAGCCGCCTGCTCTAGTAAATCAGCCACCTGACAGCGCACCTTGATCATTTTGATCCGACCGGACTCGATCCGCTCTAAATCGAGTACATCATTGATCAACCGAGTTAGCCGCTCCGTATTTTTTAGGGCAATTTCTAATAGCTCCTGCCCCTGGGGAACCAGCTGCCCCAGCTGTCCGGTAGTCAATAGCTTGAGTGCCCCATGGATTGATGTGAGCGGCGTCCGCAACTCGTGGCTAACCACCGAAACAAATTCATTTTTTAGTTGGTCGGTCGCCTTGTGGGCGCTAATATCCTGGGTCAGGGCAAAGCAACCACAGACTTTACCATTTTGAATATCGGGCTGATAGCTAACGCTAACCCAGTGATACGGACGATCCATATCGGGGAATTCCGCTTCAAAAGCAACGCTCTGACCGGCCAGGGCCTGTTGTAAATAGGGCTGAATAGTATTGTAAATGTCTGGCCCCAGGGCCTTTTCCAACGACTGTCCTTCCAGGGATTTGTAGGGCACCCCTAACCAGGCTTCATAGGCATAATTATTAAACCGATAGTGTTCATTGGCATCGATATAGGCAATCAGCACCGGCAGTGCATTGGTGGTGGTCCGCAGCTGTTCTTCACTGCGCCGAATCGCAGCTTCTGCCTGTAGCCGTTCGGTCACATCCTGGAGCATGACCGTAAACCACAGACCTTCTCTGGTTTTACTTTTAGAAATGGATGCCTCGGCCGGAAAAATCTCGCCATTTTTACGCCGACCGTGTACCTGACCTCGGTGTTCTCCCATGCGGCGGGCGGGGACAGACGATTTGCTAAATTTGTTAACATGCTGATGGTGAACCATCCGCGCCGTTTCTGGCAATAGCAAATCCAAGGGTTGACCAACGGCTTCGGCGGCGGTGTAACCAAATATATTTTCAGCCGCCTGGTTATAGAGCCGAATCTGTTGTTGCTGATCAATGCAGATAATTGCTTCCCCAGCCAGGTCAAAAATATTGGCCAGGGTCTGCTGGTTGGTCAGCAGGGCAAATTCGGTTTGAATGCGTTCGTTGAGGACATTGACCGTATTCAGCAGTGATTTTGAAAATTCCCGTTCCTGGCGTAATGATTGTTCGGCCTGCCGTTGTTCGGTGATATCGGTCGCCGCTGCATAGATTACATTGTCATGGGTACGGGCATTCCAGACTAAATGACGATAGCCGCCGTTGGCACAGCGATAGCGATTTTCAAAGCTAACCGGGCTGGTTTGCTGCGTGAGCTGTGCGATCGCATCCTGACTCTCTTGCCGATCGTCTGGATGCACCAAGTCAACAAATGGCTGCGCGATTAACGTCGCCACATCATAGCCAAGCAGCTTAGCAGCCTGAGGCATAATCCGCTTAAAGCAGCCATCAAAATCAAGGATGCAGAGCAAGCCTGGAGTGATCGCCAAAAATAGCTCTAAGTCTTGCTCAATCAATGATGGATTAACTTGCTCCTGCTCAGAGCCAACCATAGGCAAAGCTCACTACCCTAAATTGAAAATCCAATACAGCCGTTCGTCAAATCTATGGATAACGGTAACAGATCCTCATCTTTTAGAAACCCACAGAGCAGCAAGGTAGCAGCAGCCACCCTGGGCTGTTTTATCCGAGTGGTCCTAGGGTCAGTATTTGTACCCTAGCTCAGAGCTTGACAGGGTTTTACAGACCATGAGAAAAGCTAGCAGTTATAGCCCACGGACACGATTTATTTCTTTGAGAAAAGCCTATTGACAGCCTCAATCCTCACATTTTCTTCAGATTCTTCCCGTAGGTTAGAAATGTTAGGAGGCAAGGTAAATGCAATATCTCTACAGCTTTGCAAATGTGAGTCTGATCCTCAGGGTGATGGACCGCGTATCTCAGATGGTTCATCTATCGTTAGAATCCCTGACGGTGATCTATTTAGTGGATCGCTGGGTGATGCGTTTAAAGCTGAGCAATCCCCTGGACATAGATGCAGAGGAAGATTTAATCGCTTTTCTGAAGGAAAATGGCATGCCCCATGAGCCATCAATGCAGTTACGGCATACGCTCAGAGCCCTGGACCAGGGACAGACACCCACCCAGGTAATGAACGAATATCAAGTGGTAGTCGTGTCCCACGGAGCCCCCGATCCCAATGAGCTCCATGAGTTTTGCACTCGCTTTGTCGAAGGGTTAGGCTACTATCCGCCCAGTCTGGTATAAGACAGGTCGTCAGCATACTGTCTTATGGACTTCTATGGTCTATCTATGGGCGGTTGATTTGATTCAGAATGCGCACAGCCAGCTCAGAGGTGGCGACGGACTTATTAATAAAGTCATCGGCCCCAAAGCGAAAGGCTCGACCTCGGGTAGTTTCGGCTTCATGTACGGTAAGAAATACAATTGGCAAATTCCGCCAGCGTGGATCGGCCCGCAGTAGCTGACAAATTTCAAACCCGCTCATCTCTGGCATCGTTACATCCAGCACCAGGGCATCGGGGTTAACCGTTGCCAGGGTGTCCCAAAGCTGTTTGCCGTTGGTCAGGGGAGTCACGTCAAAATTCCAAGGGGTCAGACTTACCTGTAATAGTTTTAGAATCTGCGGATCGTCATCCACAATGACAATTTTGGCGGCGGTGGTGGTGGACCGCATCACCTCTAAGGCCTCTGTAATCAGCTGATGAGGCGGACTGGTGCGGTCTAATAGCTGACTTGCACCTTTTTGCACTAACTGCAACCGGACGGCGGTAGGTAGCGTGGGCAACAGCAGTAGAAACGGCCCGCGAAATTGTTTAGTAAAACTGGAAATATCCTTCAGGAGCT
Organism: Leptolyngbya sp. Heron Island J; assembly: GCF_000482245.1. Classification (GTDB taxonomy): domain Bacteria; phylum Cyanobacteriota; class Cyanobacteriia; order Phormidesmidales; family Phormidesmidaceae; genus Leptothoe. The sequence continues at coordinate 173,264 of NZ_AWNH01000043.1, read as the reverse complement.
GGTCCGGCAGCTGGTCCGATGATTCATTAGTTTGGGTTGAGGCGAGCAGATCACAAATAACGATTTGGGGTTTAATCTGTTGCAATAACCGCTGGGCGTGGATCAGGGTATTGGCCTGACGCACCTGTAGGGATTGTTGCGTGGCCGCCAGGCTAAGTTGTTCTACTAGCTTGCCATCGGGGCTAATCACCAATAGCAAAGGAGCCCCGGCTGTTACGGTTTCAGTCGCGTCTTCCACTGACGTTTCATTGATCTCATGGCGTAGCTGTTGGACCAATTGATGAAACTGGGCGGCTGGAATATCGGTGGATGGTGTGATTTGTAATAACTTTTCTAGTCGCTGGGCCAGGGTGGAACCCATGGGAAAACCAAAACTCCCTAGAGCACCCACTAGCTTGTGGGCTGTCATTTGGCTGGTTTGATACAGTTCGCGTCCCAGGGTACCTTGTTCGATTGCGATCGCAGCTCGTTCCAATACCTCCACCCGTTCCTGCATTACCCCCTGATATTTCTTCCAGGCTTGCTCTACCGCCACGGTTGTCGTTGACCGAGGGGTTACTGGCTCTGGCACCTCACTAACATTTAGCCGATACCCCAACCCATAGACTGTTTTAATTAAATTCTTAGGAGCCCCCACCATACTCAACTTTTGTCGGAGCCCCTTAATATGAGTCCGTACCGCATCTTCACTCGGTGGATTTTCAAAGGCCCACAAATCATCAATGATGGCATCCAGGCTATAAACCCGATTGGGTCGGCGTAAAAACAACTCCAGCAGCGCAAATTCCTTAGGCGTCAGATGGACTGGTTCACCGTTGTAGTTGGTTTCACAGGTACTTGGGTCCAGGTTAATCCCCCCCAGCTGCAGCACTGTAGGCAGCCCCACCTGCTCCCGTCGCAGCAGCGCTCGAATCCGAGCGCCCAACTCATCTAAATCAAAGGGTTTAACCACATAGTCATCAGCCCCTGCATCCAACGCCTTCACCTTATGGGCAGGCGTGTTAGTCGCCGATAACATCAGAATCGGTTGCTCGTAACCGTTGCCACGAAAGGCCTTACAAAATTCAATCCCACTACCATCAGGCAGGTTAAGATCGAGCACCACCAGGTCATAGCTAAACATATCCAGGTATCCCTGGGCACTTTCACCACCCGTGGCAATATCTACCGCATAGCGCTGATGAATCAAGTGATTGGCCAGCGTGTCCATCAACACTTCATCATCGTCTACCAACAATATGCGCATCGCACCGAGATAGAGTACTTTCTTTTCTTTGCTTCAGAAGCCCTACTTATCTATGTAAGTCGGAAACCCTTGTACTTTAACAACATTTTATAAAAATTATTTACCTTAAGGAGAGTAAATGACTCTATTAGTTTTACTAAACCCTATTTACCCACATACTATCTGGAATTTTCTAGAATAGAGATGACGGTGCTTAAAATATTCCCCTATTTACCGTTAGCAGGAGGGATTGATGCAACAATTTTCTGTACCTATCCCAGATTTAAACAAATTAGCAGTTGCCAGTACGGTCACTTTTTTAGCCTGCGCTACGCCTGCCTTGGCCCAAACGGTGCCTGCTCCCCATGTGTCAACACTTGATCAAGTCAGCCTAACTAGGCTTGCCGCCGATTTGGCCTATCCTAATAGCGCTCAACGTTTCTTTGAAGCAGGCAATGCCCAGTTTGAAGAAGAAATTCGACGCCTGACAGCAGAAGATGCTGAGACTGAACCACAGCTCACGATCAAACCAGAAGTCCTAGAACAATTTGAAGACGAATAACAAGACTTCATTGCTGCTGGCCAGCTTTCATGACATACAGTCTCGAAGAGAGCTTGTCATCATACTTGATTCCCTCTTAGCGCGATTTCATCCAGTTGTCATCGCCCTGGCTGACCAACTAGGCGTTTACGCTGTCTAAAATCACGTGGCATGGCAAAACTCTCTCAATATTTACGGATGCCCTATACAGGTGAGGGGTGCAATGGCAGCTAGCAATGCACAGCAGCCATGGTTCTCATAGAGATAAAACAATGACAAATAAAGGGTTATTCGACAACGGTGCTTAAAAGCCAATAACAGGATTTGAACCCGTGACCGCTCGATATTGGCTATCCTTTAACGCCGCACTCACGTTGTCTTAAACGATCAAGTAGCCATTATCAACCATGCGATCGCATCCCACCGCCTACTACTCATTTTCACCGATTAACCGAGGTGTTGCATCCAGCCTAACGCCTTGGCTAACACGATTGGCCAGAGTCCGCTGCCAGTTTGGAGCCAGCAGTGGCAGTTCAGCCAGTTCAGCCATCAAGTCACGACTAGTAGTACGGTGATGCATCGTTTCATTAGCCCGCATCACGGTCCATTGAGGATAGGGACGATTGATTAAGATAAGCGGCTGATTAGGAGTCACATACCCCTCTTGTAAGACTCGAAAATACCAGCCCGTTTTACCTGTGCGTTGTACCTGCAGGGCAAGATCTTTAATGTGCCATCGCCGTGACAGTTTCCAACAGGGTTGACGCGGTTGAGAGACCTGCACAATAGCGTCTCCTACCCCATAGGTATCACCAATACACACCGATGATTCTGTTTGGCCAATCACTGTAAAATTCTCTCCGAATGCCCCATAGGGCAATGCTGGATTCATCAACTGTTGTCGCCAATCAGGATAATGCTCAGCTGCATAGGCCAAAACTGCCTTTTCAGGGCCACCATGGTGACGTAAGTCAGCCTGTCTGTCTCCCTCTAAATTGGTTTTACCTAACCAAATGGATGTATCAACCGGTTCTTTAAAGAAGCCAGTTGACCAGGGCCGATCCATGGGGTCAGGTGCATTTTTAACCCCTAAATTTTTAACCAAACCTACCTGTATTGACGTCAGGTAAGGCGTCTCTACTAAGCTCATAGGTCTTTCGGTAAATAGATTATTTGACGACGGCACTAATGGTGTCAAATGAGAAGATCTTCATAAAATGCACCAAATGCCCTGTGGGGGTGACGAATTTGAATCTCTAGTACCCACAACTTAGATGACGGACAAAAGGAGATATCTGCAAGACCACCTTTATAGTAAACATCATGGGGAAAGTCACCTAGGCGATGACCACTTAAATCCATATTCAACACCCAACCCATCTGACGGGCCGTGTCTTGTGCAAATTTATAGAGGCTATTACCCCCCAGGGCATCTATTTTCCACTTGTCTGATACTGTTTGAAAGATGTGTTTTACATCGTCAGCACAGCGCCGTAGTATCAGATTCTCCCCTGTGACAAAGGTATCTCCTGCAGCCCCTTCATAGTTTCCCCAAACTGGACCCACATCAATGAAGTAGATATCATCTTCTCCCAGGCGAATGCCAGATGCTGAAGCTGCCCCAATTGTTTTGATTGTGTTGGGGCCAAAGCGCACATAGGGCTGATGCCAGTTTTGGCGAGCGCCCATATCCTGCAGGGTTGCGATCGCGATGGCATTGGCTTCTTCTTCTAGCATACCAACCTGAATTTGCTGAGAAATCCGTCTGACTGCCTCAAACGAACGGTCACGACTTGCAAAGAATAGATCCTCAGAAAAATTAGCGTGGGTTCTTTCAAGTACCTGTTGTTCTAAGGTGTGCATAAAATGACAGTCCTAATCTTGAAACGTAGTTTATGAACCCTTAAGTCTCTCAAGCTTATGGGCTTACAAACGATTGCTGAATGACACATTACATCCTATAAAAAGATTGGACTAATGTAATGGACCAATTCAAAGAAAAAATAGTGTACCAATTATGTTGCACCTTCAGCTTGATCGACAGCGCTCCCATCATCCCTATTACCTGCAAATTATGGAGCAAATTCGTGGGGCTATTCTTTCGGGGCATTTACCCAGGGGCTTTCAATTGCCCCCCAGTCGACAACTTGCCATAGAACTCGGTATTGCCCGACGTACCGTTGTTCTAGCCTATGAAGAGCTATGCGCCCAGGGATATTGTGAGGGCCAGGTGGGTAAAGGTACCAGCGTTGCTGATGTCGAGTCGCTGCATGCCGTTCCCTTGGAACAAATAACAACCACTGGATTACCTCAATGGCTCATGGGGGCAACCCCTAAGTCAGTTGCTCCTGAGGGTGAGCGGCAACCCACCCTGAATGACAAGAGCATCTCCCCTCAACAACCCTTGATTTGCTTTACACCCAGTCTGGCTCAAACAAATCTACTGCCCCTGAAAGCTATGCAAAAGGCATTTCAAGTGGTGATGCAAACGGCATCCACCCATTTACAAGGGTACGAAAAAAATAACGGTCATCCCGAACTACTAGATGCTATTTGTCATCATGTTTTACCCAACCGAGGTATAACGACCTCTCCCGATCAGATACTCATTACCAATGGTTCGTTACAATCTTCATGTCTATTGGCTGAGTTGTTTGCCCCCCATGGTGGTAGCCTCAGTTATGGTGTTCCAGGATATCTACCAATTTCTCAAAATCTTATAAAAAAAGGGCTTCAAGGCATTCCTTGTGCCGTCGACTCAGACGGAATTTGTCTCACTGAGGCCGCCCAATCAGCCCGATTTCATTACGTGATGCCGGAACATCATTTTCCCACCGGTGTAACACTATCACCTGAGCGCAGAGGACTTCTGTTGCAGCTTGCGAGTCAACAAGATGCATTAATTATTGAAGATGATTATGATAGTGAATTTTATTTTAACCGCCACCCATTGCCGGCATTAAAAGCGGCTGAATACAATGAGCGAGTTATCTATTTAGGGACATTCTCCAAAACGTTATTTAATGGTTTACGGGTGGGGTACATCGTTGCTCATCCGGAAATAATTCAGCAATTGATGGATTTACGTTGGCAAATGGATGGGGGAACCAGTCTGATCCTGCAGCTTTGGTTAGCCGAATTACTTAAGTCTGGCACCGTCGATCATCATTTGCGCCGTATGCGCGTCCATCATCGTAAAAAGCGCGATCTAATTGCTCAATATTTACAACGAGATTTTCCTCACTGGCAATGGCAATCACCCACTGGCGGCTTACAGTTTTGGATTAAATTACCACCGGAACAATCTGCCCTAAAGGTGGTCCAACAATGTCTCACCCTGGGTGTAAAGGTTTTTTCTGGCCATCATTATTACCCATCTGATTGTAAACAGGAAAGAGACCATTTAATTCTCGGATTTGGCAGAGTGACTGAATCGCAAATTCACCAGGCCTTTAGTCAATTGAAGCAGCTCTGAGCATGAGCAGAATGACGTCAATTTCACACGAGTAACGTAGAGCCCATTCTAGTGCCCAGCCGGAGTCTGGGTACTACAATCTATAAAATTCTGCCGTTGTCAGCTTAAAAGTTCGGATGTTTCCCCTTTTACTGTTTTAGCCGCTTGCTTAAACTGAGAGAAAGCGGATGGGTAAGTAACGATGGTAGAGCTCAAACGATGGCAGTGGATTATCCTGGCGTTGCCGCTGGTGATGGTTGTAACCTTTGTCATGATTACCGCAGGTATACAGCTACGTGCTTGGGGGTTGACCTGGATTTGGGCCGTTATTTTACTCGTATTTGTTGGCTGGCGCTGGCTACTAGTTTACTGGACAAAACCCCGTGAAATTGAACGCATCATTACTGCTGTCAAATCAGAGCTAACTTCGGTAACTGCTAATCTTGAAGATAATCAAGTTTTAGAAACCTCCCTGCAGCCCATTGTGACAGCAGCCCGAGAGGACCCACCTGTTTGGGATGATTGGCCTGCCTTCTGGCAGCGATGTCAGAGCGTTGTTGCCACTGTTGCTCACCACTATCACCCGGAGGTTAAGTATCCGCTACTCAATATATATGTGCCCCAGGCCTATGGTTTAATTCGCGGTACGGTAGATGATATGGACCGGGCGATGACCCAGCTGGCCCCGGTATTGAATCAGGTGACTGTGGGACAAGCCTATGAAGCCTATGAAATCTATCGTAAACTTGAACCCTCCATGGGTAAACTGTGGCGGGTGTGGAACTGGGCTCAGTGGTTGCTTAATCCAGCAGCGGCGGCGGCAAAAATGGCTAGCCAAAAAAGTACAACCCAGGCTAATCAGCAGCTGTTGGTAAATCTTAGCCAGCTGCTACGGGAAACGGCGTTGCGAAATCTGGCTCAGCAAACCGCGGCCCTCTATGGTGGTGATACCCTACCGGAGATCTTTGGAACTGACACCTCTAAGACATTAGACGGGGAGGCTAAAACTGCAACGCTGCAGACAATCTTAGAAACGGCTAATCCTACTGAAACTGTTGAACAAAAACCGGTTTCTTTAATGTTGGTGGGGCGAACAGGGGCTGGTAAAAGCAGTCTGATTAATACCCTGTTCAAAACTGATTTGGCTGAGGTGGATGTGCTGCCCAGTACGGAGCAAGTTTGTCAATATAGCTGGCAGCTGGATACTGGAGAAGTTTTAAATCTGATTGATTCACCTGGCTATGAACAAATTGAACGAGGTGATTTCCGTGATTTAGTGCTTGACCAGGCTGCTAAGGCAGACTTATTGGTGCTAGCAACACCGGCGTTAGATCCTGCCTTGCAAAGCGATAAAACTTTTTTGCAAGATCTCAAGGCGACCGAGCCGCAGCCGCCCATGGTGGTGGTGCTTACCCAGGTGGATCGATTACGACCTGTACGCGAATGGCAACCGCCCTATGACTGGCAAACAGGACAGCGTCCTAAAGAAAAGGCGATTCGTGATGCTGTTGCCTATCGCGTGGATAGCCTTGATGTGTCACCAGATAGGGTGATGCCGCTAGTCACCTATGACAACAATAGAAACCCTTGGAATGATGACAGCCTGGCTCTGCAGTTAGTGGAGACCCTGGGACAGGCAAAACAATATCGTCTGGCACGGTTTCTCACTAATCAAACGGCCCTGGCTCAGGCTGCTGCCAAACTAATTGAGCAGTACAGTTTTCAAATGACAACTACCCAGGGGGTAGCCGAACTGCTCAAAAGCCCAATTTTACGTTACATCTCGCGGATGATGACGGGGTCGGATCTGTTGGCAGCGGCGTTGATGGAAAAAATTCCGGTGGAGCAGGCTCCAGTTGTCATCGGTAAGCTGCAGCTGGCCTATGATTTGTTTAATCTATTAGCTAAAGAAGAGAGTACCTTTGATTTGCTGACGCTGTGGCCGACATTGCTGGACAATGACGCACCGCCAGCGCAGGCTGCCTGGGCCTTGGGACATGCCCTGACAGCTTATTGGCTAGGAGAAACAAGTCATCTGGAAAAAGCCTATGCCCAGTATCTCAAGGAATAGAGAGGCCTGGTGTTTAGTGAAGTACGGACTGAGAGTAGAACGCGATAGCTTAGGGCAGGAACAAGGCCTACCCCTGCAGAATTGTTCACTTTTAAGCCGGGTTTACCCAACTTGGATTTGGTATGGGAACTAGTGTTTACACTCCAAACTGGTTGATTTGATCCTGCAAATATTTTTCTGCTTGATTGGGGTCAAAATCACCAAATTGCATTTTCTCGATCCGAGATAGCTCCTGGGGTGCATCAACACCTAGCTCTATTGCTAGTTCTCTTGCTAGCTCTGTTAGGAAAAAGTCTTCTCCCCCATTAGTAGCTTTATCCGGGGGCATATAATTCCAACGCACTAGCTGAGTGGTAATCCAGCTGGCAAAACTTTTCCAAGGATACGGATCAAAGTAAATGCGATCTGGCACATCAAATGTGTTCCCCTGTCCATCGTCAAACTGGCCGGTCATGACGGCCTCAAGCACGGCTAGAGGTTGATTGAGATATTGTTGTGGGGCAATGGCTGCCGCAATTTCTTTGCGGTTGGCAGGGTCGTTAGCGTAGTTGGCTCCATCAATGATGGCTTTATTCAAGGCGCGAAACGTTTGGGGATTACTGTTAATCCAATTTTGGGTAGCAACGAAGGCGCAACAGGGATGACCTTCCCATAAATCTTTGGATAACATGTGAATAAAGCCGATGTCGTCTTGGACTACTCGCTGGGCAAAGTTATCGGGCAGGATAAAGGCGTCGATTTGGCCCGCGGCCATTTGTGCGATCGCATCCGGTGGCGGCAAGATAAACAGATTAACATCTTTGTCAGGATCTAATCCCCCAGATGCCAGATAATAGCGTATCAGCAGATTGTGGTTAGAGTAATCATAGGGAATACCAATGCTCATGCCCCTAAAATCTTCCGGACCATTGATGTTGCCTAGGTGTTTCTTAGCAACAGCAATGCCTTGACCATTATTGTTTTCAATACTCGCTAACCTCACCGGAAAAGGCGCTGAACCTAGTCCAAGAGACATGGCGATAGGCATAGGCGCTAGCATGTGATAAGCATCCAGGTCACCGGCAATGGCCGCATCTCTCACAACTGACCAACTAAAATACTTAATTAATTCTACATCGAGACCATATTTATCATAGAAGCCCAACGGCTCCGACATAATAATAGGGGTTGAACACGTAATCGGCAGAAAAGCGACCTTTAGATTAGTTTTTTCTAGATTTCCAACGTCTGGAGCCTCACCAGCAGTCTCTTCTGCTAGCTCTGAGGCCGAGCCACAATTGGCTAAAGTGACAAGGGCAGCCCCCACAGCAATATTTTGTAAAAACTTGCGTCGAGTCACCTGACTCGTACGTTTAGCATCATTGAAAAACTCACCAGCTTTCGGACCAAAGGCTGCACTAAATGCCTGGTCAAGACCGCCAGCTAATTTAATTAAATCTCTTACTAGCCGCTCTCGTTTTGGTTTACCTTGACCAACCATGCTAATAAACAAAGCTGTTCGCAGCTCTGCCTGGGTGATCGAATCAGCTGCTTCCATAGCAGTTGGCTGATAAACCCGCATCTTCACCAGGTCATCAATCAGATCAGCTGGATTCTGAGGCATCTCTATATCTGCCATTACATTCCAGTGATCTTGAGTGGAATGAAAAGTTCCACAGACATCACAGCGTAAAGAGATCCTGCTGCTTGTTTCCTGAGGGTATAATAAATGGTCTAACGAGCGAGACTGACTGAGAGGTGACATCATAGCAAACTTCTGTTGGTGGGGGTTAACCTCTTTCGCTATGAATGTATTCTAAGGGTGTTATGAATGTCAGGATCGATTACAAGAATTTTATTTTGTTGTGTTTTTGATGTTTGCCAATCATAGGTATCAAAAAAGGTTAGCGTTCATATAAAGTTAATCTTGATGTGTGCACTCTTGATTTCAAAAATATATGAGATACTATTCACGAATGTCTATAATGAGGGCCGCAGGGTCGTAGGTTGCCACCGTACGGATGATCTGAATTCATTGTGTTGTGGTCGAGATTTTAGGGCAAGTCTCAACTGTTCTTTCTGCGGGTGCTTGATTCTCCACAGTAAAACTTGAAGGTTGATGCCTCTATCTTTAGAAACTGGCTGGTGTTTTTCTTTAAAGTCTTTTAGAGTTACTGATTGCAGAAGTCTTAGATAGTAATTAATATTAATTGGGCGAAATTTAGTGCCAGTCATCCTAGTCCTTATTACCTTAATTATATTTGTGACCGCAGCATATAAATTACTGTTGCTCTTCTCTAGAGGGGACGTCTGATTTGTTGCAGAACTGCACCAGGATGCTCTGATAGTAACCTGAGAAGATATAAAACGTGATTGGGTTTATGACAATATTGATTTTCTTAGATCACCATGTATGAGTCGTTTGAGGCAATATCTTTTTTAAGTAAGACACTTGAATCTCGTCAAACTGGACGAGTGCATATCATTAGTGAAGATGTTGAGTGGTGCCTGGATATCATTGATGGCAAGTTGATATTTGCGGCACATTCACTGCAATACTTAAATACTGTAGAGACAACACTGCCGGGTTTAGGCTATGAAGCCTTGCTGCCTGTTTACTGGCAATTGACCAAGTTGAAGGTGTATAGACGCCAGGCCGAACAGACAGGTTTGCAAGCTCTCAACTGGACTAGTAAGGTTGTCGGTGCGTTTGTTCAGTATAATTTTCTCGAAGTAGAGCAAGCGGGAGAAATCCTGGCTAAATTAGCTAAAGATGCTGTTGAAGCCCTCGTGGGTCTAGAAAGCGCTACTGTTGTTTGGTACCCTTTTCCTCAGGAGCTGTGGCATGCAACAAGTCAGGGGATAGAACTCACTGCCTTAATTAATCATTTGTCTGAAAGACTTAAAGTATGGCAGTCTATTAGCGATCGCATTTGTTCTCCTCACCAGCGTCCCTACTGCGAAAGCCTGGATGATCTGGATAAGTCTGTGCCCCAAGGAGGACTCTCACAAAAAATGTTAGAGTCCTTAGTTCGCTTAATGCAGGGAGCCAGTATTCGTCAACTAGCTCAAACTATCAAACAGGATGAAACTAAGCTGGCGCAGTTACTTTATCCCTATATTGCGCAGCAAACGATCAAGCTATGGCCGCCATTACCTCCTTTAAATCGCTTGCCCTGGTTGCCAACTAAGCAACAACAGTCGTCTGAGTTTGTCTCCAATACGGTTAAAGACTCAGATACCCCGGTTATCAATAAGTCTTCTGAGCCAATTCCTTCTGAGCCGATTCCTGCTGAGTCTGTTGCTGTGGGTAATAGCATTGTGCAGAAGAATGGCTCTACTGCTAATACCTGGAGTTCAAATCAAGATAAGTCGAACTCTAACGAATTAAAAAGTAGCACTTTTCAAAACAATAACTCAGGCATAGTTAGGCCAAGACATTTAATCATCTGTATTGATGACAGTCAGGCCATGCTGGAAAAGATAGAAAGCTATCTTGATCCAGCTCATTTTGAGCTTCAAACTATCTTAGATCCAGTAAAAGCTATCTCTCAAATCTGCACCAGGAAGCCTAGTTTAGTCTTAATGGATATCTCAATGCCAAGTATAAGCGGCAATTCTCTATGTTCGATTTTAAAGCGAAGCTATATGTTCAAAGATGTCCCAATTATTATGATCAGTAGCAATACAGGGGCCTTAAACAAAGCAAAGTCTCAGGTTTCAGGCGCAGCTGGCTATTTAGAAAAACCATTTTCAAAATCACAACTGATGGACTTATTAGACACCCATCTGAAGTTTAAAATTAACAGGATGGAATAATTTGAACATCAGGTCAAGCGCCATAATCACTTTATATTGTGCATGCAGCAATAAATTAACTATGAATCTCTTTCCAGATAAAACGATATAAACGGCAACTCAAGATAAAAATTATAACTGTAAGTAATAGGGCATTGAAGACATGGCAAAAAAAGTATTGGTCATTGATGATGTTAAATCCGAACTGGATTTGCTTAGCCATTATCTTGAAGAGGCTGGCTACACTGTAACAACAGCTGCAAGCGGTTCGGAAGCACTGGAAAAAATTGCGTTTGACCGTCCAGATGCAATTGTGACAGATTTGGTAATGCCTGAAGTGACTGGCTTAGAACTCTGTCGGAAGCTCAAGAAAGATCCGGACACAGCTAACATTCCGATTATTGCCTGCACCACAAAAAGTCGCAAGATGGATCAAAGTTGGGCTAAAAAGCAGGGTGTTGCTGGATATGTAGTCAAACCTTGCACTGCTCAGCAATTAGCTGACGCTGTCCGATTTGCAGTTTTGTAATTTACGTAAAACAGCGCATCATTCCCCATGCAAATTTCGTCTACCTCCTCAACTCAGACGTTAAAGACTGCGAATCGTCTTCAACTCATTCCCCCATGCAAATTTCTTCTACCCCCTCAACTCAGACGTTAAAGACTGCGAATCGTCTTCAACAGCTTTTACCTGATGTATTTAATCCAAAAACTGTTGGCGGTGAACAGTTTTTGAGAGTGCAGCTGACCCCTGATTTAACTATTGCTTTAGCGTTAAGTTGGGTTGAAGAGAGTCTGTTGATCCCAACTCAGCTCGTAACACCGATGCCTAATATGCCGTCATCGGTGTTGGGGTTAATGAGCTCAAAAGATCAGGTTTTTTGGGCAATTAATCTAGCCCAATTGTTAGAGTTACCTATCGTTCTAGAACCTTCTCAATCCTATGAAGTAGTGGTCATTCGGGCTTTGCCAACCGACTCTAATATAGAGAGACTTGATGCCAGTACAGATGAAGAGCTTTATTTAGGACTGGTTGTCCCTAAAATCAGAAGTTCTGTCCGCTTATTACAAGAAGATATTATCTCCCCTGTCGACGAAGTAGATGCTAGTTTCCACCCCTACTTAAGTGGTCAGGTTGTTATTGATGATGAAGTCATTCTTGTCCTAAGTGCTGAAGCGATTGGGGCGGCTCGATCACTAACATCAGTTGAGTTTTAGAGTTAGATATCTTTTTTGGTTAACGTAGCGAACTAGGACACCACCATGACTGCGCAGGACTATTCATTAAATAACGATCAGATTCAACGGGCTACTTCGGTTCAGAAACAACTTCCCCGAATTTCTAAGGCAGAAAAGCAAGGGGGACGACCGCTTAGTAGACAGCTGCTACAAACGCTGTTGCCTGTGACCTTGATGCCCCTTGCAGTAGCCAGTGGCTTGGGGATTATTGTCACCAAGCGGGCTGAGAATGCGGATGTGATCTTTGCTCTCAAACAAGAAGCCTTTCTGGCGAGTGAAGCAGCCAGCTTCTTTGTAGAGGATAGCTTTAAAGTTTTAGAGAAATTAGTAATTAGCCCGTCTATTCAAACAACACTGGCTCAAGCTAATGCTAAGGCTGAAGAAGATGAACTGATTGATAGATCGGTTGAGGAGCTAGAGCAACAGTTTGCTCAGACGAGGTTACTAGAGCCCAATGCAGCAGTCAATCAGTATCTAGCAGATGTAGTCGCCGCTGAAGAACTGGATGAGATATTTATTACCGAACAAAATGGCCTCACAGTCGGTATTAGTAACCCAATTACTGACTTTGTGCAAAGCGATGAGGACTGGTGGCTGCAGTCTACGCAATTTGGCGAGTATATTGAACCTGTAAAATTTGATGAATCTGCAAATGTGGCGAGTGTATCGCTTTCTCGGGCAATCTTCCCGACATCAGCTGAAGAAATCGTCGGAGTCGTTAGAGCGGTTCTATCTCAGCAGGTATTAAGTAATCGAATTGCAACCTATTTGAGTAATTCGCTTGGTGACACCCAGAGTGTACAAATTGTCGATGTCCGCAGCGGCCTGGCGTTGGCAACGGTACCGGTCATCGAAGAATTAGAGGGTGGTGCAGAGGTAGTTGGCGGTGAAATCATTGCCCAGTTTGCCCAGGCCTTGTCATCAAAACTCGGACGTGAGTCGGATAGTCCCCAAGTTTTTGTCCAGGAATTACAGGAAGCAACAGCTGCTAACATCATTGAAGTCAGCCGAGTACCGGGACTAGAGCAAGAAGTCTTAGAGGCTGTTGTATCCTTTGAAGGCAGAAACTATAGTTTCGCCACAGTCACCGATCTACCCTGGGTGGCGGTTTCGTCAGAGGACGCTGTTGTGCTTGACCAGGCGGGACTGACCTTGCTGCTGGTCTTTGTTATCACTGCCATCATCTTGGGTACGGCCTCGGGTGGTTTACTCCTATCGCTAGCCCGTAGGCTTTCTCAACCATTGCAAACACTCACTGAGGTGGCCCAGCAAGCAGCAGGAGGAGATCTAGATGCCCGTGCCCGTGTTGAGGGAACCTTTGAAACTCAGATTCTAGGTCGAGGGTTTAACAACCTTTTAGAACAGCTGCAGGGGTCGCTTAAGCAGCAAAAAGAATTTGCCAATGAGCAAAAGCGAGAAAGGGAAAAACTAGAACAGGACATTACCCAGCTGATGGAAGAAGTGGGTGATGCGGCAAACGGTGATCTCTCGGTGCGGGCCAAGCTGTCTGCTGGAGACGTGGGTATTGTGGCTGACTTGTTCAACGCGATTATTGAAAACCTGCGAGATATTGCTGTCAATGTAAAACAATCAACCGGTCAGGTGAGTGGCTCATTGCTGACTAACGAGCAACAAATTCTTAGCTTGGTTGATCAGGCCGTGGAAGAGGCCAGTTCTATGCAGAGCACCATGGTAGCGGTTCAAGAGATGGGTCAATCCATTCAGACGGTTGCCCAAAACGCTAGTCAAGCTTCTAACTTGACGAATGACACCTATGTAACGGTTCAAGCAGGTGCGCAATCCATGGAAAAAACAGCAGATAGTATTCTAGATCTGCGCTCAACGGTTGGTGAAACTGCGAAAAAGATTAAGCGATTAGGGGAATCTGCCCAGAAGATTGCTCAGTCGGTCAGTCTGATTGATGAGATTGCCCTAAAAACTAACTTGCTGGCGGTCAATGCCAGTGTTGAGGCATCTCGGGCTGGAGAGTTGGGACAGGGCTTTACTGCTGTAGCGGAACAGGTTGGCTCCCTGGCGGAACAATCGGCCAATGCGACTAAGGCCATTGCTCAAATTGTGGCTGATATTCAAACGGAGACCCAGGAGGTAGTCACAGCTATTGAAACAGGTACTGCCCAGGTGGTTGATAGTAGCAGCCTGGTTAAAATGACCCAGCAACAGTTGGAGCAGGTGCTGGCTAAATCTGAACAAATCAACCGACTGATGCAGGATATTTCAGAGTCCACGGTTAGCCAAACTCAAGCATCTGTGGCTGTGACTGAGCTGATCCAAAAATCTGCTCAGTCTTCTGAACAGCGATCGCAAGAATCTGCTCAGATGGCCCAAGCGATTCAAAGCACTGCCCAAGTAGCCCAATCACTACAAGCGTCTGTTGAGCAATTTAAGGTTGAAGTAGAATAATGGAATTAGATAAGGAGCAACAAGCTCGACTGACCTTTCTGGCAGAAGCAGAAACATATTTTGAGGAAGTTGAAACCGTCTTGCTGGGGCTAAAAACAGCAGATGATCGCTTGGGTCAAATCAATATTGCCATGCGGGCCGCTCACTCTGTTAAGGGAACTGCTGGCATGATGGGGTTTGTTGAGCTGAGTCAGGTTGCTCACCAGCTAGAGGATGCGTTTAAAATTCTGCGAGCCCGACGATTATCGGTAGATACCTCTTTAGAAAGTTTGCTGTTAAAAGGGGTGGACTGTTTGCGGTCAGTGCGTCTGCATTATCAGATGCAGGAGACTATCGACCCGACGTGGTTAGCCACTGATATTGAACCTGTCTTTACTCAGCTAAACCAGTATTTAGGCGATCTTACCCCGGAAGACGAAGCCCGTCTCTTGTCGGAAGACAATGATGAAAATCTTGATGTAGTGATCTTCACCACAAGTGTTGAAGATTGTCTCGAAGAATTTCAAGATGAGCTATCCCAGCTCAAGGGAGATGACCTCAGACAAGCCACGGTTGCCATGGCTCAACGGATGTCTGAGTTTGGCATGATGGCTCAATTGGAGCCATTTGTATCCCTATGCAGTTCTGTCCAGGAGCATTGTCTGTCTGCTCAAACTGAGTTGGTCGATGCGATCGCACATCAAGCGATGAAAAATTGGCGACGGAGTCACTCACTGGTGCTTTTGGGGCGTACAGAACGACTGCCTGACCAATTAAAAGTATCTGCCGATATTGCGAATGCAGATCCCAGTGACTTAGGTGAATTTTCTTTGCCAGAGCTTTTGGTGAAGCTGCCAACTGCGGAGAGTGAGCTTGAGTTGTCACAGGATCCGCTAGTGTCCTTAGAAGGCATTGAGCTTTTACCAGACTCTGAGCCCGGAGAGAGTGAACTGGTCAGTCAAAATCCCATTGATCAGTCAGTTGATCTAGAGGCATTGCAGGCGGAGTTTGCAAAACTGTCTCTAGAACCCGATCCAGACATCGTTGATCAGCCAGTTCCGGCTGACCATCAGCCGGAGCAGCCACCTGTGGCACCGATTAAAGCCACAGTGAGTCCAGCCGTTGTCTCACCTATCCCTCTCAGTGCGCCGCCGCCCAGTGCTGCTCCGAGGGGGCAAAAAATGTCCACGGTGCGGGTTTCGGTTGAACAACTCAAGCGCATTAACACTAACTTTGAGGCGCTGATTCTGAATCGAAATGCGGTTAATCTCAAACTAGATCAGCTCCAGGTATTTAGTGAGTTGATGCAAGAACGGATGACTGCCCTGGCCGCCTTTAATACTAAGCTCCGGCAATGGTATGACCAGGCGTCCATGGAAGGCCCTCTTGGGGCGATGGTCGAAAATGGAGGCATGGCGGCTCCTGCTGGCAATCGTATCGGCATGAATGGTACCGATCAGACTAAGCCTCAGGCTTTTGAGGTGGCAGCGCCCGAAGATTTAGATGCCCTAGAATTTGATCGCTACTCCCAGCTCCATTTGCTAGCTCAAGAGCATATGGAGACGATTGTGAAACTTGAGGAGGTTAGTCACGATATTGAACTGGGTCTGAATGAAATGGGCCAGGCAGTTGGCGGACTTAACTACACCAGTCGTTTGCTCAAAAACCGGATTACTCAGACCCAGATGCGTCCGTTTGAGTCGATTGTCGGACGTTTCCCCCGAGCGGTACGAGACTGGTCGGTGCAGTATGGGAAAACTGTGGAGCTTGAGATTGAAGGTGGCAGTACCCTGATTGAGCAATTTGCGTTGGATCAGCTGAGCGATCCGCTCATGCATCTATTACGCAACGCCTTTGACCATGGGATTGAAAGCTCTGAACACCGTGTTGCCCAACAAAAGCCTGCTGTCGGCAAGATTTCGTTGCGGGCGGTGAATCGTGGTAACCGAGTGGTGATTGTTCTGAGCGATGACGGCGGCGGGATTAATCTAGATCGTGTTCGCGATCGCATTCATCAATACGGTCTTCCCACTGCTCAAATTGATGCCATGAGTCGTCAGGAACTGCTGTCCTTTATCTTTGAGCCAGGCTTTAGTACTAACGACCAGGTAACTGAGCTATCAGGGCGTGGCTATGGTATGGATGTGGTCCGCACCAACTTGCAAGACTTAAAGGGCGATATCCAGGTGACCACAGAGCTGGGGCAAGGCACTACGTTTAGCATCAACATTCCGCTCTCCCTCTCGATTGTGCGGGTCATGCTGCTGGAGCGTAACGGCTCTATTTTTGCCGTTCCCGTTGATACGGTGCAAGAAGTGATCAGAACGCCAGCTATCGAGATGACCGAGTCATCCATACCCTGGAAAGAAGGCTCCATTCCGCTAATTCGATTAGAAGAGTACTGGGTGATGCGGTCTAGATCGCCAGAGATGAGTGGTCAACCGCTGATTAATTGTCCCATGGTAGTTGTGGTCGGAGAAAAGCAAAACTGCTACGGCCTGAATATTGACCGCTTCTGGCAGGAATTGGAAGTAGCCATCCGTCCAGTGGCCAGTCCCTTGCCCTTGCCTACCGGGTTTAGCGGAGTCACGGTATTAGGCGATGGCCGAGTCATTCCGCTGGTTGATCCCATTCGTTTGATGGAATGGCTGGCCGATGAACCCGAACCCGTGCAGCCTGCGCTCCCAAGCATGGCTATCCAGTCCCAGGGCACCCGGATATTGGTAGTTGATGACTCCATTCATGCGCGACGCTATATGGCCACTACGCTAGAACGCTCCGGCTATTTGGTGGAACAGGCTAAAGACGGTCGCGAAGCCGTGGATAAGCTGATCAACGGTCTGACGGTGGCGGCGGTGATCTGTGATATTGAAATGCCGCGACTTGATGGTTACGGTGTGCTTGAAGAGCTGAGGGAGCAGCCGGAATATGAGGAGTTACCGATTTTGATGCTCACCTCGCGGAGTAGTGAAAAACACCGCAAGTTAGCGATGAACCTAGGGGCAACCGCCTACTTTTCAAAACCCTATAACGAGCAAGAGCTGCTGAAGGAATTAAAAGCGCTGACGGTTAATGAAAAGCTGATGGGTGCAATCGGGTAACGTATACCTAGAGCATTTAGCTTGCTCACCCTTAGGCCCATTCAGGAAACCCTATGGCATCAACATTAGGTCAGTGGCGGCAGCGGATTCGCGAGTATAAAAATGATCTGGTGCAGACCTATTTCAACTATCGGATTGAGGCAGTCAATCGTCCCTATACAGTCGCGTTTCGCCCTCAGCCCTATCGATTTTTGCTGCTGCTTAGCCATATGCGGTCGGGCTCATCGTTGTTAACCCACTTGTTAACCACCAATCCAGAGGTGATTGGCTATGGGGAAACCCATACTAATTATGCTGATGCCAATGACTTTAAAGGGTTGCTCAAAAAGGTGTACTGGCAAGCCCAGGACTTTCGCACCCTGGGGGATGTGCGTAACTTGCGCATGAATCATCAGTACGTCATGGATAAGGTGCTGCATAACAAAAAGTTCTTGAACCATGACTTTCTGGAGTCTGAGCAGGTTTATGCCATCTTTTTGTTGCGAGAGCCACAGCGGAGTCTGGCCAGTATTGCCGACCTCAAACCCCACTGGAATCAGCAGGATACGATTGAGTACTATGCTGAGCGCATGGCCATGTTGGTGACCTATGCGCAGCTGATTAATGACCCAGCTCGGATGCTGGTGGTGACCTATGAGCAGCTGCTGGATCAAACGCCACAGGTGCTCACCACCCTCCAACAGTTTTTGCAGACCCGAACCCCGTTTACAGAAGAGTATACAGTGCTCAAAACTACTGGCATGAAAGGAGTCGGTGATTCTAAGGGCAAGATTAAGGCCGGTAAGATTGTGCGATCGCAACGGCAGCTCACTCAGTCATTTCCACCGGAGCTAGTTGAGCGGGCTCAACAGGCCCATAGTGACTGTCAGACCGCGTTAATGGACCTATGTCAGTCGGTTGCTTAGGGGCTAAGTAGGAAAAACCAGCGTGAGATTGTGTTGTTGAATTTCCTCTCCTTACCAAGGGTGCCGTAGACGGAGGGGGTTCGGTCGTCGATAGCACTTACTGTCGATACCTCCCTGTAAGCCCCCCAGAATTGGTGGCCTTCAGATCTGCTCTCACGGGCATGCCCTTGCCTTCAGCTAGTTTGATTCAACCTGCTTTTTGCCAGTCGCCTGACCGCCATCGCCACAATAGACATGCACTCAGCACCAGAGTAAACAGAATTGCGGCAATCCACCCGCCAAAAACGCCGATCCCTAACTGCGGTAGAAAATTGACCAGTCCTTCGCCCTGAGCGAACGTCAGAATATGGGTAAAGGGCACAAAACCTAACCAGGTTAAGAGAATGGCGAGCAGGCTAGGCATCCTGATATCACCAGTACCCTGAAGACAAAAAGCACTGCCAATATTCAAGGCATTGAAAGCGTTGTAGACCACAGCCAACCAGAGTAATGTTTGGCTCAGTTGAATAACAGCTTCAACTTGGCCGTCAGTTGTTGTGACGAATATCGGTACTAGCCACCGTCCGTTCCATGCAAGCAAAGCATTCACTGAAACTGAGTAGAGTACAGACAGGGTGATCGCAATGTTGCCTAACCGTTTTGCCCAGGGACGATGACCTGCCCCAATTGACTGTCCAACTAAGGTAGTGCCTGCTTGAGCGATGCCCAATGTTGGCATGTATGCCGTAGACGTCAACATCATCACAACTTGAGTAGCCGCCCCCGGAACAACACCGAGCTTAACCTGCATGATTTGAAACAGGGAAATTCCCATTAAATCAGCAGTCATGAGAAATCCCAGTGGCAATCCCATAGAAACCAAACAACGGATCATTTGCCAGTGAGGTGGCCAAACTCTACGCGAATGAAAGTCTTGGTGAATCTTACCGCTCAGAAAAACCATTAGGAAAAGCACTGTACCTATCGTGAGCGAGAGCGTCGTTGCCCATGCTGCCCCTGCCATACCCATGCCTAACTGAAACATCAATCCCTCGTTCAGAACGACATTTATGAGGCCAATGGAGATCCATATCCACAGAGTAATTCTGGTCTTACCAATACCATTGAAGAAGCCAGCCAAGCCCAAATTGGCAATTGCAATTCCTAATCCCAGGAGTCGCGGCGTCCAATAACTAATGGCTAACTGTTCAACTGCTGGAGAAAGCTGAAACAGCGAGAGCAATTTGCCCCCCGGAAAAGCCAGAAAAATAAATAGCGGTGTAAGCAATAAAGCACTCCAACATCCGAGACTCACTGCCTGCGACGCTTGGAATGGCTGACCCTTTCCGTATGCCTGGGCTACCAAGGTTTGCACGTACATACCCACCCCACCAAATAGAATAAACAGCACCGTAATGAGAAAGTACAGTGCTCCCATCGCAGCGATCGCATCAGTCGAGAGACGTCCGATAAACCAAGCGTCCGTAAGATTTAATACTGCTTGAACTCCATTGCTAAGAAATAGCGGAAATGCCAGCAGTAAGATACGTCGATAGTCCACACGACGTTTTCCCTGTGAGTCAACTCTTGCCGCAGGCAAATTTAATTCAGCGTGAGAAGTCATTGCAAAGCTTTGGGTTAACAAACCCTCCCAATCCAGAGTAAAGGTCTTGTTTACGCGCACAATTTGGTCGATGTAGGCTTTAAGGTTTGCTGGAATGCTGCATCCAGCTTGATACAAATTCCTTTGTTAAAGTACGCGAAATCGAACGACTCCCTCTTGGGCTAGAGTCTAGATATAGAATATGCGACATTTGCAGGCGTTTCCTAAATCAGGAGTTGGATGAATAAATGAAGTATCCAGCTAATGAGGTCTTAGGCTCTTGCAGCTTCTCCTGATTTTTTGCACATTCTCACTGACTATTGATCAAGGCTTTGGGTGTGGCACCCACCCATCGCTTAAAGTGGCAATTCAAATAGCTTTGATGGGCAAATCCAACCTCTAGCGCAATAGCGGCGATCGTGAGTTTTCCTTCAATTAAAAGTCGTTATTCCTTAGTTGGTGGCAAATAGCTGTACTGACTTCTGGGAGTTTCTCGCCTCTTCAGTCTGTTGCCAGATCTCTCGATAGCGTTTGCCATCAACCTGCAGTTCTGCCTCTAAGGGAGCATCAACATCCCGAGAGGCTGTTTTCATGATTAAACAAGGTTCAAATCGGCTATAGCGCGGCTGGCTCGATAGGGGCTCCGATTCATTGTCAAGATTCACATGCTGAATCTGAAAGCCACGGCGGGGTGCATTCAGTAACAACCATTGGGGATATTCAAAGGAGATATTTTCAAACACCATGCCAATATTGGTACAGCTTTGATTATTGATCTCGCTGGCCGCATTGGTGTAAATCCCTTCTAATGCGGGCTGGGTATTAAAATATTCCCTTGAACGCGGGCTAGCAAAAATGTTGTTCTCTCCGGTCAGGGGTCGGATATCGTTGTTGAACACCCACTGCAATGACAGCAACACTAGAAAGATTGTCAGAATATTAACCACTCTACGATTGAGTGAATGGCCAATCACGGTGCCCACTAGGGCTGCAAAGAGAACAAAAATGGGTAAGTGTAGCCGACAGCGAGACGAGGACCAGGTCAGCAGCTGACAAAAGAGGAGAAAGGTGGCTGTTGTGGTTAACCAGTAGATAAATAACCGTCGCCGCTGTTGTAGCCGACTGTTGATCAGCAGTAACCCAGATGAGATCAGAATGATGGCTAGATGCAACGGATTACCCGCTTTATCTTCATTAAACGAAATGCTGGGGACATAAAATCTCGACTCTTTCGCACTGGTAATGGCCGGGTCACTGACGTCTACACCAATGATGTTGTGAAAAATAGTAATCGCCTTTTCTGTCAGCCCTGTGGTGGGCGTCATCAAGCCATCTAGATGCAGGTTTCTCACAATGTCGGCATGGAGAGCTAGATTTCTAACGACGTTGGACATCAGATAGGTAAGACCAACGGCTGTGCCGGTTTCATCCCCCGGTGAGCCCAGGGGAGTACCAAATAGGGCATAGTTGCGGAAATAATGGCCAGCATTGATAACGATGGCAATGGCCAGAATCCCGACCATGGGTTTGACCATGCGCCACTTCAAACGGCGAATGCCCCAAATCAGCAGCCAGATGCAAAAGGGAAAGGCGTAAATATAGGCTGTGCCTTTAGTCAAAATTGCCAGCCCCAGACTGGTACCTAAACACACTAGCCGGATGGGGTTCAACCCCTGCCCCATGGTAACCAGGGCAAAGTAGACAAAACAGACCATCCACAGGGTAACCACATGGTCATTGTTGGTGCTGGACCCTTGTAACACGGCCATGGGCATGGTGCCAGCAAAGATCGCGGCTAAAATTTGACCGTTGCGGCCTGCACCGAGCTCTTTGGCAATTAGCGATATGCCAAACATCGAGCCGATCATGCTGACCCATTGCACAGAGTTGCTGAGATAGTCGCCATTGCTGAGGATTTGCAGATGTGCGATCGCAAACTCCGACCAGGGGTTTTGATACAGCTGAAAAATATTATGACTGGGATAGTGCGCTACCGTCCCATTTTGAATCCAGTGCATAATCCGACTGAGATGGTACTCCATCGAATCGGAGTGATTAGGAGCCGCCATCACCGCTGTGACGCCGATTGCCAATAAAGCAATGGTCATCCCCACCGTCGATAGCTTGAGGGTCACTGGTAAATTAATAAATGGAGCCGGATTCAACCAATAGCCAGGCGCAGCCTTAATTAGCCTGGGACCGTAGGCTTGCCACAGAAAAACTCCGAGCCCTGCTGTGATCAAAAACCAGGTCAAGGTTAACAATACCGGATTAAACCCTCGGATTAGGCTTAGCCCCTCAGTTAAAACGGTGACAATAACAGCCCAAGCCATCAAGGCTCCCAGTAGCGCCTCTCGTTTATGCTGAAAAAGCTTTGAGCCGATCAGTACTAATAGGATCAGACTGACTATAGGAAAAATAGCAAACATTTGTAGTAGATAGGCTGGATAGAGCTTAGATACTGTGTGAGGACATTGCTGATCCTCGGGATGGCTTTAGTAGTAAGATGCAGCCCAATAGCAACAGCTCCAGACTGGTCCATCCCCTAAATCAGCGATCGCAGAGTGTGAGAAAACATGGTAAAAATTATTCCACTCCACTATGCTACCCACAAGTGTAGTGAGCAATCGGCACTATTTACTACACCGTTGATTCAAAGAAACGCTACCGGAAAGACTATCTGACAAACCCAATATTGTCATCTACAACCGCCGTTGGCCCTACGGGCACTCGTTCTGGATTATCAATATCAAGGGTCTTAAACTCAACCTTGTCACTCCACACCTTGCGGAGAAAGTCCTTGACAAATTCAATGGTCAATAACTCTCCAGGGCAGCGACGATAGCCAAACCCAAATGGGGCATAGCCGGCATAGTCACAGACAGGAAAACTTTGATTCTCATTCACACCAAAGACAGTACCAAAGGCGCTATTGGTTAATATAGCGTTGCGACCGTCTTTAACCGCCAGGCTAATTTTGTGGAACGGACAGCGAGCAAATCCGATTTCTTTAGCTCTAGCCTCATCAATTTGGTCACTGGTGGGAGTCGTCAGATAACGGTCTGGGTTGAACTCATTAGGGTCGAGCCAGTGGCGAGGATCGCGACTGGTCTCGCTGTGGGGGTTAATAATGTATCCATAACGCTGATATAGCGGCGTCAGATTTCCCGTTTCTTCAATCAGAGAGATACTACCGTCATTGGGGGATATGGTGCGGAACAGCTCCATGACAAAGCGGTCAAGCGGTGTAAACGGCGATACTGGGGATTTTAATGAATCACTGCCATGGCCAAAGAGCTTCTTTAACCATTCCTCTAATGGGTTGCTTGGAGTCGCAGAGGTAGGAGGCTGATCAAAATCACTTTCCATGGTGCGTTTGAACCATTCTCCTATGATTGGGTCCCCTTGATCGTCTGTTCTTAACCTGGAAACAATTTGATAAATGGTATTACCCCACTGGCTCAAGGCGACAAAATTATGGAAACATTCAAAGACCACATCCTCACGGCGAAAATCAGGTCCCTGTTCACCATTTTTGAGCCAGTAATAAACAAATGTCTTTTCAGGATTGGGGATTTTACCTTGAAGCATGTCTTCAATTCTGGCATCAACCCAATCTTCCAGTATTTTCCGCAGAGTTCGGACCCGCACATAGTTGTCATGAACAATGTCGAGAATTGGATTAACGTAGGCTAGTACCGTATTAAAACTCTCCCCAACCTGTCTGACTTCGTCAGGGATAGCCTCGCCTTTCACACCCAAATGCAGATCCCAATAAAGGTCAAAATACGTATCATAATAGCTAGCCATCAAAGGCCGATTCGCATTACTTGTAGACAGCAGCTGATCAAAAAAGTCGACGACTTTCTCCCCATACATGGGCCGATAGAGATCGGGAGTCAGGGCTGATGCATAAAGTCTTTTTCGACGATTCTCTTCGCCGCGATTCTCATACCCTTGGATAAAGACCGATAGTCCTTTTTCTAGTTCAGGTTCCCAGCTGTCATAGAGCATGCCCCAAAAGAAAAATGGTAGGGCTTCTTCCTTGGTAAACTTGAGGTCAATCATGGGAAGATCGTGGCGTTCTCCCTGAAAGACACTGGTAACGATGGCGGGAAGAATGGCATTTTCAACATAGGATAAATCAAACAGCGTGGGCAGCGCCTCACGCAGCCGCAGTGCCGCCTTTTTCTTATTCAGCCGCCAGGCCAAGATGTCTGCTTTGACATCGTCAGCCAGGGAAGCGATAAAATCATCAAGCTTAAGAATGGGAAAAAAAGACATATTTCTGACCACCTTTTTACTTGTTAGATCAGTAAATTGTTGGATTAAATTGTCGAGTAGATAACCTAAAGTAGCAGAGTGAAGACACGTTCCTCTGCAGCAAATCTTTGGTATGAGCCCAGCCTGGCTACGGCTGTAGTTTTTTGAATCTACATCCCTAAATTTAGTCATTTACGCTACATAGTCGATGAAATTGTAACCTTTCGAAAAATGACTTCATAAAACACAGGGGCTCTTTGGAGTGAACACTCTACGGTCGTTCAAGCCTGATTGTTCTCGTTCCCTTTGGGTTTGACTATAGCCCTGTCGCTCTACATTGGTTAGGTGTCATCAACGCCTGGATTTTTCCTCTTGCCCATGTAGGCTTTTCTGTCTGTTTAGTATGATTGCGGCTAGCTAGTCTGGGCTAATTGCACTGGATTCTCATTCCTCTGTTCTCATGCTTCTGTTTTTTGCTCCAGCGTTTTGCCAGGCCGTCACAAAGGCTGGATACCCCAACGTATCTGCCCAGGTCCAGAAGAGTTTGAAGAACGCTAACAGTTGTGCTTTGGGTTGGTCTATGCAGGCTTGTTCGTAAATAGGGCGTAGTTTGGCAACCAGCTCAGGGATTTGGTTATCGGTGGCAGCAATTTGTAAGGCATGGCCCGCCTGCTTTTGTTTCGTCTTATTCTCACTGGCGATCAGACACTGCCACAGGGTTTCAATGGCGACGGGATGCCCAGGCTGCAGCTGGCTGAGCTTTTGGGCCAGTCGTAGCCGGTTGCGATCGCTCAACCGAGCCACTAAACTATCGATTTGTTTAGCCCTATCAGGTGACCGATGGGGTTTTCTGTTGACGCGACGTCGGGAGCTGACGCGGCGAGACTTTGCAGACGTTCCTATCTCTACAACCATGGGATGGTTGGGGGCAAGGGTGGCCAGGGCGTTTAGGGTCGCTTTATCCTGGGGATTATCTACTAGCAATTGTTCTAAGGTAGTTATGGGCAACGGATGATTGGGGGCAACCTTTGCTAAACGTAGGGACGCTTTTCGTTGTGTCAGTGGTTGTGGGCTGGCGTTGATAATCTCAACTAGTGTTGTAATCGCTAAAGAATGGCCTGGTGAAAGGGTGCCTAAGTGACGAGCCATATCCATTTTTAGATAGTCACTACGCATCGTGGGCAACAATGATACCAGGGTTTCTACTGCGACCTGGCTTTGGGGAGCATAGCTACGACCGAGGCTGTAAGCAGCCATCCAGCGATCAAAGAAATCTTGACTGGGATCTTGAGTCAGCTGAGTGAGCACCTGAGTCACCCGATTCAAGTCCGACTCCGCTAATGCCGCTTTAGCCGCTTCGATTAAGATGGATGGGGTTTTTCGGTTGAAGTTAAAGCGCCACTCTACTAGTTGTTGAATGATGATATCCGCCTTCGGAAACTCGGGATATTCCCCCAGGGCGCGACCCGCAAATAGCCAGGTACGATGCTCAAAAAAGCCACCACAGTCATCTTTAAACTCAATCAGTGCGTTTACTAAGCTGTTCTTTTCGGCGTTGGGAATATCACTGCGGCCTAACCAGAGCAATATAACGGCCTGCCAGCCTAGCATCACCATTGGGAGCTGCTTGTGGTGGAGAGTTGTAAAGTGTTGCCACCGATCAATGGCCTGGGCTGCAAAATAATCACGAAATGTACCGTGTAGAAAGCTATAGACCTTTTCACCCGTGGATGTGGCCAGCGGCGTCAGCCAACCGAGCTGAATGGCGCGTTCAAACCAGGGCAGGTCTGCCGGTGTCAGGTGTTGCGTTACCCGAGAGAGGCTCAACTGAGTGGTCGAGACATTGAGCGTAACCAGGGCCAGCTGAGAGAGCACTTGGTTGATTTGGTGTTGTTCCAGCAGGGTGGTTGGGAGCGTATCCTGCTGCCAGTCATAAAGGGCTGTGACAAACTGCTGGTAGAGCTGATGTTGGGTCTTGGCAAGTTGTCCACCGCTACCCAACCGGCAAAATAAAGCCAGCCGTAGGGGATTGCGTAGATTGTTGCGCAGGCGTTTATGCTCTGGCAGTGAGAGTTGCTGACACAGGGCTTTTCCCTGCTCAGGTTGATGTGCAAACCATCGACGAATAAAAGGCTGAATTTGTTGTCGGTAATTCTCGTAACCTAGCAGACGGTAGGTGGGCCAGTGGCTGAGGATATTTTTACCTGCATCCCAAAGGTTGAGACGACAGGTGATAATAATGCGTCCATTACTGAGCCAACCCTGCAGCTGATGGGCTAGCTGAGTGATGGCTAAACTGCCGGACAGCTCCATTTCATCGACCGCATCCAGCAGTAGCCAACTGTGTCCCTGTTCAATGGAGTCAGCCAGCTCTTTTTGTTGTTCAGGGGTCACCGTGCGCTGGTTGAGAGCTAGTTTGAGCCAGTCTTGTAATATGTAGTCTTCGAGTGATTGGGTGCCCAGTTGGGCCAGGGAAACCACAATTGCTAAATCGGCAGTTTGCTGGAGAATCTCCTGGGCTAGCTGTTGCAGGAGCGTGGTTTTACCGGCACCAGGTTCACCGACAATCGCCAGGTTTTGAATGGTATTGTGCTGCAGATAATTTAGCAGTTCAGAGGTGTCAATGGTGTCAATGTCTGATGTTTGTTGAGCAGATGATTCTATGATGTGTTCTACTAAAGCGAGGGGCAGTTGCGGTGGGTCCACACGGCCCAGCAGGTTAGAGTTTAGGCCTGTTTGCAGGGTCGATGAAAGAGCGTGTTGACAGTATTGTTGCCAGCGGCGACTGTCTGTGGGTGGGGTACTTTCTGAGGGGGGTGAGCGATCGCATCTACGCTGTTCCCAAATGTGATCAAAGGTTTTCAATAAAGCAGGGCGATCGCGACGGTGATGCCACAGGGTTAGGGTAAAATGCCAGACTTCTGAGCCCCGACGGCTGATGCGGTTATCTTCTAGCACTGCTACGTGATGTTCCAAGTGATGCAGCGCCGTTTTAATTTGAGCCTTGGTGAGGGACTGCTCGCCAGCCGCTAGCTGGGTCAGAGCTTCAAGATAGCGGATTTTGGTACGGACGATGAGCTGCCGATCTGTAGCCCAATGGAAAGTAAGTTGCGATCGCAGTCCCTCAATGGCCGTTTCATCCTCCATATCCAGTTCATCATTGCCAAAGTCCACCAGAGCCATTAGTAGTACTAATGTTCGCTGTTTAGCCACGGGGCCGTAACTGATTTTGGGCAAAGTTGAGGTCCCCCCCTGACTAACCAGCACCCCCTAATTGTAAAACGCCTGCTATTCAAGCCTTTAGCCGGTTTGAGCTGGCATTCGCTTAGGGGTAAATCGTTTGCCTATTCTAAACATGTCGAAAGGCAAACGGAACAGATGTTCCTGCTGATTGACATCCGGTGATAGTAGCTCAGTGGACAGAGCGCCTAAACTCCCTTTTTCACCACTTATCCGCAAGGGTCGACGAATTAGGGTTATCGCCTTCGGAGCGGGAGGTCGGGGGTTCGATTCCCCCCTATCACACTTCACACCGAACTGCGGGTGCAACTCCCGCTCTACTCCCTTGTCCAACGGATCATGGCAATTGCCCAGGAGGGCCGATAGATGAAATCAAGCTATTCCTTTTTTACAAACGCAAACCGCACCCCTCAAACCCAGCCGATTCCGGGTCGTCAGACAGATATGGTGCAGGGGCGTTCCGGTGGCTATCAGTTCAAAATCGATCTGTGGCAACAGCTGCGTCGTTGTTTGTTGTTGGGTACAGCCCAGGGCAGCTTTTATGCCAATAAGTATGAGCTGACTGATGAATTTGTCAATGTCGTGACTCAAGCGGTGACGATAGATCCGGGTCGGGCCGCAAAAGAGATTGTCTATGCCAGCAATGGTCATGCCATCAATAACAGTGCTCCCCTGTTTGCCCTGGTATTATTGTCCATGGGAGACACCCCAGCGGCTAAGCAGGCATTCCAGGAGATCTTCTTGAAAGTAGTGCGTACCGGCAGTCATTTCTATGAATGGCTGAACTATACCCGTAGCCTGCGGGGCTTTGGTAAGCTGATTCGCACCTGTGGCCAGACCTGGCTGGCAAATCCTGATGCTACGGCGCTGGCCTATCAGTTGTTGAAGTATCAGCAGCGCCACGGCTATACCCATCGCGATGCGTTGCGGCTATTCCACGTAAAGCCCGAGACACCTGAGCACCAGGCACTTTACCAGTGGGCAACCCAGGGGTGGAACACGGTACCTGAGACACCACCCAGTGCAGCCCTGGCACAAATTTGGTGGTATGAGCGGGTCAAGCGTGACCCATCCTTAACCCTGGAAGCAATTCGTCAGGGACGATTGACTCATGAAATGATTGCCCCCGTGGGTCAAATGGATCAGCATGCCTGGCAGTTGTTATTTCAAGATATGCCCATGGGTGCATTGTTGCGTAATTTGGGCTCGCTGACCCACTTGGAAGTTTTGCAGCCCCACAAGCATAAAAATCTGAAGCATTTGGCAGAGCGCCTGCAGAGCAAAAAGCAGTTGCGTAAAGCCCGCATTCACCCCATTGATATCCTCAAAGCGTTGAAGACCTACCAGTCTGGAGGCAAGCTGGGGCGTAGTCAGAAAATCTGGCAGCCGATTCCGCGTGTGTTAGACATTTTAGAAACAGCTTTAGAGCGCTGCTTTGATGTGGTGCAGCCGACGGGCAAAACATTTTTACATGCTGTCGATGTGTCTGGTTCCATGTCTTACTATACTGTTAGCTCTGTTGGTTTAACCTGTTGCGAGATTGCCACTACGCTGGCCCTGGCAACAGCCAAGGCCGAGCGCAACTATATCATTCGCGGGTTTGCAACCGATTTTCGCGACCTTAAAATTACGGCTCGCGATAGCTTTAGTTCAGCCCTGACCAAGGCCTCCAGCCAAAACTTTGGGGGGACTGATGCGGCGGTGGCCTATGACTGGGCAATTCGCCACCGTGTCCAGGTGGATGTGTTCTGTTTCTGGACTGATTGTGAAAGTTGGGCTGGTAAGTCTCATCCCAGTCAGCGTCTGGCTGACTATCGCCGCCAGGTGAATCCTCAGGCAAAAGCTGTCTATATCACTCTGGCTCCTTATAAAGTGAGTCTAGTAGATCCACAAGATCCTTACTCCTGGGACTTTAGTGGGTTTGATCCAGCCATGCCCAAAGCCATCCAAATGATTGCAGCGAGTGTGTGAGTAGACGGTAGGTTGTTTGCCGTTACTTGAGGACGAATGCTCCAAATGCCTTCACCCCGATTCCACAGTGATAATCTCGTCAGGGTTGTGCCTTGTGCATTTGACTGAGCGCTCGACCGCCGCAGTCCAGCCCTGGGGTGCTCAGTGCGATTTGCCTGCTACTACTATATGAATCAGGTGCCCGTACTAATACTATCGGCGAGTCACCTTATCCATTGGCACCCCAATTCAGATTACGGCAGCTCATAAAGGGCAGTACCATAGTAAACAAGCCGGTCATTTAGCTAGAGAGCTAACCCAATCTTGCTATGCTGAAATCTCTCAGCTGTTGGAGCAGGGCTTCCCTTAATGTTTGCACAATGCTAACTCAACGTATTCAACTTTTGACAATGGCCACAGACCGGCAACATTTGCCACTGCTGATTTTTTTGCCTGGTATGGATGGCAGTGATGTATCACTGCGGCAACAGTTGAATGAGCTTAAGGATACGTTTGATGTGCGCTGTTTTTGTCTTCCAGGTGATGATAAAACTGACTGGCACGGTTTGGTGACTCACCTAGTAGAGTTAGTTTCTATCGAGAAAGCATCTCGGCCCCATCGATCGATATATCTCTGCGGTGAATCGTTTGGAGGTTGTTTAGCACTAAAGACAGTTTGTCATTCTCCTGATCTGTTTGAGCGACTGATTTTGATTAATCCAGCTTCCTCGTTTAACCGTCAAATTTGGAGCGCATTGGGAGCGTTCGTAGTTCAACGAATGCCAGGTGCCATATATCGGTTTGGAGCAGTAGGACTACTACCTTTTTTAATCTCATTTGAACGAGTCTCTGAGGATAATCGACAGGCTTTGCTGCAGGCTATGCAACAGGTAACCCCAGACGCATCGGCCTGGCGGCTATCATTGCTCAACGAGTTTCAGCTAAATGAAATGTCCCTAAGACAGTTGCAGACACCCACGTTGCTAGTCGCTTCAGTGCTTGATCAGCTATTGCCGTCAGTCTCCGAAGCTAATAGGCTAGCGGCATTACTCAGGAACGCTCAGATGATTACCCTGGAGCGCAGTGGCCACGCCTGCTTGTTGGAAACGAACACAAGTCTTTATCGCCTACTTGACCAGCATCAGTTTGTTCCAGCTATAAAGCTGTAGTAGCAGCAGAGGTAACTAATGACATGCCACCACCACCTACTGGCCAGTTTGTAACGTCACTTGATTCACAAACTTAAAGACTCGCTTGCGAACATTACGAGAAAAAATAATCTGACGAAAATAATAGATGGAATTTCTCAACGTAGTCATGAGTAAATTGAAGAAGTCTAGCAACCCTATTTTCTGACTTGAGAAATCATCATAACCAAGCTTATATAGCTCTTGTTTGGTGACAAGATAACAGATCTTTGCCTCAAGCCCTGTAATGCGCTTAGGCTGTCTGTCTGAGGTATTCTTAGACAGTGAGGAATTATGACCGAAAGACGTCAGATCTATCTGAGGAAATTCGATTCCTGAAAACTGGTTAATTTCTGCTAAAACCTGATCAGTATTGTTTAGAACCTCCTCAAATTTGATTAACATGCAGCGAGTTTGACCGTATTTCTCTTTGAGATCAAAGTAAGTGTTGACACAGGTTTTCCATGCTAAGGACTGAATCACAGGATGGTAACGCCCTCGATCCTCCTGAAATTTAGGAGCCACAGTCCAATAGTACTTATAGGACAGCAGCGTTGCTACAGGTGAACGCAGAAGAAAGATAAATTTAGCCTCTGGAAATGCATCAGAGATAACATTAAAGTTCAAATAGTCCTGAGGAGTGTTGTATCCCCAAATTGGCTTGCCTGCCAAATCAGCCAAAAATTGCATCATGTCCTGTAAGATTTGAGCCCAGTTTTTGGTCTCACCATCTGATTTGTAGGAATTTGCAAAGTCACTGATTTTTTCTAACTCTGCTTCTGAGAAAGGTAGACCAAACCAAACTTCATCCTTGAGTTCTTTTGGTTTGGTTCGGTTTCTAACTTGATCAACAATGAAATCAACAAGTGATTCTTTAGTGCTTTTAGCAGTTTGACTATAGCCATCAACACTTTCAACATATTGAAGATAGTAAAAGTCGTTGATAACGAAGCAATTTAAACTGTCGTTTAGGATACGAGACACCAGCGTTGAGCCGCTACGAGGAAGCCCAACGAGCAAAATAGGAGATGACATTTAAGATTTACCGCAAGACTTTTTTGGGGCTTAAACGTGTCGATGCACCATTGTCAAAAATTATATAACAGTTGAATGGAATGGCAACGGATCCCCGACTTTTCCGACAATCTCATTGATTATTCGACTAAAGACATGTTCTATCTTTAGAATGGCAACAGATTCTCAACTTTCCTGCTCATCTCATTGAGTATCTAGCCAAAGACATGTTCGACTTTAGTCGAAGTTCTTGGCCGTATCAGCAACGGCGCTTTAAACATACTCATGATTATTTGCTATCTGTACGTCTATATCTTATTAAGTGGGTGAACTCAATCTTCTATAAGATACGAACTAACGAACAAGCTGTTTAACTTCGTAGATTTTGCCCCTAAACCCCAGAATGCCTAATTGGGAGAACGCCAATACTTCCATAAAAGGGGGGCTCGATATCTGATAGCTAATTGGGGCAACTCAGATCTTGCACTAAGGTCGGTCGTGAAGCTCAAACCCACGTTGGGTTTTGAACCCAACGCTAATTGAGGGCTGTCCACTAAAGGGACAAGATTGACTGGGCAGCTCTATATTTAGAGCTTTTAGGGATTCTTTAACCGCTTGAGCGGTTTTGAGCCAGTTAGCCTTTCGACTTTGAGTCCAAGGCGGGTTAATGCTTCCTTGCCAGGTGCAAGATCTCAGTCAACCTACTTATTTGTCTCTAGCAGCTCGCTCTTTAAATGACTCCGGTGAAAGGGATTTAAAGGGAGACTCTCTTGCTTGGGAGCAGCTATGCCAGAGGATGCTATCTTGTTGTATGGCTAAAAGCTGCTGATCGTTCTGTGTCTACCATGGCTAACAACTTTCAATCGCTCTGAGACTCTGGATGCTATCAATCTTGGCGTGGTTGGGGGTTTGCACAAAAATAGAGTCCCAGGTTGAGGCTGTGGATGGGTGGATGGGTGGATGAGTGATGGGGTAACGGGGGAATTATTTAAGCACGCGGGGCTTAGATCTGTGTAATTGGAAGAATGCTAACCGTGAAACAGTTCTCTAAGTCTGATGCTACAGCGGCGATGATAAGAGAATTATTATCCTCGGTAAAAGCTTTAGTTAGATTACACCAGCTTGTATGCCAGGCCAGGTGCAGGTGGGGTAGGCAGAAAAGTACCCTCAGGGGTACTATCTGAACGTTGCCAGGATATTTCATAATTTAGTGCCGGAGTTCTATTGAGTGTCATTGGGTTAAAAAAGGCAACAAAATCATTTGATTTTATGCTCTATGAATGTTAGGTACGCTTCAATTGTTGTAGGGAGCATAAAGCCCTTATTCCTTCATTCTCTAGGAAAACTAGCCATCGGTTGGATAATAAATGCTCACCTACCTCAAGTGGGGGGATGCTAGTTTGCTTTAATGGTCTCCCTGCAAAATCCTACCCTGTCAACCGTTTGCAAAACTATGTTTAAGTTAACCGTTGAGCAGATTCTTGCCAGTATTGAAGCATTG
The DNA here is from genome assembly GCF_000482245.1 of Leptolyngbya sp. Heron Island J. GTDB lineage: Bacteria > Cyanobacteriota > Cyanobacteriia > Phormidesmidales > Phormidesmidaceae > Leptothoe. The sequence goes on along the minus strand of NZ_AWNH01000043.1, from coordinate 139,814 downwards.
TCAGCAGAGGAGAAAGAAGAGCTGAAATCTAAACTCCCTGATCTATTAGCTGCCTCTGAGTCTGGGCTAGGACAGTCTGCTGTCCAGACCCAGTCCTTTTCTGTAGGTCGAGATTTTCAGATCCAGGGAGACGGGGTGACCGCTGATTTTAGTCAAACTCTGACTGCTGGAGCAACAGGTGGGAATCCCTTACGCGATTCAGTGGCCACAGCTCAGAATTTACAGGCTATTTCTACCGCAATCGCCGACCTCAAGCAGGCAATTGCGTCCAGTGCAGAATTGAATCCGGTAGAAAAGCAAACTGCTGCTGTTCCCCTAGAGGCCCTAACCCGAGAACTAAACCAATCAGAACCTGATAAGGGACTCGTTGACCAAGCAATCGCCACATTGAAGAAAGGACTGGACGGTGTGCAGACCTTAGCTGAACCCGTCATGAATGTGTCATCCCTAATAGCAAAAGCCTGGTTTGTCCTATGACTGAAGATCCTCCCCCGCGTCCGTCAGGTTCAGAGAGTAGCCAATCCCAGCATGTACAAATTGGCCATGATTTCCGTGTGGAAGGAACGGGACATCAGGTGGACTTTTCCCAGACCCACATTGAAACTCAAATTATCCAGCAAACCTCCGTGGAGGCAGTACAATCCCGTCCCCTGATTACCACTTCCCCTTACAAGGGGTTGAAAAAGTTTGAGGCTACCGATCATCAACGATTTTTTGGTCGAGAATCCCTGGTTGCTGACCTGCTCAGATACCTAGCTGCCCATCGTTGTTTAATTTTGCTGGGAGCCTCCGGCAGTGGTAAATCATCGCTGGTGCGGGCTGGAATTATTCCAAAACTAGAAGAAGAACGGGGAACGAATTTAATCGATCTGACGTTTACTCCTGACGAAGATCCCTTTGATGCGTTCTATGCTAGTTTGTTAGGCCATTTCAAACAGGCTGATGCGAGATTAGCCCGTCAGGTTGATGCCAATACCCTGACCCAAGTTGTTTTGCAACTACAATCACCAGACACCCCCTGGGTCATCTTTGTGGATCAGTTCGAGGAACTGTTTAGTATTACTCAGCCTCAAAAACGAGAAGCGTTTGTTGCTAGCCTGGTCAACCTGCAGCGTCTGATGATCCAGGAGCAACATACTACAGGCGGTAATGGCCGATCGCTCTATTTGATCCTGGCCATGCGGGCTGATTTTCTCGATCAGTTTGCTCCCTATCGAGATTTGGGACAGTTGACTGAGCGCTATATGCGCTTTATCACCAACATGACCCGTGAGGACTTGAAACGAGCGATCGCAAACCCTGCTAATCTAAACGGTGTCGCCTATCAGGACGGCCTATTAAAGGAAATTCTCAACGATTTGCAAGATCAACCGGGAGAACTTCCTCTGCTGCAGTACATGCTAGATTTGCTCTGGAAACGGGCTAACCTGGACAATCGGCTAATCTGCTGTGACGCCTATTGGACGATTGAAGGCGTGCAAGGGGCACTGCGTCAGCATGTCAATGAGATTTACAATCAGCTACCTCCAGCCGACCAAACCCATGCCCGCCAGATTTTTCTAAGCCTGGTGGACACGTCTGTCAATCGCGATCATCCAGAGGGATCTAGTAAAGCCGTCAGTCGGCGAGCTTATATCTCTCAGTTCACCGATGCAGAAACTCGGCGAGTACTGCGCTACCTGATTGATGCCAATCTGCTGGTGAGTAACTGGCAGCCACAAGAGCGTGATATCCAAGGGCAGACAGCTGTTCCAGATGTTTTGGCGGATGGGGCTTTGTCCCGTCGCGCCACTGTTGAGCTGGCCCATGAAACCCTGATCCGCTCCTGGCCATTATTACAAAACTGGTTGGAGGAAAACCAGGAAATTATCAACCTTAGACATCGCCTTTCTGATGAAGCGAGGCAATGGCATGAGCTAGCCCAGAAAAGCCCCGCCCAGGCTACAGATGAACTTTGGCGGGGGGCTAAGTTGGAGCGGGTCGAGGAACTCCGGCAAGAGGGGCGGTTTGAGATGCTGTTTGGGGGCTTGGAAGCTGCCGAAGATGAATTTGTCGATGCCGCATTGACGGAGCGCGATCGCCAACACCACGAACAGGAAAAACGCCGTCAGCAAGAACTGCGTCTTTATCGAATTACAGGAATCAGCTCAGTCCTTGCTAGCGGTGTCCTAGTTCTTCTAGCAATAGCTGTCACTTTAGGGTGGAGGGCACAACTTCGGGAAATTGAAGCACTGATCACGGCTGCCGATGCTAGTTTTAGTGACAACCGCCACTCTTCCAATACTTTGGTTACGGCACTGGAGGCAGGAGATCGTCTGCAAAAATCCTTCTGGTTTAGAAATGACAGCGACCTTCAAGCGAAAACGCTTCAGGTTGTTTCCCAGGCGGTTTATTGGGTTAAAGAGCAGGGTGTATTATCTGGCCACAGTTATACTGTAGAAAGCGTCGCGGTTAGCCCTGACGAGTCAACAATAGACCAAAGAATTGCCACTGCAGGCAGAGACGGTACGGTGCGGCTGTGGACCCTCCAGGGGGAAGAGCTGCAAACCCTGATGAAGCAAGAACAGCACTTCTCCTTTGTGCGGTTTAGCCCTGATGGTTCCAGACTAGCCATAGCAGATTATGATGGCAAGGTAACGCTGTGGTCCCGACAGGATGATTCACTGCAGCCCCTGGGCAATGGGCATCAGCAGGCTGTGCGAGAAGTGAGCTTTCATCCAACCGAGCCGCGCCTTGCCACTGTTGGTGATGATGGTAGTGTCAAAATTTGGGATTTTAATGGTCAACAGCTCAACTCATTGGATGAACATCAGGCTGCGGTTGATGCCGTTGCCTATAGTCCTGATGGCAGATTTTTAGTCACCGGAGGAATTGATCAAACAGTTATTCTTTGGGATAGTGACGGCAATCGACTCCAAACTATCGAGAATCTTCCCAGTGCCGTTTTGTCTCTGGATTTTAGTCAAGGTGGACAGTGGCTGACTGAGGGAGATTGGTTAGCGATCGCAATGGATGATGGCACCGTCCAAATTCACCCGTTTGATCCTGACGGGGCGATCATCCTAGAACCCGCGATTACTCTCAGCGGTCATACTGCCGGAGTAACCGCTGTGCAGTTCAGTCCCAACGGCACCTTGATTGCCACTGCCAGCGTCGATGGCACTGCAAAAATCTGGAACCGTTTTGGCAAAGAGGTATATGCCTTAGAAGGCCATGACGGTCGCATCAATGGACTCGACTTTAATGCTACAGGCACAATGCTAGCCACGGCTAGTAACGATAATACGGTAAAACTCTGGAATCTCAACTCTCCTGCGCAACGTATCCTGAGCGGTCATTCCAGCACCATTTTCAGTGTCAACTTCAGCTCAGACAATACACTGCTGGCAACAGCCAGTACCGACGACAGAGTCCTGGTGTGGGATGCCATGACTCCCTACGATACATCTCCCCAGGTGCTACAGGCTGGTAACGATGTCTACAATGTTGCGATTAGTCCCAACAGTCAATATTTAGCAGGAGCACTTGAGGACGGTACCGTAAAACTCTGGTCTCTTGATATAGATAACAACAATCAAATGGAACCACTGATTATTCCAGCTCATGGAGATAAGGCGGTATCCGATGTCCAGTTTAGTGATGATTCTCAAACTCTTATCTCTTCAGGCTACGATGCAGCTGTTCGATTTTGGCGGGTCGCAGATGGAACTTTGCAGGACACGCTCCAGAACGATGATCAAAATTTGACTGGAATCTATGCTCTAAGCTGGCATCAAGATATTAATTTGTTAGCTACTGCCAATGATAATACTACTGTCAACATTTGGCAGCTAGAAACTCAGCAGTTACAGCTCATTGCCCATGAACAATCCGTGTATCAGGCTCTATTCAGCCCAGATGGGCAAACCCTTGTCACTGCTGGCGAAGATGCGACTGTTAAACTCTGGGATCTAAAGGATGAATTACAGCAGGAACAGAAACTCAGGGGGCATGGTGCTGGTATTTGGGGGTTGGATATCAGCGCAGATAATCAATTGATTGCCTCTGGCAGTGACGATGCAACTGCCATTATCTGGACCATGAAAGGCAAGCACCTCTTACAACTTATGGGTCATCAAGAAGCCGTAAACACGGTTAGCTTTAGTTCCGACCGTCGCTGGCTGGCGACGGGCAGTGCTGATGACACCGTTATCCTATGGAATGTAGAAGATCTTTCGCTTCAGGCATTTCTGCAGCAGGGATGTGATTGGTTAACCCATAGCCAACATAATCTGAATCATAAAGTTCAACAACTTTGTCCGACATCATTGCCCTAATGGAATACTGTAAACACCCATATCTAAGAGGGAATTATTATGCTTACCCCACGCGGAAACAACAATTTTAGAGAAAAAGGGTTAGGTTGGATAGCCGACAATCCAGACCTGAGAGACTATAGATTAGATGATGGTTTTTTGGATACTTTGGAACCCACCAAAGAGCAACAAAATCTAGCAGTTGTGACTGAGATTTTGAAAGAACTTAAGTCAAGTGCTGGCACAGATAAAATAGATCATCTGATCAATTACCTGGAGTTTGAATCAGAAAAATACTCTATATTCTCTGTTCGTTATTTTGATGTACTCAAACCTCAAGTTTCTGATCCGAAAGTCAAGGATGTCAAACCCTATCTCTACCGTTTCTTAGAGCACATCAGACAAGGACGCACAACAGAAGTTCATAACCTTAAAAATTCAATTCAAGAATCGATGGGAACTAGTTGGGATGAGCTGAACAAAGAACTCAATAAAGATATTGAAGGTGATATCCATGAGTCTGGTCACAAGAATTTACTGCAATGGATGAGCAGCAAATACTACGACGAATATCTTACTAAAATTGTTAAGCTTTTTCAGATTTTTGTTAGCCAGAACCAGGAAAATGAGCAAAAGGTCGAAGTAGACGGAGTTATAGGAATTGACACCTTTAAAGCCTTAACCCACTGGCTAAACAATGGTGTCAAAGATCTAAAAAACTATCGCATAATGTCACCTGTACCCTTTCCATCTCCACTTCCTTCAGAGGTATTATCTCTCGTTTTGGCTAGCTTAGTTCCACTGGAGACGTTGGCTAGTTTGAAAAGACAATATAAAGCAGATTTTATCAGCAACATGATGGGTGTTGCCATTAGAAGTGAACCATTAAGAGATGAGTTACTTAACGATCCATATCATAAAGCGCAATGCCAAAAATATATTGATTATCGCTTTGACCAGTTAGTCGATTTTATTGCAAGAAAATATTACTTGCTGATAGAGCCTTTAATTCTTGTCGTATTACAATTTCTAGGCGCAATTGGGGCCTATAAAGATTTAAACTATGCTATAAAAATGGCGGCATCACAATTTAGCTTTATTATTAATCTGGACTGTGAAAGGCTAGAGAACATTGTTAACCATGTCCAGTTTCAAGTTAAAAAGGACCAGCAAAGCTTTGATCTTGAGAAGAAAATAGAAGCTTTAATAGATGGTATCCAAGAGCAGATCGATCAGCTTAAATTAAGTTCTCAGAGTCACAATGCTAAAAGCAGGATTCCCAGTACCAAAGATCTGGAAGCTCTTCTCGATCAATTAAAAAATAAAATCAACGCCAGTCAGTTCTCACAAAATAATTTGCAAGATACTCTGAATCTGGCAGGACTTGAGGACCTAATGACCACTGTTGATCTGCAAATTTTAGGATCGACGGAAAAACTGCCGGACAACTTCAGGCTGGAATTGCTTAAAGAAGTTGAAAATCTTAGATGGTTACAGCAAATCTCATACTGGGCAATTTATCAATTTATAAACCGATTTAAGCAAGAGTTTCAGTCAGATCCGACCAATGGGTATTTAGCTCAAGAAAATAATCCAGATCAGTCACTGGAACAAGAGTTAAGCTTGCTTTTACGGGGGAATCAAAGCCATGCTAATACTAAAGGGCTGGTAGAAGAAGTTATTATCAATTTAGGCCTTAAAATTATTGGAAAGACTCAGGATGATATTCAGCAAGATATCCTCCTAGATATCGAGATTTTAAGGGAAGCAGGAAAAGAAGATCATGCTTTAGAAGCGCTCGCTCAGTTAAAAGGAGAAAGCCTAAATGACAAGGTTGATCTCTTTCTCTATGCGATGGAAAAACACCTTGTCGAACAAAAACTGTTTAACTTGTTTGAGCCTAAGCCAACCATTATTGAATTAATTGGTGAAGTTAATCGTCCAACTGTTTGTGAAGATGATCACTCAACTAGTACAGAAGATCAGACAAACAATATTCATAAAAGACAGGCTTATAAAAATAGCTATGAGGAACCACTATCTATTTTTCAGTCGACTGCAACCTATCAGATTCCAGTTGGCACTAATCTTACTCGTAATTTTTACAAAGAAAAAAACAAGGTAAAAACCAGTCAACAAGAATCTAATACGCACAATACTTCACCTCAGAATAAACAACACGGTTATTTTGCGAATCTCCCCCATGCCGTTGACTTAACCTACTGGTGTTCTCCCGTATCTGATCAAGGTGCTCTCAACGCCTGCACAGCCCACGCCGGTGTTGCCCTGGTTGAATATTTTGCCAGGCAGTATGCCAATGAGTTGGAGGCGCTTTCAATTCCCTTTCTATATAAAGTAACGCGTAGTCTATCTAATTGTTCAGGGAATGTCGGCGCATCCCCCAGAGACACCATGCGGACCATGGTGTCTGTCGGCATTCCTCCTGCTCGTTTCTGGACTGTGGATGATGCAAACTTTGACACCGATCCTCCCACGTTTTCCTATTCAATTGCCCAAAATTATCAGACGCTAAGCTATTTCCGCATCGATCATCCTGACGTACCCAGGGATGATTTATTAACTCGCATTAAGATTGTTCTGGCAGCCGGGTTTCCTTGTATGTTCGGTTTTACCCTTTATGAGTCAATCTATGAAGACTTTAATGCTCGGCGAGGTTTTATTCCCTATCCGAATCAGGATAGCCAAAGCGTTAATCCCTTGGCCAAAGCCGTTGGTGGTCATGCTGTTGTTGCCGTTGGTTATCATAACGATAAGCGAGTCCCTCGATCCGGAGGCAGTGGGTATTCCCAAGGGGCGATCTTGATTCGCAATTCCTGGGGGCCAGAATGGGGGATTGGGGGCTATGGTTGGTTACCCTATGATTATGTGCTAAATGGCCTGACATCGGATTGGTGGTCGTTGATCAAAGCAGAATGGCTAAAAACAGGGCGATTTGGCCTAGGTGGCTTTCGAGATATTGGGGGTAGACCTTTAATCAATGGCAAACAATCTGGTGGCTCCTGAGATATCTCCTGAAATCAGAGGAATAGATATCTATGAAGTGCTGTATATCCTGTGTCGCAAGCTCTGTAGCCAGTGAGTAGCTACAGGCATGATCTGCACATCCATTGCATTCCATTAACATCCTGTGTCGCTTTTGACAAAATACGCCAAGATAAGGGTACCGTTCGAAACAGTGTTGACGAACTGGCGAATAATCACTTTGGATGTGTTGTGAATATTTTCACGACATATTGGTCTACAGCTCGTATCTGTAGCGATTTCCATGGGCATTGAATACAGTCTTATTATTGCCCACTGACCTGCTAGGTCAGTATGTATTCATCTCAATCGAGAAGCATATATAGGGCACATCAACGTTCTGTCATCGGTATTCCGTCCATAGCGCCAAGCTGTTTCTTATTAGCCGGAGATTACCTCCAGCCCAGACATACAAGGCCCCTATAGGAGACAGACCATGATTGACATTCAACAACTATGCCACGAATACAATCAAGGCTACCGAGATTTCTCTGGCATCAGCCTCCACAATGCTAATTTAAGGCATATTCACCTCAGCGGTGTGGACTTTAGTCAATGTGACCTCAGCGGTGCCGATCTCAGCAATGCTGATCTGAGTCGCAGTGACCTTAACAGTGCTAACTTAACCGATGCCGACCTGACCAAAGCCGATCTGAGCGGTGCGAAGTTGATGGGAGCTAACTTTATCGGGGCTGACCTGTCAGGAGCAAGTCTGGTGGGGGCCGATCTGAGCCAAGCTGATTTAAGAATGGCCAATCTGGAAGGAGCCGATCTGAGTGGGGCTAACCTGACTGGGGCCGTTGTCAGCGGTGCTAACTTCTGCAATGCCAATTTGAATGCGGCCTGTCTTGATGAGACTGGCTTAGCAGAGGTTGATCACGATGGTGCTAACCTCTGTCATCTGAGAACGCCCGTGATGAATGGCTCAAACGGTAAGACCCATCGGTGGGTATCCTGGGGAGCCCATTAGATGTCGAGGCCCCTACGAGCAGGCAAGTTTCAGGGGGAAAAGCCCTGAGCACCCCACTCGGCCACTTATCAACCAATACAAATAACCTAAGGGCAGGCACAAGGCCTGCCCCTACAAGGTTGTTGATTCTCGTTGTCATACTTCTGCCATGTTCTAGGCGGTACAAACATCTCCCTGGCTACCTGACAATACCAACGGTCTAAATAAAATCGTGTTTAATGCAGAAGGCTCCGACTGAGTAACTCCACTGCTATCTGCCTCTGGCATGTCTTGACGACAATCAGGACAATACCAATAAATCTCACCATGGCGAATATGGCGCAGTAACGAACTGTTGCAACAAATGCAGTAACTCATAATCGTTTCCCAACTTTGGTGCTATCACTGTGATACTTCACAAAGTTGAAGATCTTATGAGGGAGCCAGCGGCCTTGTCGTGCTTATGCTGCTAAAAATAGCCGATGTAGGGCATTGCGCCCTGCTAAGGAAAGATAGGGCTGCCGTAGTTCTAGCCATTGCTGCCACAGTTGCCGATGCTGCTGTCGAAAATAGCGGTTTAAGCTGGGCAGTTTTTTGGTCCATTTAGCGCCTAGCGTTTTCTTTAAATACGATTGCAGTACGACTTCATCCTGCAGTTCTCCTAATACATCCTGCATTTGTTTAAAGGTGTTGACCTGGGCTCTGTAGTCCTCTCCGTAGAACTCTCGGAATAGGGCCATCTGATAGCGTACGCCTTTGACCTGTTTGCGCAGTGCGTGGACTTGTTCTAGCTCTTTGTGGTTAGTATCGTTGGTGACCAGCCAGCCAGGATGGAGTAACAGCTGCGCAACCATCGGTAGCTGTAGATCCGGTAGGGCAACGGCTAGTGGCAGACTGGAGACGGGCTGGTATTGGGGGTGCTTAAGCCAGTGTTTGATTGCCTTAAAGATCCGTTTATAGGCGTTACTGCGGAGTAGTTTGTCCGTCTGGACGACATACTTTTGCCGCTGTTTTTCTAGCTGGCGATTGAGGCGACGCAGTACTTTGGCTTCTGACTTTTTTGGCTTTGCCTGGCGGCTGTACTGTTTGAGCCAGTATTGCAATACGTCTAGATCGCGTACGTTACCTAGGGTTTTACCTAAACGCTTAAGGGCGCGATCGCTAACTGCCTTGGGTAAATCAATAGCAAAATCAAAGGCCGCACAGACGGTACGCAAACGGCGTAGTCCCACCCGCATCTGATGTAAAAACTCAGGATCGCGATGGGCGAGGACTCCCTTTTCTTGCTGGCGAATATGATTAACGTATTTTTTAATAGCCTGATGGGCATAGTTTCCCACATGCTGAGATTGCTCTTGAGCAGGTCGCTGGGAAACATAAGCAACAGCTAATGTTGCTTGAGGTTTCATGGGATGCCCCCCGATTCCAAGAAGTCAATCTTAGGCTATCGTATCGATCCTGGCCCGTGGAGATTGCTTAGAAAATCTCTACGCCTTGTCATCAGAATTATCTTGAGAATTATCTTGATCAGAAGTATCTTGCCTGCTTAGCTCTATGTGAAAGGTATTGCCGGTTGATTGCTCCAGGGCCTGCAACAGTCTTAGCTGTAACAAGGTGGGATTTTTGTGGGTCAGCCGAGCGGCATTGGCCAAGTTTCTTAAAGCGGCGGTTTCACCCCGAGTGCGTTCCAGTTGGGCCAGTCCTTCCTGACGGGCTTGGACAATTTGGGCATAGAGCTTTTTAAGTTCTCCTGGCAGCATTAGGTCGCGCATGCTGAGGTTTATGAGCCTTAGCCCCAGGGGAGTTACCTGGCTAGCGGTGATGTCTAGCAGCTGTTGATTTAGTTCGCGATTACCCAGCAGGTCGTCCATGGCCACGGTGCTGATTAGCGATCGCAACCCGTTTTGCACCGTTAGGTAGATTGCCTTGGGAAACATGGAATGCTTAGAACTCCCCGGCAAACCACCACAGCAACTTAGCGGAGGACTTAACCTGCAGAGCTAAGCTGCATTAAAGGCACTTACCGGAGAGCAGATCAGGATTTGAACCTATGATGAAAGAATCATCTCCAAATTAAGGGGGCAATGGGCAACCCTCAGCGAGTAGATACCCGCCCGAGGGGCTAACCGGCCCTTAATCGGTCATAGGATTCCCCAAGTCGCACCAATGACCGATCAAATCATCTTTGTAGGCGCGCACAGACATAGGCCATGTTTAACTGGCGACCTTCACCTTTTCCGCTAATCCAACCGCCCGCAGCAAGCGAATCACCTGCCAAACCAGATCAATTTCCCACCAGCTTTTTTGAAAACAGGCAGAGGACTGACAGGCGTGGTGATTGTTGTGCCACCCTTCGCCATAGGTCAGCACTGCCACCCACCAGCAGTTGGTAGACATATCGTTGGTATCAGTAGGACGATAGCCAAACTGATGACAGGCGCTGTTGACAAAGCAGGTGCCATGGAAGCTGATCAATAGTCGTACAAATACGCCCCAAACCAGAAACGGCATACCACCGGCTAGATAGAGCAACACTCCTAACGCCACTTGCAAACCGATGTAGTGATTATGGCAAAACTGATAGAACTTATCGTCGCGGATATCCTGGGTCATCCGAGGTAGCTGGGAGTGGGTGGGGACTGTATGCATCAGCCAGTTGATATGACTCCACCAAAATCCTTTGCTGGCACTGTGGGGATCGAGTTCTTGATCGGTGTGTTTATGATGCAACCGATGATAGCCAACCCAGCCATAGACACCGCCCTGAAAGGCCAGGGTGCCCAACAGAATAAAAAAGTGTTCTAGCCACAGCGGTACCCGCAAACTGCGATGGCTGGCCAGGCGATGAAACCCAAGGGAAATACCAAGACCTTGGGTCAGCGCATGTAAACCCAGAGCGACGCCAATCGCTCCCCAACTGAAATTGCTTGGCAGCAGCGCCAGGAGGGCTAGTACGTGAAGAATAACTGTCGATATCACCACCGTCCAGCGTAGCCGGGGGGTGGGCAGAGCTGCTGTATTAACCAAGGATTACTACCTAATAAGAACTATTAAGGGCATGTACCCATAAGGCAGACTAGCATTATTCATCTTAAATAGTGCTGTGTGTGGCAAATTCTCCGGTGGAACGGGGGAGAGATTGTCTTGGCTAGAAGTATTGACTTGGGTATATGGCTTGATTTGAGAATCTGGGGATCTTTATCTGCTCCATTGGCTTATTCAATCGGACCAGGGCGGTTTTCGCCCGTAGCAGCAGATTGAAAGCGATAAGCTAGTTAAGGTATCGCCTCTTGCTCCTTCGCATGCAGACTTCGGAATCCCCTACCGCATCTTCCCTGAAACTGGATACCAGTTTGAACTCTAATACAGAGGGGTTTGATGCCCATGAGCCCCCTGATCAATCATTAATTGATGCCTGTGTCCACTGTGGCTTTTGTTTGACCACCTGCCCTAGCTATCGAGTCATCGGTAAGGAAACCGACTCGCCGCGCGGGCGGATTTATTTAATGGATGCCATCAATAAGGGCGAGGCCCCCCTATCTGCGGCGTCGGCCAGTCATTTTGAATCTTGCTTGGGGTGTCTGGCTTGTACGACGTCCTGTCCGTCTGGTGTGCAGTATGACCGGTTGATTGAGTCGGTGCGATCGCAAGTCAACCGTAACCATGAGCGACCTTTACCGATCCGGCTGCTACGCCAGCTGATTTTCTCCCTATTCCCTTATCCCGACCGGATTCGTCTGTTGCTCGGTCCCCTGGCTCTTTATCAATGGTCGGGAATTTCTAAGCTCATCCGCAGCACTGGGTTGCTAGAGCGCATCATGCCTCAGCTGGCAGCCATGGAGTCTAACTTACCGGCAGTTACCCCCCAGTGTTTTCAGGATAATTTGCCGGAGACTGTGCCCGCCCAGGGAGAAAAACGCTATCGAGTTGGGATGATTCTTGGCTGTGTCCAGCGGGTCTTTTTCTCAGATGTGAACGAAGCCACCGCTCGGGTGCTCAGCGCCAATGGCTGTGAGGTGGTGATTCCCAAAAGTCAGGGCTGTTGTTCAGCGCTGCCTGCCCACCAGGGAGAAACCGATCAGGCTCAGGCCCTGGCCCGCCAGATGATCGACAGTTTTGCCGACACGAATGTCGATTACATCATCATCAACGCTGCGGGCTGTGGCCATACCCTCAAGGACTACGGTCATATTCTTAAAGACGATCCTGACTATTGCGATCGCGCCGTTGCCTTTAGCAATCAAGTCCGTGATATTCAGGAATTTTTGGTCGAGGTCGGCCTCACGGCCAAACTCTCTGCCCTGACGGATGAACCCCTCAATCTGGTCTATCAAGATGCCTGCCATCTGCGCCATGGTCAGAAAATTACCCAGCCACCGCGTCAGTTGCTGAAACAAATTCCTCAGGTGAGTGTGTTTGATCCCATCGATGCCGAACTCTGCTGTGGTAGTGCGGGTGTGTACAACATGCTGCAGCCCCAGGTGGCCGATGAGCTAGGTCAAATGAAGGTCACAAATCTGCTCAATACTGGTGCCACCCTGATTGCCTCTTCCAATCCCGGCTGTGCCCTCCAGATTCAAAAACATCTGGAGCGCCAGGGAAAAACCGTACCGCTGATGCATCCTGTCGAGCTATTGGATCGATCAATTAGTGGTGAGAAATTGTCTTAGATCCCAGCTACCTCTGCCCGGCAAGAAATAGAAAATCAATTTAGACTACCAGAGGAGACAATAGTATCGATCCTCGCATCTATGGCCGACTGGAAAATTAAACTGCTTTACGACGGTGACTGCCCCCTGTGTCTACGCGAGGTCAACTTCTTGCAAACAAAAGACAACGGTCGCGGGCTAGTCGCCTTTACAGACATTGCCGCTGACGATTACGATCCCGCTGACAACGGCGGTGTCTCTTTTGAAACTGCCATGGCCCGGATTCATGCTGTTTTACCCGATGGCAGTGTGATCCAAAATGTTGAAGTCTTTCGCCAAGTCTATGCAGTGCTGGGGATCGGCTGGATGTATGCACCAACTCAATGGCCTGTGCTCGGTCCTTTGGTGGATAAACTTTACGATATTTGGGCTGACTGGCGTTTAAAGCTTACAGGTCGGCCCGATTTGGCTACAATTATTGCCCAGCGTAATCAGCGCTGTCAGCCTGACGAAGTCTGTCGGTTGTAGCACACACACGTAAACCGATGCCCATTGATCTGAGAAGCGATACTATTACCCAGCCTACCCTGGGTATGAGAGAAGCCATTGCCAAGGCGGTGGTAGGTGACGATGTCCTGGGCGATGACCCCACTGTTCAACAATTAGAACGTTATGTGGCCGGTCTTTTGGGCAAAGAAGCCGCTGTCTTTATGCCGTCTGGTACCATGACCAACCAGGTAGCGCTGCGCACCCACACAGAGCCGGGTGACGAGGTGATCTTAGAGTCTCAGGCCCACATTTATTACTACGAAGGGGGTGGGCCAGCGGCTCTCTCAGGGGTGACGTGTCGTTTGATCAATGGCGATCGCGGCGTTTTTAGGGCCACCGATTTAGCCCAGGTGTTGCGCCCCAGCAATGTTCACTTTCCTCACACAAAGCTAGTCTGTCTCGAAAATACCCATAATCGCGGCGGCGGCAAAATTTATCCCCTGGTGGAGATTGATGCGATTGCACAACTGTGTCAGCAGCATCAGCTTAAACTTCACCTTGACGGAGCCCGACTGTGGAATGCATGCATCGCCACTGACATCACCGCAGCCGATTATGTGAAAGCATTTGATTCCGTCAGCGTTTGCTTTTCCAAAGGTCTCGGTGCCCCCATTGGTTCAGCCCTGGCCGGGTCAAACGAATTTATCCAACGAGCCCGGCGGTTTCGCAAAATGTTTGGGGGCGGTATGCGTCAGGCTGGCATGATTGCCGCCGGAGCCCTCTATGCCCTCAAACACCATCGCCCCCGCCTACAAGCAGACCACAGTAATGCCCAAAACCTGGCTAAAGGCCTGCAGTCAATTCCAGGCATTGTCATTGAGCCAAAGACAGTAGAAACCAACATTGTTGTCTTTCAAACTGCCTCATTGTCAGCCCAAACCCTTGTCGAGCGATTAAAACAAAAAGGCGTTTACGTATTGGCCGTAGGACCAAAATCTATTCGAGCTGTCACTAATCTGATGGTGTCAGCAGAACAGATTCAACAAGTTCCCCATCTAGTAGAACTAGCTCTCATCGAGACTTAGGCGGGCGCACTCATGTGCGCCCCTGGAATTACACAACAATCTCAGCCTAAAAATAGACAGCACCAACGGTGTCGTAAAAAACAACATCAGATGTGTCTAAAATACTAGGCCACTGTGCATCGGCTTTAGTAATGTTGCCAGGGACATCTTCTTGCCACTGTTTTTGCACATCCAGACTGTAGTTGAGATACAGTTTGCCATCAACCACTTCCCATGCCTCAGGGACTGTTGACGCCAGGTTGCCTTCACTCAGCGCCTTGGCACAGTAACCACCATACTGGGGGGCATAGGCCTCCGGGTTGCTGGCAAACATGTCTTTGTGGGCCGCACTAGAAAAACGCCAGGTCGCACCGTTCCACTCATACTCATAGTCACTACTGCCTTCAACCGGCGCACCAACGGTAAAGTACGCTACGGGGTCATACCCTCGGATGGCAAGATTATCATTTGCCTGGGGATCAGAAAAGACGGTAGGAATATCAGCTGCCGCCGCTGCCGCGCAAGGATCGGCCGCAGCGGCGCAGGGGTCAGCCGCGCAAGGATCAGCTGCACAGGGATTGGCCGCACAAGGATCAGCCGCGCAAGGATCAGCTGCCGCTGCACAAGGATCAGCCGCACAAGGGTTCGCTGCACAAGGATTGGCCGCGCAAGGATTGGCCGCGCAGGGATTCACAGCCTCTGCTGCGCAGGGATTAGCCTGAGCTGTGGTGTATGGTGTGGGACCTACTAAGGCTGTAAAACTGACAATCGAAGCCGCAACAAGTGTAGAAAAATACTTAATTTTCATGGATCTAATATTCCTAGAAGCTAGAGATTAGTACGTTGGCAGCAGTAGGTTGGCAGCGCCACAGCTATATTGGCATCAAGCCCTCCCTTGAACCTGAGAGTTTGCTGAACTAATAATTAGCGTTCATCAGTTATTCCATAAGTCCTTCTCATACAGCGCACCCCAACCACTGTTGCCACATCATCACTTCCTATCTGAGGGGAGCAGATGACATCATAGTTCGCCTCAGATAGGCCAACTACTCAGCATCAGGCTGGAAACAATCTCAGGAGTGTTTGTTTAACTTCTAAATCGGATGCTTTTTTGAGAAACCAAAAGGTTGTCTCCCAAGAGAAAAATGAGACACCTTGATAGCCAGCCTGTTGTACCGCTGAAATCTCATCTACTGTGCGGTTAAACTCCTTGGCTGATTTTAACGGTCCTGTGTAAAGCCCAATGGCAATGGGAATTTGGGTGCGCAGATTGTGAAAGCCGCTGTTGTATAAGTCTTGTTCAAAAATGTTGAGGTCATCCCGGTAAAGCTGGACGACCACTTCATCCACAATGCCCAGGTTGACCCACTGGACCCAGTCTTGCAGATACTTGCGATAGGCAAAGCCAGGAGGGTTAGGGGATACAGAGACAATTGCTTCGGGTCGTACCTGTTTTACCGCCTGGGTAATGTCGGTGAGTAGTGTGGTAATGGCATGGGCCCGCCAGGCTATCCAGCCAGGGGCGCTGGGATCGTCGGGAGGGAGCGCACCGCCATGGCTGTCCTGGTAAAGCTGCACCGAATAGGGATCATAGCCCATGGAAATCGGCAGGCTAAAGTGGTCGTCTAGCTGAATGCCATCCACCGGGTAGCGCTTAACAACATCGACAATCAGATCGGTGAGAAACTGACGCACTTCTGGATGCATGGGATTGAGCCAGGCAATGTTGCCACCGCTAATCTCCATCTGAAAATTTTTGAGGGGCTGGGGCAGCAAAGGATGGGCTGACAGCGGTGCTGGGATTATGTCTCCAGCTCGGTTGGTGGTTAACCACTCGGGATGGGCTCTGGCGATGGGTGATGTTGCCGGTATCATCAGACCATATTCAAACCAGGGAATCAGCCGCATATTGTGGCGATGGGCCTGGCGGGTAAGACTGTGGAGAATGTCGTCAAAGGGATAGAGGGGGACATTGGCGATGCGATCGCAACACTGGCCGCCTGCCTGCTCAGTCACCTGATTGGGATACAGGGTATAGCCCTGATTCCAAACACTGGGATACAGGGTATTGATCCGATGTTCCGCCAGATTTGCGATCGCATCATCTAAACGAAAGCTGTAGTAATTAATGGCCGCCGCCACATTCGTCATCCAGACACCCCGGATTTGGCTGCTGGTGGTCAGCTTGACAGCCGGAGCCTGCCAGCTGGCCAGCACTAGCCACACCACTGCAATCCACAGTGCCAGATAGCGTCGCCGTTTGCGCCGGGCCAATTTAGCCCGGAGTAAACGGCGCTTAGATAATGTATCCGAGGATTTACCAGAAGAAGAGGGATTAGCGTCAGACATTCACCATGGACCAACGGGATTCTAAATACTTCACTACGCTATCTTCACCATGATGACCAATAATTTCGGTTGCATGCCGTTGCAGTTCTGACGTCGCATTGGCCGTTGCTACTGCCACATCTGCCAGCTGGAACATGGAGATATCGTTGTTATGATCCCCAAACACGGTCAAATTGTGATCCTGCAGTTCATGCAGCATTTGCAGCTCGCGAATGCCATTGGCTTTGGTGGCCGACTTATCCTGCAGTGTTAGCCAGTACCAGTCCGGCTGATAGAGATTTTCAAACAGATGCATATCGAGACGTTCAGGAAAGTGTTGCTTTAATGCTTGCGCCAGGACTGTCAACCGGGCTTGGGTGTCAATCAGCGTAAATCGCATCACCTGTTCGTCAAAAATTTCGGTTAGATCACCACGGCAGGACCAGCGACCATCTTCATTGGCCTCGGCATCATCGATATACCACTGAATGCCAGGATTAACGTCTGTGGTGAAGTATACATGGTCATCTTGACCGTTGTAGCTAGAAATTAACGGTTTGATACCGTGGGATTGTGCCAGCGCCAGAATCTCAGCCGCCAGGTCAATGGCAATGTCATTAACAATTAAATGCTCTCCTGTCGCTAGATCAGTAATATAGGCTCCATTTAGCTCAATTACTGGCAATGGTAATGAGACACCCTGAAAAATGGGACCGACAGAACTGATACTGCGGGATGTGGCCACGGTAAACGGCAAACCAGAGGCGAGTAAGCGATTTAGGGTATCTCGTGTGTAATTTGATAAGGTGGCTGTGGGGGTGAGTAAAGTGCCATCGAGATCCGAAACATACAGTGTGGGCATAGGTGATTTTGAGGCAAAACCAGGAAGTTGACGGTGAGCTGAGAGTCTTCGCGCAGTGAGGCTCGGAGTTTGAGCATAGGAACATTGGTCAGCCAGGTTTGGATTTGACCGTTCAGCTGTTGCCATGGTCATCAAAACCGATAGGGGCTACTTGTTCAGGTTGAGGCAGCTTCAAACCAGGGGAAATATACAAATGGAGCGATCTCCAATAGCGATCTCCAATTATAAAGCGATGGCAGTTTGATCTTTGGAGATGACTAGCACCGTACGAAATCTTTCTGGCTCACCATGGTTCTATCTATTAGAGAACTTTTCTATGCTTTGGGGATTGTTCCTCCAGGGAGACAAACTGTTTTACCCAGGATTATTCAGGTGACTAGCTGTTATCTGATTCTAATGTGTGTCTTTCAGCTTGGTAGTATATTGACTCTACTGCCTCAGAACCTCATTGTTTCGGTCCCTAATATTCATATTCTGATAGTTTCAGCCTCTATCTTTATTGCTATTTCGATGTTAATGCATCAAAGTCTCATAACTCGAAAAGGGTGGCTTAATTCAATAACTTATCTATGGTTCTCGCTTTTATTTTTGGGTGGAGTAGTACTGACACAGCTGGTGGTTACAGCTGATGCCTATACCTATGCCCCTGACGTAATTGCATCGTCCACGTCAGAGATTATGTCAGGTTTTTCGTCAAATATGTCCTTTAGCATCTACCTTGTGATCGCAATCATCTATACGCTAGGGCTAGTTTTAGTATTCCTTGGGACTCTTCTATCCTGGCGTGATTTGAGAAGATGGCTTTACAGGTAACGCTACCGTGTCTTATTACCATGTTTTATCTAGGTCTCATCACCCCGAAGAGTGGGCACTGCCCGCCCGCCTAAATCATCACTTGCAATATTTCTAATTCCTGCTGAATAGTCTCTTCCAATGTCTGCAAGCGTGCCACTGCTTGCTCTCGGTTAATTTCATTTTGTTGTTTTTTCTCTATTAGACTGCTTAACTCCAAATGCCGGGCGGCAATATCAGCGCTAATTTGCTCAACTGTCTGCTCTTCGTAAGCGTAAAAACAGTCTGTTACCGCTTTGTAGATCGACTGCCACTGGTCTGCAGCAATCTGGGGTAAATGTTTGACAAACTCTTTGCGGGTTGCCCGGATAAATTCCTGCCGCACGAACTCTGCTTGGACTGCCAAAATCCCGCCTAAGGCCGCAATCACACCAACAATATTCAAAAATAGGCTAGTAAAGATTAGCCCTAACGACTGTAGAATAATGGCCACACAAACAGAGCTAATGGTCATTTGTAGAACAGATTTCCAAAACCGATTCAGCGGTTGTACCGAATTGTTGAGTGTGTCGGGTACTGCATCAAAGAGATCGCGAATATCGTCAATCCAGGGACGTATATCATCAGCGGCTCCGGTTGCGGGGACATAAAACTTGGGTCCCGTCATTTTCTTTTGGATCTCTTCAACGACTTGGGTATAGGCCGCTTGGTAATCGATAGCGCTTTCGCTTAGCTCTGCAAACACCTCACTGATCGTTTGCGTGGCGGTCAATTCCCATTTGGTCAGCTGATCGTTGATGTAGCGTTCAAAGGCTCGCTTAAATTCTTTGTAAAAGTTATTCCGCTGGTTTTCGTCTAGAAAATTAAGGAAGTCGAGATCTGGCTGGGAGGCGACAAAGTCGGTGTCAAAGGTTTTTTCTAGACTGAGGATATAGGTTTTGAAGGAATTGGCAATGGCTTGGGCGGTGCGATCGCACCGTTGTCTGATCAACTGCCGATAGTTATCCCGAATCTTTTCTAGCTTGCCAAACTCATCTTCCACCGAGGCTAACCGTCGCTGCAGTTCACTCAGGTCTGCGTCTAACAGCGGAATCCGTCGCTCCACGGCTGCTTGTACGGCACTGTAGGCTCGCTGTGCCAGCTTAGCGGCCTGCTGAATTTCGGCCTGCCCCCGCTCTTGGGTCAAAAAAGTCTCCAGCGCAGTCAGCAGCTGATCCACCCCACTACCGGCCAGGGAGTCTCCCTGACGTCGCTGTCGGAGGGCGCTGAGAGCCGATACCTCAAACCAATGGGTGGGTAGACCCTGGGCAAATACCTGACGCTGACGTTGTTCTGCCTCGGCTAGCGCCGTCTCATCTGCCGGGTTTACCAGCCCTCGCTTAATCCGGTCCCAGCCATTGACGACATAGAAGCACTCCAGATCACGGCTTTGAACATAGTTTTGTAGATAGCGGCGCTCATCTAGGGTAATTGGCTGCAGTGCATCCAACACAAACAAAACTGCCTGGGCTTCGCTGAGATAGTTGAGTACCTGCTGATTGCGGGTTTCAGTATCGTTGAGACCAGGGGTATCAACAATTTCTAGCCCCGATGCTAACAATGGTATGGGGCACTCAATCACGACGTGGCTGATGTCGGGAAATGCATTGGTCTCCAGCTGACGCGCTTCATCGGCCGGAATGGTGTAATCGGCTCGGAAGGTCTCGAAATCAATGGTTTGAGGGGATGTGCCATTGTTGTAGTGCAGGATGACCCGTGGCTCTGGGCCATGGCGCAGCAGGCTCAGCAAGGCGGTGCAGGGGCTGACATCACTGGGCAGCAGCGACTCACCCACCAGGGCATTGATCAGCGTGCTTTTACCCCGCTTCATTTCCCCTAAGACAACGATGCGATACTTGCCCTGGTGCAGCTGCTCAGCCGTGCTTTGCAGCGGACGGATGTGGCGGGTTAACCCTAGCTGGCCAGACTGTTCAGTGGTTTCGGCCCGGTCCATTGCGATCGCAATCTGACTTAATGCCTGGGCAGCTTGCTGCCGCCGGTGGGTGAGTGCATCAAGGCTGCCGACCATTGACGAGTTAGCATTGGCTGCTCGAGGTGTGACCATAAGAACGTGCAAGAACGGCATTGCTGACTATTAAGCAGCTAATACTCTTTGACTAGTATTTACAGTCCAGTGTGCCTCAAATCCCCAGAATTGAGATCGGTGATCTCGGATGTGTAGCAGATCCAGTCGGAACGCGACAATACTTTGCCACACACAGCTGGCAGACTATTGTCTGCATAGGCAACAAAGTCGAGCACCAGTAGCGGCATCCCCAAGGGAATAGTTAAGTGTTTGGTCAAGTCATAGGTGGCCGGTATACACCCTAAATTCACTTTGCCAGCATTGAGATAAATGCCGTTTGCTTTGAGCGTGCTGTAGGTAAATCCTTGTTGTAATGAGTCTGTTAACCCTGCGCCAATGGACTCGGGGAAATAGTCAATTTCTAAGGCGATGGGAATATGATCTGCATAAATAATTTTTTCTTGCTGATACACGATAGCGGCTGGAGATACGGAGAGAGTCCGCGCCACTTCAGAGGATGCCTGAATACGATAGAAATTTAGTGATTGAATCTGGCCCACATAGCCCTGTTCTTGCAGGGCAACATCGAAGTGGGTCATGGGGTTAGAGATGGAAATGCTGATCTTGTGATGACCGCTGACAAAACTGCCTTTACCCTGCTGACTACTGACCAACCCCTGCTGAATCAGATTTGAGATAGCTTTACGTATGGTAGTTCGACTAACGCCAAAGAGTTCTCCCAGGTCAAATTCACTGGGTAGACGCTGTCCCGGCTCATAGTGACCCGCTTCAATTTTTTGTTTTAGTTGCTCCGAAATAACAATGTGCAGCGGTTGTTTATCTGCACACGGCTCACTTGGAACCATGGGGTATGAAGGCATGTCCAGAGGCTACTCCAGATATCCTAGCGGAAAAAAGGAGTAGGCGGTGATAGGTAAGGAGGGGCTTAGGTGGCGATTGATTGAAATCGACTAATTTTGAACAGGCTGGTGTCGTGGGGAGTGTGACTATCGATTGCCAGGTCCGCCAGCATCTTGCCTAACAAGGTGGTGAACTTAAAGCCGTGACCAGAAAAGCCTGCACCGATGATTACATGGGGATAGTCAGGGTGTTGATCCACAATAAAATCTTTGTCGAGGGTGAGGGTATAGAGACAGCGGCGGGTGCTGAGTAAGGAACCCGCAGTACCGGGAATATACTCCCTGGCCCAGTCGCGGATATGTTCAGTCCAGGTTTGACTGGGGGTATAGTCGACGTCGTCAGGTGTACTGACGGTCTCCCAGCCATAAAATGTGGTGATTTTAACACCGAGGCTGGAGTCCATATGGGGGATGCCGTAGGGCATTTCACCATAGATGCCGTTCATGTGGGCAAAGAAGACGGGGAAGGTGCCGGGGGTAAAGTCTGCCGTGTTATTAGGCTGGTAGAAACCGAGCTGACAGGGCATGATTTTGAGAGGTAGCTCGATGCCCTGTGCGGCTAGGAGGGATTTGGCCCAGCTGCCGACCGTGAGAACAATGCGATCGCAGCTAAACACCTCCTTTGCCGTATGCACCTCCACCCCATGGGTTCCAGGAATCACTTTAACCACGGGCGTTTGGTCCATCATCTCCGCTCCGTGCTGCTGAGCCAAACGAACATGGGCCAACAGGCAGCGGGAGGTGCGCAACAATCCAGACTCAGATTGAAACAATCCCTCCATGCCTTCTTTGAGCACAAACTGAGGATAGCGCTTCTGGATCTCCGCCCGGTTCAGGTGCTCATAGTCCAGCTGGGCTGTGTCCATACTGGTCTTGAGTTTTTGGAACGTGTCGGTATCAGGAAAGCCAAAGTCTAAACCACCGGTTTTGACATAGAGCTGCTCCCCCGCTTGTGCTTGCAGGTCAAACCACAGCGGGTAGGCATCCCGCATCAGGTTAATGTAAATGGGATTGTCATAGGTATAGCGGATAACGCGAGAGTAGCCGTAAGAGCTACCGTTTTGGTGGTTCAGCTCAAATTGTTCTAAGAGTAAAACGCGCTGGCCTGCTTTGGCTAAATAGTAAGCAGCCGCACTGCCGACACCGCCTGCGCCGATGACAATCGCATCAAAATGTTGGGCCATAGGTAAATGTCTCCTTGTTTGCTTTAAAGACAAGGAGGGTTACAGGGAGGAAAGCCCTGAGCAGCCCTCCTCACCATCAGCCCACCCCTAGAACTACAACGGCAAAAGAACCGATCAGCACTACCAAAGCCAAAGGCAAAACCAAGCCCTACGAAACGACTTTTTCAACAGCCCTTTCAGCCATCTGCATTTCTTTCCCTTCGAGCATGGCCAATTCCTGGCTTAATCCTCTATAGAGGCTATAGCACATCACCAACAACACAATTGCAAACGGTAGTCCTGTGGCAATCGACGCGGTCTGTAATGCCTGCAAGCCGCCGCCTAGCAGCAATACCGCTGCAACTACGCCTTCTGTAACGGCCCAAAATACTCTCTGGGGCACTGGCGAATCCATCTTGCCGCCTGAGGTTAAACTGTCTACTACTAAAGAGCCAGAATCCGATGATGTGACAAAGAAAACCACTACCAGCACAATGCCCACAAATGACGTAATGGCGGTCAGCGGTAGCTCTTGCAACATCACAAATAAAGCTGTGGCCACATTCTCACTGACGGCATCACTGATCACACCAGATAGGCCACCCAGTTCCATGGACATGGCGGTGCCGCCAAACACGGACATCCACAAAAATGTCAGCATCGTCGGCAGTAGCAGTACCCCTAAAAGAAATTCGCGAACGGTTCGTCCTTTAGAAACACGGGCGATAAAAATACCGACAAAGGGAGACCAGGAAATCCACCAGCCCCAGTAGAACACAGTCCAGCTGTTCTGCCATGCTGTTCCTTCAAAGGTTTCGGTCCAGAAACTGAGGGTGGGTAGAGAAGCGGCATAGTAGCCAACCACCTGGACAAAAGAACCTAGGATAAACAATGTTGGCCCCACCAATAGCACAAAGGTCATAAAGAGGGCCGCCAAAATCATGTTGAGTTCACTCAGACGACGGACACCCGCATCTAATCCAGAGACAACTGATGCGGTGGCAAACCCGGTAATGATGGCAATCAGACCAATCTGGATCGGGGTGCTAATGGGTAGACCTAGAAGAAAATTAAACCCGGCGTTGACCTGCTGAACGCCAAATCCTAAGGATGTGGCTAAACCAAATAGGGTAGAGGCAACCGCTAAAATATCGATGGCGTTACCGGCCCAGCCATAAATGCGATCGCCCAAAATGGGATAAAACACGGAGCGAATCGTTAGTGGCAATCCCCAGTTATAGGCAAAAAATCCGAGGGACAGACCCACGATGGCATAGATGCCCCAGGCGTGGAGTCCCCAGTGAAAAAAGGTGATCCCCAGTGCCTGCTGAGCTGCATCCTGAGAGAGTGGCTCAATTGCGCCAATTAATGCTGGCGGGTCTTGGAAGTGATATATCGGTTCTGCCACACTCCAAAACATGAGGCCAATGCCCATGCCTGCACTAATCAGCATGGCAATCCAGGCAAAGGTAGGGAACTCGGGCTTGGCATTTTGCCCCCCCAGACGAATTCTGCCAAATTTACTAAAGGCGAGAATAATGGCGATGCCCAGATAAACGCTGACGGACAGGATTAAAAACCAGCCCATTGCCTCAGCAATAAAGGTTTGAACAGCTCCAAATGCGTTCTCGGCTGGCTCACGGAAAACCAGGGTGATCAGCACAAACAACAAAATTAAACCAGCGGAGACTAAAAACACCTCTGGGTGAAAGTCAAAGCCGTAGCCGGCAATGTTGCGATCGCCAGGACGACGACCACTTTGAGATCGCCTGGGGGAGTCAAAACCCTCTTTCCCCTGGGCAATCGGTTTTTGTGGGGTCATGGTAGTACTACTCCAATGGGTAGAGCGAGCATAGAATATCTGCTCTATGGAAAAATTATGGATTGACCATCAGCAATGGTGCTCTTCAAAACAGCAGCGCGTTCTTCAGCGTTACTGATCCTCAGCATGATTTCGTCTTTAAGACGCCACCCTATAGCGTTTCTAATCGAGTGGTTCATCCTCTAAATCAGCAACGGCTTAGATTTCAACATTAGCTTCAAGATAAGGGGAGCATTATGACGCCTCTGTCTTTATCTATACAGTTGTCACTACAAGTTTTAAATGTCACAGGTTGCTGATGGAAAAATAACTTTTTAGGACGATTAAACTTTATCAGGCAATGGTTCAGATGTCTGGAAATCTTGAAAATAATAACAGCCTAAAACAATGTCTGGAATTGGGTTTGACCTCAATATAAATGGCTGAATCCCTATTTTAGATAGGCTTTTCCTAAAATACCTATGCTTCAAACCCTGCCAAATGCCTTTAGTTTATTTTCTAACAAAAATCTATAAATTGTCAAAAACATAACAATTTAAATAAAAGTTTGAATCCATATTCTGTGGTTTCAGGACTTGTAATTACAAGTTTAATTTTTGTAATTGCAACCTAAAAATAATCAAGAGCATCCACCATTATTCGAGATAGGGTGCATGACCACTGAGGCAGAGTATGAATTCCCCCCACGTCGTTTCAAAACCCGTCAGTGATTCTGTCAGTCGGCAAACGTCTGACGTTTGTTTAGAGTCCTCTGCTGTTCCCTCCCAGGATCGTCAATCCGGTCTTTTGGCGGCAGCTTATACCTCTGCTCAGTATCTAGAGCGAGAGCGGCAGACAGTGTTTAGCCAGGCTTGGGTTTGTGTGGGCCTGGCATCGGATTTGCCGAATCCAGGAGATGTTTATCCCACGGATGTGGCTGGGATATCGATTGTGTTGGTGCGCGATCGCATTCATCCCGATTCAACCAGCCCGCCACCGCTGCGAGCCTTTCACAATATCTGTCGTCATCGGGGGCTGCAGCTAGTGGACAAGCCCTGTAATGTCAGCGGTCGTATCCAGTGTCCTTACCATTCCTGGACCTACAGGCTAGACGGCACTCTCAAAGGCACCCCCCACTTTGGTGGATACTATCAGGATTCTTACAGTGGCTTTGAGCGCGATCGCAAAGGCCTGATTCCGATTCGATGCGAGCAATGGTTAGACTTGGTGTTTGTCAATCTATCGGGGGATGCCCCACCGCTCACCGAGTATTTAAAACCGGCAATCGAGCGCTGGTCTGATTATGACCTCAGCTTGCTCAGACGGGAGTCACGGGAAGTTGGTCTGGAGTGCAATGCCAACTGGAAGCTAGCAGTAGAAAACTTTTCGGAAAGCTATCACCTCAGCTGGGTGCATCCGGCCCTCAACAGCTGTTCTCGGATGGAAGACCACTTTGGATTTGATCTCGGCGGTCCACATGTGGGTCAGGGCAGTCTGCAGTATAAAAGCGGTGTCGTAGACGGGCGTTCACTACCAACCTTTCCCAACTTAGAATCGTCGGGAAAACAAACCATAGCCGAATACATTACCGTCTTTCCCAATCTTATGTTGGGGGTTCACCCCGACTACTTTCTGGTGTTTCTGGCCAACCCCATCAGCCCTGATAAAACCGCAGAGCGGATGCTTTTCTACTTTGTGGGAGACGGGGCCATGACGCCGGAGAACCAAGCCCTACGTCATTTGCCCATCGACCTGTGGCAGGTAACCAACGATGAAGATATCGCCATGATTGAACGGATGCAGATCGGTCGCCAATCTCCTGGGTTTGACGGCGGGTGTTTCTCGCCTGAACTGGAACAAACTGTCTATCAATTTCAACAGGCCATTGCTAGGGCGGTAGGGAGCTGATTTTGCCCTGATCCCCCCCTTTGGTCCGGTGGGCACCGTCTTCCCCCTTTATCTCCTCTACCTTTTAGTCCCAGGATTTTTCATGAAAACAAACGCATCTGTTGTCATCATTGGCGCGGGTATTGTTGGTTGTAGCACTGCCTATCACCTAGCCCAGCTTGGCTGGACCGACATTGTTGTGGTTGATCAAGGCCCCCTATTTGCCACTGGTGGGTCCACCTCCCATGCCCCTGGTCTGGTGTTTCAGACCAATTCATCTAAAACCATGACGCTGTTGGCTAAGTATACAGCTGAGCTCTACAGCCAGCTCAGCACCGAGGAGGGACCGGCCTATTATCCAGTGGGTGGGGTGGAAGTGGCCTATACCGAAGCCCGTCTGCAGGAACTCAAACGTAAGTTGGGCTGGGCAAAATCCTGGGGCTTAGAGGGAGCCTGTCTGCTGACTCCAGCTGAGGTGAAAGCTAAGGTACCCCTGATCGATGCGGCTAAAATTCTCGGGGGCTACTATGTGCCGACCGATGGTATCGCTAAAGCCCTGCGAGCGGCTGAGGCGTTGGCCAAGGGAGCTGGCGCTGCGGCTAAATTCTATGGGGAGACTTTGGTTACAGATATTAAGGTGGTCAATGGTCAAGTGCAGGCGGTGGTGACCGATGAAGGTCGCATTAAAACCGATAAGGTGCTGGTCTGTGCCGGGATTTGGGGACCGCGCATCGGTCGCATGGTGGGGGAGATTATTCCCCTGACTCCTGTGCAACATCAGTATGTCAAAACAGGCCCTATCCCTGAACTGGCAACGGCAACTGCAGAAGTGGCGATGCCCATTGTGCGCCACCAGGATCATGCCATGTATTTCCGACAGCATCAGAACTGTTGGGGGATTGGCTCCTATCAGCACGAACCGCTGCTGGTGGACCCAGATAACATTTTGCCCTACGCCGATGCGCCCGTGATGCCCTCTGTGATGCCGTTTACAGAAGAATATTTTGCTCCGGCCTGGAAATCCACCCAGGAGTTGTTTCCGGCTGTTGCCCAGGCTGAGCTAACCGACAAGATGAATGGCCTGTTTTCCTTTACCCCAGACAGCGGCTCTGTTGTGGGTGAATCCGCCAAGACCAAAGGTTTTTGGGTCGCAGAAGCCGTGTGGGTGACCCATGGTGGCGGTGTGGGCAAACTGGTGGCGGAACTGATGACGAGCGGTGTCACGAGCCTTGATCTCCATGAGATGGATATTCACCGCTTTCCCGATGTGTGTAAAAGCGCAGACTATGTACTCAAAGCGGGAGCCCAGCAGTATGACGAGGTTTACGACATCATTCACCCGCTGGACCAGCAGACCCACTCACGGGGCTTACGGGTGAGTCCCTTTTATCCACGTCTGCAGGAACTGGGAGCCCAGTTTGTAGTGAGTGCGGGCTGGGAGCGGCCCCAGTATTTTGAAACGAATGCCAATCTTTTGGAGGAGTATTCTATTCCTGCGCGACAGGGCTGGGCCGCTAAAAACTGGTCACCGATTCAGGGAGCAGAGCATCTGGCCACTCGCGATCGCGTCGCTCTCTACGACCTTACCCCCTTTGCCAAGTTTGAAATCACCGGCCCTGGTGTGGTGGATTATCTGCAAAACCTCTGTGCCAACAACATCGATAAACCCGTGGGCAAAGTGATCTACACCGCTATGCTAGACGCCAATGGCGGCATTATGTGCGATCTGACCGTGAGTCGTCTGGGTCCCCAAAAATACTGGGTGATTACTGGCGGTTCAGCTCACGGTCACGACCTAGCCTGGATGAAAGCCCATGTGCCCGCAGACAGCTCGGTACAAATTGTGGATGTATCCTCCAGCTATTGCTGTGTTGGTCTGTGGGGACCAAAAGCCGAGGCCGTTCTCCAATCCCTGACTCAGGTGGATGTATCAAAATCAGCCTTTGGTTTCTTTACCAATCGGTCATTTTATATCGGCAATATTCCGGTCCTGGCATCACGAGTCTCTTATGTGGGTGAAGCAGGCTGGGAGATCTATGCCCTGAGCGAATCGGGCCTAAAGCTTTGGGATATGCTGTGGACAGCGGGTCAAACCCATGGGATGGTTGCCGCTGGCATGGGCGCGTTTGACACACTGCGTTTAGAAAAAGGCTTTTTGCTCTGGGGTAGCGATATTCATACTGAATATGATCCCTACGAAGCGGGTTTAGGGTTTGCCGTCAGACCTGAGCCAGGAGACTTTATTGGCAAAGAAGCCCTGTTACAACGTCGGGACTATCCCAGTCGCAAGCTATGTTATCTCACCCTGGATGACCCGACAGCGGTTGTGATGGGGAAGGAACCAGTGGTGGCAGATGGCAAAGTATTGGGCTATGTCACCAGTGCTGGCTATGGCTATTGTTTAGGCCGATGTATTATCTATGCGTATTTACCCCTCGGCTACGCAACACCAGGTACCGCTGTCACCGTTGAGTATTTTGGAAACTCTCTTGCCGCTACGGTTGTTGAAACCTTGCTGTAGGTAAAGGATAGCGGCGGACAAAGGTATGAGGATGGAAGTGTGAGGATGAGTCACTTAACTTTGTGTAAGTGGCTTAAATTCTACGGACTGAACGGCAAAATATCTGAAGATCTAACAATAGGTAGGAAGGTTAGGGTGTCGTCTGCCTATGGCTGACCCCATTTTCCCTTCCCTAGTGTGGTCCCTAGTGTGGAATGACTACAATGGGTGCATCATCACTTATATTGATATCCCACTTGTTTGGTTGTCTATGGCCATTCCTGACGACTATTATGCCCGGTTACAAATATCTCCCAATGCCACTCCAGCGGAAATAAAAGCGGCGTTTCGACGATTGGCACGACGCTATCACCCGGATCTAAATCCAGATGATCCCGGTGCGTTAGAAAAGTTTCGAGCCTTGCATGAGGCCTATGAAGTATTGACCGATCAGGTGCAGCGGCAGCGCTACGACCACACGGGGACAACTGAGTATGATGGCACTCGACCCCAAACCGCCCATGATTTTTATCTACGAGGAATTCAGCAGACGCTGACTCGCCACTATAAGGCAGCGCTGGCTGATTTTGATCGGGCGATTGAGCTACAGCCGAGCCTGGCGGAAGCCTATTTGCGACGGGCTCAGGTCCGCTACATCTTAGAGGATGATGCGGGGGTACTGGCCGACTGTCAGCGATTATTGCAATTTACCCAAATCTTACCCCAGACCTATTACTACCTGGGGCTAGCGCGATATCGGCTGGGGTATACCGAAAGTGCGATCGCCGCGTTTACCGAAGCCATTGCCCAGGAATCCGATGATCCCCAGGCTTATTTTCAGCGGGCCGTGGCCTATGAAGATATTCATGAGTGGGACGAGGCGATTACTGATTTGCAAACGGCCTCAATGCACTATCAGGCCCAAGGAGATTTGGAAGGGTATCATCGCAGCTGCGATCGCATTCAGATCCTACGTCAGCAGCGACGGTTTAAGCGCAGTTCCCCAGCTGGTTCCAAAGTCGCCCCCAGACGATTGCAGTTGTTAGGGCAGTTTAATCGTCTGGTGTTTGGCCTCTTGGGCAATCCAGCAGCAGAACTGCCGGCGATATACAGCCATCTCGGCTCACGTCAGGCGCTGCCGGTTGGCTGTCTGCTAGCGGGGGTGGGTTTGAGCGGCTTTACCCTGGGAGGCTACGTGCTACAGTTTGCCTCCCTGGAAGCCAGTAGAAATACGGCTCTTAGTGCTCTCTGGCTATCAGGAAGTGCAACATTTTTAAGTTTGATCATCATGTTAGGGATCTCACGCCTGTTTCTCCGCCGTCAGGGAAACTGGGCTGGTGATACCTTTATTGCTGGAGCCACCGTCCTCCCCCTGGGCATATTTGTCCTGATTAGCCCTGTTGCCCTCAGGCTACCGTGGCTGTGGTTGTTGCTGCTGTGTGTGACTAGCCACCACACATTTTTGACCTTGCACAGTGGCTATAGTCAAATTCACCATCATCGCGAGGTGGTCGCAACCTGGCTCTCTCCCAGTGTGTTGTTTACCAGTTTAAGTATCGGCTATCTGATGTTACAAGCCTGGCTCTAGCCACTTTAAAAAATCTCTCCTAGTCCTCTCACTCATGCCGTCTCACTCATGCCGTCTCACTGGCGCTCTCTGGCAATTCGCCAGCTGAGTAGAATGACGGGCAACAGCCCCACCAACAGAATCATTAACGCCGGAGCTGAGGCTTCCACCAGGCGTTCATCAGAGGCATATTGATACACCCTGACTGCTAGGGTATCAAAATTAAACGGCCGCATCACTAGCGTAGCGGGCAGTTCTTTCATCACATCCACAAAGACCAGGATCATCGCTGTCAGGAGACTACTGGCCATCAGCGGTGTATGGATTCTGATCAAGGTTTGGGTGGGGGAACAGCCCAAACTGCGGGCTGCATCATCGATAGTGGGACGAATTTTAGCCAGACCTGACTCGACGGTTCCCAGGGCCACCGCGAGAAACCTAACTAAATAGGCAAAAATTAGAGCAGTGATCGTACCACTGAGAATGAGCCCAATATTGTTGCCGGTGGTGGCTTCCACCCAGTTAGCCAGGCGCTTGTCGAAGCTAACAACAGGAATCAAGATACCGACAGCAATGACAGCACCAGGTACGGCATAGCCCATGGACGCGAGCCGTACCCCCAGGTTAACTAGCCGTTGTTTACTCAGGCGCTCCCCGTAGCCGAGTACCAGGGCAATAACCACGCCTAAACCGGCGGTGAGCCCAGCTAGAATCAGGCTATGCCGGGCCAGTTCCAAAAATCGGTTGTCCAGAGTTTCATCAAGATGGGTCACGGTCATTTGCATTAGTAACCCGGCGGGTAACAACAGACCCAGGGCAATTGGCAGACCACAGGCCAGGGTTGCTCCCAAGGCTCGTAGGCCTTTGAGGGAATAGGTTTGGGGCCGTTGAACACTATTTTTGGCCTGGTAATATTTGGCCTGTCGGCGTGACCAACGTTCTAGGATAATCAGCACCAAAATGAAAACCATGAGCATGGCTGATAGCTGGGCTGCGGCGATCTGGGCTCCCATGCCAAACCAGGTGCGATAAATACCCGTGGTAAAGGTGGCTACGCCAAAGTAGTCAACGGTGCCAAAGTCGCTCAAGGTTTCCATCAATGCCAGGGAGAGCCCGGCGACGATGGCTGGTCGGGCCAGGGGTAGGGCAACTTTAAAGAAACTGCGCCAGGGGCCACACCCTAGGGAACGGCTGGCTTCTAGGGTACAAACCGACTGTTCTAGAAAGGCTACCCGCGTCAGCATATAAACATAGGGATAGAGGGTGAGGCTAAACATGATAATTGCCCCGCCCACCGAGCGAACATCGGGAAACCAGTAATCGTTAACGGATTGCCAGCCAAAGAGAGATCGCAACCACAGCTGCACCGGCCCAAAATAATCCAACCAGTCCGTGTAGGTATAGGCCAACAAATAGGCGGGGGCAGCCAGCGGCAGCAGCAGCGCCCACTCAAATATACGACTGCCGGGAAAGCGACACATGGTCACCAGCCAGGCGGTGCCAATTCCCAAAACCAGTACCCCTGCCCCCACTCCCACCATCAACAGTAAAGAATGGGTAATGTACTGGGTCAGCACGGTTGAAGCCAGATGGCTAAAAACCCCTTCGCTGGGCGAGAAGATACTGCCCAAAACCACTAAAATGGGTGACGCCACCAGCAATGCGATCAGCCATACCACCAGGGTCCAGCCATTGAAGCGGGGCAAAGGGAGGCGAGACACTTCCGTCGTTGTGGGGGTGATCATGAACGCTGCAGTCAACATCAATGGGTTGACTTATTGTCAGCCATAGTTGACCGTTGCATCAACTGTTGTACTGTGTTTTGCTTGCCCCAACCATGGCTTCAACTGTCTTAATTATTGGTGGTAGCGGTCGGATTGGTCGTAGCGTGGCCCTGGATTTGTTACGCCACACGGATGTTACTCTGACCCTAACCGGACGACGACCCCAGCCTAGGTTTAAGTTGGAGCCGCGTCAGCAGTATCGCGCTTTGCGATTAGAGGATCAGGCCCAGGTGGGGGCTGCGATCGCAGCTCACGACTTAGTCATCCACTGTGCTGGACCGTTTCGTACCCGAGACCTCCAGGTTCTCAGGCAGTGTATTGAGCAGGCTACCCCCTACATTGACATCGCCGATAGCCCTGATTACGTTAGTGAAGCCCTGGCCCTGAGCGATGTCGCCCAGGCTGCTGGTGTCTCCTGTATTGTCAGTACAGGAGTATTTCCCGGTATTTCCAACAGCATGGTCCGCCAGGGGATTGAGCAGTTGGACTCAGCTGATCAGGTGCATCTGAGCTATCTGGTGGCAGGTTCAGGGGGGGCGGGTGTCACGGTGATGCGCACCACATTTATCGAGCTACAAACCCCGTTTACAGCCAAAGTTAACGGCCAGCACGTCACGATTCAGCCCTACAGCGAGCGAGAAGTGCTTCCCTTTCCTGAACCCTACAACCAAGGGGCTGGCGTCTATTGGTTTAATACTGTTGAAGCCCTCACCCTGGCGCAATCCTTTCCCCAGCTAAACAGCGTCATCACCAAGTTTGGCTCGCTGCCTGATGCCTACAATCGTCTGACCGGCCTGATGACGCGGTTACCCGCAGGCTGGCTAACATCAACGGCTGTCATAGAGAGTCTCTCGCAAATCAGCTATGCCATGACCCAGGTCACCGATCGCTTCAGTGGCACTGGCATTGCCATGCGTCTCGCTATTGATGGACAACAGCGCGGACAAGCTGCAAGATATCTGGCCACAGCCACCCATCCAGATACAGCTGCCGCCGCTGGCTATGGGACCGGCAGCATGGCTCAACTAGTACTGTCCGGTCAGCTCTCTCGACCAGGCGTATGGTCGGTAGAACAAGCACTGCCAACGTCTCTTTTTGAAAAGACGCTGGCAGCACGTGGATTAGTGATCAACAACACGATATGTTGCCCCCAGAATTCGGAGTTTGGAGGCAGAAACTAATGCATTAAACAGCTTGTTGGCATGCCATACAAGATGAACTGTTCTGCTTAGTCGTCGTCGTCGTCATCGTCGTCATCATCATCGTCGTCGTCGTCGTCATCGTCGTCATCATCATCGTCGTCATCGCCGCCGCCGTGGTCACCGTCACCGCCGTCGTGGTCAATATCAACAGAGTTATCGATCTCAATATTGTTATTAATTGAGATAAAAATATCCAAGAAATCATCCGCTACGTAATCATTGCGAACATATTGCAGAACGCCCAAACTGGCCATGGCCTGATGAATGAAACTGGACGCTTCAGAACGGCTGACAACTTGAAGCAGGTTAAGACGTTTACGATTGGGGTAGTTAACAATGATGCCCCGTTCCGTCAGCGCTGCAATCAGTACGCGATATTCTGCAGGAATTGTTTCAGCATCTTCATAGATACTGAGGATTTCTGTGACACTTTTGCCTGAAACAATCTCGGTATATCCTAAACCACGAGCCAAAGAGACTAACACATCCAGACGTGTCAGTCGTCGTTCCGGATTGGCAACAACGTCCTCTAAATCAATAAAACCCATAGAATAGGCTTTTTGAATAGCGCTGTAGGCCCAGTAGCTACGAGAAATGCCTGAAATTGTCGATACCTGGCGGACAGTTCGGACATCAAAGGCTTTGTTGACAATGGCCGCAAACTGAGCATGGGTGAGACCATTGGTCGGCATAAACATGCCATTGGGAAAGCCTTCAAGGATTCTCCGCTCGCTTAAGGGATAGAGGAAATCAGCCGCCCAGTAGTTTTGACTGATATCTGTAAACGTAGTCTGACGCACAACGCTGCGGCGAATAACCTGAGTTCTCTGGGTTTGAGCGATAACCTCTGAATTTGATGCTTGCTCTTGAGTATCACGAGCTTCTACAGTGCCCGAAAAAATAACTATAGAAAGTACAGTTAAAAAAGAAATGCCGAAGCCTGCGATATTACGCATCAGCCATAAACTATTAGGAATATTCATGTTCAAATCCTTTAATCAAAAACATTTTCACACAGATGATTGTCTGTCCCCAATTTCAAGTGCGATTGATGCGGATCTTTGCTTGGGGTAATTAGACGATAAAATCGTCATGAATTTCAACAGTTCTAAAACATCTGAGTCAGTCACCCCGATTTGAATAACAATATGTTCGATCGGTATGCTCGGTCTGTAGTAAGCGATTGGTTAGAAGACCTTAGATGTGATTCAACCCTACGACGACTACCTAGGACAAGATGCTGTAGACCAATTTTTTAAGTGGTTTTCAACCTTAAGATCAAGGAAAAACTTCAGTATTATCGCGTAATACTTCTCTGCCTTTTCAAAGGCTACAGAAAGATAGTCTATTTTTTTAGGGCAGCTATCCAGTACAGCTGTGTGCCATTCTTCTAACCAGATGGGGCAATTTGAAAACTGGCTGTATAGCGGCAAGGTTTTGACTCAAGTACGGTTTTAAAAATGAATGGCTGATGGCTTGCAAGTACCAGTCTCAAGTGGATTAACTGGTCCTACTGTCACTGAGTGAAGATTTTCCTCACATTGTTAAAGTATCTGTAAAGATAGTTGTTTGTGGCTCTACCAAAAGCATGGCAACCGTTAGTCTGACGATCGGGTTACGCACCGATAAACCTGTTTTATGTTGATATTAGGCATTGTCAGGTAGGGGCTGCCCTATGACTGGTGACGATGGTCTCCAGTTTAGTAATCGTTAAGTATTTCTCCTGTATACATATTGACTGTCAAAGACTCATTGGTGTGGGGGCTCATATCCATACGACGAAACAGGAGCTGATAAAGGGTTTGAATGGCTTTCAAGCTGTGACTTGTAATGACAACTTTTGCATTCGGTTTCATTGTCATCACCAAGCCAAACTCACCCCGTCTGCGCTGCTCAATCCACCAGTTAAAATAGATGGCATAGCTGATACTGCCAATAATTAGGATTAGATTCAACACATAGATAAACCAGGTAAGAGCATTGAGCAGTAGCAGTAGGCCAGCGGTGGCCACTATGCTAGCGAGGAAAGTGTTTACTTTTTTTTGGAAAATTGAGCGTTTGCGGTGCAGCTTGGAAATCTGTAGTGAGTCAATGTCTTTGAGCGCATAGCTGCTATGGCCATAGAGTAACTCAGTTGCCGTCACCCTGGCTTCATCTCGAAACAGCTCTACAGTATATGAATTTGGCTTAGGTCCTGTGGAAGCTGAACTGACTTGGGGCAGCGATGTTACATCTGGCATCAAATCATCAGCTACCAGGGTTATATCTCTTAGTGCCAGGTTGTGAGCTGATAATGGGAACGTATCTTTGGAGTTTTGCTGGTCAGGTCTGCCCACAGTCATGTTGATATAAGTTTTTAAATACTGGTCTTGAGGCGTAGCCTCCTTAAAATGAAGGTTAAAAGTTGTTCCTGTTGTGTAATAATTTTAAGCTCTCCTTCCATCCCAGGTAACAATTCACACGTACGTGAACCAGATTGTAGGTTTTTGCTACTGGTCTCTACCGTTACTAAATAGGCCGGTTCTGAACGGGTTGCTGATGGATTTGGCGTAATTGCTGCGTCTGTTTGAACGGGTTCAACGGAGGTGACCTGTCCCTGTAAAGAACCAAAGCTTAAAAACGCACAGCTGGCTAAATGCATCCGTGTAGGGGCACCGATTTCAACAGTGTCTATTTGAGTTGCCGGGACTAAGGCTTGAATTTCTAGGGCTGCTCCATCTGGCACAACGTTAGCGATGGTTTCATTAGCACTGACGATTTGACCTGGTCTGTTGAGCCCCAGCTGATAAATGCTCCCTGCATGGGCAGCACGGATGGTTAAATTATCAATCTGTTGTTCAGCCTTGGCTAATTCGTTACGATTTTCCCTAAGCTGTGTTTCTAGATCGTTTCGATGCCTGAGTAGCCATTCCTTTGAGGCATTATATTGTGATGAATTTTTGTCGTCTTCTACCCCCTCTATCGTCAGCTGTTGCAACCAGTTAGTTTCTGCCGAGCGTCGCTTTTTGAGGGCGTTTAACTGACTATCGATTTGAGTGATGTGTTCTTCAGTACCAGCAATTTTAGCTTTGATTTGATCAACTTCAGCTTGTAGAGCTGCATTTCTAAAGGTCGCTATTTCCTGACCGGGTTGAATTGTGTCATGTTCTTGAACATAAATGGCGTCAACAACGCCGCCCAATCCAGATTGGATAGACTGCACATTCTCTACAGGCTCTACCATAGCTTGAACGTTGACTGTTGTGCGATAGGGGATGAGGGTTGAAGCGCCAGCTCCTACGCCTAATGCACCCACCAGTCCTAGACTACCCAATGCCAGCAGACGGTTGGGTGATGGTAAAAAATTCTCTACGACCGGCGACTTTGAAGACTGTGGCTTTTCTCCAGCCGACGATCTGTCTGGGTAATTTTGGGTTGCGGCTAGGGTGCCTACAGACGATTTGACGTGCTCAATTGCCAGGTCCATGTCAGCCTCTGGTTCAATTGCAGTTGACTTTTTGGGCTGAATTGGCAAGTCAAACATACCCTTAGAAGACGCATCATTGTTCATGGGGTTACACTCAAATTGACAAGGACTCTTTTATGTAAGTTAGTTAGGGCGTTGCTGATCTCCGGTATGAATTTCTCTGAGAGATGGTGACATATGGCACTTCTAACAGATCGGTTCATCCTCTAAATCAGCAACGGCAATTGGTTAGTGGTCCAGAGGCCCTGGTAGTGAAGGGACATCAGCCGCTGTTGTGCTATTACTGGCGACTAAACGCTTTTGTCCCCTCAAAGGATGCGGTGGTTCTCCTTGTAGGAATTGCAAATGCCCACCTTCTTTACCCAGTAAATAGTCGGGGGGACCGGCGATATCGGCCTCTCCATCATTGATCACTGCTACCCAGTCAACAATGCGATTAACACTGGAACGATGGCTAATTAAAACGGTTGTATGCCCTTGACGATGCATCAATAGGTTTTGAAGTAGTTCAGCTTCACTAATGGGATCTAAGGCTGACGTGGATTCGTCCAGGATGAGAATTGCTGGCTTTAACACCAGGGCTCGGGCAATGGCTAATCGCTGTAGTTGTCCGCCTGATAAATTAGAGCCTAACTCTCCTAAAACAGTTAGATAGCCATCGGGGAGCCGATCAATAAACTGGTCGGCCCCAGTGATGCGACAGGCAGCCACCACTTCGTTATAGGTGGCTTTGGGGGCACAGAGCTGAAAATTTTCTAGGATTGAGCGACTCCAGAAATGGGTGGTTTGAGAAACTAAAACAATTTGCTGCCGCACACACTCAGTGGATAAATCACGTAAGTTGTGGGGACCGACTAAGATTTCACCGGCCTGATAGGGGTGTAACCCAGCCAGAATTTTGGCAATTGTACTTTTCCCAGATCCTGAAGCGCCGACTAAGGCCGATGATTTGCCACCGGGGATGGTGAGTGAAAATGTTTCTAGTAAATTGTATCGGCCTGGGTAGTGAAAGTTGACTTGTTTGAAGTTAATATCACCATCAGATGGGATTTCAGCCAGGGGTTTTAACCAGTCGTCTGGGCTCTCTTCATCGACATCAATAACATCGTCAAATCGCTGTATCGATGTTTTAATTTCCATGAGCCTGTCTGAAAATTTGACGATAAAGCTAATAAATTCCAGAAAACTGTAGCTCATGATGCTAAAAGCTAAGAGCTGACCCAGGGTCAACTCTTGATTAATCACCATGGTGCTACCTAGCCAGAAGGTGCTGATGTAGCCAATACCTGATATCAGGTCTGCTAATTGACCGGTAAAAAAGCTGAGTTGGACATTGTCGGCTTTCTTACTAGCCAGGTGGCCAAATCGTCCCTGGATCTCTTGCCAAAGTTGGGGTTGGGCCGTTGTTGTCTTAAAAGTCATCGCCCCTCTGAACAGCTCCACCATCAGGGCCTGATTCTTATCTTTGAGCGATAGTAACCGGCGAATACGGGTTTGAAAGATGGGTAGCAGGGTGAGGGTGGCCCCTAGCATTACCCCGGCTGTCACCAGTGACACCAGGGTGAGGCGAGCGCTGTAGAAAAATAGCATGCAGCCCAGGGATACTGCTGCTGTAAAGAAGAGGCCAGGGAGCTGGATAGTGCCGTCGACCATCAGCTCATTGATACGGGCAATATCTTTAAATCGACCGGCAAATTCACCGCTACGTCGAGTTTCGTAATAATTTAACGGTAGCTTTAAGAGCTTATGGCCAAATTCGAGGGTTAGCCCTAGCTCAAGCCTTTGAAAAATATTGGCAACTAGGGTGATTTGTACCAGATTTAACAGACTCTTGATGACAAAGAAGCCCAGCGCTGCGATCGCAACCTTTGCCAGCAGCTGAGCATTCCCCCCAATCAGAACATCATCGGTAATTAGCTGAACCAGAAAAGGAGCGATCAGGGAGAGAAAGCCAATAAATAGGCCGTATGTTAAGACCTGGATGAGGGAAAAACGATAGGGCCAAATCTGCTGCAGAACACCCGTTATGCGGCTCGGCTTATCGGTTGATAAACGATAGAACGCCTCATCTGGCACCAGCAAGAGCATGGCACCATCACCCCAGTGATGCTGAATCTCTTCTGCACTGAGATGACGAATACCAACACCGGGGTCGGCAATCACGTATTGCTGCTGCTGCTTGCCATAGAAAACGACCCAGCGTTCCTGACCCCAATGAATAATGGCGGGTAGCGGTAACCGATGGATACGATTAAAAATATCATCGGTGGCCTGACCTGAGCGTGCTTGAAACCCTAATGCTTCAGCCCCCTGCTGCAACCCTAATAGAGAGGTGCCCAACTGCCCCGCACCGACAAGCTCACGGATGCGGGAGAGCGGTAAATTCTGACCGTAGTGCCTAGCGATCATTGCAATACAGGCAATTCCGCAATCTTCTTCTCTAGGCTGGCTAACGAATGAATACTTCATAGAATTACGGTGTATACCCCCTGAGGCAAACTAAACTGCTTCTGGGCATAAGATTTCGTATAACAAGAGTGGAAGGTAGAGGAAATTCAACTACTAGATGGCCCTTTGCATAACACTTACCGAATAACTTCTACTACGCAAAAGAAAATTACCAGGATTTCAGTGATCAAATTCAGTCATATTGCGGAGGTTTTCTAGACGGATTTGAACCTGGCTCACGGAAAAAAGCCCAAACGAAAACGTCAGTCGTTGGGTCAGACTGCAAATAATTGACGCCGTTGCTGATTGGGAGGATTACCGATCGAGTAGAAAGGCTATTCACCTGCATCTTGTAGATGCAATCATTCCGGGGATCAATAACGGCAAATTGACTAATTGTTCTCAAAATCAACTTAACTTTGTAAGACAGAAGATATACCCTGCTTGTTTCTAAGAAATCTAAGGAATTAGATACGGAACTTAACTTCAATGTTCCCCAGGGGCCGTAAAATATGCAGACAACATTGTTGGACTTATAAAATCCTGAGCCCCTTACATCACCCTTGTTTATGACTCAACCTCTAGTGCTGTTGTATACAGAATTGCGGTCGGGTTGCTGTGTAGGTAACCAGATTCAGGTAAATGCACTGCAGTAGGAACAGTCAAAAATAGTCCTGATTTTATTGAAATGTTGTGTATAGTAATGTATCTGATTGGAGAGCAGACCTATCGCTGAGATGATTGAGCTACAGGCTCACAACAAGACTCTTAGCATATTGGTGGTCATGAGCATTTAATACTGCAGGCAACAGCAATCAACCCATCCCCAAATCTTTAGTTGGGGGGGCTCAAAAAACGATTTGCGAATCTCATAACGTTCCCTAAATCAGTATTGCTAGTCCGATTACTATCTAAAAAAGTGCTGAGTAACGAATTTGTTCCACCAACGCTGCCTGGTGTCGGAGCACCCATATTGAATAGGCTGATCACCAATGGCAGCAGCTGAGGTATCATGGCCTGGGCTACAGCAGCTTGCATGCCTGTTTTGTTAGCCACGGCTGCGGCCAACTGTTGCTGTTGCTGTGGTGAGATAATCGCCGTCAACATAGAAACATCATTGCTCCGACCCAGCATAGATGCTAACTGACCAGCGCCCAGTTGAGCCTGTTTCTGTTTTAATACCGGTTGCAGTACGCCACCTAAAATAGTCATCATCAACTGCATCTGATGCGGATTGAACCCCTGGCTGCTGGCTACCTTTTCTATCGATTGGGTGATGTGCTCTAACTGACTGATGGAGGCCTGCTGATTGGGGTCATTAATGGCACTCAAGACTTCAAAAAACATAGTTTTCTTCTCTTGCTCTAAAGATACAAGTTTGTTGTGAATACGCTAGTAGGCACTACTGCTGGGTAATTGAAAGTGTGACTTCTCCGGCA
This sequence comes from Leptolyngbya sp. Heron Island J, assembly GCF_000482245.1. Lineage (GTDB taxonomy): Bacteria > Cyanobacteriota > Cyanobacteriia > Phormidesmidales > Phormidesmidaceae > Leptothoe. Next base: position 99,102 of record NZ_AWNH01000043.1, on the reverse strand, counting down.
TTGTCGTCTGGATAGGTATCGATAAAAAAGGCACAGAGTTTGGTCGGCTCTCTGACATCCAGCATCAGGCTGTCCTCATAGCCGTTGAGGGTGGTCCAGGTTGATGAACTAATGGGAACGCCAGTCGTTTGGTTGATGACAGTGCCGCCGTGAATCCATAGGAGGACAAAAGGTTCACCAGAATGATTATTATCGGCATCGTAGTTAAACATACCGTCCCGCAACTGTAGGATATATAGTCCGGGCACCAGATCACGGGTGGCGGCGACGTTGTTTTCAATGTGGCGTAGTTGGTCTTGCTCCAACATGAGTGCATGGTCGCGGCTATGGATTGTAAAGGTCTGAGTTGAGTCCTGGGAAGCAGTTTGAACCACCGCCGCTAGGGCTCCGGCGGCCCCAGCGGCCGCTAGTGGGATTGTGTTCGCAGTATTCTGCCAGGCAGGTGATAAAACGGTGGCGGTCTGGATGGGGAGAGATCGCGCCAGTGGCTGCCAGCTACCAGTAGCGGTCTGATAGCCGACTTCTGCGATGTAGTCATGTTGAGCCCGGGGGAGAGAGAGGGTGCGATCGCAATCGTCCTCAGACAAGTCATAGGTCACGGTGCTATTAGGCGGCTGGCGCTCCAGGTCAACACCCGTCACATCATGGATACGCAGCTGATACCGTTGCCCACCGTCGTCCTTAAGTGCTGCTTTCTCTGTTTCAGGGACTTCCCAATAGGCATAGGCTGTTTGCTGTGTTTGAGGCGTCATGACAATCCGGCTGGAAGTGGCGTCAGAGTTTGTCTGTTGCCCAACCATCACTCCCCCCACAACAGCTGCTCCTGCCAGCGCCGCTCCTGCTGCTACTGGTGACACACCTCGCTCAGGCCGTATCCGCACGGGCTCTGACTTGGCAATGGGTAGCCACTGATTGTCAGTATCCAGATACCCTACTTCTGCACAGTAGCTACTGTCATCCAGGGCGATGGGTAGATGCAGATCCGGATTTGATTCAAGACATGGGAACTCCGCCGCCAATACGGGTAACGGCGCATTGTGGCTCCGCTGGGTCACATCATAAAGACGTAATATCATAGTTTCTCCCCCTTGTTGCTTGGCGGCCAGCAAACGCTCCTGGGGAATTTCCCAATAGGCATAGGCATGATGAGAGTCGCGAGGCGTGATCACCAGTCGAGGCGATAGCACCGCTGCTGTTGCCGCTGCCGCCGGGGCGACGATGCCTGATGCCGGTACCGCTGTCCCGGCAGTCTCCTCGGCTGGTGCCGCCCCTCCCCCGTTTTTTAACAGCCACCATAACAGTGCCCCCAGTAGTGGAATTGCTAAAAGTGGCAAGATCCAGAATGGAAACCCACGGCGACTGACCGTACCCGCGACGGCATCATTGGATGTCGCAACAGGCGCAGACGCTGAATCGGCAGGGGCGGCCTCATCTGTCGCTGTCGGAGCATCTGTTGTTCCAGGAGAACTTGCCTCAGCGGTAGAACTTGCTGGTTCATCAGTGTCTGTTACAGCGACAGATCTCTCTGATGCAGGAGAATCTGCCTCAGGAGAGTCTGCCGTGGCGATCTCAGTGGTCTCTGCTGCAAAACCGTCTTGCCCCGGTGTGGTTGTTGCCACCCCCAGAAACGCCAAAACTCCAGGTCCAGCCCCCTGCTTATACACAAACGCACGATACTGGGAAAAAGGATAGCGGGGATCGTCCGGCAGGGTCTGATGCATTGGAATAATCCGCACATCATCGCGATCAATCGCCTGGGAGGCGACTGTATAGCCGATGCCATCGTTTCCTAACGCGGCCACAACGGTATCGGTTTCATCATCAGCAACCGGATCAGCTGTTGCCCCGGTCTCAAACGGTCCCTCCTCAAATATATCGTAGGTACTCAAGGCCCGGCGAGTATCACTGTAGTCAGGCCGATCGACAACCCGAATGGGAAGATCCGGACCCCCCACGTCGGACCAGTTGCTGATTTCACCTCGAAAAATGCGAGCAAATTGGTCCAAGGTCAGCTCCTCGGTAAACTCATTATCTAGGCCGACAATGATGGCCAGTTTTTCGCGCTGTGGCAGGGGAACTTCAATCACACCCTGAGCTTTTTCAGTTTCAGTTAAAGGGCGACCCGTAGCCAGAATATCAATATCCCCCGCGATCAGTGCCCTCAAGGCTGCATCGGTGCGGCTAACATCAAGCTGGATATCAATGTTAGGAAACTGTGCCTCAAATCGATTTTCTAGGGCCTCATTGACAAACCGCATGCTGGGAGAACCGTCCACCTTTAATCGGGTGTCATCTGGCAGGGTATCAGGAATGGGAAACGGTTCGGAATTCCCACCCAATGTCTGTGCCAGGACAGTGGGTGGCGCTAGACTCTTAACAGACAGCTGGGAGACTGTGGCGGCGGCAACAACAATAGCGGCAAGTTTAACCAAAGACATCTTTCGATACACGATTGGGCTCCAACGGGGTGAAGTAGGATAACTGGTGCTGCCCGGTGGGAAAACAGCTGCAGTGATCTGACCGATTTCAACACTTCATTTTTTTGGCCTCGGGTACTCAACAAGATGGCCCATGGTCAGAGAGATTCATGGCGCTGTCACCGATAGCGTGAGCTCGCCGCTGTGGTGACCTGGGCTGGCATCGAACAATAACGCACAGAGGGTTGCGGATTCTATAACATTGATGGTTAGCACATCGGTATAGCCGCGGAGCGAGGCCCAGGTGGCGACAACCTCCACATTGGTTTTGCTGTTAATCACCCTACCCCCGTAAATCCATAACAAAACCCAGGGCTCCGCTTTGGCTCCAGTTGCAGTGATGTAAGGCGTGTCACTTTCCAGCAGCTTTACAACATTGATGCCGGGAGTTAATGTCACTGAAACGCCTTTGTCCTGAATTGCCGTCATCTGTTCAGGAGTTGGACGATAGCAATTATGACGACTGTAGACCTTGAGATCCATACTTGTGCCAGCATCCATGGTTTCAGCCTCGTTTAATTTGCCAGTGAAAAATTACAAACCCACGATTAAGAATAGATGAAGTGTTCTACTGGCTGAGTCAACAATAAACTTTTTTAGCTAGCTTTAAGGCTTTTGTCCAAAAGTACGATTGCTGGCACTAGGGATATTCTCTCTTGAGCGCAAAACCGGAATTGCGTAGCTGTATAAGCAAACCAGATCGATGGGATCGCTAGCTATTTAAAAAACAGATCGTAGGTACTAAAGATCGGATGTACTTGCTATGGTAAGCCTAGGCTGGAAAGCTATGTCATGATCCCCAAACGGCTAACCCTAATTAATTTTTTGAGCTATCGCGAGGTCACGCTCGATTTTGCCGGGTTACATGTGGCGTGTATTTGTGGACCGAATGGGGCCGGTAAGTCCTCGCTTTTGGAGGCGATGGCCTGGGTGCTCTGGGGGCAGAGTCGGGTTGCTGTTGACGATGATGTTATCCATCTAGGGGCCAAAGAGGTCAGGGTGGAATTTATCTTTGAGCATCAGGGGCAGGTCTATCGAGTATTGCGGGGACGTAAACGGAAACAGGGCTGTGTGTTGGAATTTCAAATTCAAACGCCTGAGGGGTTTCGCAGTCTGACTCGGCGTGGAGTACGGGCAACGCAGCAGCTGATTCTACGGCATTTGAAAGTAGATTATGAAACGTTTGTCCATTCGGCCTATCTGCGTCAGGGGCGGGCGGATGAGTTTATGCTGAAACGTCCTGGTGAGCGCAAGCAAATATTAGCGGATTTGCTAAAGCTCAACCAGTATGACCGCTTGTCTGAGCAGGCGCGGGAACGGGGGCGAGACTATCAAGCGGAGATGAAGGCATTGACGGCGACGTTGGCCCAGGCTGAGGAACAGCTGGCGCAACGCAGTGCGACCTCAACCCAGTACCAAACCCTGCAGCACCAGGCTGGCGCTACCCAGCAAACCCAGCAAACCGCACAGCAACAGCGACACCAGCTGCAACAGCAGCAGCAGCAACGCCAGCAACAGCTCCAACAGCTGCAAAGCCAACGTCAGCAACTCAATTATCTGAACCAAAGCCAGCACCAGCGCCGGTTAGAATTGCAACGACTCCAGCACCAGTGTAATTCTCTGCAGGCTGAGTTGGATGCCGCCCCCGCGATTACCACCAGCTACGCCCAGCTACAGCAGCTACAGCAGCTAGAAAAAGACTACGCGCAGCGCTTTCAGCAGTATCAGCAGCTCCAAACTCGCCAGGTCCAGCTCCAGGGGCAAGACCAGGAAACCCGAGGTGCCCTGCAGACCGCTATCAGCCAGGTCCAGCTCAAGTTAGCCTCGCTGAATGACACCATTGCCGACTTGAACCAGCGGCTCAGTCAGCGAGAAACCGTGACAGCCAGTCTAAAGCAGCTGCAGGTAGCCCGCCGTCAGCTGCAAACCTTGGATCAGCGTCAGGTGGAGGTGACGCCGCTACAGCAGCGCCGTCAGCAGGTTCATATGCGGTTAAAACAGACCTCAGCCCGCCTGGAAGCTCGGTTAGAAGCCATTAGCCAAACCCAGGCGACCCTGACCTCACAACAGCGTCCGGAGCTACAGCAAACCCTGGAGCAGCTTCAGTATCAGCTCACCTACTTAGAACAGCGGCGTGCCTATCAAACCCAGGTCCGCCAGAAAGGTCAGGAGCGACGAGACTTTATGGCACAGCTGCAGACCGAACAGCGGCAGCATGAACAACAGATCATCCAGCTGGAACAACGGCTGGACCTGTTGGCCCAGCCTGAGGCCCATTGCCCCCTATGTGAGCGTCCTCTGGCCGACCACGGCCCCCAGGTTATCGACCAGCTGAAGCAGGAACGAGATACTTTGCAGCAGCGTATTTGGGTGATTCGCGAACAGCTAACTACCTCTGAACGAGAGATTCAGGTGCTGCGCCGCGAATACCGAGAACTGGAGCTGGAGCTAGAAAACTATGGGGCTGTCCTGCAAGAACAGGGCGCGCTGAAGGCACAGCTGACCTCGGCGACCGAGATTACCACCCAGCTAGAGGCACTGGCGCAAGAGCGACATCACCTGGAACAGTGTTTAGATGCTGAGGACTATGGGGCTGATCTACAACAGGAGTATAGGCGGTTGGGCCAACAGCTGTTGGCCCTCAACTATGATGAACGTGACCATGCTTTGGTCCGCAATCAGGTTGAAAAGCTACGCTGGGCTGAGTTTAAACAGGCAGAACTGGCCCAGGCTGAACAGCGGTTAGCACGACTTTTGGCAGAACGACCTGGGTTAGAACAAGAGTTGGAGGACTTGCGATCGCAGCTACAACATGCTGAGCAACACCCGACCCCAGACCTGTTGCAAGTAGAGACCGCTCTAGCCGCTCTTGACTACAGCCCTGAACATCACCAGCAGCTGCGTACCCAGCTACAAACACTCCAACCCTGGCAGCTGCGATATCAGACATTGCAACAGGCGCAAGCCACCCTACCTGAGCTAGAACAACAACGGGACACATTGGTAGCCGCCCAAACCCAGCAACAACAGGACTATGATCGGCTACAACAACACATTACTGAGACTGAAGCCGCCATAGTGCCCGATGTCACCGCCGCCATACAGCAGTTGGAGGCGACCCTGACCCAGTTACAAACCCAGCGAGAACAGCAAATTAGTCAACTGGGGCACTTAGACCAGCAGCTGCAGCAGTTGGATCGGCTACAACAGCAGGTCGACCAGCAGCGACAGCAGCTGCACAGCTATCAGCACCAGCTCAAGGTTCACCAGGAATTACAGCTAGCCTTTGGTAAAAATGGGATTCAGGCCCTGATGATTGAAAACCTGCTGCCTCAGCTAGAAGCAGAAACCAATCAAATCCTGGGGCGTCTGAGTGCCCATCAGCTACACGTGCAGTTTGTGACCCAGCGCTCAGGCCGGAAAAAGCTAATCGATACCCTAGATATCTTGATTGCCGATACCCAGGGTACCCGCGCCTATGAAACCTATTCGGGGGGAGAAGCCTTTCGGGTAAACTTTGCGATTCGGTTGGCCCTAGCCAGGCTATTGGCCCAGCGGTCAGGGATGGCGCTACAGATGTTGATTATTGACGAAGGGTTTGGCACCCAAGATCAGGCGGGATGTGATCGGCTGGTGGCGGCGATCAATGCGATCGCACCCGATTTTGCCTGTATTCTTGCCGTCACCCACATGCCCCATTTTCGCGAAGCTTTTCAGACCCGTATAGATGTGACGAAGACAGAAACCGGATCACAGGTGAGACTTTCAGGATAAAGGCAGAGGAATGAGGATGGAGGAATGAGGATGGAGGAATGAGGAGCAATGCCAGGAAAATACTTGAAGTTGCAGAGTTTCAGAACTCCAAATTGTTCTGACCCACCCTGCACGAGTCCTATAAAAGCTTGACGTAAACAAACCAGCACAGACGGATATGGGGCTGTCCAGAGAGAGAATTTTACGTTGCTGCAGCGGCAGATCTTTAAGCATCCTAACGTCTAGCAGGTTTACCCCGAACAACCGCTACCCTAAGCGTTGCACTATTCCATAGCACCTATGCAAATCCAAACGCCCGACTGGGTCAAACAGGCTGTCTTCTATCAGATTTTTCCTGATCGGTTTGCTCGTACCCAGCGACAGCCACTGCCGCCTGCCATGCAGGTGCCGCTAGAAGCTTGGGATGCCCCTCCCACCCTTGATGGCTATAAGGGGGGCGATCTGTGGGGTGTGGCTGAAAACCTGGATTATCTGCAAGATTTGGGTATCAATGCCATTTACTTTACCCCGATCTTTCAGTCAGCGAGTAATCATCGCTACCATACCCATGACTACTATCAGATCGATCCGCTGCTGGGGGGTAACAATGCCTTTCAGGATTTGCTGGCAGCAGCGCACCAGCGTGATATCAAAGTTGTCCTTGACGGTGTCTTCAACCATGCTAGTCGAGGTTTCTTCTTTTTTAACGACATTCTCGAAAATGGCCCCACATCGCCCTGGCTCGATTGGTTTAAGGTAGAAGGCTGGCCCCTATCTGCCTATGACGGCGCTAAGCCTGCCAACTATGAAGGCTGGTACGACAACCGAGCCCTGCCGGAGTTTAACCACGACAACTCTCAGGCCAGAGAGTACATTATGCAGATTGCCGAGTACTGGCTGCGTCAGGGCATTGATGGCTGGCGCTTGGATGTTCCCTTTGATGTCAAGGCAGAAGGATTTTGGCAAGAGTTTCGTCAGCGGGTCAAGGCCATCAATCCAGATGCGTATATTGTGGGAGAGATTTGGACTGATGCCCGTCAGTGGCTGGATGGAACTCAGTTTGACGGGGTAATGAACTATCTCTTTACAGGCCCCGTGCTGGCCTTTACTGCCAAGGAGCGGGTGGTAATGTCTCTGGTTGAAAAACCGGCTTATTTTCCCTATCCTGCCCTGGATGCCCAGGGGTATGCAGAGAGAATAGAGGCGCTACTGGGACTTTATTCCTGGGAGATTCAATTAACTCAGTTAAATCTGTTATCTAGCCATGATATTGCTCGGGCAATTACGGTTATGGGCGACGACCAGCGCAGTTTTGAACTGGCTGTGCTGTTGCAGATGACATTTCCGGGTGCGCCTAGTATCTACTATGGGGATGAAGTGGGGTTAGCCGGTGCCCATGATCCAGATTGTCGTCGTAGTTTTCCCAATAAAGCAGTGTGGAACCAGCGATTGTTGACCTTGCATCAGGAGCTAATTGCCCTCCGGCATCGTCATCCGGCCCTATGTACAGGCACTTATCAAACGGTAGCTGCTGTTAACGATCTTTATGGGTTTGCCCGCAGTGATGACAAAGAGACCCTGATTGTTTTGGTGAATACGGCTGACCAGTCAGATCGGATAACTCTGTCGGGTCTGACAGAAAAGGTAACGGTTCTCTGGGGAGAGGCTGAGATTTCAGTTGAGACTCAACAGGTATCGCTGTTGGGCCGGTCGGGGGTGGTGCTGGACGTGAGAGATGAGGCGTGAGGCGCTGTTTGAGGACGTGAATAGGATTGGCTGCATCTCAGCTAGACGTTTGTTATCTTTAAGAACGTTTGATGGGGTTAAGAGGTGTGGGTAATGGCTAGGCTGATACGACAGGGGACCTGGGGCACTGTTTTGAGTGTTTGTGTGGGGTTGGTGCTGCTAGGCTTGGGGGTGAGTAGCTGTGGGATTGCCCAGGTCAGTGCGGAGGAACGGTTGTTTTTGGATCTATCGGTGGAGGCGATTAATCATGTGGTGTTGCCGATGGATGAGTTTGAGGGCACTCGGGTTGGTGGACTATCGGCCATTGCCTACGATCGCGATCGCAACCAATACTATGCCCTATCTGACGACCGTCAGCGTCCCCGATTTTACACCCTGGCCTTAGACCTCAAGCCTACCGGCATTGCTGCAGCTAAGGTTGGCGCTGTTACTGAGCTAAACGATCAAGCTGGTGACTCCATTGCCCCCTTGGACGCGGAGGGCATGGTGCTGACACCGAGCCGTAGTTTAATTGTGTCTAGTGAAGGCTCCCCCCGACAGAACATTCCACCCAAACTGCAGGAATTTGATCTGGAAACGGGACAGCTGAAAACGAATTTTCGTCTCCCAGACCGATATTTACTGGCCCCCAAGGAGGAAGCCAGTACAGGGCCCCAAACCCAGGGCATTCAAGAGAATATTGGCTTTGAGGCCCTGACCATTAGTGCCCCTGGCGGCCCTTATGAACCGTTTCGCCTATTTGCAGCCACTGAAGGCCCTCTTTATCAGGATCTGGACCTTGATCCGGAAATTCCCTTTAAAAACCGCTGGCTGCACTATCTGGTTGATCCTAACTTTTCTGGTGCGGGTCAATCTACGCTGTTATCAGAGCATTGGTATGCCATGGATGTGGCTCCCTTGGGGGCTGTTCTAAACGGTCTGTCGGAAATTTTATCCATTGATGTGGCGGGCCATTTTTTGGCAATTGAACGGGCGTTTGGCTTGCAAGGGGTATCGATAAAGCTTTATCAGCTGGCGACTGGGGTGGCTAGTGATACTAGTGCGATCGCAACATTACAGGGTGACACCAGCGGTCTTACCCCCATTCGCAAACAGCTTGTTGCCGACCTGACTCCCCTGCAGCCGGACAACCTTGAGGCCATGACCTTAGGCCCCAGACTGCAGGATGGCAGCCAGAGCCTGATTATGGTCAGCGACAATAACTTCGACGATCGCCAGGAAACCCAGATTTGGCTATTTAAATTGGATGGTGTCTAAAGCACAGGCGCAGGCGCTAGACCCCCCCATTGCATTACCGTAAATCAAAACATTTTTCTTCTGCGAAGGAATACAGAATCACCCGGAAGAGTAATTATCCTGCAACTATGACTATCTGCTGGAGCTATTGCACTGTCAGATTTTTTTCACTCGACTGATGGCAATAATTATTAGTTAATCTAATTATTCTATTTAAGTCTCCTCAGTGCAGATGATAACGGTTTATACCTATATTCTGTATAATTCTTGCTAATCATGAAGGAGGCTTAAAGCGCTAAAAGGATGAAAGTAATCGTACTAGGTGGGGATGGCTTTTGTGGCTGGCCCACTGCACTACATCTATCAAACGCAGGTCATGAGGTTGCCATTGTTGATAACCTATCGCGACGTAATATCGACAATGAGCTAGAAATCGCTTCGCTAACCCCGATTAGCTCTATGTCTACTCGTCTGGCGACGTGGCAAGAAATCACTGGTAAGACCATTGATTTTTACAATCTTGACATCGCCCAAGAGTATGACAAACTCCTCCAGCTGATTTGCAACTATGCGCCTGATGTGATCGTGCATTTTGCGGAGCAGCGAGCCGCTCCCTACTCGATGAAATCGGCAAAACATAAGCGTTATACCGTTGATAACAACCTCAACGGCACCAACAACGTTCTATGTGCCATTGTTGAATCTGAGCTTGATATCCATGTGGTTCACCTCGGTACCATGGGTGTCTACGGTTACGGTACAGCTGGCATGAAAATTCCTGAGGGCTATCTGGATATTCAGGTGGTCACCGACACCGGCAAGGTCATTGAAAAACAGATCTTGCATCCGGCTAACCCCGGTAGTATCTACCATATGACCAAAACTCAGGACCAGCTGTTCTTTGCGTACTACAACAAGAACGACAAGGTCCGGGTTACCGATCTTCATCAGGGCATTGTCTGGGGGACTAATACCCGAGAGACCTCAATGGATGAGCGGCTGATTAATCGCTTTGACTATGATGGCGACTATGGTACGGTCCTCAACCGATTCTTGATGCAGGCGGCTATTGGTCATCCATTGACTGTCCATGGCACTGGTGGTCAGACCCGTGCGTTTATCCACATTCAAGACACCGTGCGCTGTGTTGAACTAGCCATTAGCAATCCTCCTGAGAAGGGAGATCGGGTAAAAATTCTCAACCAGATGACCGAAACCCACCGGGTGCGGGATCTGGCCAGGATTGTCGCTAATATTGCTGGGGCTGAAATCCAGTACATGGAAAATCCCCGTAACGAAGCACCCGAAAATGAGCTGGTGGTTGATAACCAGTGCTTCCTAGACATGGGTCTGCAGCCAACTCAGCTAGACAAAGGTCTGATGCTAGAAGTGACGGAAATCGCCAAGAAGTACGTTGACCGCTGCGATACTTCGAAGATTATTTGTACTTCGAAGTGGACGAAGCAGGCTGCTTCAGCTCCTACGCCCATTCCAGCTGGCTAAACTAGCTGACTCCATCAGCAGGAAATGGGGATCTTGAGACTGTACTCTTGGCCTCATTTCTTGCTTTTGTCTAGAACTAGCCGATGTTATATGGAATATTGCCAAAAAAGCAGTTTTGTGAAAGCTTGAGTCTTGGCCAATTTCGCGGTTGAATAATTAGCAGTTCATCATTCCTTAATATCCCGCATTCACAGCTAAACATATGCGCATAGCTCTGTTTACCGAAACATTCTTGCCTAAGGTCGACGGTATCGTAACTCGCCTCAAGCACACTGTCGAGCAGCTACAGGCCCTGGGGGATGACGTATGTGTGTTTTGCCCCGAGGGAGGGCTAACAGAATATAAAGGAGCCAAAATTGAGGGCGTTTCTGGCTTTCCGATGCCACTATATCCGGAGCTAAAGTTAGCGCTACCTCGACCCTCCATTGGTGAGGCTTTGGAAGCATTTAAACCTGACTTGGTGCATGTGGTAAATCCGGCGGTGCTAGGTTTGGCAGGTGTTTACTATGCCAAAGCGCTGGAAATTCCCCTGGTGGCCTCATACCATACTCACCTGCCTAAGTATCTTGAACATTATGGCTTTGGCATGTTTGAGGGCATGCTGTGGGAGTTACTCAAGGCCGTACACAACAACGCTCGCATCAACCTGTGTACGTCTACGGCTATGCAGACAGAGCTGACGGAGCACGGAATTGAAAATGTCAAAGTCTGGCAGCGGGGGGTGGATACGGAACTGTTCCGTCCCAGTTTGGCCAGTCGAGAAATGCGTGGGCGTTTGAGTCAGGGGCATCCTGATGCGCCTTTGTTGCTATATGTCGGACGACTATCGGCTGAGAAGGAAGTGGACCGGATTAAGCCGATTTTGGCTGCTATTCCGGAGGCTCGACTGGCGTTGGTGGGGGATGGCCCTTACCGGGAAGAGCTAGAGGAGCATTTTGCGGGAACGGCGACTAATTTTGTTGGTTATCTCGGTGGGGAAGAACTGGCCTCTGCCTATGCCTCTGCCGATGCTTTTGTTTTTCCATCCCGTACTGAGACGCTGGGGCTGGTCTTGCTAGAGGCCATGGCCGCAGGCTGTCCGACAGTAGCTGCCAACGCTGGGGGTATCCCAGACATTGTCACCGATGGGACCAATGGGTTTTTGTTTGATCCCAAAGATGAGGAAGGGGCGATCAAGGCAACTCAGCGCTTATTGGCTGCTCGGGCGGAGATTGAACTGTTACGGCGCAATGCTCGTATTGAAGCAGAGCGATGGGGCTGGTGCGGCGCAACTCAGCAGCTGCAAAAGTTTTATGGTGAAGTGCTGACCATGGAAATGCCGATGGTGGCTTAGGGATAGAACTTTATCACTGGTGTTGAATGGACAGCTTAACCCGAGAGACTTTTTAGAAAGTTGATCTGGGGTTCTCTAAGTTCAATCTCTGGATTAGCCTGCAATATGGTATCGATGGCGTTTTCATAGCTTGTTCTCTGGGCTATTAATAGGGCAGCTAACACTGTTCCAGTCCGCCGTCGACCGCTGGAGCAGTGAATGGCGACGGCAGTTCCGAGCCTGTGTTGATTGTCTACAAAGGTTTTGATTTGCGCGAGCTGGTCTAAGCTGGGGGCGGTGCCTCCGATGATGGGTACCCAGATATGGGGAATGTTTTGCTGGGCATATAGGTTCAGGTTAGAGTCATCACTCAGCAATGAGACCAAGGCCTCTATGCCCTCAGCTCTGAGCTCAGCCAGCTCGGCCAGGGTGGGTTTGCGCACACCGGCCAGCTGTTTGGGGACCACCCACCATAGTTGTTGGGCAATGGGGGGTAAGTGTGGTGTTGACATAGGCTATGGCAGAGAACGAATACAGCGAGGATCGGGCAGGGTGGCTTTGTGGGGTTCGCGGGAGAACCAGAAGGCCGTGCGTTTGCATAGGGCTACTAACATCAGCATGACGGGTACTTCAATTAGGACGCCAACAACGGTGGCTAGGGCTGCACCGGAGTTGAGGCCAAACAGGGTAACAGCAGTTGCGATCGCAACTTCAAAATGATTGCTAGCCCCGATCAACGCTGCTGGTGCAGCATCCTCATACACCATCCCCAGCTTCTGCGCCGCCACATAGGTAATCAGAAAGATAAAATTTGTCTGCAAAAACAACGGCACTGCAATCAGCAAAATATGCAGCGGATTGCGGACGATCAGTTCTCCTTTGAGAGCAAACAGCAGCACCAGCGTGGTCAACATGGCGATCATGGCCACAGGCCCCAAGTATTTCAAAAATACTCCTTCAAACCAAGCTTTACCCTGATGTCGCAGAATCCATGTGCGTGAGACACTTCCCGCCAACAAAGGTAGGCCCACATAGATCAGTACCGACAGCACAATAGTTTTCCAAGGAACAATCAGATCATTAGCTGAGAGCAGCCACCCCCCCAGCGGCGCATAAAGAAACAACATGGCCAAGGAATTGATTGCCACCATCACCAGAGTATGTCCCTGATTGCTGTAGGACAAATAGCCCCACATCAGGACCATGGCCGTACAAGGGGCAATGCCTAACAAAATAGCTCCGGCAATATAAGAATTTGCCAGGGTGACCTCGCTACCGCGAATGATCTCAGTCCCTGCTAACAAGGGTTGAAAGAGCCAGCCCAGAAAAAACTGAGCCAGCACCACCATGGTAAAGGGCTTAATCAACCAGTTGACCACCAGCGTCAGGATGACTGGCTTAGGCGTTTTAGCCGCCCGTTTTGCTTGAGAAAAGTCAATTTTTACCATGATTGGATACATCATGAAAAAAAGACAAATAGCAATCGGTACGGAGACCTGATAAACACTCATGGCATCGAGAGTGTTGGCTACCCCCGGCAAGACTCGCCCCAAAAAGATGCCAGCAACGATGCAGATGGCCACCCACAGGGTTAGATACCGCTCAAAGATATTGAGTTTGCCACCGGCCTGGGGTGGTGCCTGAGAAGAGTTACTAGTCATGGGATACCTCCTGATTAGGTTGTAAGGTAGATTGATGTGGAGTTGTTCAATCCTCAACTCACAGATGCCGCTGGTTGAGCGGAGTCGAAACCAGCGACAAGAGACTTAGTTTTTAATCTTGCTCAGATCTCACCTCCCACAGCACCAGCCACTTTCCGCGTCAGCTCCGCCATCCGACAGGAATACCCCCACTCGTTGTCATATACCGTGGTAGGACGGGTTACCTCAAACACACAGTCGGTGAGGGAGGCATTGAGTAAAGGCACCCGGACAGCAAGACCGTTAAGTTTACCTTTGAGTTCTATCTGCTCATCACTGGCTGCTGCCACCTCCGAAGCCCAGCGTCCATGGACGGAGTCAAATTTGAGTAAATGGGCCGCCGTTGTCCCACCCTGGATCTCGTTGATATGGACAAACTCCAGAATTGGCCAAGCTGCCCGCAGGACCAGTCGGCCAATTCTGCCAAAGCCATTAATTGCAATTTTTGCCATCGCCTGGTTGAAGCCATTCCAAGGAGCCTATATTTATTATTTCAATTTAGATTGAAATGTCAAGTAAGCTAAAAGACATTTATATCTGGTTTAGGTGTGATATCTGGCTGTGCTAGCTCAACTCATATCAAAGCGTAGCTACCCCTCATAAGTTCCTCAACTTATTCTGCTGATATTAATAACAGAGTGGCAAATATCATTTTGCTGGCAGCTGTTGAATTAGCAGACTCTTAGGAGAAAACCAATGATTCGCAAAATTGTGGTTGGTCTTGATCGATCTACTCTGAGTTCACAGGCTCTCCAGAGTGCGATCGCATTTGCCCAAAGCTATAATGCAGAACTAAAACTCGTCCATGTTTTAGTCAATAGCGAACCAGATGCACCTCAATTCAGCGGGTATTTTGGCGGTCCTCTCTATCCCAGCATCAGTTCCACGGTAGTAGAGTCCTACCAAACTGCCTGGAATCAATTCGTTGATCACGCCCAGTCCGTATTAAACCAGCAGGTAGAGACAGCCTGTCAGTGCGGTATAACCGCCACTGGCACACTCCTTTATGGAAATCCGGGAGCAAAGCTCTGTGAAACAGCCCAAAGCTGGGACGCAGATTTGGTTGTAGTGGGTAGCCGTGGCCTGTCAGGAATTCGTGAACTACTCATTGGCAGCGTTAGCAACCATGTATTGCACCATGCCCCCTGCTCAGTATTAGTTGTGCATCCCACCTCTCAATCATTGGTGCATCCCACCTCCCAGACCGCCCCTGAAAAAAATAAACCCAACGACAGCGAACCAATCCAGCCAATGCAGCGCATTTTAGTTGCTTTGGATCGCTCTGACATGGCCAGACAAGCCATGTTAATGGCGCTCAACCTGGCCAAACAACATCAGGCTGAAATCAGATTAGTGCATATTCTCGATGGGGATGAACCCGGCATGCCGTCCAAGCTGCTTTTTAGCGACAGTCAGTATATTGGGCAACATAGCGAACGCCTATTTGCAGAGTATCAGCAAGAGTGGAATCACTTTATTAATGACTGGTGGCAATGGCTGCAGCAACGGGTTGATGAAATTGAAGCAGAGGGAGTTGAGGCCATCTGCGATGTGATGCAAGGACGCACGGGATATCGCATTTGTGAAATAGCCCAGGACTGGCCCGCCGATTTAATCGTGATCGGCTGTCGTGGTCTCTCAGGACTGCAAGAACTGTTGATGGGCAGTGTTAGCTACTACGTTAGTCATCGTGCGCCCTGTGCAGTACTCGTCACTCGCACCCAGCTACCGGCCCAAAAATCTCATCAGACCCAGACTGCTGCTCAGAATGCGGAATTGTCAACTAGCGCTGCTCAGTTGAGATGAAAACAGGCTGAGGCAGTTGAGGTGTGGGCCTTAGGGATAGATTCACTGTGTCTCCTCCTCATAACTTCCCCATATTGTTTGACTAGCGTGAAATCATCGCCAAAACACAGGTGACATATCGTCAGGGACATCATGCTTATGAGACAGGATATGCAGTCCACCCGTAACATCGGTCTACCCCGACTGGTGCTAATCAGCGCCTTTCGCGTTAGCATGCTCTGGGATTTGCTCACTACATTTTTAGGGAGTTTGCTGATTCTCAATGGCATTCACTTTATTGCCATTGGTTTGAGTTTAGTGGGCACCTTAATTGCCGGAGCCTTTAACTTTTCGACTCGCTCTATTTGGGGATCCGGTCGCATTAAACAACGTGAAATTTATCTCCTCAGGTTAGCCTGGGTAATGGCAGTTTTATTTGATTTTTGGACATCCTTTATCTGCAATGTGACCTATGTGGCGTTAGGACGCTTTGAGCTGGGTCGACCTGCAGCTTGGGACTTTATGATGCGTTTGACATGGGACCAGCATCTGATTGTTCTAGTCATTACCCTGTTTACGGTGATGAGTCCCATGATGGTGGGTGTGATCAGAAAGCGTAATCCCGATTTCTTAGCTTAACCCCCAGTTACCAATACCCATAACGACTTGCCAAAGACGATTGATCGCGGTATCTATGAAGCATCTAGATACCGCGATTTAATGTATCGCTAACCGCTGTGAGTGCCGTTTTAAACGCTATTACTCTTGACAATATTTTGCTTATTGTCGTACCCATTGTCATTATCCTGGGTGCGTTTTTTCTAGGAATAATTGTTGAGCGTCAGGGGTTGCATCGGCTGCAGGCCGCATCTGCCAAACTGGGATGGGGCGGTGCCGATGTGATTATCAATTCCCTGAAAGGGCTGATTTTGCTATGGTTTATCATTGGTGGCATTTTTGCAGCCATTCTCACACTGCCCATCGACAATAATTTATTTCTGACCATTCAAAGGGGATTGCTAGTAGTCGCGATCGCATCTGGTACCCTGATTGTTGCCCGTTTGTCCGTAGGGTTTGTCCGCTACTTCTCCGAGACCAAAGGCGCTGGTAATCTGACATCTCTATTTGAGATGCTGACCCAGATTGTGATCTTCACCTTTGGTGTCCTGATTACCCTGCAGTCTCTTGGCATTGCCATTACCCCTTTACTCACAGCCTTGGGTATTGGCGGGGTGTCCCTAGGTTTAGCATTTCAAAGTACCTTGACCAATTTTTTGTCCGGATTAAACCTGGCCACATCCAACAAACTGCGGGTGGGAGATTTTATTCAGCTTGATTCTGGCGAGGAAGGGTATGTGGTTGATATTGCCTGGCGGCATACCATCCTGCAAGACATCCGCGACAATATGGTCGTGGTGCCCAACACCCGCATCCTCAATAACGTTTTTAAGAACTATGGTCTGCCGGACCAAGAGGCCCTGATTATTCTCGAAGTAGGCGTGAGCTATGACACGGACCTAGAACAGGTAGAACAAGTGACCCTTGCGGTTGCCCATGAGGTAATGAATCAAGTGGAAGGCGGTGTGCCAAATTCTGATCCCTGGATTCGATTTAAAGAGTTTGGCTATTTTGCGATTACCATGACAGTTTATCTGCGCATTCGCGAATATTTTGATCATCTAGTCATACGTCACGAGTTTATCAAGCGGTTGCATACACGCTTTCGCCATGAAAATATTCCAATGCCGTTTCCCATTAAAACCTCCCTCATCCCCATGCCCCATGAGCCACAACAAAACGCCAAAGGTAGCGCTATAAGTTACGACAGTTTGCCTGACATTCCCTTCCTAAACGATGAACAATAAATGCTCCCTGAGCGCAGAATCACTAGGGATAGATATGAACTGTTTTTAAAGCAGGGTAAAGACAATAGGTCTTGATACGTTGAGACTATGCTCTGTGGATTGAGAGACTACTGAAGCCAACCAATCTCTACCATGGATTACCTACCATGGTAAATCCCGCCCAATAGAATGGATGTTGGAAATGATGATCTGCTACCTCAGCCAGACTTCCTTGTAGAGCATAGGGTTCTTGTTCAGTGATGATAAGATTGCCATCGCTAATTTTAACCCGACCCTCTTTCATCGCTAGTTGTGCTTGACGTAGCGCTTCTGCCTTGATGGGGCCTGCTTCTAAATGGCTATAAAACTCACTCATTAGTGCCAGTGTGCCTGTGTCTGGCACTTGCATTAAACTGGCTAAAGCTGTTTTAACGCCTAATTGATAGGCAAGCCCGGCAAATCCTAGTTCAGACTGCTCATCCCCTAATGCTGTCTCACAAGCACTTAAGGTTAGCAAATCAATGCCCTCCAGGTTAAGTTTAGAGAACTCTTTCAAACTCAAATGGCCATTTCCACTGAAATAAATAAACGAATTAGCAGGATCGCTAGAATCGTATGTTGCATGGGTGGCCAAGTGTAAAATATTGAAATCTAAATTCTTGAGAAGAGTTTGCAATATCTCTGGAGTAAATAGTTTTTCTTTCCTGATAATTGGCCGCCAATCTCCAAATCGCTGATCGAGAAAATCTAACTCACTTTCTACCCCTGGTAGATCTGATAGCTGCCTAGGACCAGAAATTTCAAACTCACTATTGCCCATTGCTAATAATCGAGTTGGAGCGATATCTTGATAGCGTGTATCTGTTAGACTGATGCTGGGCATCAGACCCACACTGTACTTATCAATAATAAAATTACCGTTAGAATCCTGCATGATGGGAAGAGGAAAATCTGCAGGAAATACCGTTACTGAAGATTGATTTTTTGCGACTTCTTGACTCTCTTCCTCAGGTTGTAGGCTGGCTAGTGGCAAAGAACGCAGCTTGATATCCATAATAAAAACCAGATTGTTAATATTCTGATTTTCAAGATCACTTTCAATAGGAGCGATCAGGGCTTGATATAGAGATCTAGCTGGGGTAATCCAGTTGTTATGAAAGCCCCAAATAGGACTAAGTTGTAAATTATCAACATGCTCTTCGATATCTGCAAACGTGAACTCTGTTGGCTTTAGTACAGGCCTACCCTGACTAGTGACTACCATTAAGAGAAGCTTGCTAGCATCTCGTTCTGCTTCAGAATATCTGTATGGAAACAAGTAGGAATAATCATTAATTCTTTCATCAGATATAAATTTCCAAATATCTTCATTACTGCCACCTGACAGTCTTGACAAATATCCATTAGGAGACAAGAAAAAAGCATAAATAATTGCAGGTCGGACCCCCGTTGCTTGCTCAACTTGGGATAGTTCATTTTGAATTTCGTCTAACGTTTTAATTGGAGTCTCTCCAGACTGCCTCGAATAAGTTTCATATTGAGTCGTAAAGTTCTCTTCAAGTTTATAAACCAAGTTGGCTATATCAGTATCAAGCTGGGATTCAGGAGTTTCTTGGGAGCGTATTCTGTGCTGATTATGCAATGTATCTTGCTGAATAGTGGCTGTCTCCGACCAGGCAGCAGATATCTCCGGCAGAATAGTTGCCATTTCTGACAAGATCGTTGTGTTAATCCTGATATTATCTTGAATATAACTTTCTGGAAAACTGCGAATAGGGGTAATTGTATTATCGGCTCTAGAGGCGATGATTCCTGCTGTTCCATTAACGCTGGCATCTCCAACTACAAAAGGAACATCCATAGGACCACCGCCATGTCTAATAAAAATATTACCACCTGTCTGATCGTCTGTACTTGAGATACTAGCGGTTAACCCATTTTGATCCAGAAATGTTCCATTTACCCTGAACAATGAATCTGTTTCAACAACAATGTTACCTCCAAGGCCATTGAAACCCTGCGTATCAAGTACACCTATTGTAATTTGGCCAGCAGCATTGATATTGACATCACCCCCCTGCTGTCCTGAGTTATTAATATCTCCTGTAGTAACACCATCAAGATTACTGATAATCGAAACCATTGCCACATTGCTATCTGTAGGAATTAAGTTGGGATTGATCTCACCAATATTAACTGTCCCATCAGCGCTTACAGCAATGGCTCCACCCTGACCTGGCACACCTAGATCTGAAAAGGCAAATGTTTCTAAAAGTCCAGTAGTAATGGCACCGTCTTCAGCTGTAATTTGAACATTGCCTCCAGTATTGTCAGTATTACCTGAGCGGCCAACGGTAAACGAAAAAATATCTCCTGTGACAATATTTCCATTTCCTGTATTCAGAGTAATTGCTCCACCATTGTCTGAAAAACCAATATTTCCGCTATTTGGAGGGGCAGAATTTGAAAAGGAACGGAGAATATTCGTGGTAATGTTACCATTCTCTGAAAAGAGATTAATATTTCCTCCTTGACCAGCATTACCACTAACGGCTTCTGCAAAAGTATTGATATCGCCTGTGTTAATATCTCCATCTGCACTCAGCGAGATTTGCCCACCACTTCCCGAATTAGTAGCAAATGCATCTAGATTGGATGTGCTAATACCCCCGACGTTGGCAGTCAGAGTGATATCACCTGCAGTCAGCAGCCCATCAACTGAAGCATTAATAATCGCCTGATTAGCACTAATGCTAGCCGCTGTAATACTTAGATCACGACCACTGGTAACGATAGAGCTAGCTGGCTCCATGGAAAAATTATTCTCAGCGAAAAAAGTAATAGGTCCACCCGTAACAAAATTTAGAGCTACTCCCGAAGCGATAGTAATATCATTAGTCGCCTCTAGTAACAAAGTGCCAGCCAAGCTCTCTAGAAACGCTTCTCCGATTACAAAATCAGCTGGGAGCCCATCACCTGATAAAATCTGATCGTCGCTTAGCTGATTATCATCAGGGCCGATATTAGGCACAATTCTAATGTCAGCAGGATCTAACAGAAGTGTTCCGTCATCACCCCTTAAAGCATCTAATTTAACAGAACCATCAAACAACAAACTCTCCTTGCCAGAAATTTCAATAAATCCACCATTGCCACCATTAACGCCGCCGCTAACACTGGCATCACCATAGAATCCAGTCAGTTCATCAGCCCATACAATGATATTCCCACCATTTCCAGTTTGTAGAGCATCGGCGGTAATAACAGAGTTGTTATCTACATAAGTGCGCGTCGCATTAATGATACTTTCTTGACCCTGGTATCCTCCACCGATTCTAACGATACCGCCGCCGTCATTTCCAGAGGCATTGATAGTGGCATTATTCAGAGCCACACGATCCCCTAACACATGAATGCTCCCACCTAATGTGTCAGTCACCTCAAGAATTCCAGCAGCGATGACTGTTCCAGTGGTTACCTCAATTCCATTAGTGCTGTTAATGAGTTGGAGTGAGCCATCTGCATTAAGGGTAATCTCCGAAGCATTGGCTAAATTCCCGCCTGTGAGCAGTTCCGCTAAGGAGAGAGGGCTAAAGCTATCAACAATTTCGATTGGCTGAGAGATAGTCTCTAATTCCAGACTTAGAAGCATATCGGCTTGACTGATACGTACCCAATTTCTGCCAGGAACCGCAGTCAAGATAATTTGTCCGCCTGGTGCAGAAAGCTCACCTGTATTGATGACACTCCCCCCAAGTAGCGTTAGAACTTTTCCTGCTTCCACCGACAGTAATCCCGTATTAACAACACTGCCAGGATTACTGTCGGTGAAAATAAACCCTGAAGGTTCACTGGCCAGCGTAGAAAAGTCATTTGTTCCCAAAACGTTAAATTGGCTATTGCCAAAATCAACGCCATTCGCTGTAGTGGCTGTAAATGAGCCTTGCAGGTTGAGCTGTGCATTTGCGCCGAAGAGAATACCGGCAGGATTGAGCAGATATAGGTTTGTTGCGCTGCCACCGGTAACTTGAACCAATCCATCAATGATAGATGCATTGCCAGAGACAACCCTACCGAGAATGTTTTGAATAGATGGGGGAGCAATGAAATTAGCACGCTCGCCAACTTGCAAACTGAAATTTTCAAAGCTATGAAAAAGATTGTTGCCGCTCTGAGTGCCGCCATCAATACTAAAATCAGTCTCAGTAGCTGTTACGATGGTGCCAATACCATCAGATGTCGGCGTTATTTGAGTAATGCCTGGTAAAACACGATAATTAAACAACCCCAGCGTCATTAAAGATAAGCAAATACCTTTTTTAAAGAATCTCATTGAAGTAGTACCCCTAATTAGTCAGTGGGTCATCATGCTAAAGCAGTAGACAACTCGAAATAGAGAAAAGATGTTATCCCTCTTCTTTAGGCTACACAACATGTTTTTAGTAGCCTAAAGAAACTTCTCAATAGCTTTCAGCCTGAGATCGTTTAGTCTATTTGCCTATGGATCTTCCACAACCCAATTAAGCCGACCCCAAGAATAACCCCAAAAGAAGCACCTAGTTCTGGGACTGATGTGGTTTGTAGTTGCTCTACTTGAACAAAATCTATCTCATAAAAGAAAGATTGATCTGCGGCCAAACTGAATGCGGGTTGTAGTGAATTATCAAAAGCATCAGCAAAATCAGCTGCAGGTGCCCAAAAATTTAAATGAAGATTCAAGGGAGTTTCTGGAATATTGACATCTAAATCCCCTGTAAAAGCAGCTTCAGTGCGAATTAAATTGCCATTAACAAGCCAGCGAACTTCGTCTGGCAACCACTCTATGCGAAATGTATTGAATTCTGTTAAGTCCAAATTATTAACATTGATAAAGGCAGGATCACCTCTCCCCGGTGGATCATCTGCAAAAACATTTGTTAAAACTCTTGGAGCTTCTCCAGCTTCAACGTTATTGATGTCATTAGTTAAAAATTCAAAGTCAATCTCATTGAATAAAAATTGATTAGAACTTACCTCTGTACTATCAAAGAGAAACATGGCTGCAACTAGCCCTCTTTGGGTAGAGATGCCGAGAGAATCAGGTGTATTTATACGAGTTCGTGCTTCTACAGCAAGCCCATTCCCTCGGCTAAATGTTTGAGTAGAGATGATTTCAGAGCCAAAGAAAGATGGTACTTCGCCAGGCCCTAAATTGCTATTGCGTGGATTAAAGGTATTTAACTCTAGCTGGGCGACTCCGTCAACGATGGCTGGTCGCTCATGGAGTTTGAGCTGAGTTCGGCCTAAAAATGTTGGGTTTGGCTCTCCTGGACCAGGCGTTGGTACTGGAAATTGGGGTAAATCCCAGAGATTCCCACTAACATTACCAGTTCCCTCAAAGTCATCTCGAAACAGCACAGCACCATAGGCAATCGTGCTTGAACTCAGAATACTGAGTAAGGCTAGAGCACTAAGAACATTAAGTCTAAGGACCTTCATCACTTAAATCCTCTATACTAGAGAGCCAAAATCTAGGGAGGCGTTTTGAGTAATTGTGGCGACATCATGAGATTCTTATCGAAACTTATGGCTGCTTGAAAGCATAAAGATTGTATTCTGCCCTGACTGATGCCACTACCGTAACTTCCCTGTTGAGTATATAGATTTGAAGGCCTAGAACTTATTCAAGGTCAAAAAACGTTATTAAACTTCTTCAGGAGTTTGAGGCGTGAGCTGCGACTGAGCTTGTTGCTAAAAACCTCAGGTAAAGACAGTTAAGCTGGTGTATTTCGTTGGAGTGGTCATAAGCTAAAATTCCCTATTGACCCTCAGCCGCAAAACTGGTCACAAATTAGGCTCACTGACCATCGATAGTTTTTGCCTACGACTAGCGGTGCAGCGGCTGAGAAGTTAAAAAAATAAGTTGACGCACGCGTCAACGGTTGGCAAGCTCGCCACCCTGATAAGGCTCAGATGTTTGATTGTGGAATCTATCTTTTTGAGGGGAGATGCGAACAAAACAGTCTCCGCTTTCTCGGCTATTCTGTGCTTGTAGCCAATGGTTGACGCCGTTGAGTACCGCCAATATGGAGGCTGTCGTAATATTGCGATGGGTACCCATCCCGTAGTATCGCTGGGACTGGGTTTGGCCAGTAACGGCAACCAGTGCGATCGCTTCAGCCCCACTACCTGAATTTAAAGCTCGTTCTTCATAGTCAACAATCTCAATGTCAAACCCACCATGACGCAGGGCCGCCACTAGCGCATCAATAGGGCCATTGCCAGCTCCCTGCAAATGTAGCGGTTGATGTTGATAGCTAACTTCCATGGCCAGCTGTTGCACCTGATGATTATCGCCAGCGGTTTCCAGGTGGTGGTTTTTATAGACCAATGGGCCAGGCGCTGTGCCATAGGTTCGACAAAACAGCTGCCAAATTGCCACAGATGACATCTCCTCTCCTGTGCTATCCATCACTTGCTGCACGATCTGGCTAAACTCTATCTGCAAAGGCTTGGGCAATACTACGCTATAGTCTCGCTCTAGCAAAAAGGCAATACCGCCCTTGCCTGATTGGCTATTCACCCGCACAATTGCCTCATAGGAGCGGCCTACATCCGCCGGGTCCATGGGCAGATAGGGAATCTCCCAAGGGGCACTTGGCTGTCCTTGGGCAAATCCTTTTTTAATGGCGTCCTGGTGAGAACCGGAAAAGGCGGTGAATACTAGCTCGCCAATGTAGGGGTGACGGGGATGAATGGGCAGTTGGGTGCACTGTTTTACGACTGTGGCCACCTGGTCAATGTTTGAGAAGTCTAATCCGGGATGGACTCCCTGGGTATAAAGGTTCATGGCTAGAGTGACTAGATCCACATTGCCAGTCCGTTCACCGTTGCCAAATAGACACCCTTCGACACGGTCAGCGCCTGCCATTTGCGCTAGTTCTGCGGCGGCAACACTGCAGCCTCTGTCATTGTGGGGATGAACACTCAGGGCGATCGCATCTCGATAGTGCAAATGACGATGCATCCACTCCACCTGGTCGGCAAAGACATTGGGGGTAGCCACCTCAATACTGGCGGGCAGATTAATCACGGCTTTAGTCTCAGGTGTGGGCTGCCATACCGCCAACACCGCATTGCAAATATCTCGAGCAAAGGGCAGCTCGGTCGAGGTAAACACCTCAGGAGAATACTGAAATCGCCAGTAGGTTTCAGGGTGTTGTTGAGCCAGCTGACGAATCAACGTTGCTGCTGAGACCGCCAGCTCAATGGTCTCAGCTTTACTATTGCCAAACACCACCTGTCGGAAGACAGGAGCTGTGGCGTTATAGACGTGAACAATGGCTTGCTTGGCTCCTTGTAGTGATGCAAAGGTACGGCGAATCAGCGATTCTCTAGCCTGGGTGAGCACCTGTATGGTGACATCGTCGGGGATACGGTCTTCCTCAATCAGACGTCTAACAAATTCAAATTCTGTTGCCGAGGCCGATGGAAACCCCACTTCAATTTCTTTAAGGCCAATCTGCACGAGCATTTCAAAGAATTGCAGCTTTTGGTCAATGGACATCGGGTTAGCCAGGGCCTGGTTGCCATCGCGCAGATCGGTGCTCAGCCATACGGGAGGTTGGGTAATAGTGCGACTGGGCCAAGTCCGGTCTGTGAGTTGGATCGGTTGAAATGGACGGTATTTTTGAGTGGGATTCTGCAACATGATGATTTTGATAAGGATAGATGAAGAGAGTGAAACTGCTGCTGTCACAACAGATTACTCACACGAAGGAGTGCCAACATTTAGGTGTTGGTGGCGGGTGGAAAATTTTGACAGGGGTAACCTACCCCGGAGCTTCTGGGAGTTAGAGCTACTGTGTGTACATATTTGGAAGATAGTGCTTTGAAAGGTGCTTCATCCTCCGAGTTGGCCCTCACCCCAAACCCCTCTCCCACGGGGAGAGGGACTTTGATCTGACTCCCCTTCTCCCCTTCTCCCCTTCTCCCCGCGGGAGAAGGGGGTGGGGGGATGAGGGCTCGAAAACTGGAGCTACTCTTCGATTTGTGTATACACAGTAGCCCCATAGGAGAGGATGGGGTATCCGTGGGGAGTGAGAGTTTTAGCAGCAGGCAAGCGATAGAGCCGCCAACGAGCAATAGATAACCTTGTCGGGGTTGCGCCTCGTACGTTCGACTGAGCGTTCGACTGAGCGTTCGACTGAGCGTTCGACTAAGCTCACGCCGAAGTCTCACGCCGAAGAACGCAAGAGCTGTCCTACGGCTGCAGACATGGCTTCTAAAGCCATGAAAGCCCCTATCTATAGGAGTACTAGGCTGTAAACTGCTTAGAAAAAGCCTGCTAGTTTGTTGTTTTTGGGTGAAGTCTAATTAATATGCGCCAGGCGCAGCAGCAGTCCTAGCCCGAAAAGGCTAGTTAGACTGTGTAGCGATAGCTGCTTGACTGCATTCATGACAAAAAAAGTTTGTGTAAAAACTCAATGGAGAGATTCTAGCCTACTCTTTTTGACAACGTCAACTAGATGCGTTGCTGATTCGAACTATAGTTTTCTCTAAAAGATGCCAACACATGGCGTTGCTAACAGATCGGTCCATTATGTAAATCAGCAACGGCTAATTTTGAGGGCGCTGTTGTGATTGGTTTAGAAAGATATTTTTTAAGCATTTGCCTGGGGTATGCAAAACTCAGAATTCTTTCTGCTGAGCCGAACATCCTGATATTCTGACAGGGTTACAAAACTTTACGTCACTGCTTTTATGGCTGCCCAGTCACGTTTGCCCATACAGTTTTGGATTGTCACTTTGGTGGCGTTCATTAACTCCGTTAGTTTTACCATCATCATTCCAACGCTGTATCCCTATGCTAAGGAGTTTGGCCTCAGCGACCTGGCGGCAAGTTTGCTGACGACGGCGTTTTCGCTGTCGCAGTTTTTGGGGACGCCTATTTTGGGGCGACTGTCGGATCGGATTGGTCGCAAACCGCTTTTGGTGCTTAGCTTATTGGGGACGGTGGTCGCGAACCTGCTGGCGGCGGTCAGTCCCTTTGCTTGGTGGCTATACCTGGCCCGCATGCTGGATGGTCTGACGGGGGGCAATAATTCGGTGGCCCAGGCTGTAGTCAGCGACATGACCACGCCAGAGCAGCGGACCCAAGCCTTTGGTATTTTTGGCGGTATGTTTCGTCTGGGATTTGTAGTAGGGCCACCGCTGGCCTATTTTGCCCAGACGCTGCCGCCGCTACCGGGGATTACGCCTTTGGGGATGAGTTTTGTGGTTTCGGCAGTGATGGCGCTAGTGGCAGCAGTCCTCTGCTTTACGATCTTGCCAGAAACACGACCGCCATCTGAGTGCGATCTCAAACTCAAACTATCCCTGGCTGATTTTGGCTTTGGTCGCTTGGCTACCTCCTTTCGTCAACCTGTGGTCGGTCGCATTTTTATCATGACCTTTCTCAACGGGGCGACATTTACCGTTTTTACGTTTGCCTTTCAGCCCTTTTTTCTAACAGTGTTGGGGCAAGACACCAAGAATTTAGCCTTTGCCTTTGTTTTATTTGGAATTTTGGCGTTTCTCTCCCAGGTATTCTTGCTAGAGCCCCTACGTCAGCGGGTAAATCTCGTCACACTGCTGGTAGCGGCTTTGATTATGCGGGGAGTGTTGTTAATCCTCTATCCTTCATTTCCCACGATTCAGGTTTTTTGGATACTGTTAGTCTTCTTTGGCATTGTCAATGCTTTCCCCATGCCGCTCATTGATTCGCTGCTGTCCCTGCGTACCTCTAAAGACAAACAGGGTGAAGCTCTGGGGACCAACTCCTCATATCTGAGCATCGCCAATGCCATCGGTCCGGCGATCTCGGGCCTGTTAGTGACCTATGGCTACGGCATACCATTTTTTGTGGCTGGCGGATTGACCCTGGCGATCGCGTTCTTTGCCTTTTCCCTCAACTCTCCCGGCAATCAGGCACCAGCGGTGTAGGGGTTAGCTGTTTGGAGTCGTAAAACGCCCCAAACAGCTGCCTCACTCATGCCTTTGTGCTCATCCGGCCTTTGTCCTACTCCGGCAAAAGCGCCTCTTTCTGCAATACCATCAGCTGTTTAATGCCGACTTCTGCATAGTCCAGCATCTGGTTGAGCTGCTGGCGGCTAAAGCTATTAGCCTCCGCAGTTCCCTGAAGTTCGACGTAGCCTAAATCACCATTGAGCACCACATTAAAATCAATGTCAGCGGCGACATCTTCGGGATAGTTTAAATCTAGGAAGGCGTCACCTTCTAAGAGCCCAACTGAAACAGCGGCAATCTGGTGTTTGAGGGGAGAACTTTGTAGCGTGTTATTGGCTATGAGATGTGCGATCGCATCTTCTAACGCCACATAGGCTCCAGTGATCGCTGTTGTCCGGGTGCCCCCGTCCGCTTGAATCACATCTGCATCCACCGTCAGGGTGATTTCTCCCAGCGCCTCCAGGTCAATAGCCGCTCGCAGGCTGCGACCAATCAGACGCTGAATCTCCTGGGTGCGGCCCGATAGCTTCATCACCTCTCGTCTGGAGCGGGTGTGGGTTGCACTGGGCAGCATGCGATACTCAGCTGTCAGCCACCCCTGCCCTGAATCTTTCAACCAGCGAGGCACATCCTCGGAGGCTGAAACCGTACATAGCACCTGGGTGTTACCGCAGTGGGCTAAAACCGACCCGGCAGCATACCGTGTAAACCGTCGCTCAAATTTAACCGGACGTAGCTCATGAGGTTGCCGACTATCAGGACGCTGCCAAACCATAGTAAATGCTCTTTAGAAAATAATTTCCACGATACACAGCCAGAGACCCTGTAGACGGTAAACACCAGTTTTTTTAGGGTTTGTCTACATTTTCTAATCTAAATTTTTGGCGTTGCCGATCTGAACGTTGACTGTAGTATTAGACAGGCTGGCTGCTCGCTGTAAAACATACAGCATGCTGGAACTCAATAGCCCCAGGCTATCGTCTCTAGGTCCAACATGTCCTCATTGCGTCGTCCTGTAAACGCCCTAAAAATTTGTATGTAGTTGAAGTGGTAAAACTGTACAGTAGCTCCTATGAGTGTTCAAAGATCGAGATGCCGTTTTCCCAACGCTGGGAGAGACCACTCCACGGGTTAGGTGCAGATTTTGTCGCTGCTGATTTGGGGAATGCACCGATCGGACAGAAAGGCCATTCACCCGCATCGTGTAGATGAAATCATCCCGAGGAGCAGCAGCGCCCAGATTTTTAACAGTTAAACGCCCTATTCATACCCTATCAACATTGAACTGCTGTGCTACTGCTGTTGCATTCTAAATTTTTAGTTAGGGCATTTTTCACCAATACCGTAGTGTTTATCCGATTTGCGGTAGGGAATTATCTAAAGATGAGTACTTGTTTGTCCAAAATCCATCAGCCATGGCTGTGTCATTACCCCTTATTACAGCGACAGGGTGCCAGAGAGGTTGGCCATGTCGAATAGGGAGATCAAAATTCTGGTTGTCGACGATCAGCTTACCAACGTCAGTGTACTCACGGAGGTTTTATCGTCAGCTGGTTACACGGTGGCCAGCGCCCTCAGCAGCGATCAGGCGCTCCAAACGTTACGGTCGTTGACCCCCGATCTGATTCTGCTAGATATTGAGATGCCAGGGATAGATGGGTTTACCACCTGTCAGCAAATTAAAGCAAAGCCCAGGACAGCCCATATTCCCATCATTTTTATTACGGCTTCATCAGACACTGAGAGTGTTGTCAAAGGATTCTCAGTGGGGGCAGTTGACTTTATTCGTACACCCTTTCAAGAACCAGAATTGTTAGCACGGGTCCAAACCCACTTACAGCTCAGACATGTTAGTCAACTGTATAAGCTAGAACAACAAAAAAACGAAGAGCTGACCCAGCTAAACAACAAACTCTTACTGACACAGTTTTCAGTGGATAATGCGGCTGATGGAATTGTTTGGATCGATCAAAACTCAAGGTTCTTTTACGCAAACAAAGTAGCGTGTAATCTACTTGAATATTCATTGGACGAACTGACGCAATTATCAGTGCCAGATATTGATGTTAATTTCTCTCTCAGGCATTGGCGAAAGCTTTGGCACACAATCAAAAAAAGTAAGAACTTGTCCCTTGAATCTCAACATCGCACCAAGAGCGGTCGACTCTATTCAGTTGAGATTACGGTTAACTACCTTTCTTTTGCTGAACAAGAATGTAATGTTGTTGTCTTTCGTGACATTAGCGATCGCAAACAAGTTGAAGCCGAGCTACAGCTAAGTCAGGCCCGTACCACAGCGGCCTTTGAGCAAGCAGCAGTAGGGTTTGCTGAGGTGGATATGGCGACCCAAAAATTCACCAAGGTGAATACGCTATTTTGTGACATGATCGGCTATAGCGAGGCAGAACTCTCCGAACTGACTTTTGCTGATCTCACCTACCCAGACGACATTGCCCTATCGCGACAAGCTATACAACAGCTTTACAGCGGTGCGGTTGACAACTTCACCATTGAAAAGCGGTATCTGCGCAAAGATGGCTCCTGGTTTTGGGCGGAAACAACAGTCTATCTGGTCAAACTACGGGGTGAACAGGCCATCTATAGTTTGGCTCTAATTCAGGATATTAGTCAAAGAAAACGGTTGGAGGCCGAGCGAGTAGTGGCAGAAAAAGCCCTGAGTTTGGCTAAATTTGCCATTGACCACACCGCAACCAGCACATTTTGGATCAATCAGGATGGCTATTTTCTCTCGGTTAACAAAGCCGCCTGTCAAAGTCTGGAATATTCACCAACCGAATTTACCTCAATGGCCGTTTGGGATATTACCCCCACATTTTCTCAGGATGACTGGCCCGCCCATTGGCAATCTCTCAAGCAGCATCAACATCAACAGCTGGAAACATTTCATCAAACTAAGAGTGGACGTATATTTCCAGTAGAAATTGTGACTAATTTTCTAGAGTTTGAAGGTGAGCAGTACAATTTTGCTCGAGCCACTGATATTAGTGCTCGTAAGGCGGCTGAAGCAAAAATTAATCAACAAAATCAAGAGTTAGAACAAACGCTGGCTCAGCTGCAGAAAACTCAGCTACAGCTGGTGCAGCAGGAGAAAATGTCGGCCCTAGGGAATTTGGTGGCCGGGATAGCCCATGAGATTAATAACCCCCTGGGGTTTGTGGGTGGGAATGTGGCTGAGTTAAACAGCTGCCTAGAAGAGCTGGTGACCCATCTCGCCCTTTATCGACAGCAGGCCAGCGCAGCTACTATTGAGGCCCATGCTGAGGAAATTCAGCTGGATTTCCTTCTAAGTGATTTACCTAAAATGTTAGAGTCGATGGCAGCAGGATGCGATCGCATTCGTAACATTAGCGTTAGTCTCCGCTCATTTGCCCGCGCTGACAAAGAAACCAAAGTCGCTTTTAACCTCCACGAAGGTTTAGACAGCACCCTGCTCATTCTCAAACATCGTCTTAAGGCCAACCAACAGCGCCCAGCTATTCAAGTCCATAAACAGTATGGCAACCTGCCCGATGTGTTTTGTTTTCCAGGACAGCTCAACCAGGTGTTTATGAATCTTTTAGCCAATGCCATTGATGCTCTAGACGATAACAGTCACCACAAGAGCTACCACACCCTGGAAACCCATCCGAATCAGATCACCATTACAACTTGGTTTGAACAGGATCACGTCACCATTCATGTTCGTGACAACGGCCCTGGCATCCCCGAAGACATTCAGCCATATATTTTTGATCACCTATATACTACAAAGGAAATCGGTAAAGGCACCGGGCTAGGATTGGCCATTGTCCAACAAATTATCGTAGACACCCACGGTGGGCAAATTACCGTTGACTCCAGCCCCGATCAGGGGACCGAGTTTATTCTCACACTACCCGTCACAGCACCCCAGTGATATCCAGCGATGCAGTCAAAGGTTGCGTTTTCTCAATTTTTCTATCCCATACCTGTAGTAAGACGCTAAAACAGGCATATAAGACAGCAAACCATACCTAGACCTGTAGTTTTGCGAATTATAAAAAACTACAGGTCTAGGTGTGGACTGGGTAGGGGTGATTCTCCCCTGTAGAAACAAAAATTAAAGACAAAGTGGAGGGTCATATGGACTTTACACGACGGGATGCCCTAAAACTTGGACTATTAGGGGCCGGTAGTTTATGGTCATGGGGGCAGGGTCGCAACTATGCCCTAGCGGAGACTGGTGACTGTGTTCCCCATGGCATAGGAGAACCTCCCGGTCCTTATCGAAACCCGCGCTTTAGTCCAGATATCCCTCGGTTTGAGCGTCCCTTTGAACCCATGCAGGTGTTGCCTGTCACGTCTGTCAGTTCGGACTTAGATGGATACACCATCACCATGAAAAAGGCCCAGGTGGAAATTCTACCGGGTAAGCCAACAGAAGTATGGGCCTATAACGGTCAAGTTCCTGGCCCCCTAATTCGCCAGCGCAAAGGTACCGCTTCAGTCGTACGATTTATCAACGAACTTGGCAATGATGACCAGGGCAGAGGCATTAATTCAGTGATTCACCTCCACGGTGTTGCCTCCTTACCTCAGTACGATGGCTATGCTGAAGACATCATTCCCACTCAGCACTACAAAGATTACTACTATCCCAACGATCGCCCCGCCACCTTTTGGTACCACGATCATGTGATTGAGCATACTGCCCGTAACGTCTACATGGGCCTGGCTGGCATGTACATCGTCGAGTATGATGCCGATGAATTTTGCGATCCAGGGGCTCAAGACCTTTTGCCCCAGGGAGAATACGATATTCCTCTCATCATTCAAGATAAGCGCCTTACCCCTGACGGCGAACTTGTCTTTAACGATCGGGCCAATCGTGGTGTTTATGACGATGTCGTCTTGGTCAATGGCGTCCCCTGGCCAAGGTTATCGGTCAAAAACCGCAAATACCGTTTCCGAGTGCTGAATGGAGGGCCTTCACGCACCTTGAGTCTGGAAGCACGGGTTAAACATGAGGATGGCTCATTGGAGCCAGTAATGCTGCATGTGATTGCCAGTGACTCAGGTTTGTTGAGCGCCCCTGTGGCCACTGACAATTTGCGGGTAGGTGTGGCCGAGCGCTACGAGTTTGTGATTGACTTTGCCGATTATGCAGGCAAAGAAGTGTTGCTAGTGAATCCGCTGTTCTTTGGCAATATAGACGGCAATTTGCGCAGCACTCAGGTGATGTGTTTTCAAGTCAGCGGTGGGGCCCAGGACAATCCGCCGTTGCCTGAGCGTTTAACCACATTAACACCGCTACAAACCCTCCTATCCGAGGTTAAAGCGCCCGTACGCACATTCCGATTTGATCGAGCAGGGCGCTGGTTAATTAATGGTAAAGCCTGGGACCCCCACCGCGTTGATGCCTTTGTGGAACCCTGCGCCACAGAAATTTGGCGGTTTGTGGCCACGGGAGGCTGGGTGCATCCTATCCATATTCACTTGGGTCACTTCCGGCTGCTAAGCCGTAGCCGTACGCCGATCGCTGCCTATGAGCAAGGTCAGAAAGATACGTTCTTTGTCAATGACTTTGAAACTGTGGAAATGATTGGTCGCTTTGGTCCCCACGAAGGCAAGTACATGATCCACTGTCACAATCTGGTGCATGAAGATCATGACATGATGACTCAGTTTCAAGTTGGTACTAAAGGCTGTGAGCCCTGTGTGGAAACGGCTAGACCCTTGCCAGCCCCGGCTAACTTTGATGCTCCCCAGTGTGTGCCACCGCCTGAGTGCATGGTGGAGGCACACAGCGGTGGCGAAAGCAGCTGTGGGTAGTAGTGAGGCTACGATTATTGGGCTCGATGATCACCGGCATCAAACCGTTCCAGGGCCTTCATATCGTAAGGGTTGAATGGTTTAGATTGCTTTCTAACAGGCGGTGACTGTTGTTGGTCAGTGGTCTGTTTGGGCGGGGTCTGGTCAGTGGTCGGTGCGGCCTCTGGTTGTTTTTTGGGGCGAGGTTGTTCTGAAGGAACTGTTTGTGTGGGAGTTTCCATTTGAGTGTTCCAAACTGTAGTGTGAACTGTAGTGCTAGATAAAGCATTGGCCCCTGCAGGACCGATAAAACTAACAATCCCAAGTAACCCCACTAAACAGATAAGAATAAGTTTCTTAACCATGGTAGGTACTGTGTAGAGGATGTTATAGACATGGAATGAGACAACAGAATTTACTGTTTTATGCCTGTTTTATGCCTATGTTATTTCGATCTTATGCAGTAGATTGGGTCTGTACGACCCCGTGTTACAAAGCTTACGGTTTTCATCAGGGTCTCACCGCACAATATCCACCTTTTTTTGCACTTTGACCAGGGAGATTGGCTAGGCGTCTCGAACTCCTTTGAGGTTGCTCAAAGATAATACTTTTAAGTAGTGAGAATACTCATCGACGATCGTTTTGTAGTCTTCAATCTCTTCAGGATTGTTTTGCGAAGGAATACTGGTTTCAAATAGCACCTGAGAACTCAAGGTGATCCCATATAACACTAGTAAGGTCTGATTGTCAGATGCAATCAGCTGTTGATTAAACCGTTTTCTGCTCTCATAGAAACTGATCTCACTTTCACACTTAAAAACCCCCTCTGCGGTCATTCTTGCGCACATCATTAGATTCCTAATAAATTGAATCTTGTGATCACTATGGATGTCATCCTTTTCCATAACCAGCAATGCAATTTCGTCAGGAGTGTCCATATTTTCTTGACTCAAGTGGTGTAGAAATTATAGACATTTTTTAGATGTTCCTTTATTCTCTTAGGACAAGAAGAAGCAGTTGGGTAATACGTTTTCGTCGTGATTTTTAAGCATCACAAACGCAGATAGTACTTATCTTTAACTAAAGCTTCAGGAAAACAGGGGTTTAACTTTCTAGTAACTTCAAAATAATTTGGTTAGGCTAAAATTCTGCGATGGGGACGCTAGAAAAATTAGTCTGCTTGTACGTGGAGAATCTATCACCTTGAATAAACTACTAATTTCTGCTGGAGCTACCCTCTCAGCTGCGGGGCTGCTTGTCGCCGCCCCTGCTGCTGCAAGCACACTTTCCTTTGATTTTCAGCTGAATAGTTCTACTGAGGTAGAGCTGAGTTCCTTTTTAGCAGGGCGCACGTTCAGCAATGCCACAGTGCCTAATAGCCTCAATGCAACTGCAAATGATGTCACTGGCAGTTTTATTGTTCTAGATGACCTGACTCAGGTGAGCGATGGTGACATCGAACTAGATGATGACTTTATTGACAATTTGCTAGATGGCTCTTACATGGCAACGGTGGAGTCGATATTGGTAGAAGAGTTAGGGCTAACGCTTGATCAAACCTTGGAGTCTGTTGATGATCTATTTACCATCACAGAATTTAGTGGGGGTGGCGTTCTGACCTCTGAGGCCATCGAGGTCGTTGGTAATCCGAATAACCCCAGCCAGTTTGATATCACCTACGATAGCGAGACTAATACCATCACAGTTGATGGCTACTCCAATAAAGTGGCTACCAGCTGTTTTTGGGCTGACTGTGGTATTACTGCCGATGTTACCTATGGCTTTGGTTTAGTGATCGACGAATTTATTAGCTTCACTGATGACCTGTTGGCCAATCCCAATATTGCCCTGGGTGATGAGACTACAGAAATTATTATTGGTCTGCAGCGTTCGGCTGCATTTATTCAGTGGCTCGCTCCCTCCTTGGAGGCGATTACGCTGGCTACGGTGACATCAACGATCGCAGCTAATACTCAGTTTGTTGCGGCTGACCCGAATGGTTCAATTGATGATGTTTCTGCTGAGGTGACTGGGGGAACGCTGACGGTCTTGGCCACGACGGATGGCCAAGAGGAGGAGCTCTTTGTCGCTCAGTATGGAGAGGAGATAGACACCCATACCACAGAGGGCTTGGTGACTGTAGCGCAACTTGAGACGGTTAAATCGACACCTCCCCAGGCATCGCTCTCGGTGACATCAAAGACTCCAGTTACGATCGCACAGGCTTTTAAATCCAGTGACAAAGAAGCCGAGGCTGTCCCAGAACCCTCCATCGTTGTGGGTTTTCTGGGCCTGGCGGTCTGGATGGCCAAACGCAGCCGTAAACAGGGCATGGTTCGATAGCGGTCCAGCGGGCTATTGTCCATCAGATGAGCGCTAGAAAAAGGGGCACAGTTGTGCCTCTTTTTTTCTGATTACAGAGTATTTTTTACCAGAGTTAAATCCGCCAGCGAGTTTGGACTATGGCTGGGCGGCTTTGTAGGCAGCCCAACCGCCGTGGTGAGAAATGTCGGGCCAGTTATTTTCCTTGATGAGTGCTTGGGGATAGAGCATTGCGATCGCAACTCCCCCATCTGCTAACGTCACCTCTGCCGGATACATATTGGGGGGTTCCGTAGACACCAAATAGTCATATTGCGCTGCGGTCAGTTCATACAGCTCACCCGGAATCGCAATCCCCCCAGAGTCCACCCCATAGATCCCTGGGTGCCAGCCATCCTTAACAGCATGCAGTCGGTAGCTTGCCGTTGTGCTGGCGGCTTTGATAAACGTGGCAGATTGCAGATTGCCATGATCCGGCTGCCCACGCAGGGCTGAACCGCAGATAAATACAATCCTGGTGCCATCATCGGCCATCGATCGTGTCTCCTTGAAATGTCGCGATAGTGCCGCTTTAAAGCCTACGGCATTTCAGGGAGCGGCAAGGCTGATCCATCGGTTTCTGGGGGTAACTGTCGCTACAGATGGCAAAAACATGCTCCCAGTAGAATAATAGGCTAAATAAAGCTTAAATACTGGGTGAACACTCACTCGTTTTTATCTGTTGAGTTTTTTTAGCGGGACACACTCTTTATGTCGAATATCGTTGCATCTACCCAGGTTGACGCTCTGCTGATCAATGGCCAGCGGCTTATGCAAATGATGAGCGATGTAGGAGCGATTGGAGCCTTGCCCAGTGGCGGTGTGCGACGCCTGGCCTTTAGTCCAGAAGATCGTGAAGGTCGGCAGCTGGTGCAGCGTTGGATGGCAGCTACAGGTATGACCGTATCGATTGATGCTGCGGGTAATATGATTGGCCGATACGAAGGCCGATTTCCCCACGCACCCGCTCTGGCAACGGGGTCTCACCTGGATACGGTGCCCAATGCCGGGATCTATGACGGCACTTATGGTGTCCTAGCTGGAGTCGAGGTGGCCCGGACGCTCCATGATCACGGTATTCGGCCCGATCATCCCATTGAAGTGATTGTTTTTGCGGATGAAGAGCGCACTATGATTGGCAGTAAGGCTATGGCTGGTAAAGCTAGCTTAGATGCCAACTTTTATGATCACCCCCACTATGAGCCCATAGAGATGGGTTTGAGTTTTATT
Organism: Leptolyngbya sp. Heron Island J; assembly: GCF_000482245.1. Classification (GTDB taxonomy): domain Bacteria; phylum Cyanobacteriota; class Cyanobacteriia; order Phormidesmidales; family Phormidesmidaceae; genus Leptothoe. The sequence goes on along the minus strand of NZ_AWNH01000043.1, from coordinate 62,378 downwards.
GGGGGGGACTGGACGCAGCTAACGTCAGCCCAGCGTGATACTGACAGTTTGGCGGCGTTTGTGGAACTCCACGTCGAGCAAGGTCCGGTGCTGGAAGCGGCGGGTAATCCAGTGGGATTAGTGACTGGCATTGTCGGTCAGCGGCGCTATTTAATCACCATAGACGGTAGCGCTAGCCACGCGGGTACTACTCCCATGACCATGCGTCAGGATGCGTTGGTGGCCGCCTCGCAAGTTGTTTTGGCCGTCAATCGGATTGGGACGAAAACCGGCGATGGCTATGGTGAACAAGTGGCCACTGTTGGGGCGATGAAGCTGTCACCCAATGTGGCCAATACTATTCCTGGCCGGGTGGAGATGACCTTAGATATGCGGGATCTGTCCAATCAGCGGTTGGATGCCATGGTGGTGGAGTTGGAACAGGAAATGGCTGCGATCGCCACCCAAACCGAGACCCAAATTCACATCAAACCCCAGCTTCGCAACGAGCCTGTCCCCGTCAACTCCCATATCTACAACGCCATTGCCCAGGTTTGCGACACCCTTAACCTGCCAGCCCAGTCTCTACCTAGTCGAGCCAGCCACGATGCCCAAATTATTGCCAGCATCACCGACATGGGCATGATTTTTGTCCCCAGCCAGGGCGGCATTAGTCACTCCGAAACCGAGTACACCACCCCTGAACACTGTATTCAAGGGGCTAACATTTTGCTGCATACCCTATTAAAACTCGACCAGCACTATCGCTGTCCTGAAGAAATAACAGCTTTGAGGACAGAATCTAAAGTTTAGTGGAACTTTCTCCCTTCCTTAAACAGCTATTGGTACGTTTTATCCAGTTGTCTCCCAGGCGACCATTAGCATTGTCCCATGTTCACCAGTAACAGATATGACTAACCGTCACCGCTCATAGTTGTACCTAGCTTCAACTTTATTCGTTACAGAACCCTACAGGAGACACCCCCCATGGCGGTTAGCGCTGATCGGCCTTCCCCGATAGCCTCTCAAGAACAGCTTCCCGAATTTTCATCACCCCATGTAGTCCCCAAAGAAGCTGCCGCAGGTGTCTCTTTGCGCTCCGTGACCAAAAAATATGGCACCGTCACCGCCATTGAGAATATGACCCTGGACATCCCAGCCGGCATCTATTGTTGTTTGCTGGGACCTAGTGGCTGTGGTAAAACCACAGCGCTGCGCATGATCTCAGGTCACGAATCGGTTACCAGCGGTCAGGTATTGATTGGGGATCGTTGCGTCAATGATTTACCCGCCGCCAAACGGAACACTGCCATGATGTTCCAAAATTACGCCCTATTCCCCCATAAAACCGTCTGGCAAAATGTCGAATTTGGCCTCAAAATGCAGCAAGTCCCCCAGGGAGAACGTCGGGAACGGGTTGCCGAGATTCTAGAACTGGTGGGTCTGAGTCACACTGCCAAACGCAAGCCAAACCAGCTGAGCGGTGGCCAACAACAGCGTATCGCCCTGGCCAGAGCCCTGGTCACGCGCCCCCAGGTCTTGATGTTAGATGAACCCCTGAGTGCCCTGGACGAAAACCTCCGCGTACGCATGCGCGGCGAGCTACGCAATATTCAAAAACAGTTTGGTCTTACCTTTATCCAGGTCACCCACCATGTAGAAGAAGCCTTTTCCCTTTCAGACCAAATTGTAGTCATGAACCACGGTCATATTGACCAGGTTGCCACCCCCACTGAGCTGTTTAATCAGCCTGCTTCCAAGTTTGTTGCCCGGTTCATTGGCGACAACAACATTTTCTTAGGTAAGGTGTTGGCCTCCACGCCCCACGAAAATGGCAAAGACCTGATCCGACTTGACATCGACGGCATTGGCACCCTCCACGCCATTGGCCACAGCCCCCAGCCTGGCACAGATGCCGCCTGTAGTGTCCGCCCCGATCTCCTTACCCTAGAAAACCCCGATGCCCCTTCGGTCTCCTCCGCTACAACGCTTCCCACCAATACCCTCACCGCCCGTATTACCCAGGTAGAACTCACCGGCTTTGTCACCCGTGTTGGTCTAACCACAATCAACACCGAACAAACTCTACTGCATACGCTTCGGACAGTAGATTGGCATAATCTTGCCCTGCAAGAAGGCCAGATCGTTTCTCTCAAATGGTCTGCCAACGACTGTGTTTTCCTAGCCCATTAGACAGCAACTATCCGCTTGTTTAAGCGAATTCACAGAGTTCACGTGATCTGTTTCTAGGATTGATGTATGACTAAAATCACTCGCCGTAAGCTACTCTACACTGGTTTGGCCGCCGGAGCTGCTGTGGCAACAACGCGCTGCGCCTCCTCTGCACCAGAAGGTACCCCCAACAATCCGGCCCCTGGCCCTGAGGTAAATACAAACCAGATTAAAGATGTCACCCTGCGTCTGATCGGTACTGGCGTTTCCCAGATTAACGAAATTCGGGACAAAGCCCAGGAAGACTTGGGCTTTCAGCTCGAAATGCGAGCTTTGAGTACCGAAGAAAACAACCAAATTGCCATCACTCAGCCGGATCAGTATGACATCTTTGACGGCGAATATTTCAGCTTACCTCTGGTGGTCCCCTCCGGTAATCTGCAGCCCATTGATGTCTCCAAAATCAAGGACTGGGATAAGATTGTTCCCTTTTTCACCACAGGCCAATACGAAGGCATGCCCGTGGAAACTTCTCAGGGGACAGCTCCTTATCGAGTCATGTACCTGACAGGACCAGACTCCAAAGAATTCTCGGCTACCCCCACCGATTTTGCCACTCTGATCCCCTTCCAGTACAACGCTGACACCCTGGGTTATCGGCCCGATCTAGTCGGTCGCAACATCGAAAGCTGGGGAGAACTCTTTAACGAAGAGTTTAAGGGTAAAACGTCTATCCTAGACATTCCGCAGATTGGCATCATGGATGCGGCCATGGTGGCCGAAGCCCTGGGTCTGATGACCTTTGGTGATAAGGGCAACATGAGCAAAGCAGAAATTGACCAGATTACCGATATCCTCAAACAACAAAAAGCTAACGGTCAATTCCGAGCTTTCTGGAAGACCTTCGACGAATCTGTTAACCTGATGTCCTCGGGTGAAGTGGTACTGCAATCCATGTGGTCCCCTGCCGTTGCTGCCGTACAGGCCCAAGGTATTGAATGTATCTATGCTCCCCTTAAAGAAGGCTATCGCGGCTGGGGTGGCGGTATTGGTCTCTCCAAAAATCTCAGTGGCATTGAACTCGATGCCGCCTACGAGTATATGAACTGGATGCTAGAGGGTTGGGTTGGTGCCTTCCTAGGGCGTCAGGGCTATTACAGTGCGGCCCCAGAAAACGCTAGAAAGTTTATGTCGGCTGAGGAATGGGATTTCTGGTACGAAGGCAAGCCCGCTGCTGTGGACATGGTTGATCCCTTTGAGAAGACTCTCGCCAAGGCCGGTGCTGTCCGCGATGGTGGTTCTTTTAAAGATCGGTTTGGCAACATTGTGTGCTGGAACTCCACCATGGCAGAGAACACCTATCTCGTTCAGAAGTGGAACGAGTTTATTGCATCATAGACGCTCTCATCCCTTTTGGGAGGGGCAGGGGCGGGTCCACTCTGGCGCTAACGGCTAACCCACCCCGTCCGTTGGGCACCCCTCCCAGGAGGGGATAAGCAAAGAACTTATTACCCTCATGGCTAAAGCCTGGACCAACCTCAAACCCTATTTTCTCGCAATGCCCCAAGCCTTGGCCCTGGGGCTATTCCTAATTTTCCCCATCCTGCTCATCGGCGTGGTCAGCTTCTGGGAGTTTAACGGCTACTCCATGACTCCCGCCTTTACCCTAGACAACTACATCGGTATTTTTACCTCCGATGTCACCCTTAAAACCTATCTCAACACCTTTAAATTTGTTGGACTCACCTGGCTGTTTACCCTGCTCATCGCCTACCCCGTCGCCTACTTCCTGTCATTTCACGTGCCCAAGCTGCGCTGGCAGGTATTGTTGTTTTTGGTATGTACCATTCCCTTTTGGACCTCGAATATCATTCGCATGATTTCCTGGTTACCGCTGCTAGGAAGAGAGGGGTTAGTGAACCAATTACTTCTAGGGGCAGGCATCACCCAGGAGCCACTGGAGTTCTTGCTCTACTCAGACTTTGCGGTGGTGTTGGGCATGGTGCACCTCTATGTCATTTTTATGATTGCCCCCATTTTTAACAGCCTGATGCGCATCGACCGCACTCTGATTACTGCCGCAGAAGATATGGGTGCATCTGGGTTTGAGGTGTTTAAAGAAGTTATTCTCCCACTGTCAGCACCAGGCATCGCCATTGGTTCCATATTTATCGTCACATTGGTAATGGGGGAGTTTGTCACGGTCCGTCTGATGGGGGGTGGTCAGGCCGCATCCATTGGTAAACTAATCCAGACCCAGATCGGCAGTTTGCAATATCCGCTGGCTGCCGCTAATGCCATTGTGTTGTTGGCGGTGACGTTAGTGGTGGTGATTTCGATTTTGCGGTTAGTGGATATTCGAAAAGAACTATGAAAAAACGTTCCCTCTCTTTCTACCTGCTGGCTGCATTTTTTGGGTTGTTCGTGTTCTTCTTATACGGCCCCATGATTACTATCTTTATTTTGTCGCTCCAGGGGCCGGATGGGACGCTGACTTTCCCTGTCCGTAGCTTTGGCTTCTATTGGCTAGGTCAGGTCTTCCAGGAGCAGCGGGTGGGTAATTTTGTGGAGCCATTTCAGCGATCGCTAGTGCTGGGGGGCATTGTTACAGCCCTGGTTGGCAGTATGGCTGTATCGGCCGCGATGGCCTTCCGGCAGCGCTTTCGGGGCTCAATGATCCTATTTTATCTGAGTATTGCCAGTCTAATTGTGCCCAGTATTTTAATATCCTTAGGCTTGGGCGTGATGTTTCAAGTCATGCAGTGGCCCACCCGCTGGTATAGCTCTGGTCTAGGTGCTCACCTGACTTGGACTTTACCCATTGCCTTTTTGATTATGCTGGGAATTTTTAATCGGTTTAATCCCTCTTATGAGGAGGCCGCTAGGGATCTGGGAGCCAGCGATGTCAACACATTTTGGGAGATTGTCCTACCGTTGATTGCCCCCAGTCTGATTGGGGTGAGTTTGTTAACATTCACCCTGTCCTACGATGAATTTACGCGGACATCGCTGGTCTCTGGGCAGTACAACACATTGCCTCTAGAAATCTTTGGTATGACGACTAATGTGACGTCCCCGGCACTGTATGCGTTGGGAACATTAACCACGCTGTTTTCCTTTAGTTTGATTGTGTTTGCCTACGTACTCTATCGACAGTTATCAAAGCAGCGCTTGTCGAAGTAATGTAGCGATTGAGTGAACCGCTGACTATAGTTAGGGTTTGCACTAAAGTGGCAGTCGAATGCAAAACTCAGTGCCCTGATCCACTTTTGAATCGACTGTTAGGCTGCCGTCGTGGATCTCGGTGACAATTTGGTGGGCGATCGCAAGTCCGAGTCCAGTTCCCTTACCCAATGGTTTAGTCGTAAACAACTGATCAAAAATCTTAGCCTTGATGTAATCGCTCATGCCCTTGCCATTGTCCCCAATGCGAATTTCCACCGATTGTTCTTCAGGGACCGCGATTGTTTGAATGGTGATGGTTTGGGATTTATATTCTAAATCCGTAAAGGAGAATAGCTCAGCAGCTTCATCAAATACATCAATGGCATTGGCCAGAATGTTCATAAATACCTGATTGAGCTGTCCTGGAAAACACTGAATCTCGGAAACAGGCCCATATTGCTTATGTACCTGGATGGCTGGGCGTTGATCATTGGCTTTGAGGCGATGCTTTAGAATCAACAGAGTACTGTCGATGCCCTCATGGAAGTTGAATGCTATTTTAGTCGCTTTATCTGCCCGTGAGAAGGTGCGGAGACTGGTGCTGATGGTGTGGATGCGATCGCATCCCGTTTCCATGGATGTCAGCATCTTAGGGATATCTTCTAACAGGTATGGCAGATCAATTTGTTGGGCATGGTGATCAATCGACGGAGTCGATGCCTGTGATTGATAAAGTCTCAGATGTTCAAAGATATCGCCAAAGTTTAGCTGCAGTTCTGCCACATTGCCACTAATAAACCCAATGGGGTTATTGAGTTCATGGGCCACCCCTGCCACCAAACCACCCAGAGTCGCCATCTTTTCCGTTTTTACCAATTGCAATTGAGTTTGGATCAATTGCTCATAGTTGAGTTGCAATTCTTGATTGGCCTGTTCTAAAGATTGGTTGAGGTGTAAGAGTTCAGCATTCTGGGCTACAAGTTGTTCCGCTTGGATACTATTGGCTTTTTGTAACTGTCTTTTCATTTGGTAGAGTTCCAGATGAGTGGCTACCCGTGCCAATACTTCCTCTGCTTGAAAGGGTTTCGGAATATAGTCAACTCCCCCCACCTGAAAAGCTTTGACCTTATCAAAAGTCTCATTTAAGGCGCTAATAAAAATTACAGGAATAGCCTGGGTTGATGGTTGAGCCTTGAGTTCCTGACACAGTTCGTAGCCATTCATGCCTGGCATCTGAATATCCAGCAGGATCAAATCTGGAAGAGAATAGGTAATTCCTGCCAAAGCAATTGCCCCCGTTGGAAAAGGGCGCACGTCATATCCTGCATCCTCCAATAGATTAGACAGCAGGTGTAAATTAGCTGGCGTATCGTCAACCACAGCAACTTGGCCAAGCAGCACGGAGGCAGTGTTCATGCTTAATCCTCTTCTTTGGGAATCAAGTTCAAAATTGTTTCGTATTCAAAGTTATGGAAACACAGGGCGATCGCTGTGGATAAAGCCGCATTTTCCTGCTCAATGGCTGCAACGACTGCTGCAATATCTTTTTTACTTGAGGTAAGAACCGCCTGACGCAGTTTTTGCCGCAGTTCTGGTGAGAGGGTTTGCAGATTTTCCACCGTTAGAAGTTCTCGTTTTTGAGCTGCTTGCTTAGGTTGATCCAAAATCTCTTCATAGATATAACGCACCCCCAAATGTTGTTCGATAGCTTTAAAGAGTTGCTCATCCCGAAAGGGTTTGCGGAGAACAGCATTGCATCCTACCGACCAGGCCAGCGCCCGTTCTTCTTCCAAGACGCTGGCGGTTAAGGCGATGATGACAGTTTCTTGCCCTTTGCTACTGGCCTTAATCGTTTGTGCAGCTTCCAATCCATCCATGATCGGCATGCGCATATCCATCCAAATCAGGTGGGGGTGCCAGGCTTCCCAGATTTCGATAGCTTCCTTGCCATGCTTGGCTTCCTGCAATTCAAAACCGAAAGGACTTAACAAACGCAGCAACAATTGGCGATTGACGAGTTTATCATCAACAACGAGAATACGATAGCGGAGTTGACCAGGTTCAAGCGCTATAATTTTGTGCCTGGGACTCAGGGAGTCTATCTCAGTTGCTTCAACGCCTTCACATTGAATCTTAAAGCTAAAGATGGTGCCTGCTCCTACGCAAGAACTTGCCTGTATTTCTCCCCCCATCAACTGGACGAATTTTTGACTAATGGAGAGACCTAATCCAGTGCCTTCTTGAGCTTGTTGGCCGCTTTTCGTCTGGGTAAAGGCTTCAAAAATTTGGTCAAGTTCGTCTGGTGCAATGCCTGTTCCGGTATCTTCAACTTCAAACTGTAGTGTGATTTGCCCGTCATCTGTATCTGTTGATTGATACTGCCTGACGCGTAGGGAAATTCTGCCTTGTTCAGTAAATTTGAGGGCATTGTTAATCAGATTAATTAGGATTTGGCGAAGCTTGACTTCATCGGTGCAAATATATTGGGGTAGAGCGTCTGATAGCTCTAATAACAACTGCAAGCCTTTATCATTGGCTTTAAGTTGAAACATATCGTGAATGTCCCCTAGAAGGCGATATAAATCAAAGCTTTTCTGATTGAGTGTAGTGTGTCCAGCTTCAATTTTGGAAAGGTCAAGAACGTTGTTGATCAATGTCAATAGGTGTTCTCCACTGCGATTAATAATCCCCACGTTTTCTCGATGTTCCAGGGGGAGAGTTTGAGAACGGATCATGATTTGAGTAAAGCCCAAAATGGCGTTGAGAGGAGAGCGCAGCTCATGGCTCATATTGGCAATGAAGGCACTTTTAGTCTGGTTAGCGACCTCTGCTTTTTCTCTCGCAACTTCTAGCTCGGCAGTGCGCTTGGCCACCCGTTGTTCTAAGGTTGTAAAGGATTCTTTGAGGCGATCGGCCATTTCGTTAAAGGCGTTGGTCAGTTCTCCTACCTCGTCCCGTCGTTGGGTAATGATGCGTTTCTCCCATTGACCGCGAGCCAGTTCTTTGGCAGATTGATTAAGACGCATCAATGGTCGCACTACCCAACGAGCCGTGAGAATGCCGATCGCTACAGCCAGTCCTAAGGCGATCAGGCAGAGAAGAATGGTCGTCCGAGTATTGGCGTTAATGTCTGCGAGAAAGTCCGATTCTGGTACAGTGATGACTGCCAGCCAATTTAACCCACCTGCCTCCTGAAAAGGAATGACTTTCAAAAAATACCGCTCGCGATCGATGATGAGACGCGTATCGAACTCTTCGGTAATTTGGGAGAGTTCGCCAAAACGAGACAGCAGGTATTGGGTCCCCGCTGCCACGACTTGATTGGGGCTATCTAAGGCATTGAGCCGCTGAGGAGTTTCATTTTTCGCCTCGGTTTCAAATAAACTATCTTCATTAGAAGCTGCTACCATCAGCCCCGAGTGCTCGATAATATAAATCTTGCCTGATTGACTGACTTGTAAACTTTGCAAAAAATCCGATACTTGCGCCAAGAGTAAATCAGTTCCCAAAACACCTTGTACGGAATTGCGCTGATCATCTATAGCCTGGGCGGCACTGATGCCGAGGGCTGTCTCTAAGGCACCGGGATAGATGTCACTCCACACAGGTTTACCAATCTCTGCCGCTGATTGATACCACCCTCGTTGCCGCGGATCAAAATCTGGTCTAGCGTTAATAAAAGTTTGAGGGTCGCCAGCGGCATCAAGAGCGTAACGTTTAAAATCACCACTCACAAATCCATCGGTCACGGAAATGTTAAAACCATAGTTAGGATCGCGTCCGACAGAGACGATTCCACCACGTTCGTTGGCAAAGTAGATATAATCGACAGTATCAAACTGTTGTAATTGTTGCCAAAAATGTTTGCCCAGGCGCTCTGGATCAGTCGCATCTAGGTTTCCAGCCTGGATCAGATCGTGATTGATTTGATTGATCAGCATTGTCGTTGCTAGATATCCTTCCAGCTTTTTCTCGATGCGATCGCTGGTTTCATCAATCAATTGATTGGCCAGATCTTCTACTGCTTTTTGCCCAACTCTAAAGGAAAGATAACCGACTACCGATACCGCACAGACAATTTGGATGACAAAAGGAATAATTAAGATATTCCGCAGTGAGATACCATTAATTTTCTCGACGAGTTTGTGCATGTGTCAGTTCATATAAGTCAGCCTGCTAGAGAGCTATTCAGCGTTCAGTTAACTTTAGGAACGTTTGAAATCCTGCTTTTATCATGGATAAATACGAATTTACTTCTATTTTATTAGGTTAAGTATTTAATTATTTTAAGACGATAGGCATTGCAGGGTAGTCCGTACATCCATGGAAATTGATGCCTCTTGCCGCGAGTTAACTGAGATTCAGCTAATATATTCACCACAAAACATCCTGTTCGATCCGGAAGGGGATGCTTTTTTATGACGCTGTTACATTTGAGTATGCGTATTTAAATTTAGCATTGCTGATCCTCGGGATGGCTTTGACTGTCAAGGACTGTCAAATAGCAGTGGTTACAGATCGGCTCATCCCATAAATCAGCAATCGCTTAAATTTTGTCTAGTCTCATTCGTCACATCAAAAGGTTGACTGCAAAAATTGGGTAAGAACGCGCATCGATGTGCCCCCACCAGGTTATTCCTCATTTGCAACCACGCTGACAAAACCTGCCTGAAAGGCTTAGGAGAGGTACCGTAGGCGGAGGAGTGAAAGCGATAACAGCCTACGTCTAGCCAACAGCATTAGGGAATGTCATCTGGCAGAATGGCATCTGTCAAATCCGCACTGGTCAGATCAGCGTTATAAGTTCGATCAGGAACCCCCCAATCCTCCAGTGGTAATGTGAATGTTAAAACAGCGTCTTCTAAATTAGCAGCGCGGAGATTGGCGTTTGTGAGGTTTACCCCCCTCAAATCTGCTTCTCTTAGATCAGCCCCTTGCAGATCGGCACCACTGAGGTCAGCACTGATAACATAATGGTCCATCGGTAGACTAGGACCGGTGTTTAACTCCGCAAATTTAGCCCGTTGCAAATTCGCTCCGGTTAGTTGAGCTCCTGGCCATTGGACGCCAATCAGCCCCGCATCGCTGAGGTCTGCATCGGTAAAATCAGCCCCCTCTAACTGAGTGGCTTGAGCAGTCATCAATGTTAACGTCGCCCCTTGTAAGTTAGCAGCTGATAAGTTAGCCCCGGTGAGATTACTCCAGACGAGGTCTGCTCCCTGGAGATTGGCGCTGCTCAGGTTGGCCCCAGCCAGATTCGCTTTCTGTAAATTGGCATTGCTCAGGTCGGCTCCAGTCAGGTCAGCTCCAGCCAGGTCGACACCTTCTAAATTACAGTCACGACACTGCTTAGACTGTAATACTTGGTCAACCAAATCCTCTCCTTCGGTGGATGGTGAAACGGGGGTGCTAGGAGAAGTGCTATCAGGTGGCGTTGGAGACGGTGTTGACTGACAGCCCGCCATGAGACTAGCCATCAGTAGTAACCCAACACAGCATTGAGGTGGTATCCGAAAGACTATGTTTGTAGCCATGGTCAGTCATCCTCCCTTTTAGCGGCATCACAGTCGGGATCCTAGCACGTACAAAAAAGATCAGCGTCATATTGTGTGAATGGGGTATCACATCCCGATCACGGAGTAATAAACGTACTCGTTGGGCATCAGAGTGTCATCGTTGGCTAGTTATTGTGCAATTGCGGGACTGGGCTATCCTTGGGTAGAGAAATCACACCTAGCTGCTGAAACATCGCCAACTGATCTAAAATTTCCCATTCCTCAATAATCTTTCCTGCCTTAAACCGACTGAGGATCATGCCATGCACGTTGACCTGTTTACCCGTTGCAGGAATGCCCATCAGAACGCCCTTGTGAGTACCCGTTAACGTAAAACAAGTGACAGTTTTATTCTCCTCAGTAGCCAGGTCATCAATCTGTATCTTTAAGTCGGGAAAAGCCGTGCGAAACATGCCAATAAACCCTTTCAGTCCATCTAGACCATAGAATTCTTCACCGGGACTACCAAAAATATAGTCTGGATGAACTAGCTCATCGAAAACCAGGAAATTACCTTGGTTAATCCCCTCTTCGATATAACGACGGACGATTGTTGGATAATGATTAGCCATGAGTCTCTCCTAGTTAAAGACAAAGTGAAAGCGTAAACAGTGTTGCTGACAAAAATGCTGCTACTGTCCGCACATGGTTCCAAACGGTCCAGTCGGTCAAATACCTGACCCATAAGGTGGCACCGTCAGTACTCCCTGGGACAACAATTGCCAGAGCATCATTGAGTGGAATATTGCCAGCCACCGTCACACCGATGGTGCCAACCAAATACAGTAAGCTACCCACCAGCCAATAGACAGAACCTGGCTGTTCCCACTGCCGCAGTGCAATCACTGTCAAGATGAGACAGGCCACCGCTGGGCCAAAGAAAGCAACCATAAACCACGGGTTAATCACGGTAATGTTGATCGCCTGCATGGTGGCAATGCCCGATGGGTTAGGTTGTTGCCCCAGGGCTTGCATAACAAAGGTGGAAAATGCAAAGAAGATACCCGCTGTCAGAGCACTGCCGATGGCGGCAAACAGAATTAACGGCAAACGCCAATTTTGAACAATCATCATAATTGTCTCCAGTGAATTGTTGTGAGCACAAACCCGATTCAAAATGAATAATCTTGTGGGGGCAGGTTGTGTGCCTGCCCTAGGAATACCTAATACGACAAACTCGGTGCCTGATGCAGATACGCATCAGTGGATAGCTGCTGCAAGATAAAATCAGCTACATCCGCACGGGTGATTTTGAGCTGTGATGTTTTATCGGCTCCTGGAAAACCGTGGCGATACTGTCCTGTGCGATCACCGTCAACAAATGCTCCAGGTCTGACAATGGTCCAGGCTAGATTGCTTTGCTGTATATAACTTTCCTGTAGTTTATGGTCAGCAAATACATGGCGCAAAATAAACCCAAACATAATGTACTTCCAAAAGAAGTTTAGACTGCCCCAGCTATCTCCGACTCCCATGGTGCTCTGACAGATAAACCGCTGTACACCAGCATGTTCCATGGCGCGGATGATCTGCTGTGTGCCTTCTGAACGGATATTGCTTTTGAGCTGCTGACCAGATCCGAGGATACACACAACTGCTTCTTGGCCTTGAACCGCCTGCTCTACAACGGGCAGATCCATCACATCTCCCTGGACCACCTTGAGATTAGGGTGCTGCATATCAAGCTTAACTGGGGTGCGGGTAAAAGCTGTAACCCTATGCCCTTGCTCTAGTGCCTGTTCAACGACGTAACGGCCAGTACCGCCTGTGGCTCCAAAAACGACTAATTTCATGGGGTTTGCTCCTAAGCAATGACATCCTCACCTTAGGCAGCCAGTTTATTTCCAGCTTTCTACTTCTTGCGGTACTGTTACGATCTTGCTAGCAGTTTTCTAGCTTGTGCGAGTCCCAGATGGCTATAAACTATCGAAATCTTGGGAATTTTGGCAAATTTACCTGATAAATTCAATTACTCCATATAATTGGATTATCAAAAGTAGACGTACTGGGCCAGTGCTGTGGAAAAACCTGCTATACAACCGGCTCAACTGAATTCTTTGTCTAGCCAGCCTCCGGCTTTAGACGCTGTTCAAGTTACACATTTGCTCAATCCTGCTGGGGAAGGGCAATGCCATTTTGCGGGTGAGCATACGCTGTTTATGTCGCTTGCGCCGCGACCGATTTGCTATTTGCAGGCCCAGGATGGCAAAACCCATACAGGGCTTTATAAAAAAGGAGACTTGTCCCTGGTTCCAGCAAATACACCGTTTTTTGCTCGGTGGGAGGGGGATGAGAATTGTTTACAGATTCGGCTGAGCGATCAGTTTTTGAAATGTGTTGCTAGGGAAACTGTTGATCAAGATTGCGATCGCATCACCCTTCTCCCCCAATTTCAGACCCATAACCCACAGCTTGAATCAATTGGCCTGATGCTTCTTGCTGAATTTCAGCAAGAAGCATCAGGCAACAGGCTTTATCTCGATTCGCTCACCAACATTTTGGCCGTACAGTTACTCAGGCAGCACGCAACAACTAAACCCCAACTACCAGTATATGAGGGTGGTCTGCCCCAGCGTCAGCTAATGCAGGTTTTAGACTACATTGACGCCCATTTAGACCAAACTATTAAGCTTGCCGATCTGGCTCAACTATTGGACATGAGTCAGTTCCACTTTGGCCGATTATTTAAACAGTCCCTGGGGGTTTCTCCGTATCAATATCTGGTACAACAACGTGTTGAACGAGCCAAACAGTTCTTAAAACAAACAGACCGCTTAATTGTAGATATTGCCCTAGAGTGCGGCTTCAATAGCCACAGCCATTTAAGCAAACAGTTTCGTCAGGTAACGGGCATGAGCCCTAAAGCGTTCAGAAGCAGTTGAATTTTGTTTTGTGCTAGAAAGAAAAAAGACTGTTTTTGATGCGATCGCTATTTTGCTTAAGCCGTTAATACTTTGCGGTAAACAATCTTATCAGCACCCACTTCGTAGAAATCACGAATTCGTGCTTCCTCATCAAACCCGCACTTACGATAAAATGCACGTGCATGCTCAAAGCTGGCCAATGTTTCCACCAGTAATAGATGTGCACCTTGGGTGGCTAGCATCTGTTCAACATGAGTTATCAAAGCTGTTCCCCGCCCTTGTCCCTGGTAGTCAGGTTGAACCGCAATAAAAAGCAGATTCCAGGTACCCTGAGTCATCCGCTCAGGTGCACAGTAAGCAGCTGCCACCAGTTCATCATCATCATCAGTCCACCAAAAATGATTGGCAGTTTTACCGCTAAAATAATCAGTCAGGATTGTTGTTAGCTCCTCTAACTCATCCGGTGAGAAGCTCATCGCCTTGCTGGCTAAGGCAAGTAGCGCAGCCATATCATCGGGTACAGTGGGTCGAATCATTGCATATCACACTACAGACTAGTCAAAACTAACTCACACCTGCCCTTTGCCACCAGTCTGCTTCTAAATCTGGGAATAACCAGGTTGCCTGGCTGAGTAATTCATCGACAATTTTAGCGGGCAACAACCGACCATCAACAGTAATAACATTTTCGTCTGGGCGAATGGGTTCAAAGGCCGCTAGCTGACTAGCCAGCATTTCAGGTTTCATATAGTGATTTGTTCGTCTTCGCAGTCGCCGCTGTAATTCTGCTGGGGGCACGTTGAGCCACACTAACTGAACTCGTTCCAACGCCGTCAGTTGTTTCTGAGTGGACAGTCACTCATGGTATAGCTTCCCGTTGCTTAACAAATTTTCAGCAAAATGAGCTATTGATTTATGGATTTTTTTCGAATTTGGTTAACATCCATAAATCAAATCAGAATTCAACCGATCTAGTCCACCTACACGTATAAAAGTTCATCTATATTACTCGGTGAGTTGGGCTGGACAGAACCCTGCCAACAGTTTCTCAATGCAAACCCGATTGATCCCCCCATTCCCATGCAAGATTTTAACTGGAAAAAACTTCAAAATGGTTCGGACATCCGTGGTGTTGCAATCGACGGTGTCCCTAATGAGCCCGTCAATCTCACCCCAGAAATTGCTCAGCGCCTAGGTCAAGCTTTTACTACTTGGTTAGCAACAAAGTTCAGCAAACCGACTACAGAACTACAGCTCGCCGTTGGTCGCGATAGCCGCATATCTGGCCCCAAGTTGATGAAAAGTGTCCTGCACGGCATTGCTGATCTAGGGGCTCAGGTGTATGACTTTGGTATGGCATCTACCCCTGCCATGTTTATGAGTACTGTTACCCCAGGCTTTGATTGTGACGGTGCGATCATGATGACCGCCAGTCACCTCCCGTTCAACCGTAATGGTCTCAAGTTTTTTACTCCCCAAGGGGGGCTCGGTAAATCGGATATTGCTGAAATCCTTACCCTGGCTGAGCAAAACAATTTTATCCCAGCCGCCAGCGCTGGTGCCATTGCAGACCGAGACTTTATCTCAGTCTATGCCGACCAGCTTGTCCAAAAAATTCGCATCGATGTCAATCACCCTGACCACCCTGACCAGCCCCTGCAGGGGCTCAAAATTATCGTTGATGCGGGGAATGGTGCGGGTGGTTTCTACGCTAGTAAAGTCCTAGAACCCCTGGGAGCCGATACCACTGGTAGTCAATTTTTAGACCCTGATGGCATGTTCCCGAATCATATTCCCAACCCTGAAAATGGGGCTGCAATGGCCTCTATTTGCCAGGCTGTATTAGCCCATAACGCTGATTTTGGTATTATTTTTGACACCGATGTCGATCGCGCCGCCGCCGTCGATCACCAGGGGCAAGAACTTAATCGCAACCGTTTGATTGCTCTTATTACCGCCATTGTGCTGCAGGAACACCCGGGCTCAACCATTGTCACCGACTCGATCACGTCTGACGGCTTAACTCGGTTTATTGAGCAAGAATTACATGGCAACCATCATCGTTTTAAGCGTGGCTACAAGAACGTGATCAGTGAAGCGGTTCGCCTGAATCAAATTGGAGAAGATTCTTGGCTAGCCATTGAAACCTCTGGCCATGGAGCGATGCGAGAAAACTATTTCCTAGATGATGGGGCTTACCTGATTAGTAAGTTGTTGATCGAGTTAGCCAGAGCAAAGCAAGCCGGGCGTTCGTTAACCGACTTAATCTCTACACTCAAAGAGCCCAAAGAAAGTCGAGAAATTCGGCTGACAATCCAGGCCAATGAGTTTAAGTCCTATGGTGAAAAGGTGATCGAAAACCTGACAGCTTTTGTAGCGGAACAATCTGACTGGTCCCTGGTACCCAATAACTATGAAGGCGTTCGTGTGGCCTGTTCCTCACCTACGGAAGACGGATGGTTCTTGCTCAGGCTGTCTCTCCATGATCCCGTCTTACCCTTAAATGTTGAATCCAATGTTGAGCATGGCGTTGCCAAAATCCTTGAGCGGCTGCGAACATTTTTTAACAACGCTGATGACCTGGACCTATCTGCTTTTTCTTAAGGAGTTGGTCTAAGGACAGCATGCGGTACTGACAAATTCCTTAAAACAGCACCCAATGAGTTTTCACCTCTAGCGAGCCCAGTCGCTAGAGGTGAAAACTGAGACTATTCACGCTGATTGTCCACTACTAGTGACAGTTACAACCAGTGTGTCCGCAGCCCTTAGAGTTATCCCCATGCCCGCTGGCACAGCCTTCACTACAGTAGTACTGACCATCTTTTTGAATGGCCTTACTGATATCCACAATACATAGACAAGGTTCGCAAGCACATTTCATCTGAGTCACAGTCGCCATTATCCAGACTCCTCTTAGGTGACATTATTGAATACTGTAACACTTGAACAATTATTCATATTTCAAGCTTAACACATGAAAGTTAGTTCAGGTATTTAGATCTTGAATCCTGAGAATTGAGCTATAGCCCAGAATGTTTTATCTGATGTTAATAAGGCCAGTAGGTCGCTTATTTCTCATGATTCTTAGATTGCTGTAGAGATATGTTAGAACCCCTAGATATGCCTTAAGAATTAGTGATCATTGTCCACATTACAAATGTTTATCGCTACACTTTCAGAGGCAATTGTTTAGGTAAGCGCTTAAATTAACATTGCTCTTTTTATGCTCCGACGGTTTATTGTTTGACATCGTCCTGTGTCAGGTTCGGCATCAGTCGATATTGGTGATGCAGTCTTAAAGTTTTAGGGCTTTGGGACGCGGCATGCCGGTGGCCATTATGTTCAATGGGAGAATCGTGATGAATCTGAACGGCATCGGAGAAGAGCAAGTTCATGCACTCTTAATGCTAATCGTCTTGAATATTATTGTGTTCGCAGCGCTGGTCGCTAAGGTTCAGGCTGAGTTTGCATTTTCAGGCTGGTGCGCATTCTTTTAATCGGTTGATTTCTGTCATTTTTTGATTGAAATATGTTTGAGTACTTACCTCCACTCAACGAGCACAATTTACCGTATCCCGACACGATTCACCCAATTGTGGTGCACTTTGTCATTGCTATGGTGTTGTTTGCTGTGTTGTGTGACGCTATTGGGTATTTCACCCGTAATGTTCGCCTATATGAGGTGAGCTGGTGGAATTTCTGTTTCGCGACGGTTTCTATATTTATTGCTGTTATTTTTGGGCAAATTGAAGCTGGTTTGGCCGAACCCTATACAGCTGCAGAACCGACCTTAAACTTGCATACTCTGATTGGTTGGTCCATGTCTGGGATTATTGCAGCCATCACAGCCTGGCGCTATGTGATTCGCTCCCGCGATCCCAAAACACTGCCCGTACCGTTTTTAGGTGTGGGGGTTTTATTGGTAGGGTTGGTCTTTTTTCAGGTTTACCTTGGAGATTTACTGGTCTGGATGTATGGATTGCATACGGTGCCGGTCGTGGAAGCTACCAGAGAAGGAGTTTTTCAATGAATTCAAGCTTGATTGAGCAGCTGCAGCTAGGCGCGAATGGCCTACCCTATCAGCTACCGATCCATCCGAATCTGGTTCACCTGACATTGGGCTTGTTTATTGTGGCCATTGGCTTCGATATTGTTGGGGTGTTGTTTCCCCTAGAAAAACCAGTCTTTAAACTGTTAGCAATACCGGCTAGTCGGTCTAACTTTTTCGATGTTGGCTGGTACAACATGTTAGCGGCAGCTGTTATTACCTTTTTTACGGTAGCTGCTGGCTTCTATGAAGTGATGTTAGCTCAGCCCCCTGCAGGCACCAAAAGTGCCTGGGGATTGCAGGCCATGGAAACCATGCTCTGGCATGGTGTTGGTGGAGTTATATTACTGTTCTTAATTGTGGGAATGGCGGTCTGGCGTGGATTTCAACGATTTATTTGGTATCGGGATCGGGCTCGTCAGGTGCAGTGGGCTTACTTGTTAGCTGGATTAGGAATCTTTGCACTGATGTTTGTTCATGGCACCTTAGGTGCACAGCTAGCAGCCGAATTCGGCGTTCATATCAGTGCAGATCGCTTGCTGCAGATGGGTCAAGACCCGAATTTGCTGTTGAAATAGTTGGTCAAAATCGGCTCCCATGAAAATTCGCACGATTTTAATTTTGGCGATAGCTGCTATTGTTGCAGCGGTCATCAGTTTTTGGGTAGGGCAACAAGCCTATGGTTGGATGCCTCCTCAAGCATCAGCAGAAGCGGTGCTTGTCGACAATTTATTTAGTTTTCTAGTCACCATAGGGGCGTTCATTTTTTTAGGTGTGTCCGGTGCGATCGCTTACTCGGTATTGTTTCATCGGGCAGGCAAGTACGACACCAGTGATGGCCCACCGATTGAGGGCAATATCACGTTGGAAGTGGTCTGGACAGCGATCCCGTTTGCTCTGGTTATTTGGATCGCAGCCTACAGTTTCCAAATATACGACCAAATGTCGATTCTAGGCCCCATGGAGCATGTTCATATGGGCATGGCGACGGCTGCTGCCGTTAACCAGGACGCTGGGGAACAACCGATAGAAGTCTTGGCACGGCAGTGGACTTGGGAATTTCGCTATCCCGATCAAAACATCAGTAGTACAGAACTTCACTTACCCAGCAATCAGCGCGCTGTCTTCAGACTTAAGTCTGAAGACGTAATTCACGGGTTTTTTATTCCGGCTTTTCGGGTCAAACAGGATGTCATACCGGGCCAGGAAATTACATTTGAATTTACTCCGATTCGGGAAGGTAAATATCGCCTGCGGGATTCTCAGTATAGCGGCACTTACTTTGCTGCCATGCAGGCAGACGTAGTAGTAGAGTCACCGGAGGACTATCGTCAATGGTTAGCTCAAGCAGCGGCTCAAACTCCCATGGTGGCCTACAACGAAGCGTTTGAGGACTACAGTAAAGCGACAGCAAAAGACGTTAGCGCCGGTTGGAAGACGGTGCCTCCCGCTCCTCCACCCTTGGTTAATTATTCTGGTTCACCCCTCACAGAGGAGTAGCTTTTATGACGAATGTTTTAGTAGATGAGACCAATAACAATCTTAACCAGCCCGGTGAACCGGAAAGCTGGCGACGGTTTTTCAGCTTTAGTACTGACCATAAGGTCATTGGCATTCAATATATTGTTACCGCTTTCTTCTTCTTTTTAGTGGGTGGCATTTTTGCCATGGTCATTCGAGGGGAGTTGATTACACCGGAGGCGGACCTGGTAGACCGGACGGTCTATAACGCCATGTTTACCCTCCATGGCACAGTCATGCTCTTTTTGTGGACCTTTCCGGTGCTGGCAGGGCTCGCTAACTATCTGGTGCCGCTGATGATTGGGGCACGGGATATGGCCTTTCCCCGATTAAATGCCGTGGCCTTTTGGATGGTGCCAGTGTTTGGTGTCGTTCTGATGGGGAGTTTTTTAGCGCCAGGTGGTCCTTCCCAGGCGGGCTGGTGGGCTTATCCTCCGGTTAGTTTACAGAATCCCTCTGGGGCCTTGATCAATGGTCAGTTTCTCTGGCTGCTGGCAGTGGCTCTTTCGGGAATTTCTTCGATTATGGGGGCTGTCAATATTGTTACAACCATTGTGCGGATGCGTGCCCCTGGGATGACCTTTTTCCGCATGCCCATATTTGTTTGGGCGGTGATGAGTGCTCAGATTATTCAGCTGTTTGGATTGCCAGCGCTGACTGCTGGGGCGGTGATGCTGTTGTTTGATTTGAGTTTGGGTACGAGCTTTTTTGATCCCGTTAAAGGCGGCGATCCGATTCTATTTCAGCATTTTTTCTGGTTTTACTCTCACCCAGCGGTCTATGTAATTATCTTGCCAATTTTTGGTATTTTTTCAGAGCTGTTTCCGGTCTATGCCCGTAAACCACTGTTTGGCTATAAGGTTGTCGCTATTTCTTCTCTGGTGATTGTGGCGCTAAGTGCCGTAGTGTGGGTTCACCATATGTTTGCCAGTGGTACACCGGGATGGATGCGGATGCTCTTTATGTTCTCTACGATGCTGATTTCAGTACCGACGGGGATTAAGGTATTTGCCTGGGTGGCAACTATCTGGGGCGGCAAGATTCGGCTCACCAGCGCTATGTTATTTGCTCTGGGTGGACTGTTGATGTTTGTGTTTGCCGGGATCACTGGCATTATGCTGGCATCGGCCCCGGTGGATATTCATGTGAACAATACATACTTTGTCGTTGGTCATTTTCACTATGTGATTTATGGTGCCACGGTAATGGGGGTCTATGCGGCTCTCTATCATTGGTTTCCAAAAATGACTGGTCGTATGTACAACGAGGGGTTAGGCAAACTACATTTTGTTCTCACTTTTATTGGGACGAATCTCAACTTTTTTCCGATGCATCCTCTGGGTTTAGAAGGCATGCCTCGACGGGTTGCATCCTATGATCCTGAGTTTGCCTTTTGGAATGTCATCGCGAGCATCGGTGCGTTTTTGTTGGGTATGTCCACACTGCCGTTTATTTTGAACATGGTGGGTTCCTGGGTGCAGGGTGAAAAAGCCCCTGATAATCCTTGGCGAGCCATTGGTATCGAGTGGCTGGTGTCGTCTCCACCTAGCCATGAGAATTTTGAGGTATTGCCAGTGGTGGTTTGTGATCCCTATGGTTATGGTAAATCTGACCCACTTGTTTCCAATGCTGATGAACTAGAGGTAGCCCATGACTAGTACTGAACTCGACCCCGTCAGTAGTGAACAGACGGCTGTTGATATTGAGCATCACCATGATGAAGCAGGCAACAGTATGTTTGGCTTTATCGTGTTCTTGTTGTCAGAGAGCGTCATCTTTTTAAGCTTTTTTGCTGGCTACATTGTCTACAAGACTACGGCTATCGACTGGTTGCCTCCTGGTATTGAAGGACTGGAGATCACAGACCCGGCTATCAATACGGTGGTGTTGGTGTCCAGTAGCTTTGTTATCTACGTTGCCGAGCGCTATCTCCATGTCAAAAATCTCTGGGGTTTTCGTGCCTTTTGGTTGCTGACCATGGCCATGGGCAGCTACTTCCTGTATGGGCAGGCGGTGGAATGGAGCAGTCTTGAATTCGGTATTACCGATGGGGTATTTGGCGGCATCTTTTACTTACTGACTGGATTTCATGGTCTGCATGTTCTGACGGGAGTATTGCTGCAGCTGATTATGCTGGGGCGGTCGTTTATTCCTGGTAATTATGACGGTGGTGAATTTGGTGTAGCGGCGACGTCACTGTTTTGGCATTTTGTTGATGTCATTTGGATTGTTTTGTTTTTGCTAATCTACATCTGGCAGTGAAAGGGGCATTATGATTATTGATGATGGGCAATATGATGTAATCATTATCGGTACTGGTGCAGGGGGTGGCACTCTGGCCTGTAAGCTGGCTCCTACGGGTAAACGGATTTTGATCCTGGAGCGGGGAGATTTTATGCCCCTCGAAGAACAAAATCGTAGCGATGTCGATGTGTTTAAGCGGGAGCGCTACCATGCTCCAGAACAGTGGTACGACACAGCCGGAGAACCATTTTCACCTCAGATGAACTATGCGGTGGGGGGGAATACTAAAATTTACGGTGCTGCATTACTGAGAATGCGGGAACGAGATTTCGAACGGGTGGAGCATCAGGGGGGGATCTCTCCTGAGTGGTGCTTGAAGTATGCAGATTTTGAGCCCTATTACACTGAAGCTGAGCAGCTGTATAAGGTGCACGGTGTGCTTGCAGGCGATCCGACTGAGCCTGAACATAGCCAGGGATATCCATTTGAGGCAATTGAACAAAAGCCTGAGATTGAGGAGATTTTTGGCGCGATCGCAACTCAGCCGCTGCACCCAGCTCGTCTCCCTTTAGGGCTTACCCGCCAGGACGATGACCCCACCAACGACTCTGAGGTGAGCGGGATTGGTCCTGCCCTCAAGTATCCCAATGTCACCCTCCAAACCGGAGCCCGAGTTGTTGCCCTGCATACCGATCCGACTGGTCGTCTGATTAAAGCGATCGAAACTCAACGTGGCGATCAAACCTATTTATTTTTTGCTGATATCGTTGTTTTAGCCTGTGGTGCAGTGAATTCAGCGGCCTTGTTGCTGCAGTCTGCCAATGAAAAACACCCCCAAGGGTTAGCCAATAGCTCAGGATTGGTAGGTCGCAACTTGATGAAAAGTTTGCTGACAACGGTAGTGCAGCTTAAAAACAAAGCAAACACAGGCGATTTTCTAAAAACTATCTACATTAACGATTTTTACTGGGGTGATACGGATTTCCCTTACCCCATGGGTCACATTTACAATACCGGGGGGCTACTCACCGATGTAATTTTTGCGGAGGCTCCGCCTCTACTCTCAATTCTGGCAAAATATATGCCTGGCTTTGGGCTGAAACAACTGGCTACTCGTTCCATCGGTTGGTGGATTCAGACCGAAGATTTACCCGATCCCAACAATCGTGTTCGGATCGAACACAACAAACTCTACATTGACTACACGCCTAATAATTTAGAGGCTCACGACCGTCTAGTCTATCGCTGGATAGATATCCTCAAAACCATTGAAAAAGAGCTCGGTGGTTTTCAGCGAGGTAATCACCCACGGGGTGAGATCCCGATCCAGGTGATGGCCAATCAATGTGGTACGTGCCGATTTGGTAATGATCGGACGACATCGGTTTTAGACCCCAACTGTCGCACCCACGATGTGGAGAATCTCTATGTGGTAGACAGTAGCTTTTTTCCATCCAATGCCAGCGTGAGTCCTGCATTGACGGTAATTGCCAATGCTTTACGGGTTGGGGAGCATTTGACTCAACGATTAGGGTAGATTTCAATCGTTTACATCACCTGATAGCAGGTCAAGAATAAGCCATTTGGCTTATTCTTGACCTGATTTTTTCGATTTTTAAACGTCGTCAAACCATCGGTACGTAAGTGTTGTATTTGTAACAAAGACAGTTGACAATGCTAAAGCTATTTGAGAAATAAGGGGGCACTCAAATGCGGCTGGATGGCAAGGTGAGTTTGATTACGGGTGCTGGTTCTGGAATTGGTCGGGCTACGGCTAATTGTTTTGCACAGGAAGGGGCGATTGTTGTCGCCGTTGATGTGAATGCTGATGCAGCCCAGGCAACTGAAGAGGCGATTGAGATGGCTGGGGGACAGTGCCTGGGGCTGGGGGCAGATGTCAGCGATGAAGAGCAGGTGATTGGTGCGATCGCAGCCACAGTCAAGAACTTTGGCCGCCTCGATATTCTCTTTAACAACGCCGGTATCTCTGTTATCAAGCCTATTACAGAAACCACCGAGGCCGATCTAGACAAACTCTTGGGAGTAAACCTCAAAGGTGTTTTCTTTGGTTGTAAGCACGGCATTGTGCAGATGCTCACCCAAGGCGGTGGCATCATTATCAACACCGCCTCAGAATTAGGCATAGTCGGACAGCCCCTCTACAGCGGCTACAGCGCCACCAAAGGAGGAGTGCTGGCTTTAACCCGAACCCTGGCCGCAGAATGGTCAGCTCAGAATATTCGCATCAATGCCATTTGCCCTGGCCCTACTGATACTCCCATGATTCGGGCTGAGTTTAATCTGAGCGACGATCCGGTTGCAGAAGAAAAAGCCGCCGTTTCTACCATTCCAGCAGGACACCTGGGTAAACCAGAGGATATTGCCCGTGTGGCCCTGTTTTTAGCCACCAGCGATGCCGACTTTGTCCATGGTGCTGCCATCGTTGCCGACGGGGGCAAAACCATCAGATAAATCCCATAGAAATGAGGATTCAAGAGCATGCTCGGGTCTAAAGCATAGCCAATCGCTCTCGCAACAGCTTTGCCTGAGTTTCTGCCTCAACCAGTGAATCCCGTGCTTCCTGCACCACATGGGCCGGAGCCTTATTCACAAAGCCTGGGTTGCCCAAACGACCGTTAATCGACTTCATCTCGCCTTCGACCTTTGCCAGGGATTTTTCCAGCTTCTGCTTCAGGGCATCCACATCCACCAGACCCGTAAGCGGGATCAGCACCTGAACGGTGCCAAATACACCCGCAAACATCTGCCGAGTATCTTCTGCGAGGGGCTCGCTTGCTTCAGATGTTGTCGTTAGATTCTCTATCTCGTCAGTCTCTTTACTAAAGGTACCAACCACCTCATCCCAGAACCCAGTTGCGTTTTCCCAGAGCTGTCTGCGGTTTGCAGCTTTGAGGACATAACGACCACCAAACCAGGCGGTATAGCCGACACCGATCATTTGAAAGAATCTACCCAATACAGGTAGGGTATTCACTCCAGAAACAACCGCTGCGGCTAATCTAATGGCTAGCCCTGTGAGTAGTAGCAGCAATACAACGGACGCTGGTTTTTTAGCCGTATTGTAGGCTTGTCCAATATAGCCTAGGGGATGCTTAAGCAGTGTTTGTAGAGCGTCTATGCCATCCCCCCAGTCGATTTCTGGCAGGCCGTCAGCGTGCTCAGTACTGTCTGCCGTTTGCGAAGTGGGAACTGTGGCGTTGGCACTGACGCTTAAGGTTTCAGCAGTTAAGGTTGTTCCCCTAATGGTGAGAGTTTCGACCTTGGCGGCATCCTTTAGATAAACCTGGGTGGCGTTGAGGACACGTGCCTCGCCAGCATCATCGGTTTTAAGAATGGCTTCGATCTTGGCCGAGGGTTTCACACCCGCTGCTGCCCGCAGGTTACGGATAGTACGGATAGTGCCAATCAGCAGGTCAAAGTCTTGCTCTAGTTCAGCATCCACCAATTCAGAGCGAACCGTAGGGTAGGGCTGCACCGCCAGATAGCTGTCTTCTCCTGTCTGGGTTAGGGTATGCCAGACTTCCTCAGTGATGTGGGGTGTAAAGGGATGCAATAGCTTGAGAATACCATCCAGCACAAAGGCCAAGGTTTGTTGTGCTACCTGCTTAGAGTCCTCATCCTTACCGTACAGACGGGGTTTGACCAGCTCAATATACCAATCGCAAAAGTCTCCCCAGATAAATTCGTATAGCACCTTGGCCGCTTCACCCATGCCATACTTGTCAAGATACTCGCGGGTTTGGGTAATTGTTTGATTAAACTTGGAGAGAATCCAGCGATCGGCAAGTTCTAGCCTAGCCGTGTCCGGCTCGCCCAAATCAGCTGGCGTCTTGCCTGCCAAATTCATCATTACAAACCGGGACGCATTCCATAGCTTATTGGTAAAGTTACGAGACGCTTCTACCGACGACGACTCATCGGTTTTACGGTTGTAGTCCAGGCGAATATCTTGACCTGCCCCGGCCACTTCACGAATCAGTGTATAGCGCAGAGCATCGGTACCGTACTTGTTAATTAGCACCAGCGGGTCGATACCATTGCCCTTGGACTTCGACATTTTCTGATTTTTCTCATCCCGCACCAGACCGTGGATGTATACGGTCTCAAAAGGCATGGTGTCAGTGAAATGCTCGGCCATCATGGTCATGCGAGCTACCCAGAAAAAGATGATGTCAAATCCGGTAACCAGTGTGGTTGTGGGGTAGTACGTTTGGAAATCCTTAGCGTTTTCATCGGGCCAGCCCATGGTGGAGAAGGGCCAAAGACCTGAGGAGAACCAGGTATCTAGAACATCAGGGTCCTGCTGGAGTTCAACGCCATCACCGAACTGGGCCGTGGCCTGAGCGCGGGCGTCTGCTTCTGACTCGGCGACAAAGAAGGGGGTGGAGTCAGTAATTTCGCCATTGGTTTGGCTGACCGCATACCAGGCCGGAATCTGGTGGCCCCACCAGAGCTGACGGGAAATACACCAGTCCCGCAGGTTGACTAACCAATCGCGGTATACCTTAGTCCAGCGTTCGGGAACAAACCTGGGGGACTGATGGTTGTCCAGAGCATCCAGAGCCTTGTCTGCTAAGGGACGAATTTTGACAAACCACTGGGTAGACAGTAGGGGTTCTACAGGCACCTTGCCGCGATCGCTATAGGGGACACTATGTTTGTAGTCCTCAATCCGCACCAGTGCCCCGACCTCATCCAGAGCCGTAACCACCTGTTTACGGGCTTCAAACCGATCCAAACCTTCAAAGCGACCGGCATTTTCATTCATCGACCCATCTTTATTCATGATGGTGATCATGGGCAAATTGTGACGCTCGCCCATGGCAAAGTCGTTGGGATCATGGGCGGGCGTGACCTTGACGCAGCCAGTACCAAATTCTTTGTCGACATAGCTATCGGCAATAATGGGAATCTCACGTCCCACCAGCGGTAGGGTCAGGGTTTTCCCCACCATTTCTTGATAACGCTCGTCTTCCGGGTTAACAGCTACGCCCGTATCCCCCAACATGGTTTCGGGTCGAGTTGTGGCCACTTCCACATGGCCTGAACCATCGGTCAACGGATAGCGAAAATGCCAAAGATTACCGTCGACTTCTTTATTTTCAACTTCAACATCAGATACCGCCGACTGGCTGGCGGGACACCAGTTGACCATGTAATTGCCCCGATAAATTAGCCCTTCTGCGTAGAGTTTGGTAAAGGCTTTTAGCACGGCTTTAGACAGCCCTTCATCCATGGTGAAGCGCTCACGGGTCCAGTCTACTGATACACCGAGTTTGCGCAGCTGGTTAACAATGGTGCCGCCGGATTCTTCTTTCCACTGCCAAGCACGGGTGAGATAGTCGTCTCGATTGATATCTTTACGGGTTTTATTTTGCGATCGCAACTCCTGATCAAGAATTGCACTCACAGCAATACTGGCGTGGTCGGTACCTGGCAGCCACAGGGTATTGCGACCATTCATGCGCTGATAGCGCACCAGGGTATCAATCAGCGCATTCTCAAAGGCATGGCCCATGTGTAGGCTGCCAGTGACATTTGGCGGTGGGATCACCACACAAAACGGGTCCCCACCATGGTCTGGATCAGCCTTAAATACAGCATTGTCTTCCCAAGCGGACTGCCACTTGGATTCGGTTTGGGAAGGATCGTACTGGCTCGATAGAGTAGGGACAGTTGCGGTCATTGCCTTGAGGAGTGCCTTTGATAGTAAGAGCGCGATATTACTGACTAACTCAATAATGTTAGGCCATAACCGGAAAGTCCGGCAGCGTTCTCCTGGAGAAGACGAGTAGCCTGCCCTTTGATGTCAGTTCCAACCGTATATGACCTGGGCGCTATCTTACACGGCTGTCAATAGGCACACTGACCAGTAAACCGACCAATAACAAAGGGAGCCATGAAAACGACTCCCTTGATCCAACACTCTAATCTGAGTAATGCTGAACTATAAACTAGAGCTGCTGTCCTTCAAATTCGGGGGTTTCTACAGCCGCCGCGCCTTGATCAGCTTCAAGGGCTTCTTGCTGGCGTTGACGAAAATCAGCAGCGGCTTCGTCAATGTTCTGATCACTCTGCCGACCAAACTCAGCTGAATCCAGACCCTGGGAACGACGAGCATTGTTCATTAAATCAGTCAGGCTCAGACCACTGCCGCTAAAAACTTCGTTATTCGTAGACTCACCACTTAAATCATCAAACCCACCATTAGTTTGAGCTAAAACTGGCACAGCTGCCAGGCCGAGGGCCAAACCTAAACCTGTTACAGAAGCCAATAGGTTGCGAAAAATGCTTGCCATAGTGAAGGTCACGGTACGTTAATTAGCTGTGGGCAATGCCCATAGTTTAGCAATTCTATTTGGAGTTGCTACAGGGTAGTAGCACTTTTTCAAGTGGTTACTTGACTACGAGTCTACTGGGGTATCCGAAAGACTAAAGATGGGGAGCATCAGGCCCCAGATAATGGCCGCTAGCCTTAAACTAGCCACTACTGTCATTCCGAGTAACTCAGCCCAAAACTGAGCCATCCCCAACCCTTGCAACAGCAGATACATCGCAATCCCAACAATGGCAGCGGTCGCATAGATGCGGCCCCGTCTTAATATCACTGGAATATTTACCAGCAAGACATCCCGGATAACGCCACCGGCTGAGCCCGTAATCGTGCCCATGACGATGATCAGCAAGTTGGCTAATTGCAGCTGCTCAGCAATTTGTGCGCCGCTAATGGAGAATAGAGCCAATCCAAAGGCATCAGCCACCAGCAAGGATTTGTGCGGCGGTTTAAAGAATTTGGTATAAACCACCGTCAATAGGGCGGAGCCTAAAATGACTGAAAGATAAATCGGACTTTCAATCCAAAATACTGGATGTCGGTCAAGCAAAACATCTCGTAGGGTACCGCCACCAATAGCGGTCACCACAGCAATGACCATCACACCCAATAAATCCAGATGTTTACGGCCTGCTGCTAGGGCACCACTGATCGCAAAGACAGCGACACCGATTAAATCCAGAATATGGGGAACCACCAGCAGTCATAGGAACGGAGCCGTTAAAAAGCTTATCGAACTCTCACTGTCTAGGCAATGCGGCGGTTAATCAGAGGATAGGTCAAGGCTAGCGCACCACCGCAAAAAGCAGTCAGCAGCATGAGCGACACGCCCATGGAAATATCGCCCCAGGGAGCCTGCATGACGATGTTGCTAAAGCTCCAGTCGTTGTGTAAATAAAGGTAGCGAATGGGCTCAATGGCATAGCTGAGGGGGTTGAGGCTGGCCACAATACTCAGCCAACGGGGCATAAAGGAGAGGGGTACCAACGCGGTGCTAGCAAAGAGTAGCGGTAAATTGGTGACAAAAATAACGGCAATGAGCTCAATGTGACCCGGCAGGGCAAAGGCTAGCCCCAAGCTAAAGGCGGTGACGCCGAGTACCAGCATCAGGATAATGGCTACCATTAGCCCTAAACCGGCAAGGTTGGGCAACCCTGCGCCTAACAAGGCGCTGAGGCCAACGATCGCGGCTGTCTGTACCAGACTCATGGCGGCAATAAACAGCGCGGAGGCAATCACAATGGAAAATCGGGAGACGAGGGGCGCTACCAGCAGCCGGTTTAGAAACCCAAACTCTCGGTCAAACATGACCGGCAGTCCGGCATTGAGGGCACCACCAAAGGCGGTAAAGACGATAATGCCGGCACCGATGAATTGCCCGTAGTTGATGCTGTCGCCAAAGAGTCCCTGGGGTACGTTTTGGAACAGTGCGCCAAATAGAATGAGCCACATTAGGGGCTGGATAATGCCAGCGGCCAATGTGGAGGGTCGGCGCTGCAGCTGGATAAATAGCCGCTTGGTCAGGGCCAGGGTTTCTTGAAGAAATTCGCTGAAACCAGGAGATGCGATCGCATCATCCTTCCACTGCTGTAGCTGATTATTTTGAATACTGGAACTGCTCATTTGATTAAAAGTTCTTGACTTTTTGATGGATCAATAAGATTAAAAACAAGCCTACTAAGGAATGGTGATCAAACAATTTCGACTTTACTGATGTTCGGATGGCTCGCTCCCCAGCCCGCTCCCAGGGGGGTACCGTGTGTACACAACGGAGACTAGCTCCAGTTTTTGAGCCCTCATCCTAAAAATGCTTCTCCCCCAGGAGACGAACTTTGAGGCCAGTCTCCCTTCTCCCTGAAGGTGCAAAGGGTTGGAGGATGAGGGCCAATTCAAGGTCAGAGGTTCCTTTTAGGCCTTTCACCTTTTCATGTTCTGCTGCTTCATCTCCTTTTTCATGTCACGTTTGCTCGCGGCTGCCACTTCTGCATCCATAATGGTGCGCCCCGTTGCCGCCAGATAAACATCGTCCAGGCTCGGCTGTGATTGAGCGATCCCAAATGTGGGCAAACCAGCCTCTTTGAGAGCTTTTTGCACCGTCATCAGGGCATCAGATTCTGACTCGACCACTAGATTAAGGGAGTTGCCCTGGGCACTATTGACGATCACCTCTTGCACCACCGGCAATTTCTGTAGCAATGTACTTGCCTGCTGTGCCTCGTCCAGCGGGGTGAACTCTCGAATTCTTAGGGTAATGCGCTCCCCCCCCACCTTAGCTTTCAGGTCAGCCGGTGTGCCTGAGCTAATCATCTTACCCTGATCGATAATGGCCACCCGATTGGCGAGGGCGTCTACCTCTTCAAGGTAATGACTGGTAATCAGAATTGTGGTCCCCGCTGCCTGCAGCTGTCGCAAAAATCGCCACACGGCTGAACGGCTCTCAATGTCTAGACCTACCGTAGGTTCATCTAATACTAAGACATCCGGCTGATGAAGCAGGCCAGCGGCTAAATCCAACCGCTTTCTCAGACCTCCTGAATAGGTGCCGGTTTTCTTATCCGCCCAGTCAGTTAGCTCTAACAGCTCAATCATCTGGTTGATCCGGGATTTAGCCAGCTTCCCCGGCAGATGATAAATTGCCGCCTGCAGCTCCAGCAGCTCGCGTCCGGTGAGCACTTTATCCAAGGCTACTTCCTGCGCAATGTAGCCCAGGCGCTGTCTGACCTGGCGTGGATTATCTAAAACTGATATACCCATCACCTCTAACTTGCCGGTATCGGGCAACGCCAGGGTACACAAACAGCGAATGATAGTGGTTTTACCAGCACCATTCGGGCCCAGTAAGCCAAAGATTTCTCCAGGTTCAATCTGTAGCGAGACATCCTTCACAGCTTGGACATCGCCATAGCGTTTTTGAAGGCTTTCAATGACAACTGCGGACTGCTTTAACATCCTTAAAATTGTATAGACAGCCCCCTAACGGGAGGGGTTAATCACTCCTAATTGTAATGGTCAACTGGAGACCTCAGGGGAGCTACCCGCCATCATTAGAATGAATACAGACTTTCACAGTAGTAGTCTATGGCTCAGAAACCTAACTTTCCTGGCATGAATCCTTATTTAGAGCATCCGACTATTTGGCCAGAAGTTCACTATGGCCTGATTAGCTGTTTGATGCGGATGTTAAATCGTTGCATTACCCCTAAATATCGAGCGGCGTTGGAAAAACGAGTTTACACTGACACCTTGCTAGTGGGCATTCCCGACACCACGGTATTTAAAAGTACTCCCGAAGTCTCTAGTTCACCGCAGCCAGTAGCGATATTACCTAAACCTGAACGAGTACAGATACCGACAGTGATTGAGGTGCGTGAGCCTTATCTTGAGATTCGAGAAATTTCCACCAATCGGGTGATTACGGTTGTAGAAGTACTATCACCTGCTAACAAACGTTCTGGAGAAGGACGTCAAAAATATTTAGCCAAACGACAGCGTATTCTGAATAGTCAAACCCATCTTGTAGAAATCGATCTCCTCAGGACCGGAATATCCATGCCCCTGGAAGGGGGACGGACAGCAGCCTATCAAATCGTCATCAGTCGCAGCCAAGAACGTCCCAGTGCAGAGCGCTATCCCTTTGATTTAGACGATCCCATACCCTGTTTTCTATTCCCACTAGGTATAGATGATAAGGAACTGGTGATTGACTTAGCGAAGTTATTAGAACAATCTTGCGAAGAATCAGCAATCGATTTATCCATTGATTATGCTCAACCGCCAATACCCTCTCTATCTGACAATGAGCAGCGTTGGCTAGCAGCCTTAATCAACTAGTAGATAATGAATTAGACGGACGGTAGTAATAAGTGTTGACCGCCCATCGTCAACCAGCCATTACCCCAACTTGCCAATCACAGCCACCATGGCCTGAATGCTTTGTTGGGTAACGGGTAGACTATCTACCACCATGGCGGCAGATAGCAACATCATGTAGAAGATCGAGTATTTGAAGACCCCTCGGGCCAGATCGCGATCGCCAGGACACTGTTTTAGATCATAGGCTTTTTGCAAAAATAGGCCGCCGAGCAGCAGCGCTAGCAACCCATAGAGCCATCCACAAGCTTCAGGAGGGCACACCATCAGCAGGGTGACGGGCACCAGTAGCACAGTGTAGAGCCAGATCTGATTGGCGGTTTCTTCATTACCGACAATCACCGGCAGCATCGGCACATTCACCTTGGCATAGTCATCTTTAATCAATATAGCCAGGGCCCAAAAGTGGGGCGGAGTCCATACAAACACGATGGCAAAGAAAATCCAGGCCGCCCAGCCAACATTGCCAGTCACAGCTGCCCAGCCGACCATTGGCGGAATGGCACCCGCTGCACCGCCGATGACAATATTCTGGGGCGATGACCGCTTCAGCCAGTGGGTATACACACCGATGTAAACCACAATACCGGCCATGGCCAAACAGGCACTTAACAGATTGGCGAACACCGTCAGCACGCTAAAGGATGCCGTCGCTAATACCCCCGCAAAAATCAGAGCATCGCGCACCTGGATGCGTCCGGAGGGAATGGGGCGATCGCGAGTGCGTTCCATGTCGTAATCAATATCACGGTCATAAACGCAGTTGATGACCTGGGCTGATGCTGCTGCCAGCCAGCCGCCGGCCATAGTAATCAGCACCAGTAACAGGTCTGGATGTCCCTGGGCAGCCACCCACATACTGGCTGCTGTCTCAATTAACAGTAGAGGAATGATACGAGGCTTGGTCAGCTGATAGTAGCTGCGACAGATCTGGCCAAAGTTCTCGTGGTGAACTTTAGACGCGATATTAGGGGATTGCATAGGGATGAAGAAAAGATGATTGGAATGACTATTTCGTGTTTCAAGCGGCTGTGTGAAAAGTATCGAACTCAGTGCTTAGGGTTGGGGTGTTTATCTATGGCAAAGGACGGTAGCAGCACGACGGATTGAAGATACCTGAAGTTGTCAAGTTTCAAAACTCTTCATTGTCCTAACTCAAACTTTCTAAGCGTTAGCTGAAGTCTTAAGATTCTCTTCAGTTGGGAAACAATCTCGCAGAGATAACACGGTGAAACAAATTAGCGTACCCAATAAAGCTGCGCCGACGGCCTGATGGCAGACAGTGAGAGGTTCAACCTGCAACCGCAGGCGAAATGTGGCAAAACCCAGGATTAGCTGCAGAACTAATAGGCCAAAGGCAATGGTAGCTTGCGATCGCAACACCCCATCTAAAGCCGGTGTCCGCCAGGCCAAAACAGCCAGTAAGATCACCACCAGACTGGCTGGCACAATCCCTAACAGATGCGCGTTCACTACACTACATAGCTCCGCCAAACCAAAGCATTGATGAGCAGCCCAGCGAGAACCCACCAGTCCACCGAGTAAGCTTTGAGCATAAATTAATACCACCGCTAAACCTCCTATCCAGGACAATTTACCGGCAGTTCCTTTGGCCTGATAGGGCAAAAGCATCATGCCCATGACCAAGAGGGTGCAAAATACTAAGAGAGCTGTACCTAGATGGGCGGTAACAATATCAAACCGTAACAACTGCGTCACCGTAAGACCACCTAGAACACCCTGAAAAACAACTAAAAAGAGAACCAAGCCAGCTGTCCAAGGCACCCAGCCATCCAAGGATTGACGCCATCGCAGGCTCAAGAAAACTAAGCCAATCGCCATCAATCCAATCAGGGATGCATCCAGGCGATGAAACCATTCCAGAAATACCTGTAAATTCATCTGCTGGCTGGGCACCAGTTGTCCATAGCATAGGGGCCAGTCTGGACAGGCCAACCCTGCATTCATCACTCGGGTGGCGCTACCAATGGCCATCAATATCAAAGTGGCGATAGCCATTTTCCACACCCACCGGCGCAGATAACGCACCGGATCAAAGTCAGAAACACGATCTGCACGGAATGTGGACAACGAAGAATGAGCCATAAACCTAAAAACTCTCTTAAGAAACCGAAACAGAAAGTCATGAACACTCCTATACAGAGTAGAAAATTTTTTTGCTAACGATGAAATACGTTTAGCATTTCTTCTCGTTTGCAGCTTTTCTTTAAATCTCTTAAATTATGGGGGGCTGATTTTATTGGCCAAAATCCATCTATATCGCTTCAATTTAGGGTATTTGACTGTTCTGGCGTTGGCAGTAGCTGGAGGAACCTGAAGAAAATCCTTAAATAGCTCAAATCAACTTTACAAAGACTGTTAATTACGAAGAGATAGCGTTACCTTGAGAGGGTCTCAAAAACTTTCTAACCCCTCGTCTTAATAACCCTACTGATATTGCTCTACATTATCCGCAGACCATCAAAACAACGGCCAGTTACAGATTCACAAAATGATACAGCGTAATGCCTGGGGCCAACAATGAGTTGGAGTTCCCCAGGTTTTAGGTGTGTGCTCCTTCAAACAAGTAAATTTACTGGCGTTGATTCTAATCTGTTTTGTTTGGTCAGTTTTAACCCATTCTGTTTTTTGACAACAGACTAGCCACAGGAGCGTGTTCGAGTCGTGAACGGTATTCCTACTTCTATTATCACCATGCTGATTGGCATTGCCGTCACGCTAATCAGTCTTTGGTATGGTCAAAATCACGGTTTGATGCCTGTAGCTGCATCTGCTGAAGCCAGTGAAGTTGACCAATTATTTAATCTAATGATGACCATTGGCACCGGGCTGTTTCTCATTGTTGAGGGCAGCCTGATTATTGCCTTGATTCGGTTTCGTCGCAAAGAAGGAGATGAAGCCGATGGACCTCATATTGAGGGCAACATTCCCCTTGAGATTGTTTGGACGGCGATCCCAGCCATTATTGTCCTGGGTCTCTCGGTATACAGTTTTGAAATTTATACCGAGATGGGTGGGCTAAATTTGATGGAGCATCACTCGTCTAAGGCCGTGCAGTTGGCCTATAGCCCTTCTAGTCAACAGGGATCGATGTTGGCGGCGGCTGGGCTAGGCGAACCTCCCGATATGGGTGGAGAATCCATGGGTGATGTGCTCAACATCGATGTGCTAGGGCTGCAGTTTGCATTTGTTATGACCTATCCTGAGACCGGCATTGTGGATGGCGAGGTGCATGTTCCCGTTGACACCTTGGTTAAGCTGAACCTCAAAGCTCAGGACGTGATTCATGCATTTTGGCTGCCTGAATTTCGGATCAAACAAGACATGATTCCGGGTCAGGAGACTTCTTTAGTGGTGCGAGCGACTCGGGAGGGGACCTATCCGATTGTCTGCGCTGAGTTGTGTGGCTCTTACCATGGCGGTATGCGTACTCAGATGATTGTTCATTCGGCGGCAGACTATGACGAATGGCAACAAAAGCGAATTGCTGAGGGCGCAACGGATCTCTCAACGGCGATCGCAACGGCTAGTCATCCCCCTGATGAGACTGATGCCGAGTACTTGGCTCACTTTGAATCACCCATACATACACCAGCGGAACATTTAGATCAGTTGCCTCATGCCCACATGGATATGGCGTTAATGCCCTAACGATTTCCCTTAGTTTTGAGTTTTTGAATTTACGATTCACATGGCACAAGCAGAGGTTATACAAACACCTGATCCCTCGCCGTCTCCTCAACCATTGGGTAATGAGCGCAAGTGGACTCATTTTTTTACGTTTAGTACAGATCATAAGGTGATCGGGATTCAATACCTGGTCACTGCGTTTACGTTCTATCTGATTGGTGGGGCCCTGGCGACGGTAATTCGGACGGAATTGGCCACACCGGCTCCCGATTTTGTCACCCCTGAAACCTACAACGGGGTACTGACCCTCCACGGCACAGTGATGCTGTTTTTGTGGATTGTTCCGGCAGGGGCAGGGCTGGCAAACTATCTGATCCCGCTGATGATTGGGGCCAAGGATATGGCCTTTCCCAGGATTAATGCGATCGCATTCTGGCTGATCCCGCCCTCCGGCATCATGCTAATCGCCAGCTTCTTTTTTGAACCCCCCCAGGCGGGCTGGACCTCCTACCCGCCCCTGAGTCTGACATCTGGCATGTTAGGCCAGGGCATCTGGATTCTGAGCATTCTGATCGGTGGAACCGCCTCAATTTTGGGGGCACTCAATTTCCTGGTAACCATCTTAAAGATGCGGGTGCCCACCATGCCGATCCACAAAATGCCCCTATTTTGCTGGGCAATGATTGCCACCTCGCTGCTGATCTTGATTAGCACGCCGGTCTTAGCCGGGGCGCTGATCCTACTGCTGTTTGATCTGGTGGCCGGCACCGCATTTTTTAATCCCACGGGTGGTGGTGACCCCGTGGTTTATCAGCACATGTTTTGGTTCTACTCCCACCCGGCGGTGTACATTTTTGTCCTGCCGCTGTTTGGGGCTATTTCTGAAGTGTTGCCGGTCCATGCCCGTAAGCCCATCTTTGGCTATCGCGCCATTGCTTACTCCAGTTTAGTCATCAGTTTCCTAGGTCTGATCGTCTGGGCTCACCATATGTTTACCAGTGGCACTCCCCCCTGGTTGCGGATGTTCTTTATGATTACCACCATGACCATTGCGGTACCCACCGGGATCAAGGTCTTTGGTTGGACGGCTACCTTATGGCGCGGCAAGATTGCTTATACCAGTGCCATGCTGTTTGCCATTGGGTTTATTGCCATTTTTGTGATTGGTGGTATCAGCGGGGTGATGCTGGCGGCAGTGCCCTTTGACATTCACGTCCACGATACCTACTTTGTGGTAGCCCATTTCCACTATGTGCTATTTGGAGCTTCCACCTTTGGTGTCTACATGGCTGTTTACCACTGGTTTCCGAAAATGACCGGACGGATGCTCAATGAGCCATTGGGTAAGGTCCACTTTATTCTCACCTTTGTCGGCATGAACCTGACGTTTATGCCCATGCACCAGCTGGGTTTACAGGGTATGAATCGACGTGTGGCACTATATGATCCCCAGTTTACTGACCTGAACGTGGTGGCAACTGCCGGTGCTTATCTGATGGCTGTGTCTACAGTGCCCTTTATTATCAACGCTATCTGGAGCTGGCACTGGGGTGAAAAAGCACCGACTAACCCCTGGCGGGCACTCACCCTAGAGTGGCAAACCTTGTCGCCACCAGCCCATGAAAACTTTGAAGGCGTGCCTGCGATTAAAACCGGCCCCTATGATTATGGTCTGGGCTATATCCCTGATACGGACGATCCGGTAATTTACGAAGAAGCGATCGCAGCAGCGGCAGCCCATTAGACTTTTTTCCTCACCCCATTCCCTCCTGGGAGGGAATGGGGTGAGGAACGCTTTCCGTAAGATAGATTCTTCTTCCTTGAACATCCAATTCTTTTTCCTTCGATCCCTTTTCCCTATGCAAAGTTCAGCTGTTAATCAAGCCGATACGATTGCCGTTGCTCAGACTGCCCACGGCCATGAAGAACATCCTGATCTGCGGATGTTTGGTGTTTTAGTTTTTCTGTGTGCCGAGAGTATGATTTTTCTCGGTTTATTTATTGCATACCTCAGTTTTCGGCTGATGGCACCGGCCTGGCCACCGGCAGGAACTGAAGGGTTAGAACTACTATTGCCTGGGATCAACACCATTATTTTGATCTCCAGTAGTTTTGTAATTCATAATGCCGATACAGCCATCAAACAAGATGATGTCGGTGCCATGCGTAAGTGGTTTGCCATCACGGCCGTGATGGGCGCTATTTTTCTCGGTGGGCAAATCTATGAGTACACCCATCTGGAGTTTGGATTAACCACCAACATTTTTGCTAGCACCTTCTATGTGCTAACCGGGTTTCACGGACTGCACGTATTGTTTGGCTTACTCATGATGCTGGCGGTGTTGTTCCGGTCTCGTCAGGCAGCCCACTATTCCCATGAAAATCACTTTGGCATCGAGGCCACAGAACTCTACTGGCACTTTGTTGATGTGATTTGGATTATTCTGTTTGCGCTTTTGTATTTGTGGCGATAGTCAGCATCACCGGGTTCGGCCTAGAAACCCATAGGCAGAATAGTTCATTCGGGTAACGAGTGTGGCTAATCCACCCGCTAACAATCCCCAGAATGCGGACCCAATTCCCAACAAGCTCACCCCTGATGCCGTAACCAGAAACGTAATCAGGGCCGGTTCGCGTTCGTTCTCCTGGGTCAAAGCACTGACTAACCCTTTGCCAATGGTGCCGAGCAGGGCCAGCCCTGCGATCGCAACCACCAATTCCTGAGGCAGTGCCGAGAAAATGCTTACCACCGTTGCCCCAAACAGACCAATGACAATATAAAGCACCCCAGCAGTAACCGCCGCCACATAGCGTTTGTTGGTATCCTCATGGGCTTCTTGCCCCATAGAAATTGCTGCAGTTATGGCCGCCAGGTTAATGGCAAAGGCTCCAAAGGGAGCCAAGATCAGCGAGGCTAGCCCACTCCAGCTAATCAGGGGGGATGTGGGTACCTGATAGCCAAAAGCCCGAATTGTCGCAACACCGGGCACATTTTGCGAGGCCATGGTGACGATAAATAGGGGCAACGCAATCCCGATTAAGGCATGGATTGAAAACGTGGGGGCAATAAATACGGGCGTTGCCCACTGCAGCTGTACCGCATCTAGGGGCAGTAACCCCTGAATGCTCGCCAGTAAAACTCCTAACACCAGAGCAGCCACCACCCCATAGCGAGGGCTATAGCGACGCATCACCAGGTAAACAGCGAACATGGTAAACACCATGAAAAACTGGGTTTGCATTGCCGTAAACACATTCAGCCCAAACTGTAAGAGCACCCCCGCCAACATTGCCGAAGCCAGGGATAGGGGCAAGCGATCCATCATGCGCTCAAACCAGCCGGTAATACCAAATAGGATAATCAGCCCAGCCGAGATGATAAAGGCTCCCGTGGCATCGGCCAGAGTGACATCGGCGGTGGTGGTCACGAGCATGGCGGCACCGGGTGTGGACCAGGCCATGACGATGGGGGCATGATAGCGCAGCGAGAGCATGATACCGGTTAAGCCCATGCCCCAGCCTAAGGCCCATAGCCAGGAACCGATTTCGGTGGGGGTTGCACCTAAGGTTTGGGCCGCTTGGAAAACAATTACGGCGGCGCTGCTAAAGCCCACCAAAATGCTGACAAACCCTGAAACTATTGCAGAAAGTGAGAGATCTTTAAAGAAGCGCATGGTATCCCTAGAGGCACGATTGGCTTCTAGGGTAAAAATATCTGGGTTTAGCCGTATTGGACAGAATTGACCTTTTGATATTGACCAGGAGTAACCCCGTAGGTTTTCTTAAAAGCACGGTTGAAGTGACTTTGGTCGTAGAAACCATGGTCGGTTGCGATCGCAGCCAGCGGCTGGGTAGTCTGCAGCGCCCGCTTTGCCTGCCCTAGCTGCCAGTGACGCTGGTACTGATGGGGCGCACAGCCCACCTGCTGACGAAAACAACGAAGCAAATAGTAAGGGTTCAGATTCACTAACTGAGCCAGCTCATCCAGGGATAGATTTTCGGTGTAACGGTCTTCGAGATAAGTACGCACCTGAGCAACAGCTTTTGATTCTGGCTTAACTGGTTTAACGCAAACAGAACGCTCTGCATTGAGTTGAAATAGCGTTGACAACAGTTCTAGCAGCAGAGACTGTTGTCTTAGCTGAGAATTCGATGTGGTTAAACAGTGAAAAAGCTCATAGAAAATTGGCTGTAGACAAGATTTCTGAAAGATAGGTGCCTTAAAGTAAGGAATCCCCTGACCTGACCAATCTAACTGAGCTAAAAGCTGTTCAATTTGTGAAAACTCGATGTAAATGTTACGAAAGCCCCAGCCTTCGGTCGAGGCCACCTGTCCGGTGTGAATCTCGCCTGGGTTGATCAAATTAAAACTACCCGAACCAAGCACATGATGTTCCCCGTGGTGCTGACAGCAGCCTTGCCCGCTTTCATTAAAGCCAATGGTATAGGCCTCATGGAAATGCTTACCAAACCGATGACGATGTAATTGAGCTTCAAATAGCTCGACACCTGGCAGGTTTGTTTGCCAAAGACGCGCTGACTCCACTGGTCTATTCATAGATGTGATCGCCCTTCTGTAATCGAGCAGCGATTTCATAGGTTTGCCCTTGGGATCTCATTGTAGGAGCATGGGCCGCTAAATATCGTGCTGTTGCGACAAGAATGTGGACTCCTGCTTCGTGCCCTTGCCAGTGCTGATATTGTTGTACAGCCGCCTCCAAATTCTGAATGGTATGAAAATCTCGATCTTCCCGTAGCAACAATTTGCCCAGCATCTCTAGCAGCTGTGCTGAATCTCCACCGCTGTGAAGATAGGTGCCAACCAAATTACCGGCAGCATTTACCTGCTGCTGTCGATCCAGTAGTTCCGGCAGTTCTGCTAACAACGATATCGGGTCTTCTACTTGTTTAGTTGGATCCGGTAAACGAGCTGGGGGAACATTCAAAAAACGGTTGAGATAGACGGCCATAGCTGCGTCAAAAACACCGCGCAGGAGTTCAAGAGAGCTCACTCGTTTTAATCCCTGGTGAACGGCATTGGCAAAGGTAAAGGTGTGGTGGGCCGTATCCCAATCGCGGAAGTCGTTGTTGGTTTGGAATTGGGCAATACGTAAGGCTGCGGCATAGGCGACAATTCTCGCTAGTTGCTCCGGGGTATATCCCTGGCGGAGGGTGTTGAGGAGGGCGGTTGCGATCGCACCTGGATCATCTCCTAACAAAATAGGTATCAGGTGATCAACAGCGGCCTTAAAACTATCCTGACCATCATGCCTTGCCCTACCTGACACTAACGCTGCTGGTAACGCCTCAAATGTCTCCTCTAAAATCGCTACCAAATCAATCGGATAGCGCCAGGCATTGGATTCTTCCATCCGTTCGGCATGGGCATAACCGCTGACCAGGCTGGTCAAAACAGTCTCAGCATGTTGCCAGTTGGTCTGGTCGAGCGCTGCCAATGCCTTGTTGGTAAAGTCTAAGGCATGGCCGCCATCAATAAACCGATGATCGGTGACGGCAGCAAACAGCATATCCGCCAGGTTCTGCGGCTCAACACCCATCTGAACCGCTGAGACTAAGCAACGCTCAGCGCCTTGGGCATCACGGACTTCAATAAACTGCCGGAACCATCCCTTAAGCGTGGAAAAATCGGCTGGTGTATCCGGTAAGGGGTGAATGGTGAAGCGTGGCGGCTGACCAGCACAGTCTCGTGCCACAGCTGAAAGACCATGGTACATAGCCCTGGCGCGATCGCCTGACGCTAAATGGGGTAGGAGTTGCTGCATACAGGTATGAATGGTTAAACCAGTGCCCCAGCCTGCACGGCGGTAGCGTACTCCAAACTCCAGCCCAGTTTGAAATGGTGCCATCGGCTCTACCCCAGCTGCCAGCTGAGCGATGACTGATTTTGCCACCACCAGGGAAATCCCCTGTTCCAAACCATCCAACAATCGCTGGCGCTGATAGTCTTGAGTATGGTTGGAGATGGAGGGATCTATCCATACAGTCCCATCTCGGAGTTCTACCGGAAACGCACGACCATCATCAGCCCAGATATCGAAGGTGCCGCCACTGGTAAGGTCAAACCGGGCATGGTGCCAGTGACAGGTCAAAATACAGTCTTTAACACTGCCTTTGTGGAGGGGAAACCCCATGTGAGGGCAGCGATTGTCAATGGCGTAAATTTTGTCATTGTGATGGAAAAGGGCAATGGCATGACCTGCGGCATGGACAACCATGGCTCCTGCTGCTTCTACCTCTGAGACCTGAGCAACCGGAACAAAGTGTTGTTTTTGGGGTAATTGTTGACTAATCACCATAGCTGACCTCCAGAGGGTAAGAAGACTTTAATTGAGCGAAATGCTTACGGATTTGGATAAATTACGTTACATGGAGCCTGTACTACATTGACCATCCTTAATTCTCTCAAAAAGATTAATTATTATTTATTGAACTCTCAGCTGGATCTTACCTAAGTATACGTTGAGATTCAGTAGGCCTCTCTATCTTAGAAATTGTCAGGGGAATAATCCCAGTGGCTAATCGTCAGTTGAATTGAGGTATTAAAAATGAAACGCTTCTTGTTATCAACATTAACAGTTTTGATGTCCATGGGGGCAATCGCTGGTATGGCCAACGCTGCCCAGGTAGGATTGGGCAATCCGATTGCTGATTTAAATGAAGATGGTACTGTCACTCTCCATGAGGTTGTTAACTACAATCGCGATCAGCGAGACAAAAGCTGAGACATCGATGTGGAACCAGTCCTTCTGTTGATGATGTTTGGATGTTGAACAATGACGCTAAACTGATCCATCTGCGATGGTGCGATCGCACCATCGCAACAACTGTATATTCTACCTATGTCAACCAGTTACAAGGAATTTTCTGTCAGAGGATTAAAAGACCGGCAACCGATAATGCAGACGTCGACTAGAGATTTTTTAGGGAACCTGGCGGACCCATTCGTATGCAAAAATTTCATCGACCCTATCAGGGTATAGTATCAGGCCGTTGATTTCGTATGAGCAGCTACTTTTTGAAGCAAAACAATATCGTTACGATGACAAAACTTCTAGTGTTGATCAATTATCGTAATGACTATCGCCTCAGAAGAAGTTAGTGGCATTGCTACTGAAAGGTCTGTCTCATCTCAACAGTTAACCTACTTTCGCACATTACTCTATGCCGCCATTGTGGGGGGTGCCGGGGGGCTCGTCGCAACGATTTACTATTTTGTTTTAGAACAGCTGCTGGAGGTGGTTTGGGGCTCGGGTAAAGAATTTATCCTGGGTTGGTTTCCGGTCTGGTTACCTCACTGGCATTACACCTGGCTTGTGGCTACCCTGGGCGGTCTGGGTGTGGGGTTATGTCTACACTTTCTGGGGTTACCTGGGGAAATGGCAATTGTGATTGATCGGGTGCACGATGCTGGGCGATTAGAACCGAAACAGACCCCTGGTATGATTGCAACGTCCTTAATTTCGATTACCGCTGGCGGTAGTTTAGGGCCTGAGGCTCCCCTGGTACAGATTAACGGTAGCCTGGGCAGCTGGATTGCTGAAAAACTTAATTTGACGCTACAAAATATGCGGGTCATGACCTTTTGCGGCATGGGGGCAGCCCTGGCGGCTTTTTTTGGTGATCCCATTGGTGGGCCGATGTTTGCCCTAGAGATTCCTCACCGACGGGGTTTGGAATATTATGAGGCAATTATTCCGGCTATGGTTGCTGGCATCTGCAGCTTTGCTATTTTTCGCATGGGTACTGGATTAGAAGTAGGGGGTATCTATAACTTTGGTCGTTTTGGGACGTTACCCAGTCTCTCCTGGCTCAATTTAGTTGAGGGGGCAGCACTAGGGGTAGTAGGAGCGTTGGCTGGGGTATTGTTTATTGGTATTTTTCGTTTGGTCAAATGGATGATTCAAACGATCGAACATCGTCATATTCTGTTGGCGTTAATGGGGGGACTGGGCATCGGCTGGATTGCGGTGCTTTATCCAGCCACGTTGTTTTTTAGTGAACAACAAATTGAAACTCAGCTGCTGGCTCAGTCTGCATCCCTGGGGGTTATGACATTGTTGGGAATTTGCCTGACTAAAATGATCGCGATTTGTTTCACTATCCACGGTGGTTTTCGGGGTGGGTTTATTTTTCCGTTATTTTTTACCGGGGCTAGTCTGGGGCTGGCGATCGCATTTGGTATTCCCACTATTCATCCGACGATTGCTGTCCTCTGTTGTATGGCTGCCATCAATGTCGCGATTACTAAAACGCCCATTAGCACCACGATCAT
This sequence comes from Leptolyngbya sp. Heron Island J, assembly GCF_000482245.1. GTDB lineage: Bacteria > Cyanobacteriota > Cyanobacteriia > Phormidesmidales > Phormidesmidaceae > Leptothoe. Next base: position 18,661 of record NZ_AWNH01000043.1, on the reverse strand, counting down.
TCTCACCGTGTTGTCGGATACAACTATCTTACCAGTGGTTGCGATCGCAAGTTTTACTAGCTTTTTACTAACTAGCAATATTGGTCTGCTTAAAACCCAACGGGCCAGAGCCACCGAATCTTTATCGGGTTTAGACGTCCCTGCAGCAGAAGCGGCCACATGATTGACTAGATCGCGCCCTGGGTAATACCGAGAAGCATAGGCTGTTATCGTTGAATCATCCGACGAATCCACTCAGCAAGGGACTGTATTTGATTATCTGGGGTCAGGCTCGTGGGGTGTGGCCTTTTAATGGCGGCCTATGATCTGTTGTTGCCAAGCCCTGGCAGTTACAGGATAAAAGGGAGATGCCGTTAGGTCTTGTCTTTAAGAAGTTCCAAGACAGGATTCGGTTTTAACTGCCCATCTTCCATGTAGATAATACGATCGGCAATGTCGAGAATACGATTGTCATGGGTAACCAACAAAATGGTACAGCCCTGTTCTTTAGCTAAGCGCTGCATAATGTTCACCACATCTCGCCCTGATTGTTTATCTAAGGCGGCTGTCGGTTCATCAGCCAGGACGATTTTGGGATGACTGGCTAAGGCTCGTGCGATCGCAACCCGCTGTCGCTGTCCCCCCGATAGTTCATCAGGGTAATAATCAATCCGGTTCTCCAGCCCTACGTTTGTGAGCATAGTCGCGGCAACTTCATCTAGATCTTGATCAAGAAAATGAGAGTGTAGCTCCAGAGACATCCGCACATTTTGTCTAGCTGTGAGAAAACTCAGCAAATTATGAGCCTGAAAAATATAGCCAATATTGCACCGCAGTTTATTCAGCACCGGCTTAGGGGCTCCGAGAATTTCTTGCCCTAAAATCTTTAAACTCCCGCTTTGTGCTGCCCTCAGCCCCCCCATAAGGGTGAGTAACGTCGTTTTTCCAGAACCAGAAGGGCCGGTGAGGATGACGATTTCGCCAGCACGAATGGTTAGATCTATGTTGAATAGAACCTGTTTTTTTAGATTTCCTTCACCAAAGTGATGGTTCAATTGTTGAGAGACGATCACTGGAGACATGGTCACACCGGAGAATCAGGATAGAGATAGAGTAGAGTGGTTAGGCGCAAGGAGAATGTACATAGAATCTGTAGCAGGGAAAAATCGTTATTGCTAAGGCGGACAACCGTCATGCGAGTGCCAATTTCAACCCCTAGGAAACGCAATGGTTGGCGGGCAACCCAAAGATTATCTGCAACGGAAACGATATTCATAGAAAAGACTCAAGCAATAAAGGGAATAAACAGTCTAGATAGGGAAACTAACTAGAAAATGTCAGCGGGATCGGCCGTACGTAACTTTCTCATAGCAATAGCTCCTGAAACAGAGCACATAACAATAGTCAAAATGAGCACGGTGATGGCTCGTCGACTGGTCATGGCAATGGGCAACATTGTGGCGGTAAAAGCCAATTGATAAAGACCAAAGGCCAGAACAATACTTGGTATGTAGCCCAACACAGCCAGCAGCAATGACTCTTGGATGAGGACACTCAGCAAGTAGCTGTCGGTATAGCCCATGGCCTTGAGGGTGGCATATTCTGGCAAGTGTTCAGACACATCAGAATAAAGAATCTGATAAACAATCACAATGCCGACAATAAAGCCCACGCTCACACCCAGGCCAAAGATAAACCCAATGCCGGTACCATTGGCCCAATACTCCCGCTCAATTTGAGCAAAATCTTCTGGTGAACCAATTAAGACATCATCGGGTAAAGCCGCTGTGAGTTCACGCTGTACCTTTTCAACATCAGCCCCAGGCTTAAGCTGCACCAGCCCCACCTCAATTTGGTCAGCATTCTGGTCAGGAAAGAGCCGCAAAAATGTTGAGTCACTGGCAATCACGTTCCCATCGGCGGCAAAAGACGCCCCGTTGGTAAACACCCCGGTCACATCCACCTGCATCCCATTGAGTTCTGCGGAAAATTGACCAGTTTCTTCATAAGCAGCCGCTGTAAACCCATACTCAGGTCGCCCTGCCTGGTCAAACAACAGTCGATTGAGGGGCTGAATTTTGTGTAGATTCTGATTCACCTCTGGAAAATTAAAGGAGGGTTCTGTTGGATCAATTCCCCAAACTAAAATGGCTCGCTCTAACCTGGTTTCAGGATTTTTCCACTGCCCGGTGGCAATATACACACCGCTGACTGAAGCCACATCTGCATGGGCCAGGGTTTGATACAGCCGCTGCCTGGGAAAATCTTTGACCGAGAACAATGTTTGCATCTGGGGGTTGGTTAATACTAAGTCCGCCTGCAGGTTGCGGTGGGGCTGAATGGCAGCATCGTAGAGCGCACCTTCAAATCCCATTTGGATGAAAATTAGCATGTCGGCAAAGGCAATACCTGCGATCGCAACCATCAACCGTGTCCGCTCCCGTTTAACCTGCAGCCAGGCCAACGGCGTTTTTTTGAGGAATCGAAGCTTAAACATGGCCACAAAGAAAATCGAACGTTCGTTATCTAAAAAGACACATTAGAGCTGAACGGTGTGAACAAGACATTCTGTAAGCTAGAATTACCAAGACCAATATCAACGACAGGTTTGGCTGGAGTTGGTGGGGTTTGGGCCGCGCGGTTAACCGCAATCAACGCCTGTACCTGGAGGTTGCTGAAGTTGGCCACACGCTGACTATCCTCAGGGCTGAGGGCAATCTTCACTTCGACAACGCGTCGATCTAGATTCTCACCAGGTTCACGGGCAAAGACATTTTGACGACTCACCTGACGGCCAATTTCAATCACTTCCCCCTGCAGTTCACCTGAGAAGGCTTGACCGCGCACCGTTGTTGGTTGACCCAAGCGAACGCGGCCAATATCACTTTGATACACCTCCGCAATCACTAGCATCTGGTCGGTTTGACCTAAGGCAACAATACCGTCCGTACTCATCTGTTCCCCCGGTCGGGTATACACTTTCAAGACTTGACCCGCACTCGGGGCTCGAATAGTCGCCTTAGCCAAATCATGTTCAGCGCTAACCAAAGCCGCCTTGGCAGCGTCTAATTCCACCTGAGCCAATTGCACATCTACCGGACGGATTTCGGCCACCTGTGCCAGGGTTGACTGAGCCGCTGCCAGCTGAGCCTGCCCCGTATTCTCCAAACGAACAAGTTCAGCCCGCGCTTCTTGCAACTGTCGCTGGGCTGTTGCTGAAGTTCGTTCTAGTACAGCGACAGCTTCCACTTTAGCTTGGCGAGCTGTATCTACCACCAACTGTTTTGCGTCATAGAGAGATGCAGAAATTGCTCCAGCCTCGTAGAGAGACTGATATCGAGTCAGTTCAGCTACCGCCGTTTGTAGCTCTGCCTGCAATCGACGAATCGTCGCCGTTTGAGCCGCGCGATCGCCTTCATACTGTGCCTCAATGCGGGCAATTGTTTCTCGCTGTATGCGCAGCTGTCCTGTCAGTTCAGCCGATCGCTGTGTTACCGTTGCCTGCTGAGCCAAGATCTCGCCCGACTTGGCTCCTGCTTGCACCTGGGCCAACCTCGCCTCAGCTAGCCGAATGTGTTGTTGAGCTTGAATAACTGTATTTTGCAGACGATCGTAAGAATCAAGCACAGCGATCGCATCGCCCTGGTTCACTCGGTCTCCCACATCAACAAATAGCTCTGCTAGACGATCTCCATCCAACTCTAATGGAGCCGCTACCTGAACAATTTCTCCCGTAGGTTCTAACCGACCTAATGCTGCAACCCCTGGCAGCTCCGTTGGCATAGCCGCCATTTCAGACTCAGTTGCAACCGGTGGACTGTAAGGAGAAAAGCCAAGATACAAAATACTACCAGACGCTGCCAGTGCTGACAATATCAGCCATAGCAATCTTGAATTAAGGCTAAGAACAGTTTTGTTCATGGTGCATCACCATTTGAATCATCAGTTGACTTTGTTGTTCAAATGAAGGAGTCTCTGTAATCGCCACATCACAGCCATGGTCATAGATATATTGCAAAACCAATCCGTCTATAAACACCATGACAAAATCCACCAGTTCGGGCTTGGATAGTTGTAGATAGCCAGCCAGCAACTCTCGTGTCCGTTGCCAAACTTCACGCAAGGCTTGGATATCGCTGTCGGGATTAGGACGGGTTTGTTGAGAAAAGTCCATCCACAGTAGCAGCTGTTGATGGTAATACTGTCTATGCTGCAATACAAAATCCATGATGGCCTGCAGACGACCCTCTAAATCATCTACTTCAGGGGCTTGCGCCAGAAAATTATAGATATCTTGTTCGCATAGCTCCTGCACGAGCTGGATAAAAATACTCTCCTTGCTTGGAAAATAGTGATACAAGGTACCTGTAGACACCCCCAAACCCTTGGCAATTTGTCGCATCGTAATCGAACCGTATCCTCGTGCCGCAAAGAGATCGAGACACCCTTTGAGCAACTCTTTACGATAACGGTCATGATCGACAATTTTAGGCATAGGGGTATGTGAAGAGCGGCAGACATTCTTTTACTGCTCTATCTATTTATAACATATGTTCGTTATAAATAGTCAAGGCTTAATTAAAAACAACTCATGCTAGGATTCAGGGCAGTCTGGTCACTACATGGTGGACGCGTTCGCAGTCATTGCCCCAGGTATGAATCTGTCGACTTATCAGCGCAACCCATTGACCAATCATTGCTGAAACGATATAAATCAAGGTTTTCAAGACAATTTGAAAAATTTTCATCCAAATCAAAACGTCATTCGTATTGATAGTCAGACAGATAAATATTGATCGATAGGAGGAGGCTCACGTTGGAAGCCACAGTATAGAGGCGCTTGCTCTATGTTAGGTTGTCTTATTATTTAAATTCAATAAACATCATTCAACAGGCTCTCAAAACAAACTCATCCAACGTTGGTCATTATTCGTATCCATAACTGACAATCGAATATTTTCTGATCAAGCTTGACTCACTGACATAGTGTGTCACGTATGAGCCTGTCATAGAACAGATGTTATCTGTCTGTTTTTTAGTTCTTTGTCTCACTAAAAATACCTGCAACAACTATCCTGATTTTCCATCAGGGGCGCTTAAGCACGTCGATATCTTTTATCAACAATTCACAACAGAAGAAATCTTATGGCAGTTCAACCTAACTATCACTGGCAGTTTGAAGAAAAGCAAGGAACAACAGTAGTAGATACCGTAAGCGGTGTCAAAGCTAAGCTTTCTAACACGACATGGCTCGGCCATGGTCGGATTGGCAGTGCCCTCAAAATCGATGGCAGGGTTAAGAATTCTCGGATTGTATTTGATCAGGATGTGGCCCGGTTTGGTACCAGCGATTTTACGATAGCGTTTGGCATGAAGGTTCAGGGCACCTATGGACAGAAGGTGCTCCATGTAATCGGCAACCGATCAACGTCTGGCCATGGAAATTTCTTTTCCCTGCGGATGAAAAAACAGGGACAGTTGACCTTTGAGGTGGATGAAAATACCCGTGGTAAGAACTACGCCTTTTTGGATAGCAAGCGGCCCCTAAAAGATGGGAAATGGCATCATATCGCCGCTGTGAGACAGGGGCGATCGCTAAAGCTCTACATTGATGGTGAGCTATCCGATGAAGGTAAATCCAAAACGGGCATTGCCAATATTACGACCGACGCGGTCCTATTGCTGGGGGCTCGGGGATTGAAGACTCCAGTAGCACAATACGAAGACCTGCGCATCTACCACACGGCCCTCAACGCCGCAGACGTTAAAGCCCTAGTTCCTCCCGTGAATCGCCCCTTGAATGAAGGTGAAATTGAGCTAGTGGCCGCCGATAATGCCGCCGTGATCCTCACTCAAAATGTTGACGATCTCTCCCGCTTTTCCAGTAGCTTTAAGCAACTGCGAGTCGCCAACAATACCGGTGTTACTCTTTATCAGCAAAACGACTTTAAAGGCACTGCTCAAAAGTGTTATGCCGAGCTGCCAGACATTCGCCTCTCACGGCTCAAGAACTTTCCAAAGTCGATCCGTATTTGGTCGACCATTGGCGAGCCCTTTACCGGGAAGTGGATTATCAAAGCATCTAACGGTGAGTTTTTGAGCCTGGGTAAGAACAGACTCACCACAGTCCCCCCCCGAGGAACTAATAAGCTTTTCAAATTTCATCACAATTTACAACAGGCCCAGCTTCAGCTGATCCCCGGCTCCGATCAGGAAAATGCTTTCTTTACCCTATCTTCGGTGGAGACCCCCACTTACCTATTTGTTGATGATTTAGACGGTCGTGAGTTTTCACTGGTCAACCAGACCCAGAACGAATGGTTAGAACTCGCTGCAAACAACACCTTTAGATGGACTCGACAAAAAGATAGTCGTGCCATTTTTGTGCGTGCGGTCAAAGTTGCCGACAACGAAGGCCAGGTGGGAGAACTGGCACCGGGGGAAGTGGCCCTATATGAACATTTAGCCTACCACGGGAAAACCTGGATTTTGTCCGACAGTGCCAAGCATGTGTCCGGCGAACATAGACACTTTTCACAGTTTCAAGGGTTACAGGATCAAACCTCCTCCATTCGTTTAGGACCCGATACAGGGGTAACCTTATTTAAGCATTCTGCCTTCCGTACGGACGAAGACAAACGAGAAGAAGATATCGAAGATGTCGTTCACAATGTGCCGGATCTCCGAGAGAGTCAGGTCGGTAACGATGCGCTTTCCTCAATCAAAATCTTTAGAACCATTAAACCTGAGGATGTCTTTAGCTCTTATACCACCAAACTGAGCCAGGACTATCGTATGGTGGGCAATAATCTCGAAGAATTTTCGTCCTATCGCACCACTCTGCGACTTAAACCGGGTGCTGGCGAGATCGAGGTGTCAGCCACCGATCTGACCGAGATTGAAGTCGAAGACACCACCTATGAGATTGATGAGGTGAGATCGGTCACCCTCAGCCCCAATGACCTTAATTTCATCATGATTACCTCTGAGGCTGATGGCCTCAACACCCCTGGGCTCAAAATTCGTACCAACGAAATGGCCTCCAATGAACAAGTGGTGATTTTCCCAAATCAAGCAGCTCATCAACAAATTGCTGAGCTAGAAGAGGGAGCGCTTTGGAATGCGACCGATGCCCAGGGCAACTTAATTGTGGATCGCAAAGCCCATAGCAAAGAAGAAGTCGCTAGTGTACAAAACACCATCAAACGGGTGATGGCAACTGTTAACTATGGTGAGAATGCTCCTGCTGCCAATAGCCGTGTGCAGTCATCAAATCGGGATGTGTCTGGTGCAACCATCGACAACCCCTGGGAACTCAAACTTGGGGCTATTGAAGACAATAAAACAAGGCAGCCGGGAAGAGGTAGACGAACAACCCCTCCTCCCTCAAGAATCATTGTGAAAGCTCCCATCGGAGAGAATAAGGTTAGTAAGGATGAATGGCAGCAGCTGCTCAGTCAAGCAATCAGCAGTGAAGACGCTAACGGTCCAGAAACTAGCAGTCTAGGAACGAGCAGAGTCGTCGGTACTAGAAGAGCTTTTCGCCGCATCGGCAGACGATTTAAAAATGCGATTAAAAAGGCCGCATCGGTGGTGATCGGCACTGTGAAAGATGTCGTCCATGTAATTGTAAAAACCGCTGAAGAAGTCATTGATTTTGTGGTTGATACCGCTGAAAAAGTGGCTGAATTTGTGGAAGCGGTTGTCGAAAAGGTTGTCAGTGGCATCAAAAAATTTATCGAGTTCCTACAGTTTTTGTTCAACTGGGACGACATTTTAGACACTCAGCGGTATCTGGTTGGTGCCATCAATGCCGGATTCGATTATGCATCCCAGCAAGCAGACGCCGCTAAAGCACCGGTCTCGGCCTTTATGGACAATCTCCAAGAGACCGTAGAGGAGGGTATGAACCAGTTAATCACAACCTTGGGAGGTGAGCCTTCGGAGGTACGAGAGTCTGGATTTAAACTGCCAGAAGCTGCGGAATGGTTTTTCTCGAAGCTGTTGGGCAATTCGAAAAAAGATAGCGCTAAAACCGTGCCTGAGTCAGATACACTGCCGAGCGGAGATTCTGAACTAGAGAACTTTGCATTCCACTTTACCGAAGCATTGGAAGACAGTGCCGGGGCTGTAATTCGAGGATTTGAAGGCATGGGTGAAACCATTGCCACTCTGCTGGCGAATCCGCTTCAACCGCAGCTGGCCTTAGTCGCTCTGATCGAAGTGTTCAGGGATGTCACCATTCAGCTGTTGGAAGCTGTCGAGAACCTGGCTCTGGGCTTTTTGGATGTGATTGCCGAAGCGGTTGAACAGATTCAAAAGCTGCTGAATACAGAAATCAAGATCCCCTTTATTTCTAATCTATTCGAGCTGATTGGGGCAGGCAAGCTAACAATACTAAATCTGGCGGGTTTGCTGCTGGCGATTCCAGTGACGGTGGTATCTAAGCTTGTTATGGGTGAAGCACCCTTTAAGAATGAGCCACCGCTTGATTTTTCTGCTCCATCCGGGCCGGTCACTGGGCAAACCGGTGCCAGATTGGTTGCTCAACAAAGTGCGATCGCACAAAGGTCTGACACCTCTGCCCGCGAGCGCTCGATTCGCATCTGGGGAATTATTGGATTGACAGCCGATGCTTTGAACGGTGTGATCAATGCCGGATTAGATCTCTCTTCAGAATTTGGCCCTAAGGAGAAGAAACTAGAAGAAACGGCTGGTTATACGTTTGAGTTCGTGAGCCTATTACTGAGTGGCTTTAGCTGGTTAGCCAGCTTTCCCTCCTCTCCAGATTTCCCCGGTGGTCGTCCATACAACGTTGCTGCCCACAAAGTCACCAAAGGCGAAGACAAACCAGAGTACGAAGAGCGTGTTATGTGGGGCTGGAGGACGTTTGTCTATTGGCTAGATGTTGTCATATTAGCCAATAAAGGAGTCGCTGTATTACGGGGAAACGAAGCTAAGTTACAGCGGATACGGCGCGCAGAGCCTAAAAGTATAGGTGTCTTCTGTGTGTTCTCAATTTTGGATGCAATCTATGCAATTCAATATTTGGCGGCTGTTCCTAGGGAAGACAAATCAGGCTTTGAGATCGCCAACGAGGTGGTCTCCTGGATACCTAACATTTTAGCACCCTTAAGAACAACTGGACCTAAAGGTGCTGTGGCCCTTGCTGCATTAGATTTCGTTGCAATGACTGTTAACATGGGACTAGGCGGCAAGTTGCTAGCTGATGATTTGGCAGAATTGTAGACAACGATGTCTTAACCCCGGTAGAGAAAGCGTGGAAATATCTTAGATAGCCACTCCCTGTACTGTTGGTTAAAGCGCTAGGGCAAGACTGATTAAGACGACTCTAAACAGAGAAACAATGGTCATGCTACGTCCTGGCGCTTAGGCTAAATATGCTTTCAAGATTCTCCCAATTTTTTTCATTTTTCAAAAGAACTATTATTCGCTGCCACAACTGTCCAGCACTGCATTCAATACACCTGGAAACAGCTGCTCCAATTCGTCACGCCGGAGAGAGTTCAGATGTTGTGTGCCAGATTTGCGGGCATAAATCACGCCAGACTCGCGCAAAATTTTGAAATGGTGCGACACTGTTGACTTAGCGAGATCACAGTCAAAGGCACTACAGGCATATTCTCCTCCAGCTGCTAGTAACTGAACAATTTCTAAACGCACCGGATCTCCCAGGGCATATAAAACGCCTGCAAGGGTTATTTGCTCAGGATTTGGATGATAGAGCGGCTTCATGTTGGCATTATGCCACAGGGTGAGCTATAGTTTCATTGTTCAATTATTTCGAACAAACGAATAAAGGAGGCCACTATGTCCACAGTCACGCCCACTTCATCGGCTGTGTCTATCGCCCCACTCTTTGAACCCATCAATCTAGGCGCGATCTCTCTGCCAAATCGCATGATCATGGCCCCTTTGACCCGAGCGCGGTCTGGGGAGTCCCGGATTCCCAACGACCTGATGCTGGAGCATTACGTTCAGCGAGCCAGTGCCGGATTGATAATCACAGAAGCCACTCAAATTTCTGAACAGGGGGCAGGCTGGGCTCAAACGCCTGGAATTCATACCCCTGAGCAAGTTGAGGGATGGAAAAAGATTACTGAGGCGGTCCATCAAAAGGGCGGCAAAATGGTGCTGCAACTGTGGCATACGGGACGGGCGTCTCACCCAGATTTTCAGCCAAGTGGGGCATTGCCGGTATCCGCGTCTGCGATCGCAGCCCAAGGCGAAATCCACACCCCTGAAGGGAAAAAGCAGCGCGTGGCACCACGGGCGCTGAGACTGGATGAAATTCCAGGGGTGGTTGAACAATATGCGATCGCAACTCGCAACGCCAAAGCTGCAGGCTTTGATGGGGTGGAGATCCATGCCGCCAATGGCTATCTGATTGATCAGTTTTTGCGGGACGGTTCGAATCAACGGACAGACGCCTATGGCGGGAGTATCGAAAATCGAGCCCGGTTCCTGCTGGAAGTTACAGCCGCAGTGGTGACTGAATGGAGTCGCGATCACGTCGGGGTGCGCCTATCGCCTTACAATCCGTTTAATGACATGCGTGATAGTGATCCAATTGTCACATTTACCTATGTTGCAAAGGCTTTGAATCCGTTTGATTTAGCGTATCTGCATATTGTCGAAGCGTTACCAGGACATTTTTTAGCATTAGAGGGGGTGGAACCGGCCACGCCCCATATACGCCGAGAGTTTAAGAACCCGATTATTCTAAATGGTGGCTATGATGCGCAAACGGGTGCAGCGGCGATTCGTGGCAATGAAGCTGATGCGATCGCCTATGGGATTCCGTTTATTGCCAACCCTGATTTGGTGAAACGCTATTGGCAAGGGGCAGCGTTAAATGCAGCTGACCCGACTACGTTCTATACTCACGATGCCAAAGGATATGTGGATTACCCTGCGTTAGCTGCGTAGGAATGAGTTTTGTGGAAGAGCCATGGCGCTGAGGGAGGATTCCGTTCAGCGCCATGACCTTATGGGGGACGAGCCTGTTAGCCCTGAGCAAAAACCTGATCTTTACAAAATAACGGCCATGATAATCAAAAATAACTAAGATTCAGCAACTAAATGGTTATAAACAAGGCGGTGTATTGGCCTTAAAACATCGACAAGGTGATCTCCGCAGTGACCTTGTAAATTGAATCGCCATTCCCATATAGCTATACACTGATTTGCAGCAATACCAGTTTTATATTTGATTAATGGGCGCTTCAAATCCAAGTAAATATCTGATAGATCATCAGAAATGGTTGTTGTTATCGCTTCAGTATCGACAACAGGGTCGAAAACCTCTGAATATAAATCATATTCTCCAAGCAGCCTATTAATAGCGATTGTCGGAGCTTGAATACTTACCGTTATTTCTTGTATCGACTCATCTTCAGGTAATTCAACCTCAGGCAACTTGTGACTCAAGGAGTAAATTTTGGGTAATAGAATTGCGCATTCTATAAGAAATTCTCTTCCCGTTAAATTCGCCTGAGGCAATCCATCAAGAAGATACAAATACTGATGTATAAGCTGAATAAATTGAGTGATCATGAGCGATGATGGCAGCCTAACGGCTTGCACTCAGGGGGAGCGAGAATTAATTTAAAATGTTAATCAACAGTGTGTTTCGAGCGTCCTCTTGCAGTACATAGTTAGACCAGAATTAAGAAGACAACTTAGAAATAATAGATCTATCCTTTGTCTATCTAAGATGGTTAGCTTAATACAAATATAGCTCTACGGAGGAGTTTGATGATATCTTTCATTTTCTTTGTGATAACTAAAAGTCTGAGCCTTAGGAAAAAACTGAATCAAGGGGATATCTTCTAGATTTTCTGGAGTTAAAACGACTGTTTTCTGTAAAAGATTACCAAGGAAAGTCATGAAATCTAGAATCGCATCTAAATCCTGTTGATTCACGACTTGTCTTGGATCAATATCAAATTCAATATTTTCATCAGTAAAAAAGTGACATGCGATCGCTATACCCATCATTTCAACATGCATTAGTGGACAGGCTTTCTTGCGAATCTCCAATGCTTCTTGCATCGTCAAAATTGGTTGCGATTTAGCATTATCGACCCAGAACTTGATCTCGTATTTTGAATGAGAAAGTGCATCAAGCAGTTTGTCCCAATCCATTGAACTGGTGTTGAGGATATAGATGTCTCTCCAAGAGCCATCAAACTCAAAAGCTTTTTCACATTGACTCCACTGCATCGACTGGGAAGATAGAGTAGTCTGACGGTTCAAATCAACGGTGATAGTTAATCTCGAACTCACAATCAACATCATGGATACAGTAGCACGTGACCCCAAAAGGTACTGCAAAGGGTGTGTAAACTGATTCGTCAGACAGAATGAAGCTCTGTTCAACCCCAATCCTGAGCATCAGGAAATACATTGGAATATTTCAAAACATGTGGTGGTGCATCCATCATCTCTTCTACAGCACGCCCCAATCTTGTTGGACCCTGTTCAAGTCGTACCGAGAAGCCAACTGGCGGGCCGGGCAGGTGGATGACATGTTGCACGCGGAGGGCTCGATCGTCGCGTTCTGTGCGCCGTCTCGTCATTTGCTCATTTGACGGTTGGGTTTCCCTAGCCGCGACCGATCTCGAATAAGATTGAATGCGATGAACGTTTCCGATCTCTCGCTCCTCATTGCCCTCGACGCGCTGCTGCAAGAAAGCAGCGTCACGCGCGCTGCTCGACGCGTAGGCCTGTCTACACCTGCGATGAGTCATGCCTTGGCCCGCATGCGTGACCGCCTCGGCGACCCACTCCTGGTACGCGCGGGCCAAGGCATGGTGCTCACAACGCGTGCTCAGATCCTGAAGCCTCGCGTGCACAGCTTGGTGGCCCAAGCGGAGCAACTGTTCACTCTTGGCGACACGTTCTCACCAGAGACTGTCGACCGAGAATTTGTTATTAATGTGACCGACTATGTGCATTTCGTGATGGGCAGCGCGCTCGACCGCATGGTGCGGCAACAAGCACCACAGCTACGTTTGCGCTTCGTTCCCGCAACAGACGAAGACGCTGAGGCACTGCGACAAGGCAGCACCGATCTAGCCATCGGGGTCTATGACGAGCTGCCGCCCGAGATCATGACGCAAATACTCATCACCGATCGTCCTGTATGCGTGCTTCGAAAAGGCCATGCGCTGGCGGGTCAACGGATGACACTCAAGCGCTTTGTTGGGTTGGACCATGTTCAAGTCGCGCCGAGGGGCCGGCCGGGTGGGCGCATGGATGACCTGTTGCACGCGCGAGGGCTCGAGCGTCGCGTTCTGCGCGCCGTCCCGTCATTTCAGGCAGCAGCAGCGCTGGTCGCGGACTCCGACTATGTGCTGACACTATCTCGGCGCGTAGCGATCATACTGGCCGCCTCGCTCGAACTGGTGATCGTCGAGCCGCCTCTCAAGCTCGAACCCTATGCGGTGAATCTCATATGGCATCCGCGTGTAGACGCCGACCCCGCCCACCGATGGCTGCGGGAGCTCTGGGTTGCGGCAGCGGCCGAAGTCACTGGCGACAATCACGTTGGAGCGCGGAACGACTGAACGAGGGTGACGCCACGCCGGTGCCGCAAGACGCACGATCAATAGTTTCATGCTGTGCAATGATTCATTGCATAATATTTCATTTGACGCAACATGAAACGCTCTGCATGATGGTTATATCGACCAAGGAGCAAACCACTATGAGTGCCAACACTAACGTGAGCAGTTCCGATAAGAAAAAGACCATTCTGATTGTCGCTGCCAACCCCGCCGTCGGCCCCCTCACCGGCTGGCCCATCGGTTTCTGGCTGGCTGAGCTCACCCACCCCTACGCCACGTTCACCGAGGCTGGCTACGACGTTGAGATCCGCAGCCCTGAGGGTGGTACGCTGCAGGCCGATAGCTACTCCGACCCCGAGGACGATAGCGGTTACTCCGTCCACGATCTCCTCTCGCTGGGTTTCAAGAAATCCCCGTCCCACGCCACTCTGCTTGACAACACCGCGAGCATCGCCGACGTGAACGTCGCAGACTACGATGCCATCCTCCTCGCCGGGGGCCAATCACCCATGGTCACCTTCATAAATAACCACGCCTTGCATGCCCTTGTCGCCGCCTTCTACGAGGCCGGCAAGCCTACCGCTCTCCTCTGTCACGGTACGTGTGTCCTACTCAAGGCCAAGCTGTCCACTGGCGAGTTGCTGGTCACCAGTAAGACATGGACTGGTTTCTCGAATGAGGAAGAGAAGGAGGTCGAAAAGTTCGTCGGCCAGAAAGTCCAGCCCTTCTGGATCGAGACCGAGGCCCGCGCTTTGCCAGACACGACCTTCGTTGTAGCGCCGCTGTGGGAGGCGTTTGCTGTCCGCGACGGTAACCTCATCACCGGCCAGCAGCAGACCTCCGGTCGCGTCGCCGCCGAGCTGGTGATCGAGGCCCTATCGGGCGTGCCATCGCCGGCACCTAGGACGCGGGCAGGGGTCTAAGAACCTTACTGTCTCAACACGATGAAGAGCTCGGAAACGGCCCGTGATTGGCTAAAGCGAGGCGAGGGCTTCACGGTGGGCAACGTGCAAATCCAGACCAAAATCTCAGTAAATCTTCTCCAACCAGGTTGTTATGCTACACAATTATTTTGACTAACTCAAGCATGATGAATCTTTTTGACCCACTGGAATAGAAGGCCATACTTCGCTACTTACAATTTCATAGTGTACTTTCAGAATCCAATGCCCCAATCGCTAATCGGTAAAAGATGACTATATGAACGAACATCAACAGTGGCACTAAATAGAGTGGGAGGTATGCTAGTGGAGCACTGATAATTGGAGCCATTGCCGAACTACCAGATAGTTGAGCAGTCCCAAGGGCTTGAAGCAGATCCACAATACCCACAACATTCCATAACAGCAGCAGCCTACGATGGAACCGACTGACTGCGGGTAGAAAACCAACAGCCAATGCAAGTGCAGTAATGGCCGTAAAAATATCACCATACCCAGCTCGATCAGCAAATATCTGTGGTAAACCACCTTCCGCTGCACTAGATACTAACAAGGCAATGCCGACAAAGCGCACAACGTGTAAAAGCACAAGAAACCGTAGCTCCAAACTAAGTAACCATGACCGTAGCGGGGAGACGGAGATCCCAAGAATACAAAACAATAGCGTCACACTCATCACGTAACCGCCAATGAAGGGAGTTGGGGCACCAACCAGCACACCAGTATGACCAACAACGGCAACGCCTAAAAACCAAAGCATCAAAACGATTGCAACAACCTTTGGGGTTGCAGATTTTTTTGTAGACAAAAAGCTCATAAGAATCACCTCATTCTTGATAAGTGTATATGCACGTTTTTGGCTTTTTTTAGCGTTCGCGATGTAGTTCAGTGATCTCAGTTAGCTGTGAGAGTAATACATCCCATCGCGCCTCCCCTAAAAGTTCCACTACATTCATTTGAGCTTGTTGCCAAAGAGGAAGTGCCTTTGCTAAGGCTATCTCACCATCTGGGGACATGCTGACAATGCGAGTGCGCTTGTCTTGACCGGGCTCAATTTCTAACCATCCTTCTCTTTGCATAGGCTTGAGATTTCGAGTTAAGGTCGTACGATCCATCATCAAGATCTCTGCCAGCTTAGTAATAGCAATGGCTCTAACCTTTGCTAACGCAACAAGTACAGTAAATTGGGTAATCAGCAGCCCGCTTGGTCTGAGAATTTCGTCGAAGTGTTGGGTTACAACGCGAGAAACCTTACGGAAATTTAATCCTGCACAGGTTGAACTGATCTTGTTTAATTCAAGTGTACTAACTTGGCTTATATTATCCATAAATAAAGTGTATATGCACGTATATACCTTGTCAAGGCATGACTTCTCTCTAGGATGGCTGCCTCAAAGTAACTGGCTTTCAATTGTCAATAAGTGTACGAGAGCAGAAAACCATTCTCGATGCCCTGGTAACTCAGCTTACATTGATGAAAATTCTATGATTCTCCGGTGTGCGATACTCCTATGGAGTTTCTACAGGAGGGGGTGGGACATTAGATGAGATGATTGCAGTCGATATCCCACCGAGCAGGCCAAGAATGCCGGTAATTAACGCAATGATGATCGCACCAGTTCTGGTGACGCGTGCTGCAGCTACCGATGGATCCTCTGTCGTGCTACCGGGTGGTCGAACTTTAGCCAAATAAGAGATTGCCGAAGAGAGAGCCTGGTAACCCGTCTCCGAATAAGCCTTTGGCACGGGCAATGCGCCCCGATCTAGGACTAAGCTCATGAGCTTCGGGTCTTTTTCGAAGTTCTGTGAGAAAGCAAGAACTGGTTTATAGCCTCGATGTTTGTCGTTTTGTTCCTGAAGAATCTCTAATAGCTCGATTCCAACATTATGTCTTTGTCCTGAAGGGATTTGTGCATCACCAGACCATGATAAATCGATGACCGCAACGTCAAAGTTGTCTCGTTCGTACAGTGTAGCCTTGGCCTCCATAAAGGTTCTTGCCGGTAAGACTTCGAACCGTTCTCTGAGGTGTTGGCGTAGCCCTTGAAACCAATTAAAATCTTCCAAGAACGCAAATTCGGGATCTAGATTTTTTGCTCGAAGCTTATCTCCAATCTCTGCCAAGATTGCTGCCTTCACAGAAGTATTTCGCTCGGCTTCATCGTACGGAAACTGATCATCGGCAAATAACACACGGATTCTAGTCATAGAAGTTTCTTACTTTCTCTAACGCATCTTTACTTATATCAACTAAAGGGAGCATCCATGCCTGTATTCGAAGTCGTGAAGGTATTACGAATTAAGTCTGTAATCGATTCCATTGAATGCGACTATGCTGTTTTCAGCATCATAGTTATCTTAGGGTGATTTGAAAATCCACACTTTTCATAGAAGGCTGCGGCTGGGCTATCTCGCATCGTCAGTAGATAAATCATACTGATACCTTTACTGGCCAGATCTTGGTGAAGTACATCCATTATTTGCGTGCCAATTCCACTTCGCTGATTGGTGGACTGAACACACATTTCTTTCAAGTAGAAGTGTTTATCTGTATGCCATGCCTCAGCGTAACCAATAGCAAAGCCAAAAATTTTATTTTCTGCGATCGCAACAATACCGTAAGATCCTGGGGTGTTGTAGCAGTCCTTCAATCTCCTCAAAGCTACCTCCTGCTTCCATGTTTCATTCCAAGGCGGATTACTGAAGACTGAGACAAATAAGTTGCTGCACTCTCTTAGATGACCAGATTGAATAGGTTGCAAGTGCATTTGGTAATGATATGGCTAATATTTTTTGGATATTCAATTGAAAACTTTATCCTGACCTACAGGTAAGCTTCAAGCACTGCCTTAGTCCACGATTGGAGTAGCCTAAAGAATCTATGCAAGCCGTGAGAGAGTAGAGAAACCAACCAAAACCCTCTCACACGAGGAGGATAGCATGAAGATTCTAGCGATCGACCTGGGCAAATTCAACTGTGTATCCTGTCTGCTTGATACCGAGAGTAACGCGACTGAATTTGAGACGTTCAAGACGTACCGACGGGAATTCAAAGAAATATTACATCGCACTCAACCACACTTGGTGGTCATGGAAACGTGTTCGATTACGGGGTGGGTGCATGATCTCTGTGTTGAACAAGACTACCCCGTGCTGGTGGCCGATCCCAGCCAGGAGGCCTGGCGCTGGAAAAACGTCAAACGCAAAACCGATAAAGACGATGCGTTGAAGTTGGCAAAACTAGCAGCTCTAGACCAGATTAACCCAGTGTATGTGCCTGCACCAAAGAGCCGACAATATCGGCACTTAGTGAAATATCGCAAAGTGGTGGTCGGACGTATCAATCGAGTTCAAAACGCGATTCGTGTGTTGTTTGATCAACAAGGTGTGAAGATGCCGTCAGGACAACGAGCTTGGACCGTGCAGGGGATTGATGAATTAGGCCAACACCGACGAGTACTGGCGGAGTGCGATGAGACCAATCTATGGCGTGGGGAATTAGATTTAGAATTAACGATGCTGGACCAACTCTGGGAGCACCTGGCCACCCTTGAACGGAAATTAGACATACTGGCCAAGCAGGAGGCCCGTATCCAACTGTTGCAGACCATTCCTGGGGTAGGCCGAAAAACAGCCGAAGTGATTGTCACCTGTTTGGATGACCTGAAGCGATTTGGCAACTCGCGGCAAGTGTCTGCCTAGCGCTCTTTAATGACTCTGGCGAGATGATTTTCAAGGAGGACTCTCTTGTATGGGAACAGCTATCCCTGGAAACTGGTTCATCCATGCAATCAAACAATCAAACCCTTCTGTTAATTGGGGAATGGAAAAAATCTCTAACCAAGGCTTGAGTAAGTTAAAGCTAACCCAAGGAAGAAGAATTAAGCGTAGGTTGTTCAGCCAACTCTTCCAACCCTCTCCATCCTCCCAATAACGGTGTTTGAGAAACGATGAGAACACTGTTGAATCAGCCTGTTCTGGAGGAATGATCCCGTCGGGGCGGAGGGGCGGAGTGTATAGCGTTACCATTAAGTAGGCACTCATAACCAGTTCCCACCACTTTTCAATTTGGGCATAGTTCGTTACTCGAAAATCTGCCCATCCCAGTTCATTCTTGCTTTGTTTCAAACCATATTCGACCCAATTCCG
>NZ_AWNH01000042.1 GCF_000482245.1 Leptolyngbya sp. Heron Island J | reverse complement strand
GAAAACATGGGAGGCTTAGTGACGCCTGCGGCTTCTGGCGCAACAGATCGGATCAAATTAGCCGGAGATTTAATCTATCAAGTGGCTAATCTATCTCATGAAGAGCAACTGCAATTTATGCGCGATTTAGTCGCAGGAACTAACAATGCCATGACTCGAGATTACGGATGCCTGACTAGCAACAACAAACTGGCATTTTGGTATCAGTTAGCCGAGTGGATGCGCTCTGGAGATGTTGTTCCAGTACCGCAGGACTATCAGCTCTCTGCACCGGCAACAGCAGTCCTGAATAAGCTCATAGTACTGGGTTTCAATCAACAGATTGCAGTCCTACGCCTTATTGCTGGCAAGATGGGCATTAACCCATTAACAGCTTAAAAGTCGGCTTAAGCGCTTATTTTCTAGCAAGCAAGTTAATGCTCACGAGCGACACCAGACCATGCAAATTTATTGGCCTAAATTCCTTTTGAAAATTCTGTTCTGGTTAAGTGCAGAAATAGCATTGACTTGCTTAGGCTTAGACGATTTAGCCGACTATAGCGAATTTCTTCTCCAAGATCGCAATAATTTCTTATCGCCTGCAACACCTATTGAGCTTGTCACTGAAATTTGATAAGCCGCAGCCTGCCAAACCCTCCAACTTAGTAATGCAGTCTTCTCTCACAACAGGTCGAGTTTCTCATCAGCTCCTCAAGCTATCACTTCCCATGGTTTGGGGTGTCTTAGCAATATTGGCGTTTAGTCTGGCTGACACATACTTTATTGCTCAGTTAGGCACGAATGAACTAGCAGCTATCAGTTTTACTTTTCCAGTAGTGTCCATTTTGGCAAGCGTAGCCATGGGCTTAGGCACAGGTGCAGCCTCTGTTATTGCTAGAGAAATCGGTAAAGGGAATCGGCGGAAGGTACAGCGTCTGACTACAGATAGTTTGCTGCTATCTTTCCTTATTGTTGGGATTCTTGCTGTTCTTGGCTTGATGACAATTACGCCTTTATTTGCGGCTTTGGGAGCTGCTCCTGTCCTTCTGCCAATGATTCGTGATTACATGAGCATTTGGTATTTGGGAATGGTTTTCCTGGTTGTTCCCCTGGTTGGTAATAGTGCCATTCGTGCTTCTGGCAATACAATGGTTCCTAGCCTGATTATGACGTTTGCTGCAGCTGCTAACATTGTGGCCGACCCACTGCTTATATTTGGTTGGGGTCCGTTTCCAGCATTAGGTATTCAGGGGGCTGCCTTGGCAACGGTGCTTTCACGTGCGGGTACTCTCGTCGCATCTCTTGCCTTCCTTCACTTCCGAGAGCGCTTATTACTGTTTACCTTGCCAAGTTTGGCAACACTAGCGAAAAGTTGGTATCGCCTTTTATTTATTGGTGTGCCTGCAGCCGCAACTAATCTAATTTCACCCTTGTCTGTCGGAGTTATTACAGGGTTGATGGCCCGTTATGGTGCTGAAGCCGTGGCTGGTTTTGGGCTAGCATCACGGATAGAGGCCGTAGCCCTAATTGTACCTTTGGCAATTTCAGCCAGTATTGGTCCTTTTGTTGGGCAGAATTGGGGGGCTCAAAAATACGACAGGGTAAAGCATGCACTTCGACTAAGCTTCTCTTTCTGCCTGGGTTGGGGAGCTATCATTTGTGTCTTGCTGGCAATGTCGTCATCTCAAGTCATTGCTTGGTTTGATGGTAATCCTGACGTCATCTCTAGTGCCAGTATTTATTTAACACTTGTGCCTATTAGCTATGGTGCCCTGGGAGTCGTTTTGACGGCTAGTTCAGCATCTAACGCTTTGGGAAAGCCAATTCCAGCTATGGGAATGTCGTTATCTCGGTTGTTGCTTCTTTATATTCCATTAGCCTACTTGGGTAGTCAGTTATTTGGAATTACCGGTATTTTTGGTGCTGCCTGTGTGTCCAATGGAATGGTTGGTCTGGGAGCTTGGCTATGGCAATCTCGCTTGATTAGCCCTCTTCCCATAGCAACATCAGAAAAAAAATTGCAGCTTTGCCAGAGGTTGCCGCTCGGTAGCAGGCATGGCCTAAGATAATGACTTCTGATTCCTTGCTTTGGTGCAACACTAAAGAGACCCCTTTAATGAAACTTTCTGGTCTAAATTCCGATACTGTTAACCGAGTCATCGAAATGGCCTGGGAGGACCGCACTCCCTTTGAAGCTATTGAGCTGCAATATGGCCTTAAGGAAAAACAGGTCATTACTCTGATGCGGCAAGAAATGAAGCATTCCAGTTTCAAGATGTGGCGCAAGCGTGTTACTGGTCGCAAAACTAAACATTTGCAGCGGCGGAGCTTTGACAGTGGACGCTTCCGTTCGCAAAATCAAAAGGGTTCATAAATAGCATCACTAACTGGGGAAAGTAGCTCCAGCTATGGGGATGTCGTTATCTCAGTTGTTGCTTCTTTATATTTCCTAATTTCCCAAGTCAGTACTTTAGGAAAGTTACGAATCAGAATCTGGTCTCTCTTTGTCAGTCTTGACGTTTGAGCGGCGGCGGCGACACCGATCCGAGCAATATTTTACTTCCTCCCAACAGTCGGCCCATTTTTTGCGCCAACTGAAGGAACGATTGCAAACGGGACAAACTTTTGTGGGAAGGTTCGATTTAGAGCGCTGACGTGCCATATTTTCCAGGGAGTTTGTTATCTAGTGAATGCAGAATTGTAAAGTCGCTCGTTTGACTTTATGGACTTAAAGAAGTCTACAACTGGGCGCGGGTAATCTATGCCTAATTGACATTGATATCTTTTCTGCTCCTCCATAGTTAATTTCTCTGGCTGGTGAACTTTATCTTCAGGAATTTGCATAAGTTCTGGCAGCCAATGTCTGATGTAGTCACCAGTGGGATCGTACATACTGGATTGCTTGAGAATATTGAAGTATCGGAAGCCTCGTGCATCATTGCCAACACCTGCAGCGTAGTTCCAATTTCCCCAATTACTACAGGCATCGCAGTCAATCAATTGAGATTCAAACCATTCTGCTCCCATCTGCCAGTTAATTCCCAAATTTTTAGTGAGAAAGCTGGCAACGTTTTGTCTGCCTCGATTAGACATAAAGCCAGTAGCCGCTAGTTCTCGCATGTTTGCGTCAACTAATGGAAAACCGGTCTTGCCCGCTTGCCAAAGTTGAAATCTTGGCCAGTCTTCCTGCCAAGCAATCGTTAATCGTTGCAATCCAGAGCGGTAAAAAATGCGATCGCCATGTTTTGCACAAATGAAACGGAAAAAATCTCGCCATAATAGTTCAAATATTAACTGCTTTGATGTTGAACTGCCGGGCGAGTTGTGGAATCACGTCCTCGGGTAAGCCATATCGGATAATTAGGTTACTGCCCAACTGTTTTAGCGAATGGCGCAAATCGGCTACGCTTTCAAGCAAAAACTGTCCTCGAAAAGCTCCAGTCTTTGGGAAACCAAAAGAAGTCGTGGAAGAATGACGTGGAGCAAAGCAATAGACTGGAATAACCTGAGCGTCTTGCTGAAGTGCACGATGCATTGGCTCATGGTCATGCAGGCGTAAATCATTGCGATACCAAACTAAATTGCTCATCCGTAAGTGCAATATCTAGACTTCAAAAAAACTATCTGACTCTGTGTTCAATCACATGGGTTGCGCTCACCCACTCACCTTTTTCGTTGTAATTACGAATCAATCGTTGACGTTCATTGTCTGTCACTAGCCAACCTAACTCAACAAAGAACGCTTGCCGGAGTTTGAGGCGCAGAGGGGTATTACTGGACGTTCCATCAGGTAATAATAAAATCTTTCGTGGGGTAGGACCATCTTCAAATTTGAGGATATTACCTGCTATTTGAGCAGTTGATGTAATGGCGCGATCGCCAAACGATAGGGTTTGTTGCAAACGTCCACCGTTGATTTCTTTGACGTCCAAGTGAGTGGTATAGGTCGCAGATGGCTGCCAATCAGAGTAAACCGTCAAAGCTGTCCCTTGCCACTGCCCCACCAACTGTTCAATGGTCAGGGGAGGGCGTTCACGGGCATTGGTGCCTGTACGAAATTCTCGAATCAGGGTAAGACTGTTCAACTCTCCCTGACGATCGTAGAGTTGAACGAAACGCAATCGACGATTTTTAGCGAAAAATCCGTATTTCGCCCCAAATTCACTGAAGGGTGCCAGTTGCAGTGAACCTTTAGAAAAAGCCCCTGTTTCGAAAAATATTGCTTGTTTTCCTAGATAGCGATATTCTTATGAGAAGTCTGAAACGGGAGGTTCACTGTAGCCACCAGAACCAAACCGACGTATCCTGAATTTTACTAACTGATTATCTTCAACTCCTTCCAAGTTAAGAATTGAAGGAGTCGAGTCTAGGATCTCTCCCTCCAGTGAAACTGAGGTAAACGAGCCTTGCCATTCCCCCAGATTTTTTAGTTATCCCAATTGTTCTCCATCATGACTCTGGCGGGTCTCCAAAAGCTAATGAAACTCCTGTTTAGCTATAAAAATACTCTGCTACCTCTGCAATAGTGCCTAAGAAACAAGCGATATTATGTTGAAATATTTGTGGACAAATCACTTATTTCAAGACCTATCTAAATAAGTCTTTCCCAATAGCTTATGTACGAACTGCTTAGAGAATTCGCAAAATAAACATTACAGCAGTTTTTTTAAACTGCTGTAAATCATGCCGATAAAATGCCAAGGCTCGTATCGGTAAAGATGCCTGCCCATTCAACTTTTTCTACTGGGATTTCCTGGGTCGACATCGAGATAAACTCCAATCACAGGGCCGTATGGGCTTTATCTTGAAGAACTTAGACAAGATGACTGCAGAGAATTAACTCAGATTCACCAGCAAGCAATAGATTGGGACAAGTCTTATACCAATTTCTGACTAGAACATTAGCCAGGAGAGAGTTCCGCCTGTTGCTACCATAAAGAGTAACATCCCCTTTACTGGAAAAAATGACACAGCTGATCTTTGATGCTTCGGTCGGCGCTGTAGGGCGGCATAAAAATTTGGCATACCCAGCAGGAAAAAGATAATCGCTAGAGCACTGCTGGTCTGAGGCACCTTCTGTTGCTCCAATCTGAGCAGTTGTGTTGTCATGGCTATCTTCTAAAAATATCGACGGTTGGGCTCTGTAAAAAAATCCAAAAATAAAACCAATGAATTAGCCAATACCCCAAGCTTCTCTAAGGATCTCGCTAAAAGATGCGTTCTGAAAGAGCATTAACTCTTTCAATTGCACGAGTAATGTCTGAGCATCTTCATGGGAAAGCTGCTTAACTTTCTGTTCAAAGGCCTTTAGTTCAAATTGGTGCTCTAAGGAAAGTTGTTCACGGACGCTCATAGCAACCTCAACAGTGATCTTTGACCTTTATAATTGCCAACTTAACACTATGTTACAAGGCTTGCAAGCGCAAAAAAAATATGGTAATCAATTATGCCTATATATCAATCGTAAGTGGTTTAGTGTTAGGTTAAGGTTCTGGGTAAACGCTGCATCTGTTATGTCAGAGTGGCATAGTAACACCAGACTTTTTTTGAATACACACTTTTCCTTAGCAAGGTATTCAACGAATTATTTCCATGACAAAGCCCCCGAAAAAGTTCAGAGGCACTGGGAGTTTGTATGTGTTAGTAAAGTAAGCATACGCAATCGAGATAAGCTCCAATCCCAAGGATGATTTAGCTCAGATTCACCAACAAGCAACAGATTGGCATAAGTCTTTCACCGATGAATAGTTCTACTGCGAACGCCTCATACTGAGCAGGCTTGAGATGTTTCTGGCTCTGTAAAATCAGTCATTGCCGATAGCCTCCATATTTATAAATAAGCCCCTTGGCATTGATGAATTCAAAGCTGTGTTGTGAAATCTGGATGCTGTGAGTTCGAAGCTGATACTGAAAATAAGTTAACTACCCTGAAAGAATCATCGCTCTCGAATTTGAGAAGTTCCTAAGCGTAGCAGAACACATTTTTTTAGTTGAGCTTTACAAAAACGGTTTGATGAGCAAATTTACTTATAGCGCCTACACTAAGTCCATCCAAAAATGTTCATTGTATTGAAATATAAATTAATATTTTCTTTAGATTGCGTTACATTGTAAAAGTACCGCTCCTGATTACAGTCTCTTTGGCTGTTTAACGTTATGCCTACCCCTTCATTCCTTTTTTCAATTCCAGGGCCTCTTAAGGCTCAGTCTACTGTTTCTGACCTCAAAGATCGTCTTGATTGGGGCGAACCTGCTCTGACTATCATTGATGTCAGAAGTAGAGATGCTTTCAACTCAAGTCACATTACCGGGGCAATTCTAATGCCCATGGATGAATTGGTGGTAAGTGTCTCTGCATCTCTTGAGTATGAACGTGACATCTACATCTATGGCAGTTCTGATGAGCAGGCTGCAGAAGCGGCTTGTAAACTCCGTGAAGTTGGGTTCCAAAATGTTTCTGAGCTTACCGGTGGCTTAGCAGCATGGAAAGCAGCTAACGGTGCAATCGAAGGCGCTTTGGTAGCTGCATAGCATTTAAGTCTTTCAGCCAAGTTCTCCTATCTCCTGAAAATCAAGCTCCTCACCATAGCCGAATGGTCTGGTGGGAGCTTGTTTCTTTGCGGATTGCTTTCATAAAACAGGCTTTACAAAGTAGCTCAACTGTTCTTAGTCAAAGTTATATTCATCTGTTTGACTCATGTCCTTTGACTTACCGTTGCACATATCCCACAGTTTGTTGATCACAACAGGCACTCAAGTAAGTGTTCGTCACGCAGAAAGAATTCCGTCCATGGGAGCGATGCTAGTGATTAGCAACCACCGTAGTTTTCTAGACTTACCGCTAGTGATGAACGCGTTGGGCCGTTCAGTAAGATTTGCTTGTCATCACTACATGAGTCAGGTTCCTGTCCTAAAGGAAATAGTCTCTACGTTAGGATGTGTGCCTCTGGATGCGCCTGGCCAGCGTCGGCAGGTCTTTTTTGAGCAAGCGATTGATTTATTACAAGCTTATCAGCCCGTTGGTATTTTCCCAGAGGGAGCACGCCCAATGGTCCAAGCGACTAATCCAAATGAACTTAGCCAATTTCACAGAGGGTTTGCTCATCTAGCACTACGGGTACCTGTGCAAAAGTTAGCTATTCTGCCAGTAGCTATTTCAGCAATTGAAGAGACCATTAGCCCAATGGCACCACTCAAACTATTCAGCTTATTTGATCCATCGGAACCGCTTTTTGACCAGCCTGGTTGGCACCCGTCCGTTAACTATCATCGTGTGAATCTCTCAGTTGGCAGCCCCATTTGGATTACAGATTCTCTTAGAGAACAGTATCAAGGCAAACAGGCAGGGCGCTTGGCTAAGGTTTTAACTCGGTCTTGCTATGGTGAGATCAAGAACCTTTTACGTGAAGGTTTTGCCTAGCACAAATATTTTTTCTAGATACTTAATCTTCTTGAAGAGAGATTTTTAAGCTCACTGCCACTCTAAATGAGTGCTATCTCGATCACTGCAATAGCGTGAACATCGTAACTGCATTTTCACCCTTATATAGCTATTTCAACAAAATTTGAGCATATCCCTTATTGCTGAAAAGGTCTAATGCTTCAAATAGAACTTCACCAATTCATTTAATGAGATCGCTAACTAGACCAATTGCTTACACTGGGCCACAAAGGATAAGTCCAACTACTAAGAAATCTGTAGACGATAAGCAAATTTGCCTTTGTTGCTCAGACATTTTACTTCGGCATGTACGCTCAGGAAAAATTTACTGGTACTGTAGTTATTGTCGCCAGAATATGCCCCAATTTAAGGTGTAGAACGCTTTCCAAATTTACTCAGCTTATTCAGTCCTCCAGAAGCATTTGCCCATGCTTAGGCGCATTCTTCAGATAAGATTTGCCAGCAAAACAATGATACCAGGGATAAACAGGCAGCCGTCTAAACAGATGTTGTACACAGCCCGGGGTGTGTCCGGTTGAATCAGACGCAACGCCGTCAGATTTACCGCCAAGCAGGGAATAACAACTGCAGGCGGCGGCACAGATAGCTGGTGCAGCCATCCCAAACTCACTAAAACAACTGCAAGCACATTCAGCACAGACCAAATCTGCCGGTTTTTGAATACTCCTACAAGTAGAGGTAGAGTCAGCACCCCAGCTTGACGATCCGATTCAAGATCACGAACATCAAAGAGATGTGCGTTTGTACCAATAAAAATGAATAAAAAGAGGCTAGTCAACCCTGCTGAAAGTGTCAGAGATGCCCTTGCATACGCAAGCGGAACAGCCATCAAAGCATAGGTGATAATTCCAGCGACAATCCAAGCTTTTGCTGCTGGGATATCCTTTAAGCGAAATAACTTAATACGATACTGATGTCTCCAAGGGAGTAGTGGCAGTCCATAGACCAGTGATATCAAACCACCCAAGCTAACCATTAAAACTGAACGATTAGCATAATAAAGCAAAATTGCGGTTATGGAGGTTGCAATTAGTATCACAAGCCAGCCCCAGCCTTGTTGAAAATAAGCTTGAGCGTTCTGATCGGGAATCTTTTGCTTGTAGCTATCGGCAATACGATCAAGATTGTAAGGAATCAGTGCCGATGTAAATATCAAAAAGATTGGTTGCCATTGGAAGCTGAGTCCCAAAGAATATTGCACCAGCAATACAAGGGAGGCGAGTCCAGCAGAAGACCAAATACTCGGGTAAACGAGGGCAAACAGAAACAGGCGATATGTCTTCTCGGTGAGCGCCTGATAACGCTTAGCAAACGACTGTGCTGATATATCTAGTGGCATATTGTAAGCGCGATGGAGTTATTAGGAAACAGGGAGTGTCCCTTGTTCAAACTCCGCAGCCGGGGCGGGGCTGTAAAGAGTGACATAGCGGTGATAAAGCTGCATCGTGTCAATTGTTGCATCTTTCTCGCGATCAGAACTACTGCTTGAGCGCATCAGGTTTTGTTGCTTAAGCGCCGTTAGCTTACGCAAGTAAGGAAGATCTTCTAAAAGAGTTAAGCTTGTGGCGAGGCCCAGCACAAAGCGAAGTAAGGATTTAGGCCAAGGCAGATTACTGTAAATATCCACATAAAATCCGTGTGCCTTTTCACTTAAGGGCAGTACATTGAATATCACGTTAATGGTCTTTCCATCACGTACTGGAACCTGAAGTTCGACAGTCAGAGGAGTGTGGAGCGTTAATTCAACGTCAACTGTGTTCTGTCGCCTCAGCCAAATATGTTTGAACCTCAGGTCCACATGGTCAGGATATTCAGCTAGATCAATTAGCACTACTGCAAAATTCGTAGACGCTCTGGGGCCACCTAAATGCGCTGTAATGTTCTCAGAGATTTTTGCACGTGCGCCCGAAAGCCTAGCTGGGAGTCGAAGACACTTTGCACAATGCCTTGCTTATCGATGACATAGATTACGAGACCAGGAAGCACAAACAAAGTAGCAGGTACGCCGTAGAGCTTTCTGACTCGATTGTCTGTGTCACTGAGGAGAGTAAATGGAAGTCGATGCTTATTAGCAAATCTTTGATATGATGCAGGTGAGTCAGCACTGATGCCGATTACCTCCGCTCCTGCTTCCTGAAAAATCTCATAACTATCTCTGAACGCGCAGGACTCAGCGGTACAACCTAGCGTATCGTCTTTTGGATAAAAGAAGAGAACAATCGACTTTTGCCCGAGTATATCAGTAAGATTAACAGACGCGCCGAACTGGCTTGGAAGTGTAAAAGTCGGAGCTCGATCTCCTACCTGTATGGATGATGTGTTGGACATGAGCGTGACTTTCTCCAATCATGCAGAGCTAAACTTGATATTCAAAATCAAGACGTTGAGTTGACCAGTACCCAGCCATAAGCAGCAAAGACCAAAATACCGAAACCGATAAGACTTTGCCCTTGAGCGTTGAACCAATGTCGTAAGATATGCCAGAAGCCGACGAACGCCAGACGTCGTTCTTGGGCAAGTTCGGCCATCAGCTCAGCGACCCTCGAATCTAATTCCTTTAGAGAAACCTCACCCTGCTGATAGCTAGCTTCCAACTCATCTAGCTTTCGCCAGTACGTCTTTGTTGCTTCGAAAAGATTGGGAAACATTAACTTAAAAACCTGAATTTGCCGTTTCCGATAGGCTGCTACCTAATTTGTGCGAAACAGAAGCAAAAAACTGGTCAAAAACTGCAATTGCTCAACTAAATAAGCGATGCAGTCGACCTTCTTTACACATCGCCAAATTAGCGAATGTTATTGAGACTCAGCTTGACCGTTGTAGATACCAGAAAGGTATCCACAACGGTTTCTCTGCTACATCAAACCTAGCTGGGACAGAATTCCTTGGCCGGTCAGTAATTCAGTTGCAATACCGATAATAAAACCGAGCATTGCTAAGCGACCATTCCATGTTTCTGAAGCCTGGGTGAAACCGAGTTTTGTATCTTGATTTTCCATCGTTCTAATCCTTGTTGGGTGAGTTATTAATCAGACCCGAATGTCACCATTCGTTACATATATTGTAAAGAAAAATTTCGATCATGAGGGATAAATGTGCTCATGAGGTCTCATTCAAACTATTTCAGATCAATCCTCCTGAAATTCTCTGACCATAGGTATTGAGGGTGCACCTCAAAGATCAATGCGTCCTCTGCTAGGGAGCAAACAGGTAAGCCACGTCAATAAACATGAATGATTCTTTTCAAAATGATTAGCTTTACTTATGTTAGACGCACATGTAGATTTATTGCGTTAGCTTGGTTTTGTAGATGATTAAAGAAACGAAAATCACATCGACAAACTCAAAAAGGTAATCATCCTTTCACTCCAGAGTTTCTTCCCATCTACGAATTGATTCGGCAATATTTTGTGTTAAGTCATTTTTGGCATGTCGTTTCATCCGAATTGAATGTACTAAATAGCCGATTTTCAGTGTGGTCCTCGCTGTACTCTCTACATATCAGCAAGTCTCATTGTTTTTTGTTTTTCGGCGACTACTAATAGTTACTAGTCACCGAGATTGAGAGTTCACGAATACTTTTTAATGCGTGCAGCGGCAGGAGCATAGCATTATCGATGCTTACTGCGTGATGTTGCAAACAGCTTGGGAATAAGGCTCAAGTTGATCACCGTTTTCTTTGAGGAGTATACACGGCGCTCGACTGGACTGAACTGTTAGTCATGAACAACGTTACACAGTTCTCCAAGTGATAACCATGTTAACAACGCCTTTGGCAGTTCTTCCTGCAGAACTTTCTGCAGGGCAATTTGAACTCGTCTACAACGCCTTTTCCTTTTGTATTGCTGCAATGGCAGCGTCAGCACTCTTTTTCTTCAATGCAAGAGCGCAAGTAGCTGAGAAATATCGGCCTGCTTTATTGGTCTCGGCCTTGGTTGTAAGCATTGCAACCTATCATTATTTCCGAATCTTCAATGCTTGGGATGGCGCATATGCCCTGCAAAATGGTGTCTACGACGTAACAGGTATACCGTTCAATGATGCTTACCGTTACGCGGATTGGCTACTGACTGTACCTCTTCTGTTAGTTGAGGCTGTTGCAGTATTGGCTCTAGCTCCGAAGGTTTCTAAATCTCTGTTGCTTAAATTAGCAGCTGCAGCCATCGTGATGATCGCAACCGGATACCCTGGTGAGATCTCAAACAGCATTAGCACTCGTCTAATCTGGGGAACTATCAGCACCATTCCGTTTGTTTACATTCTCTATGTACTTTGGATTGAGCTTAGCAAAGCCATTGACCGTCAACCGACAGCAGTGAAAGGATTAGTCAATAGCCTGCGTCTATTATTGCTATTGTCTTGGGGTGTCTATCCGATTGCCTATCTACTGCCTGTATTTGGTATCACAGGTGCATCTGCCACTGTCGGCGTACAGGTCGGGTACACAATTGCAGATGTTTTAGCAAAGCCTGTTTTTGGGCTGTACATCTTTGCAATTGCAAAGGCTAAGACTGAAGCAGACAAGGAAGAGTCTACCGGTGAAACAGTAGTCCCTGTCGATGGAGCAGCAATGAAGCCTGCCCTTGAAGGTGCCGTAAACAACTAACTTAGTTGTTTAGCTAATTTCCCCCTCGCGATTGATCTTTCGAGGGGGAATGGTCCATATAAGTCAAATAAGTAAAAGTCTAAAATCGTCGGAGTCACTCCAATGGATAAAAACGAAAAAAACTATTTAGTTGCTGTACTACCAGAACGGATACAAGCTGAGCTTAGAGGGTGACAAGGAACTTCAAGCCTATAGTTGGCAATGATTTGGGAAAATAAAACGGCAAAAAAATAGGGGACTATGGATCCCCCACAAAAAATAAAATGTTGCCTCAAGTATACCAAACGATTTGCCGTAAGCATCTGAACGAGCAGCAGTATCTAACGCTGGAATTAGTGTTACTTTTGATACAAGCGCATCGTCAAGTCACTCTTGGAGCCTTAGCCAGTCTATTTCCTCAACCGATCAAATATGCGAGTCGAAAACGGAACCTGCAACGGTTTTTAGTCCTGCCTCGTTTGAGCCTTAAAGTGTTGTGGTTTCCGTTGCTCAAATATTGGATTCGACAAGCTCAAACGGGGCATCGTCTCAATCGAGAGCATCGTCGTCAGCTAAAAAAAAGACGCATCAGAAGTATGGGTATTGGTTGATTGCGATAGACCGAACGCAATGGAAAGGACGTAATCTGTTTATGGTGACCCTGGTATGGGGGACTCATGCATTACCGCTCTATTGGGAGCTATTAGACCATATAGGCAACAGTAATCTGAGGACCCAAAAACGAGTCTTAAAAATCGCTCTAAAATTATTGAAACCCTATCCAACATTGGTGATAGGAGACCGAGAATTTCATAGTCCCAAA
>NZ_AWNH01000041.1 GCF_000482245.1 Leptolyngbya sp. Heron Island J | reverse complement strand
AAGGATCTCAAGCCGATTTATCAAGCCGCTACCCTAGCCGAATCGGAAGCTGCCCTGTATGCCTTCAGTGAAAAATGGGATGAGGCCTACCCAGCCATTAGCCAGATCTGGATTCGCCACTGGGAGAATGTGATTCCCATCTTCGATTACCCCATGGAAATTCGTCGGGTGATTTACACCACCAATGCTATTGAATCTCTCAATCGTTCTCTGCGTAAGGTGATTAAGACCAAAGCCGTTTTTCCAGATGAAGACGCTGTTTGCAGGTTGATGTATCTGGCGATGAACAATATCGCGAAAAAATGGAATCGACCGATTAAAAATTGGCGTGCCGCACTGTCTCATTTTGCTATCCTGTTCCCAGAACGCTTCTCTCTCTAAACAAACAGCGTTTACACAAAATTCAGATCACTCTCTCGAATCTCATTCATAATAGTCCTAATACCGTTATCTTGAGATAAGGGGGCAACAGCATTTGTCGTCAGTCTTAAACCCTTATGACGGTACAAACCCCAATGAGTTTTCCATCTAGGATTACCTTTGTCAGCTTGTCGATCTATCCAGCCAAATAACATAGTCCAGGCTGTTGAACCACATCCTACGTAACATCCATTCTCCAACTTAAACTGGTAATAGTCAGGTTGACTCCGGGTTACTCCTGTTGCCCAATAATAGATAGGTTTTTCCATTTTTCAACTCCTTACTAGTAAAGACTTTTACTATTTGCTAGATATATAGACGAGATTTTTATAATCTCTAAAAACCTGTTGATGGCGTATCGGGCATAACTATGAAAAAGGGTAGCTCCTCTTGAATCCCATTTTCATAAGATATCTGCAAATTAAATCTAGTCTCTTGAGAAAGAGATTCTACATTGGCAACAAGTTCTAGAGTTGGTAATGCATTAGAATGTTCAATTCTATTGATTTCTACCATTTGTGCACCGTCACCTGAAAGCTCAGTGGTTGCAGTATCACTTAATAAAACAATTGAATATGTTTCGTTCGCGAAGATACCTTCTCCAAACTCTTCAGCTAATTGATCTACTTGCCATGAGGAGGCTGCTTGTGATTGGAGAGCTTGTAAATGAAACTCAAAAGCAGTTGGATAGATTTCTCTCAACTCTTGCCATTTGCTTACTTGTCGAAGCTCAAATTCAAAATTGTTTTCTCCAGAAAAAGATATTTCATATTCAGCTGAAGAAGAGGTTGAATTAGCTTGATCTTGTGTTTTAGGTTCTGCAACTGCTGATCCTATTGAGTCTCGTAAACTTTCTAATTCATTAGTTGGCAAGTTAATAGGAATGGGAATCTGTCCTGAATGAGTAATTAACTCACCAGAGAAGTCTTCGGCCACATAACTTAGAGAGTCCAGCTTGTAGATACGAGATATGGATCTATCAACTTCCTGTGCCCAAGTTTCAAACTGGCGGCTTACAGGTGGACGATTAAAACTACAATGAGCAATAGGGAAATCATGTTCACCTGTTGCAACAATAATAAATCCTTGAGAGTAGAAAGGTAGACTGAGAATGGATGGCTGTTCTGAGGTAACAAATTCTCCAGGAATGGAAGGACGGCCTAAAATGGCTCGTCTACTGGAAGGATAAGTAAGACTGGATACATTTATTGTTGCCAATTCTTTAGTGGAACTTATATCAACTTCTGTCTCCTCTCGCTTCAGCCACTGAAAATACACTTCAAATTCGTAGTAAGCTACGTCTTCCAAATCCGGACGGTAGATAGGACAGACAGTAGGTGAAAAACTGGCTATGTTAACTATGTGATTAGTTTCTGTTTCCAATAAGCTTTGAAGATGCTGAATTGCTTTTCTCCAAAGTTTTAGATCTATTGCTTCAACAGGGATTTTCATGATCTAATCCTTCTTGATTTCCACTCAACGTTGGCCTGTTCAGGGATGGATTATTCCGAAATATGTATATGACGCCAAAACGTTTATCTCAGAACTTATATGAATCTATTCTGTCATTGACCAACGCTCTTCACTCTGCCTGATACTATCTAAACAGAGGACAACTTGAACTTATATCGGTCCTCATGGCCAACTGGGATAGGTCCCCATAAATGGACGAATCCTCCGTTATTCACAGCACCACTGCAAACGTATTTGCCAGAATGCTTATGTATTAGGTAGTAATAGTCTTCATCAGCTGGACTTAAGCTAAATTTATACCGCTCCTCATGGCCATCTGGAATCGGTCCCCACAAATGAACAGCGCCTCCGTTCTCCTTATCTCCAGTGCAAACATATTTTCCTGAATACTCGTGGATAATGTGATAGTAACCATCACCAACAGGCTTTACTCTGAATGAGTAGCGATCTTCATCCCCTTGAGAGATAGGTCCCCAGAGATAAATAGCACCTCCATTCTCTTTCTCTTTGGTGTAGATATATTTATCTGAGTATTTATGTATGAGCTGGCAATTCCCTTCCTCAAGGGTGAATTCCTTGGCATCAAACCCGTCAGACATAGTGGTCTTATAAAGTACTATCTCCCATTCACGAACTACATTTTTGTGCTTATCAAATAAACGGTAGTGATCAACTAAGGCATATTGCGCGTATGCAAATTTCTTTTCTGAGATTTTCTCCTTATAGGTTTCTTTTTTTGATGCTTTGATTTCGGTTTCATTAGTGGTTGTAGTTTTGATACTTCTGCTCAGACTACCTGCTAAAGCGATAGAACTCTTGTCGAAGCCAAATTTTCCAGATGCAGAAAGCTTCCATCCAAATGTATCTTCGATTTTTTGAGAGGTCTTTTCAGAAATTCCAAATTCAATAGAGAAAGTTTTTTCTACTTCTCGTTGCCCATCATGTTGATAATATATACCTCTTCCTTGAGAGCGATCCCAATATTGCTCGCGTCGTAAAACGTAGTAAGGATTTTGTAAGATCTGATATCGGTGATCTGAATAAGCCGTATCATTTACAAATACCGCAGGAATTAGTGCCTCGCCAATCAATTTAGGTTCACTACGTTCAGGAGGAACAATTGAATAGCTGATTATACGGGGAATATTACCTATCGCACCTGGTAAGGCTTCACCCTCTTCAAGCTGTGGCTTACGTGCCTTATTAACAGGGATGAGTTCAAATCTTTGGTCTCTTCCTCGTGTTTCAAACCATCTTAAAACATTACCATCAGTAAAACTGACTGCTACAAACTCATCCCTGGTGCTTTCTTGTATGTTCCACCATCCATCGCTGTAGTTGACAAAGGAAAACTCCTGTTCAGGAATATCGGCTTCTTTAGCACAAAAAATTTGCCCTAAGCCATTGACGGTTAAAAACTCACCAGTCGATCGGCACTGAATCTTGCAATGTGATTCACTAGCTGGAATCAACAACCACATCTGTTCAAATCCTCCAGTGTCAGCCCAGCGGAGGACATTTCCATTAGAGCCTCTTGCAACAAACTCATTTCTGGTACCTTCTTGAATTTTGTAGAAGGTACTCTCCATAACATTAGGAATCATAACTATGATATATGGCTTCTAGACGATTTTGCTTACATGAACGCTCTTCTTGTGTTTAACTTCCAATCTACTTCTTAGCTATACGCAGCTATAGCTGTCGTAGCTTAAGGCTGCCAACGATCATGTTTGGCCTGAACTATGTGTGCCACGCTATATATGCAGATACACAGAAGATATTTGGACATCAAATTAAGCGTTACTTTTATAAGTTAGACTGCTTGTGAGAGTCATAGGTAATGAAAAAGTCTGAATTATTAGTCCTGAAAAAGTCAGGTTTTCACTGCCCCCAGCAGCTGAAGGGTGGCTTTCTGGGTATCTGCTAATCCCGTTGCTCCTTCGATGTTCATGCCTTCATAGGGTCGGGGAGATCGCAACACCTGCAAACACTCACCTGTCCCCACATCCCATACCCGCAAAGTTTCATCATGGCTAGCACTGGCAATGGTTTTACCATCCGCACTAAATGCCACACTGACCACCAAATTGGTATGGTCTGCCAGGGTTCTCAAGCACTCCCAGGTCACCGCATCCCATAACTTAATGGTGCAGTCATGGCTACTGGTTACCACCGTCTTACCATCAGGTGAAAACAAAATAGTACTAATATGTCCTGCATGGGCCTGCACCGTGCGTAACGGAGTATCTCCATCCACAGGGCACACCATTAAAATCCCTGAAACACTGCCGCTGACAATATATTGCCCATCTGGGCTAACCTCCAATTCCGTAATCCACTCAGTGCCCGTTTCTATGGTTTTGAAACACTCACCCGTTTCCACATCCCACAGCCGGATGGTCTTATCCATGCTGCCCGTCGCCAGCCATCGACCATCGGGACTAAACCCCAGACAATAAGTCCAACTGCTATGACCCTGCAACACGTTCAAACAGCCTCCAGATCGCCAGTCCCATACCCTGGCCGTATGGTCAAAACTACATGTGGCCAACTGGGCACCATCAGGACTAAACGCCACCTGCCAGATTTGTGCCCCGTGGCCTTCCAGAGTAGAGATGATGTCCTGAGTTGCTAAATTCCACACATAGGTAGTATTCGCCGAAATGCTGGCCAATATAGGTTCTACCGAATGGTGACTGATGGCATACACATAGCTAGGATGTTTCTGGGATGTTTGAATACAGATACCTGTTTGCCAATCCCATATCCGCACCAACTGGTCTTGCCCACCGCTGGCCAGTTGAGACGAATTCGGCATAAAGATAACCGACCAGTTAAGCTGGGGACACCCCTTAAATGTTTTTAGACACTGGCCTGTCGTGACCGACCACAGTTTGACGGCCTCATCATTACCGGATGCTAGTAAGGGCGATCGCAAATTAAACGCCACCGACCACACCCTGGACTTAAACCCCTGGAGAGTTCTGAGACACTGCCCCGTATGACTATCCCAAATGCGCACCGTATGGTCATCACTGGCGCTAGCCACCAGGGAACCATCTTGATTGGTGGCTACAGACCAAATTATCTCCTGGTGACCTTGCAATACCCTACGACAGTTACCCGTCACCCAGTCCCATATCCGCACGGTAGCATCAGAGCTGCCGCTGATTAGAGATTGTCCATCGGGACTAAAAAACACACTCCAGACACCGTTGGTGTGACCGACCAGAGTTTGGAGACATTCCCCCCGGTTAACGTCCAAAATGTGGATGTTACTATCCGTCGAACTGCCACAGGCTAAAACCTGGCCATCAGGGCTAAAGGCCACTGGTTCAATGCTCTTTTGATTTATCTCCAACGTTTGAACGCACTCATTTGTTCTCAAATCCCAAATCAGAACCGTGCCATTCTCTCCACCACTGGAAATCTGTTGCCCATTGGGATGCCACACCACAGACCAGATGCGATTTCGATTTAGCTGAAAACTGTGAATTAACTGTTGTTCCTCAACAGTCCAAACCTTGACCGTGCCTTCTTCACTAGAGCTGACCAGTTTCTCTCCATCCGGGCTAAATTTTACTGACCAGATCCACCCAGCATGAGCCTTCCAAAAGACAATCTTTTGTCCATCAGTCACCTGCCAAATATGAATCTCACCATTGGTGTCCCCCGCCACTAACCATTCCCCATTCGGGCTAAAGGCAACTGAAACAATACTGGCCAGAGAGTCACTAAATACGGATTTAGTTAGATCCGCATGGGCCAGATTTACATTCTGCAGATCTTTACCCGACAGATAGGCTTGCCAGAGAGGTAAATGAGAGAAATCCTGCCCCTGCAAATCTACATCCAGCTGACACAACAAGTTGAGCAGATTTCCCCCGGCATAGCCCACCGTCTCTTTAGGCTGATGTTTGAATGCCTGCAATAACTGTTGTAGCTGCAGCTCAATGGTTGAACCCAGTGCATTCAACAGTTTCTCCAACAATGGCTGAGACAACTGCCGTATCTGCGCCTCCCGCACGAACTCCTTAGCATTTGCCTTGAGTAGCGCATACTGACTAAACAGCTGATAGTCCTGCTCGCTGATTTCCTGATAAAACTGCTCCACGAGTCGTTCTGTCATATATTCCATCACCACTGGCTGTTGCGTAATCCCAGCCCGACTGGTTTCCACCAGACAGCGTGCCTTTAGCGACTCCACTGCCTCCAGCAATGCTCGATGGGAGACCGCTGGCACAATATCCGCCCGCAGCTCTTTCAGCGACGTCCATTCCCGATTAATCGCCAGCCAGCGCATCACCGTCTGCTCCATGGCCGACAGACGATTAAACTGCTGATCCAGCAGGTCCCACAGGTCCCCAAAGACCACCGTGCCATAGTCTAAAAACTCAGCCACATCCCCCGCAAACACAGACCGAATCGTCGCCGCTACAATTTTCAGCGCCAGGGGGTTGCCGCTATAGCGATTGATCAGCTGCTGGTACTGTTGGTCACTGCCCTGAATGCCTAAGGTATTGAGGATTTCTTCGCTGGCAGTGGGGGTGAGTCCGATAAGGAGGTGCGATCGCACTTTCCCCCCATCCATTTCCCGATAAGCCAGTCCCATCGGCTTTTCCCGGCTGGTAATCACCAGACAGCTCTGGTGGGCCTCATCGGCTATTCGTTCCAGCAGTAAGCCATAGTCCACGTACCCATGGCGGTATGTGCGATCGCTCGTTTGCAAAATAGACTCAAAATTATCCAGCACCAGCAGACATTGCTTTTCATGCAAATAGCTCAATAGCTGCTCAATTTGCTGCGCTGCCGTATTCGGTACCTGTGTATCCTGCTGATCCGAGAAAACAAGAATCAGCTCCGATAGCACCTCCGACAAGGGCGGAGCCTGTCGCAACGTGCGCCATACTACATAGTTAAATTGTGACTGTACCTGCTTCGCCAGTTTGACCGAAAGAGCCGTTTTCCCAACACCGCCAATCCCCAGGATGCTGACCAGCCGACAGCGCTCCTGTACTAACCAGGTTTCTAATCTAGACTGCTCCTCCCCACGTCCATAAAACTTACTGACATCCGCCGCTTCTCCCCAACTTTGATTAGGGTCCGCCATCGTCGCCAAAGATGCTTGATTTGTTACTACCTGATGGGAGAGACTACATAAAATATTGCGGACATTGCTCTTCGTGACTTTCTTCCCTAGAACCTTAGAAAGCAACCGCCAGAGCTGAGCTCCCGTATCTTTAACATATCCATGTTCATAGCCAAGAGATGTGGCAATCGCCACATAGGACTCTCCGTCCCATACTTTACGAAAGATATCTATTTGAGTTTTGCTTAAGTATTCTGTATCTAGAGTGCGTTCTAGAAGAGCTAATGCTTCGTTAGCAGTCATTGCACAGCGTCAAGTTGAAATGGAGGTTTATATCGAATCTTGCACCCTACTCTGTCTATACTACAAACGCTCCACTAGCACAACCTCTAATATCAAGTTGTTTTGATATTCCCCCAAAAAATCGCTAGTGGCTAGAGTCCAAACACTTGCAAGGTCTAGCTACTAGCTATCGCAAAAGATTAAGTTGAAAGGAAAGCATTCTGACCTCAAAGCCTGTAGGCTGAAAGCTACAGACTGATGTTCGGGCCAGGCTCCAGCGGCAGGTGGGTCTGTGGGCACACCCGTGCCCTGACTATTATCAATAAACTCCTTCAAAAACAGGGTGACTTAAACACTAATTCATCTGGATCAATTTCATTAGAACACATGGACTTCAGAAGCTTCTGAAGCCGCTTAGGACAAGAAAACCAACGCTTCACTCTTGTCTTTGTTTCTGTTCGTCGTATCTTCTTCCCGGCGACTTCCACCGAGCCTGAGACCTGGATTTCATCTACAATAATTGAAAGCCAACGGCGGGATTTGAACCCGTGACAGCAACGGCTACAGGCATTGATGTTAGTAGCTTTCAGAAGCAGTTATATTTATTTGCCCTAGAATTGCCCTAAATCTAGTCTAAACACTTTTAGAGAACTGAGATTAACTCGCAATTCTACAAATAGGTTTTAGGCTGATCTATTTCGAGTCTGCCGCATTCAACCACTCTTGCCACCCATCCCCACGCTTTTTCAGCGTATTTCGGGTGAACGAATCGCACAGTCCAACTTTTAGTCCAATTTCCAATTTAGGGATCTAGTTCGCTACTTAAGTAGGTACTTACGAACTCTGTGGCGGCGTCTTGATTGAGTATCTTCAGGGTGCGAACTATTTCAATGATTGAGTCGCCCGTTGGGTCGATTTTGCCTTTACACCACCGGGCGACGCTGGTGCGCTCAACTCCCATCGTGGCCGCGAAGCGGTATTGGGTGATGTCGTATTTATCTAGTACCTGTTTCAGGGTATCGCCTGCTTTGCCCATGCCCTGATCATTTCAGAGGATGAGCTGCAAAGCGTGTCATATGTGCTAACGTTTCATATATGACACTAAAATGATGCTGGATTATTTGGAGGGGCGTGCTGTGGGAAATCCTAGTGCTTTCGTTGGTTCAGAGGTTGCTGATGGTAAGACTGATGTGGTGGTCAGTATTGAAATCAAGCAGAGGCTTGGGAATTTCCCTAAGGAGGATAAGGAGCCGGTTAAATTGCTGGTGATTGGTTCTAAGCAGGCTGTACAGGCGATTGTGCAGACATTGCATATGTGTGGTTTTGCTGAAATTTTTGAGTGGACAGATTTTATGCCTGCGCCTACTCCTGAGCGGCCATTGCAGTTTAAGCCTGGGGAGTTGATGAAGGTGCTGGTGAAGTATTTTTCGAAGGGTTAGAGCGCTGATAGTTGAGGTTCAACTCCTAAGAAACACAAACTAATCAGCCTTGAAAATTGATGATTGTCGTGCTTTGGGCGACAATTGTGTTTCTTTCAGGTTTAGCGAACAGCAGCGCTGTTGGTGAGGGGCTTAGATCTTGCACTAGTTCATAGGCATTAAACAATTGGCGAGAGTTCAACGGAAGAATAGGTGTTTCAACTATCTAGAATCCGGCTTATTGAGAAAAAATGTCTTATTGAGAAAGGTGCAAGATCTCAGTTAAAGAGAAAGCTTCTGGATATTTTGGGATCTGTATAGATATAAAATCTCTTCAGTGAGTTTAACGAATTAAGCTCACTGAAGAAGAATTGATTCTAGTGGCCGTAATACACCAAGGTTTATATTTGTTGATTGCAGTGGTTCAAGTGCTACATGCCATTTTGGATGAGAAATAGAAAGTTGTTTCAACCATGTATGAAAAGAAATGCGAGCTTGATGCTCAACTGTGCTAAACAACGTTTTACGCTCTTGTGGATTATCAAAACTGAATCCTGCATATGGGATTGCAATACGCGGTTCTAGAATCTCACACCAACTTACTATGTCGTGAGAATTTGCATGATATCGAACTAATTCTGGCCTTCCATGAAGTTCAAAGGAGAATCTTCTCGGACTGGCTGCAGCCCAAATCGGATCGTGTTTTTGGCCCGTACAACCAAAGAACAAAATATCTAGAGTTCCTTCTTTTGCTATTTGTTCAAGAACTGGGATCATAGATCCACGTTCATCAAAGCAGGCATCCACACTAGCAAAAATTCTGTAGCCAGCACAACGAACCTCGAACGTGAACGCATCGAAATAAGAGTCTAGACCAAAAGGCTCTCCATAAAATGGATGGAGAAAAATTTCGATTTTTCCAATTTCATATCGAGAGCCTGGCAAGCACTCATGAATATTAGAAAACCCCATACTTCGAAGAAACTTACTTATAGGAGGATTTGTTGGAGAAGGTTTCGAACATTTTGGTACAAAGAGTGGCTTGGATCGATCTAATCTTGCTAAAGTCTGATAATGAACGTG
Source organism: Leptolyngbya sp. Heron Island J (assembly GCF_000482245.1). GTDB lineage: Bacteria > Cyanobacteriota > Cyanobacteriia > Phormidesmidales > Phormidesmidaceae > Leptothoe. The sequence goes on along the minus strand of NZ_AWNH01000041.1, from coordinate 68,103 downwards.
ATCCCAATGCGCATGAGAAAGAAATACTGCATCAGTATATTGCAATAATAGATTTAACTCTGTACCTACAGATGGTTGAGAAACTGACTCTAGAGGATCAAAAATGACTGAAGTATTTCCGTCGGATATTTCTAAGCAAGCATGTCCAAGATGTCTTAGATAAGGAAATATAAGAGGCTTGTGTTTCTTTGTCTTTGGATAAATTAGCCGCTCTTCAACAAGATCATTAAGAATTGCATGTATATCTGTATGCGATCTTACGATTTGAAGAAGCTCATGTTCGGAAACACCATTCGCTAAGTTTGAGAACACTAACAGTATATCTAGAGCAATATTGGTCTGTAACTCATATTCTATCCATTTGTTCCCTGCCTTAATAAAAAGCGAGCTACTGTAATCATTTACAGGCATACCATACGAAAACTTTCCTATATATTCTATTTCCCATAGTTGATTATGGATATTTAAATCAAACAGTGGAACTCTTTCCTGAATTGAAGTGAAGAGCATTTCGACCACGTTATTTGTTAGCTGAGAAGAAGATGCCTTTCGGAGTGCTGTGTCAATTAGTCTTGCTTGTGATAAAGTTCCATCTTCATAGCAATGATATTGGCAAGACATTGCATGTCGATAATACAGATCAGCCGTTGGGTTTTTACTTACGCAATTACGAAATGCTGTAGCATCCTTGGCTCCTAGTAGGAACCAACTAAATGGTTTAGTAGTTAGTTCATTCATTACAAAATGACAGAGCCTGAATTTCCTTCTGCATCCTGACTATACAGGTTATTACCTCATCACTGAGTTCAGTTCTAACAGAATGCAAAAGTTTGAAATGGTTCATCTTGATGAAACCAATTGTGCTTATTCTCATATGACGCATTACGTCTGCTTGTGGAAATTGTTTACGTATATCTGTAGATGACCAGAGCATTGCAATGCCGTACCATACAAAACAAGCATGTAGAAAACTGTGTAAAGATAACAGCTTTCCAGTCCATGGTGATTGTGTAAATTTTGCTGCAGCTAGTTTTCTATCTAGAACGAATGGATGTCTCAACTCCCATGAATATAAATAAGAATGAATTGCTTCATGTATGAGAGCACTTACAACATCTGAAATGTTTACATCAGTTACATGTGGATTGAGTAAGGTAATTCGTCCAACAACTTCGTTACTTGATTCAGAAAGAAATATCTGTGGATGCTGGCTATCAGTGCTACAAGTAATTACTGATACGAAACTCGCAAGGAACTTCTGGCACTGTGAGGCATTAGTTGCTATAACGGTCCATGCTTTAAGGATTCTAGAGTAAGCTATTTCGTATTGCTCAAAAGAGAATGGGCACAAGGTATTTCTATCATATTCACGTAAACCAGTTATTACAGATGGTTTTGATGTGGTGCATGGACTCACAAAGTCTACTGGTATCTTTTCAATTAAAGGTGCGCGATAGGCAGTGTAACCTGTCCATTCATTTGGGGCGGTGTTTTGAAAAGACACAAAATCGGACCAAGATAAGTTATTTGGAATATATAAATCACAGTTTGCTGTCCATACACTCGTTGTCAATTTTGAAGCTTGACCAGAACGAAACATTTCTGCATCAATGCACCGAGAAATGTAGGAAGTTAGCACATTCTCATTATTTGAAACAGAAGCTTTCCAAAGTCGATTGAATGTTCTTGGCGAAGATATAATGCGAAGGTAAGAATCTTCAGGCAGATTCTGAAGAGATTTGAGTAAGGCACTATCGTCAATGAATTCTCTCAATCCATTGACGATAAGATACCACCTATCGTGAAGTATGTTTTGCCAATCACCTTCCGCGCTCCAACGAAGTGGAAGAATAATATCTTTCGTTGCCATTATGAGTTAATTGTTGATACAACGATATCCTCTAGAAGCTGATGGCCTTGGGGATTTATCAAGCTGTCAACTTTTTTCTTTGGAAGTTTGCTAAACCCATTTAAGATTTGAGTTTCTCGATCTTTAAGAAAACTAAGAGACTCCGGATCGAATAGAAATAAATGACCCATCGCACGACGTGACAAGGTGAGTACCGTTGCAAATACTACTAAAGAGTGAAAAAATGAATAGAAACTAAGGCTTCGATTAGACCATAAACTTGGCCATAGTGTTTCAGAGCTTAAGTCATTGTTGCTCCATGGTGATATAACCTCAATGTCGAATAAGAGGTTATGCGTTGTTTCATGGACAAGATTTTCTAAAAATTCACCAATGCAGATCTCAGAACAATGATAGTCATTGAATAACATGCTTCTTGGTATTAGTGAATTCGATGAGCCATGACGAACGACACGTAATGAATTTTGAGTGGCTGTTTCTGTAGGAATGATTGCAACAATTTTTTCAAGGACTGTAGAGTACATAGCTGGCCATATAATCCTCAAAATATCGAGTGATTGTTGCAGTTTTTCTTCAAAAGTCTTCAAGTACGTTTCACTTAGCAGAGAAAATCTCGATTTCAGATTAACTTGACCTGTTGCAATCGGACTAATGGTATCAATAAAAGTAGAAGAAGATCCCTGAATAAATTGCTGTGGTTGAAGTTTCAGGGTCAGATTTTTGGAATGATCATGTATGACGCCGTCCTCTGTGGCTATGCTAAGAACTCGTGCACTATAAGGATTCTCTAATTCAGCAGTAACAAAGCATGCGGGAATATTGCTTATGGTAGAGCAAGTGAATCCAACTGAACCATTACCAGTCCAGGCGCATCCATTGATCATGAGAAGTTGCAAATGATTCGAATTACCTGAAACTGAGCTATTAGCTAAACATGAAGACACCAACAACATTACATCAGACGTCGAGATTGCCTGACGTAGAATTGGCTGGTTGCTGAGAGCCGTAGTATTAGAGGAAACTCGACCAAATACAGGAGAACTATATCGAGACCAAAAAGATTCTGATATCTCTTTAAGCCGTTTATCTAAAATTTCCTCATCTGCACAATGAGTCAGTATGTCTGCCATCGACTTTCGATATATAGCAAAACATGAGGAACCCAACCCTTAATGAGATTTCTCATGAAAATGTTAAGAAAACTTAGCTATAGCTAGATAGCATTAGGGAGAAGACTTATATCAGTCAAGCTTAGGCTTGTCATTTTCATGATATACCTGCATAGCTGCAAAAAGACGCCTTGTAGTGATACCACCTTCTTGCGCTGGTGTACTTAGCAACTCCTTTAGTGCTACTACAAACTCATCATCCTTACTTGCAGTATCATCATTATTTACAGTTACAGAAGCCTGTACTTCTTCAGAATAACTCTTACCTTTATCAACCATAGCTCAACTAAAGACTCGATAGACTACACAACTAGTCAGACTTTAATTCATAGGAGTGGTACATTTTGTATTAATTACATCAAACAACATGTTAGTTTACAATTCCCCATGCTATGGAGAATAGAAAAGGGAAGGCGACTAGGCGGCTAATTTAACTAATAGTGTGATTAGTTTGTTTGCCGACTGTTGAAAATTTTTGACTAGCTGGCCTCCCCGTTTTCACTTGCTCTAAGCTGTCCAACACCTTCACCAGTTCGGCATCTGGCATCTTAACCAAAGCATGTAGGCCAGCTCTAACTAGCTGACTCTTACTTGCACTTTGAGCCATACCCAAACACCGCTGCTGCAGCTTTCCGATTAACTCATAGTCATCCTTTGGCAAACTGAAGCTATCGCGAATAACCTTTGGTTTCGATAGCTTTACCTTTTTAGCCTGTTTTCCCTGCTCCCCTTCAACCTTAGAAAGTTTAGTCTTCTTCCGCTTTGACCCCAATAGACTTTCTGCCTTCTCAAACCTGGACCTAACAGCATTATCCTCAGCCTCAAGCGACTTAGAGAGCGCTGCTTTCAGATCCTTCATATGAGTCCCTTGTAGAAGTAAATAGCCTGGTGTGAACCTCGTGAATCGCGTATAACCCTAAGGCTTACAAAACTCTGTTAACGGTATAAATCGTACAAACGGTTTATACGATTTTTTATGCTTTGAAAAGGTCCTAATATGCCAGCTAAGATAATTACTGTCGCAAATCAAAAGGGAGGTTCAGGTAAAACCACGGTGAGTATGCAGCTTGTAGGCACCCTAGCCCGTCGAGGCTACCGCGTGCTTGTGGTTGACGCAGACCCTCAAGCCACCGCCACCCGTTGGGCGGCATCAGCATCTAATGAAATCCCCTTCCCTGCTTCTGTCGTGGGTCTTAGCGCTGCAAACGAGAAGGTTCACCGAGAAGTTAGAAAATTCATCAATGACTACAGCGTTATCATCATCGACTGCCCACCAGCGGCAGATTCCCAAGTACCTCAAAGTTCCCTACTGGTAGCAGATCTGGTTTTGGTGCCCATCATCCCCTCACCTCTTGATATGTGGGCCGCTGTTGGTATCAAACAGGTGATCGCAAATGTATCTGAGATTAACGACACCCTTAGGGCCAGACTCGTGCTTAACCAATGCCAGCCACGAACAACCTTGGCCAAAGAAGCGCTAGAGATTTTGCCTGCTTTTGGCATTGAAACCGCTACCAGTCAGCTCTGCCACCGGCAGATATACCGTCAAGCCGCTGTTTTTGGTCAAACGGTTCATGAGTTTGGTCGAAAAGCAGCTGCCGCTATCATCGAGATCAACTCCCTAGCCGATGAGGTGCTTGAGATTCTAGGCGTCAAGACTCCAACAATGCAGCATACGGTTCATACCGTATAAACCTTACAAACGATTCATACGGTATGAACGATATAAACCGTATAAACGGTTAATCCTGATTTTTTCTGATATTCTCCTGACTCTGGTCAGAGGAGAGCTTTTAGTAACCTTGTTAGACGCCCTCAGTGCCTCGTCATTGAACGATCTACCCTTCACCTATACATACCCGTGGCAGAGAATAAAAAACGATTCTCGGAGCTCTGAGGAGATTTTTTCGATTGGTGTGAAATCGGGCTTCTTTTGGAGAGTTTCTCTTTGTTGGCTCAGATTGCCTGATGTGATACCTATGCGCTGCAGTCTGAAACGGAGGCTGGCTCTGCGGGGACGCAACCATGCTGAGGGATAGGACTGTCAAAGGCTCATCGAGAATGAGCAGCGGCTGGGTAGGGGATTTCCCCTGCCCGTCGCTTTTATCCTTCCTTTACGGTGTCAGATTGTTTTGACCGATCGCGCCGCCTCCCCGCACGACTTGCCAACGTTGAATCTCCCAGGTGTTTCAGATTCTTGTAGGTAGCCTCATCCTTGAGGAGTTCCATGGCTTGTAGAAACGCTCCCAACACAGCTCCTGTATCTATTCCTCGAAAGCCTGCGATATCAGCCAGTCCCCCCAACTGAATCAATTCCCGAGTGCGTTGCTTTCTTTCCTGTTTCTTGAGCTTTTGTTGGGCGACTCTCAGCTTTTGCTGTTTTTCTTCTATCTGTTGCCCAATCTTCTTGACTTGTTTTCGGAGTCGTTCTTCAGCCCTATTCATCGATTCCCCATGAGATACGTTACCCGATTCAGATGGCGCAAATCCTAAGAGTCTCGCTTGCACTAAGCAAATCATCACTGAAGCTTTATTCTTGATAGTCCTTTGGGATACCTCGAAAAATCCTGGGGGGTTTGGGGGGCAAGCCCCCCGATAACAACAACGCTGAAAATCTCGTTAGAGATTTTTCCATTCGCTGTTTCCTTGACATTGCCATTCACCTCTGGAGTGATCCACCCAACCCATGACCTGGCACAACCCCAGGGGGTTCGGGGGGATGCTCCCCCTGAGTCCCTCTAGTCTGTCTTGACGGACAGCAGGGCGCGCTTATCCGTTTCAAGGAAACGGCGCGTCGGGGAGTGCCCCTGAACCCCCTTGAGCACCGAAGGAGTCTCGTTGGCTATTTATCGTTTTTCGCTAAAACATGGCTCCCGTGCTGACGGCAAAAGCAGTGGTGGCCATGTGCGCTATATCCTGCGAACGGAACGGTACGAATACGGTGCTCACGAACTGACATACACCGAGTCTGGCAATATGCCTGCTTGGGCGTCTGGCCCAACAGAATTTTGGGATGCAGCGGATACCTACGAGCGGGTGAATGCACAGGTGTACAGTGAATTTGAGATCGCTCTTCCGAGAGAACTTACTGATGACCAACGCCTTTGGCTGGTGAAAGATTTTGTCAAAACCGAGATCGGAGAGAAGCACCCCTACACGCTAGCGATTCACAACGTTGAGGCAATGGATGGTGGAAGAAATCCCCACGTTCATGTGATGTTTACCACCCGAGCCCTGGATGGGATTGAGCGGCCAAAGGAACAATTTTTTAAGCGGGCGAATGCTAAACACCCTGAGCAGGGAGGAGCCCAAAAGGACCGGAGTTGGAAGCCCAAGGAGCGGCTGATCGCGCTGCGCCAATCGTGGGAGAATCATTGCAATGTAACCCTGAAGTGTGCCGGTCACACAGCGGTAGTTGACCATCGCAGTCTGGAGGCTCAGGGCATTGACCGACCGGCAGAGCCCAAACTTTCTCCTTATGAGTCGATGCTGTGGAAACAGGGGATTCTGTCTGAAAAAGTGGAAGAGATTTTACTCATTCGAGAGCTGACTGCCCTGGAGAAGACCCAGGCAGCCAATGAAGAAATTCTCCAAAAGCTCCAGGAGATAGGTAAATTAAGGGATTTTGAGGCAAGGGTAGGGGTAACCCTAGACAAAGAGCGATCGCTGCTAGAAACCGTACTTACGGAGCGAGAACGGGTTGATAAGCGAATCGAAGACTTAAACAACAAGCTGAGCTACGCCCCAGGTTCCCCTCAAGATGCCTTCGATATGGCCAAAGACCGGCTCTATGGACGGGCGATAGATGCCCATCTCCACTCTATCGACTGCTGGCGGGAGGAACGCGATCGCATCGCCCAGGAAATAGAGAACCAGGTTAGACAAGGGTGGGGGATAATTACCGATTTACCGCTTATCCTGCAGGAATCAAAAGACCTGCTGGAGGCCCATCAGCTACTCAATGCAGCGAAGGATGCCTATCAAGATCTGTTAGAAAGGGCAGATTCTCCAGAATCCAGGGAGAAGTGCAGTGCCCTGGCAGAAACGCTCTATGACAGCAAGGTGGAGCAGGAGACTGAGCGCAATGAGCTGCTGGAAACGGCATTTTTGATTCGAGACCAGATTCCAGCCCACGAAGCGACCATTGAGGACTTGGAACGGATGCTGACTGACATCCAGCAAGAGCGATGTGCCGTAGAAAGTACCCTATCTCCAGTTGTGCGGATGTGGCTATATGCCGAAGATGATGAAATCACCGTGGGGCAGGAGGCTCGGTTCGAGGAGTCGCAGACCCAGGGGCAAAAACGAGAGCTAAAGCAGCAGCTATCCCTGAAGCTCTCCCAGGACTCAGATCCAGTTTAGGGCGCGTCGTTTTGATTGAAATTGCTGTTTGCCGCGTTTGACCTTATTTCTGGCGGTCAGGTCGGGATAGTCAAACTGGATGGGGGTGGTCATACCCTGATACTGCAGAAATCCTTCGCGATCTCCCAGGGATAGAAACTCAGCCGGAAGCACGAGATACTCGGTTTTTCGGTCCTGCCGGTAGCTCAAGGATTCCCCTCGCCTACCTACAAGCTGTGAGGATTCGCTGATCACCCGTTGCTCAAACTCCGGCTCCCCAATCATGCGAGCACACCATTCAGCCGAATCAATCTCAGCAGTTCTAAGAAAGATCTTTGTTTTTGGAGCCGAGAGTATGGGCATGGCCAGCTTATGGTAGAAATTCTCAATCTGATGCTTGTTCTGAAAGCCAAGGACAAGGCGAGTGTTGTAGCTTCTCGCCTGGGACGCCGCTTGCTCAAGGAAACTTAGAGTTTTTAGGGAGGCAATTTCATCAATAAAAATCCAGGTGGCGGGTGGGCTGTCCTCTGGGGAGAAGTCCAGAAGTTGTTGAATCAGGATATTGAACCAGATGGAAAACAAAGGCTGCAGGATTTGCTGATCGGCAACACCTGCCGCGCCAATAAACAGCCAACCTGAACGTTTCTGCACCATTTCAGCCAGTGAAAAGCTGTCACGTCCATCCTTGGGTGGCAAAAGCTTTAGATGGGAGGCCACATTACTTAAGCTACCCAGGACCCCTGCCCGTTGGTCCGGGGCTTCCTTGGGGATGTATTGCGCTACAGGATCACCAGCTAAGATTTCATCAATCTGCTCGCCGGAACTAAGCCACTTGAGTAGATCGTCTACAGAGGCATTCTGCGATTTCATCTCCAACAGCAGATGCTCCAGAATATTACGCGGACTTTTCACAAAGAACCGTTCTTCTTCACCTGGAGTACAGGGCAGCAAACTTTCTGCCAATAGCTTTGCTTTTTCTGGGCGGGTCACCTCAGCGGCCAGGTCCCAATAGGGGCAACTGTCTGAAAATGGATAGAGCAAGATATCCCCCCGTTCTGGAGAGCCGTGGTATTTCCAGAACTCACACTTGGGGTCATAGAAGACAGCGATCTCCTCATCTCGATGCTGTAGTTGGGTCGCGAAATAGTGAAATATGGAACTTTTGCCTGAGCCGGTGTCACCACAGACGAGAAAATGTTTATTCTCATCTTCCTGACGAATTTCTAGAAATGGTGGTTCTTTGGCCTGTCTTTTTTCAGCACTGTTGTTAGGAATGGCGATGCCATCACCATCTACTTCATCCACAAAGGATTTATTGGTCAGCATCGTGGTTCCCCGCAGATGCTTTTTTTGCTCATAGAGGTCGGTTAGCTTGGCACTGCCCAAGACGATGCCTGAGGCTGTAAGAACAAATAACCCGCTGTAGAGGGGGACCATACCCATTTGATAGGTAAGCCAGGAATCTCGAAGGGCGAATATCTCACCAATGGAGAGCACGGCTGCAATGCCGAGATGGGCAGGGAAACGCTGATGGTAATACTTCACAGGGCATCGGGGTTAATACAGACGATGAGCCCCGACTATAGGATTACTGGATTGAAAAGACAATTAGGGGAGGGGAGTGAGAGTATCTACAACCTGATCCACTAAGGACAATAGTCAGCCTTCCAAAATCATTCTTGATAGCCCTTTGAGATGCCTCCTAAAATCCTGGGGTTTGGGGCGAAGCCCCAAGTTAATGCCATCTCATACTTGTCCCTTCAATTATCCACAGAAACGCTAATGTTCTTTAGTGTTCTAATGTTCTTAGTGTTCAGGGAAAATTCTGATGTGATATCAGTGCCTTAACCCCCTGATCGATCACAAATTCGGGCTAACCGATCACAAATTCGGGCTAACCGATCACAAATTCAGGCGGACCGATCACAAATTCAGGCGACTTTCCACAGGCCAATGAAGCCAGTTATCCACAGGTCAAAGAGCTAGAAATCCTCTCATTTCGACTGTTTTAAGAGGGCAGATAGCCCAGAAATAAGGCGAGTAAGCCGGATAAGTGGGTTTGATGTGATGGGGGTAAAGCAAAAGCAAGATTTTGTTGGTCTAATTGTTGTTGTTTAAGGTGGATCGATCACAAATTTGGGCCACTCTGTCTTTTGGTGATCATCACCGATCACAAATTCAGGCTATTTGAGAAGCCTATGTCTGTCAGATATTGTCACCTGACACCAATCACGGCTTGCTAGGTGCTAGGTGCCGTGATATCTACGGACCTATGAAACAGAAATCACCTAAAGCGACGGGTAACCCCTGGAAGGTTAATCCAGACACTTCAGAGCAGGTTACTGTTCCGGTCCCGAAGCCAGTCATTATGGTCAAGGTGGATGGTCCCTTTCGTGAACGGGAGCGAAAGCTGTGGACTTTTCTGCTACATGCTGTAGCTCACAGACTGGAAGAGAGTAGGGTCCATGAATTGCCTGCTGCAGATGTTTGGAAGGTGTTTAATCAGCTTGGTGGGGAGCGCGGAAAAGCTTGGTTATGGGATGCGTTGGCGTCTTTATCGGATACCAAGGTCACGTTTGAGGGAGTGGATAAAGGCGATGTTCGCTACAAGACCATTACGCGACTGATTTCAGCCGTGCGTTTGAATGAAGGCCGAGGAACTGACACCATTTGGTTTGAATTTCCTCAGATGCTTATTGATGCTATCAAACAGCCTTTGCAATATGCTCGCATTCGTACACATCATCTGATTTCTTTATCGGGCAAATACTCTGTGACGTTGTACGAAATCTTGGAAGGTGTCGCTAATCAGAAGCATCCTATCCTTGAAGTCTCTGTGGAAGATCTCAGGCAGTGGCTCAAAGTACCGAACGGCAAGCTTAAATGCTGGGGGCATTTCCATTCCAGATGTCTTGAGCCTGCAGTAAAAGAAATCAACAGCAATCCTTATGGCTCAGGCTTTGAAGTTTCCTATGAGCTGATTCAGGGAGCTAGAAGTAAGGTGAAAGCCGTTCGCTTTACGGTTAAGAAAACTGACAGTCGCTTGCAGTTTGAGGATTCGTTACAAAATTCTGGCAATCAGTCAGTTAAATGTGCCTTTAAACCGTCTACCTATGAAAAGGCTAAGAAGCTAGTACCTGGATTGGATGTCTATGGGTTGGAACTTGAATGGCGAGCTTGGAAGTGTAAGAAAGGACAGGCTATTGACAACGAAGAAGCGGCCTTTTTAGGATTCTGTAAAAAACGGATACGAAAGAAAATGTCGCTTAAAACTAGTATGCAATGTAGTAGTTAAGATATTGTCTTTACTTGTGGTCTATGGAGCTGATAAGGAATCCTTTTTAAGGATACGCCCAAATAAAGTTGGATAGGACTCTCAGCTCCTTTAAACTTTATCTGCCCTAGAGCTTTTAAGCTTCACAATCATTTCTGATTTAGGCTCGCGCTGTCTGTAGGACTAACTGTAGATAGCGGAGCAATCAATATTCAATTTAGTCGCCAATTGATTTTGACTAAGCTATGTTAGTTGAAACGATTTCCTATAAAATCAATCAATGCTTTTGTAAATACTTAGCATTCCGATTTAGGTTCACTATCACACACCAAAATAGGATTAGCGAATAAACTTTTTAGGATCTCTACTAATATCACCATAATCTTTGAAGATACTGCATATAGGATAAAGTAGCAAACTTCTTCCCCTAGCATCTTTTATGTCATTTGAGGAACAGCCAACTGAACGAATCTCTATGGAACTTGCCAATGGCCACATTGTTCAAGCGGATGTTGTTGCCAGTGGACGTAGTGATGTTGCATTTGACAGTAAAGAATTTAAAGAAGTAACGGAAACGCTTGGTGGAATCATAGATGAACTCTCTGCCACAATTCATAAAGCCATGCCAACAAAGGCTACAGTGAAATTTGGAATTGAGTTAGGTCTTGAGTCTGGGCAGCTAACAGCCGCTTTTGTAAAAGGGAACGGTAAAGCAGATTTAGAAATTTCCTTGGAATGGGATAGGACTGCAAAAGTAATTTCATGACTGAACTAGAGGGGCTATTGAAAGCTTGCACTGTCAAGTTGACTGTTCCAGGTAAACGTCACTGGGGGACAGGTTTTTTTGTGGCTCCTGGTTATATTGTCACCTGTGAACATTTAGTAAGAAGCGGTAAGTCAACTGATCTTGAGGTTCGTTGGGGGGACCAACTAGATTTTGCAACAGCAAAGGTCGAATTGCAGTTACCTAAATACGACATTGCGCTACTGAGTTTTATTACTCGCCAACCATTAAAGAACCCACATCCCTGCGTTTGGTTCGGTGATAATCCAAAGTCTAGGGATGAGTTCTATCTATTTGCTTATCCAGATAAAAATTTTCCAGATGGATGTCCAGTAACCCCTTTAAATGAGGGTTTAACTGGAGGTAACCCTCCTGAAATTAAGTTTGCTGACGGGCAAATTCGAGAAGGCATGAGTGGCGCTCCACTGCTTAACCAGCGGACAGGAATGTTCTGTGGGATGCTTAAGTTTACTCGTGGCGCAAGTAGTAATGCAGGGGGTGGTGGGATTCCAGTCAGTGTTTTACGTGAGCAACTGCCAAAAGAGATTATAAACGCACAATGCGATTTTCATAAGCAAGATTTAAGATGGAAAAGTCTCTTGCTAACTGAAAAAACGAATAGCGAGCTATTTCGAAATAGGCGTTCTACGACAATAGCGAATGTTATTACGATTCCTCCTGCTCTGGACTTATGGCAACCACGGAAAATCATCCAAACCAAAGGTCTATATCGTTTACTTAAGCTGAGTAGATCAAAAATTATCGGCGTTCAAGGTATTGCTGGTGTAGGAAAATCTTGGTTAGCAGCTCATATCTACGAGAAAGATTTAAATTTTCTTGGAAAAGCATGGCTTGATGTTCGTCAAAGTCCTAGTTTTACAGTTTTTTGCGAAAGCATGCTTCGTGCTATTTCTGATGAGAACTCGCAAAGTGTTTTAGCAAAAGATACGACAGAGCAGATTAATCTCGTAATAAAAGCTTTACGCCATGAAAGATATCTGATTGTTATCGATAATATGGAAAATCTATTTTTTCCCAATACTGATGAGTGGCAAGATGATTCATATCGTATCTTTTTTAGTCGTTGGATAGAAGAAGGTAAAAATACTACATTTTTAGTAACTACTCAGATTAAACCGCCTCTATTTAATTTTCAAACATTAAAAATTGACTGGTATTATTTGAATGGATTAGATACTGAAATTGGTGCTCAATTCCTCAAACAAATGGGGGTAAGGTCTCATGACAATGCCAATCTTTCCAGGATGTCAGAGAGTCTAGATGGTAATCCATTAATGCTTAGACTTGCTGGAGGCTTTATAAGTCAATATTATGATGGTGATCTGAACAAAGCTGAAGACGAATTAGGCCTGATAAATTTCGAGAATCTGATTGATAATGTAGATGGTGAATTTCAACAGATTGAAAATAAGCCTAGTTTTCTTCTAAAGAAGCACTTGCACCGACTTTCAATAGATCTTCTCAAGTTAATCAAAAGGCTAGCAGCCTATCGTGTGCCGTTTTCTGAAGAAGCTGTAATACTTTCCTCGCTCGAAGAACAGGAGGTTAAGCGTTGGGCCAAAAAGTTTAGAGAAAAATATCTGAAGGAGACTTATTCTAAATTAGATCTTGGTTATCCAATGATGGAATCCAAGCAAACAATTGAGGAACTTCTGCGTAAATCGTTGATTATCAAGAATCAAGATGGAAGATATGAACTCCAACCATCACTACGCAAATATATAGAACTTAAGTTTGGAGTATCTCACAAGGCTCACTGGAGAGCTGTTCGTTACTATCTAGCAATATACAAAGAGGCAGTTATCCATAGCGATGATATTGAGGTACTAAGAGAGTATCCTGAGATTGCTTACCACTACAATCAGTTGAATCAAGCTGATGAAGCTCTGAAGCTCTTACTTGAATCTAGCTACAGTGATTTTCTGAAATATCATGGATACTATAAGATCCAGATTGAATTGTATGAGCCTTTACTTATTAGAAGTCACAGAAGAGAAAACGCTATTAGCCAAGGCAAGAAAAAATTTCCAACACTTATACTAAACTTAGGCGATGCATACTGTAATACAGAAAGATACGAAGATGCACTTGACATAACTAAAGCTTTTTTTGAGCTTATAGGAAGTAATAAGAACAAGCATTATAAATCTCAAATGCTTCAGACTAATGGACATATTCAGTATGTTTGGGGTAGATATGATGAAGCACTTGAGTCAATACAATCATCTCTTGAAATTGCTGAAGAAATAGATTCTCTATATGTCAAAATTCTTTGTTTAAATACGCTTGCAAGCATTGCCAACAGTCATGCTGAACATGAAAAGTCTTTAGAATACTCTCAAAAAGCTACAAACGAGTTTGTCAAATATCAAACAGAGTTAGAAGGGGGTGGAAATGTCTCTAAACAAAAGAGAGAAGATTTTGAGTTTACCAAAACAATAATTCCTTATGTCTATGTCTCTACTGGGAGAGCATATCTAATAAGTTGTCAAGTTAATAAAGCCATTCCATACTTTGAAAAAGCTTTAAAGACATGTAGAGAAAACTCGGATCAACGTATGCAAATACTGTGTCTATTAGTCTTAAGGCAGGCATATCTTATCAAAGGTAATCTGGGTCAGGTAAGGCAATGTAGACTCATGATTCAAGAAATCTTGCGAAAATCTGAAATTAACCTTCGTGCTATGTTGGGAGCCAAAAATCGTCGTTTTCTCAAGGAAATATTTGGAGATCAGCGAAGTGCGTCATCAGATATTCTTGGAGCAGGCTTTGCTCTGTCTCAAAAAATAAGTTTTTTTGAGACAGAGCCTTTCGGATTTGTTGATCTTTTAGATATTACTGGTCAAAAACTAGGTTGGTGGCTCTGTCGATGGATACAGTTCTTAACCTTAGAAACTGATAAAAACAGGTTCAAGTGATTGGATTTCTACCATTAATTAACCATATAATTATCTGTACCATACGCAGATAATTATGATTTTATTTGTAATAGATAAAACTTTATCTACATTTTTCCTGAATTCTTATTCACTGTTCCAGAGATATCCATTCGTTTGCCTAAGACTCACAAAATCTCCTTTTGCAACAATGATGTGATCAAGAATGGGGATATTCAGAATTTTCCCACCCTTTAGCAGAGTCTCAGTGAGGCAGATATCTGCCTCACTGGGGGTAGTATCCCCGGATGGATGATTATGAGCGATCACTAACCGACTGGCCCCTTTCTCAATCGCTTTCCCAAAAATCTCTTTTGGGTCTGCCAAGGTCTCAGAACTGGACCCTTTAGAGACAATATGCGTTGATTTCAGCCTGAGTTTGATATCCACGCACAGGATAGCAAAGTGCTCCAGGGGCTCATAGCCGATGTCACCCATGATCGCAGCAGCGGCTACTGCCGGATCCTCAATGACCGTTTTTGTATCAGGTTTGGGGTTCGAGATCCGTTTTCCCAGTTCAAGGGCTGCGATGATAATGGCCGCTCTTGCTTCACCAATGCCTTCAATTTCCGTCAGGTCCTTCTTTGCAAGCTGCTGAAGGCCAAGAGCCTCATTAGAGTCTTTCTCCTTTGCCTTAAGGAGTATGGAGGCCGCTATTTCATCGGCATAGATTTGCCGATCTCCTTTCTTAATAGCCCCCTGGCCGACAATGAGAGTCAGCAACTCTTTGGTAGACAGGACTTTTGGGCCATAGTTATCGAGCCGATATTTTTCCATGGCTGGGGCAAGGCTCATAAAAGGAGCCCCTTGCCCTGTCCGATGTCCAGTTTTTGTGGGAAGTAGAGCTTGGTCCTGGGGAATCAGATCTAGCTGCTTTGCTGGCTGTACTCCATCCGCCACGTCAATCCTTTTGGTTTACCGGTTGTTTCTATTCCACTTTGGAAAGAGTGTCATGATCTTTAATTGGATATGTTGTAAACCAACCATGATGCTTAGTCACTTGGATTTGTAGCTCCAGAAGGGCTCCCCCTCAACCGAGAGCCTCCCGAAACGACTATTTACAGCCTCCTACTTATTTCATCCTTATATTTCCCTTCTTCCGTCGCCGCTCAATCCTGTATCCAGCTCGTGCAGCCTTATCAACAACGAGACTATTCTTTACCCTTGCTTTCTTTTTTCCAAAATTCACAACAAATGCCATAAGTTTTCCAGACCAGCCGTGCTTTTGCCGCTGCTCATGGGGCGTCAACTGCGCATTGGCTTGCGCTAATTTCTGTCGATCCCGCACGTTCTCTTTTAACTCCATCTCCCCCTCACGATTCTCTTTTGCGTGAAGCGTCATGCCGTTATACTGTTCAAGCCCCCGCTCCTTACTTTCCCGAATAACCCTTCCCTCATCATCAGCCACGGTAAGCTTGCCACCACGGACTTTATACGAAATCCTGCTCTGCTCTTTAGCAGGATTTCCGACTCCCCACCGCCATACGGTTTTGCTACGCTGTTGTACCCGAAGCCGCAACTTCTCAAACACCCCTGGCTCCTTCCGAAAGGCAGTACCTTCCCGAAGCCTCTCACCAGTACTCTTTGAATGCTGCAAAAACTTCTCCTGAAACCGTTCTGCATTCTCTGACCCATTCCTTACGTGCTGCTCTGAACCGTAATGATTATTGCTCATAACTCTATTGCTCCCACTCAATTGAAACACCAAGAAGCTCAAATCCAATACATGCACCAATTTTGGTAAGCTGCTGCCGAGTAAAAGCCTTAAGGCCAGCCTCTATCCCACACTCAGCAGCAATTTCATCAAGCTCACTGTCCTCTAAGGGGAGCATCCGTAACACAGATTCACGAGTGAGCTGCTCATTGCTCCCCCCAAACTCATCAAACAAGTTTTTCTCTTCTTTTCTTTCTGTAACCTCAAGAAACCCCCATTTCTGAAGCTCTTTATTACTCCAGGGAGCTAACTGTAACCCTGGCTCCTTCTGTCCAACTCGGTCATAGGCTTTTGTTTTCTCATCAGGTTTAATCTGCATATCTTGCACTTCTTTCCAGGAAAAGTTGTGCCAGTGATGACCACCGATACCCCCTACAAAAAGGCCGGTTAATCCGTTTTCCTTCCCAGTCTTTGGAATCGAAGAACTAAACAACGCTTCCTTTGGTACAAGGTGACGCTTTACGCGCCGCAACGTTGGACTTACCTCCCGCTCTCCTCGTTTCTTAAAGACATCACTAACTTCACGTTCTGTGCCGTCAAACCCTTCCGAATACCCAACCTGGGACTCAATAACCTCGACCTCCCCGATGTAGGTCTCAGACACGACTCTTGCCGTCTCCCCATCAACACCACCTAAGACGGCTAACCGCTGAGATAATTCCAGTATTTGGCGAGCAGCCTTCTCTCTAAACTGTGCCTCAATTCCTGCAGTGTTCTGCGCTGACAGAACCGCACACCCACCACGAGACCGAGCCATCGTCATAAACCGAACCAGGTTATTTCCTACAAACCGAGACGCTTCAGAGACTTCATCAATAAACAGCCAAATGCGCCGCAAGTCACTGTCAGGTAAATCTAAAATGAGATTTACTAACCGCTCAAAGAGAATGGAGTTTAACTGCTGTATGGTTGCTCCAGATGTGTTGTCATTGCCAAGCACAATAACGGTATCTTCAAAGTCACCACTTTCAATGAGCTTACGAAGACTTACCTTCTCATCGGCAGAATGCCAAAGCGCAGCCATTACCCTAAGCGGTCGTAACCGGTTATTAAGGGTGAGCATATAGTCATTGGTCCCACTATGCTCATTCTTTCCCTTTAACCCATCAGCGATAATGGTATCAAAGGCATCGTCACCAACAATGCGCTTTAGGAATTGCTCACTTGAACAAGCCAGTAAGACATCTCTCAAGTCCCACCATTTCCCAGACCGGATAAAGAACCCGATGACGCTTGTAAGAAGATTCTGCGCTGACTGACTCCAATAGTTTTCTTGGCCCTCAGCATCAGGAATTAATACCTTTACAAGCGTAAGCACCTGCGGCTCATTCACGATATCAGCACAGATGTTCCAGGCGACTCTCCGCCTATCCAAAGGATTAAATATCAGCACCCGCTTCCCCAATGCCTTCAAAAAGGGAACCAACTCAATCTTTGGGTCAAATACTATCCAAAGCTCCCCCTCACGCCATCCAAGCCACGACATTATGACTTTTAAGTACGTAGTTTTTCCGCCTCCTATGTTGCCAAGGAGCATAAAGTGCTCATTCTCGTCCTTAAAATCGATGTAATCAGCACCCCAGGGAACAAGTCCTGGTGGAAGTTCCCCACGAGATCGCCTGATGTCTTTGGAACTTACAAGCCGTGGTCCCCGTACATGCGGGTCAAACTGATACTCAGGAAATCGTTTGCGGGTTACCTGCACGATTCCCAACCCGGCAACGGTTACCGCTGTAAGGAACCCTGGTTTTGGTCCCACCAAGAGCACAAGCGCTTCTTTCACTCCAAGATAGAGCGTTGCGATCGCAGTAACCGCAAAAAGCCACCAGAGGACCTCCCGAACCGTGCCGCGCTTTACCCGCCGTGCAGCAGCAGCTATCAAGCTCACTACCGCTCCTCCTGCTGAACCCCCAAGTAGCATTCCAACTGCATTCCCAGGGTTAAGCCACCCGAAACTGTGCGAAAGTAATGCACCCTGTACCTGAGCCTCAACTACCGGCACACACCACGGCAGAAGCCACACAATGAGCACCACTGCAACGATGAACCGAACTTTCATACTGTTCCCTCCTGCTTTAACCGCTCAAAGTGATAAATTTTTCGTACATGCTTTAGTCGTCCGTTTGGGTACTGCCATCCCCAGCCAAGAAGAAAGAGGAACACGGAAACTGCCATCAAGAATGCCAAAGGCTCCCAAACGACAAATCGAACACTGTGAAAAAAGAGGACCGCAACGACTGGAGCTGTAACCTGTAACAGCGCTGCAAGAGCAATCCAACGGCCAAAGACCTCAATGATGTGAAGAGGGGACGCCCCGCCATAGACAGAGCGAATCTCTTCAACTGCTCCGGTTAGGAACCGGAGACACCAAAGGGTAGGAAACAGGGTAGCCACCTCTATAAGCCATCTATGCGAGCCTCCTGCAGTTGCCTTTTGGAGCGTTCCAACTGCCGTCTCTGGTGCAATATCTGTCGGCAACCGAAATACCCCATCAATCCAAAGACACACCCTGTCATCAAAGTGAAATGCTGAGAAAAACCCTGCAACAACATCGCGAAGAAACAAAAAGAGGAGTGGAAAACAGGCTACCAGCACCAAAAAGAGTAACGCTACGGTTACTCGATGTCCCTTATATCCTTTCATTGCGGTACCTCCTCTCGCTGCAACACACAGATTTCAGGAAACCTGGCACAAGCTTCACTCCCTGCAAATGAGAGGAGGGGACGACCAAAGAGGGTGCCCGTAAGGAGCCCCATCAGGGCAACACCGATAAGCTCTCGTGCAAGGAGCCCACTGTTTCGGGATGCACGAGGGAGCCTCATTTTTAACCGTTTATCGAGATTCTTTGAGAGTGAGGTGAGCCCCAAGGTGTACTCCCGCAATTCCCCAATCTTTTCAGTCAGGGTATCGACGGTTTCTGAAAGCCGTTCTTCCTGGAGAGAGACTGCTTTTGGAATTTCCACAACGGCAGCTTCAATTGACCCCATCGCTACCATGGCGATAAACATGGGGTCATCTTCAGCTATCCCCGTTTTTGCTACTATCTCCCACACTCTTTTTTGCTCGGCTTCGCTTTTTCCGTTGAGGAGTTTTTGGAGCAGGCTCTGCTCCACTGTCAGATGTTCCATTGGTTAAAACCTCTAATGCATCAAGTTGAGAAAAGAATGTGGTGAGTGCGCGTTTGACACGACTCCGCGCCGCAATGGTAAGCCCACTTTCACGGGAGATGGCTTCCCCGAAGGTCAGCGAATGGGCTTTCAAGAAATCAAGATCTGCTGTGCCAAATCGGGGGAGGTAAATGACTGGCACCTTATATGCCTGCAACGCTGTTCCGAGGCTTTCATTAACGTCCGGGTCGGAGTAGTCGTAGGTAAGCCGATCGGTAAAGTGCCGATTGCGAATCAGGATATGGGGAATGCCGTCAAACTCCTGTAACGATTCAAGGAAGAGCGTTACAGAGTCGTACTCACCAGAGGTTACAAACCAGAAGCAAAGTTTAATGCCTTCCTCGATCGCAAGATCGGCACTTCCCTGCGATAACCATTGGACAAGCGCTCGGTGGGACTGAGCAGGGGAGTTGACCACGGCATCGGTATTGCTAGCGAGCACCTCATCGAGGAGCGTATCTGCCTTATCAATTTGATCGCTATCCTCAGTGAAGTAGGGGTAGATGACCCGCTGCTTTCCTTCAAATGCACGTCCTACATCCCCATTGGATCGATCTGCTTCACAGATAAGAGGTGCCTTTCCAAGGCGTAGAAAGTACTCAGCAAGTGCCAGAGAGACGATACTTTTTCCGACACCCCCTTTCTCCCCGCAGGAATTATGAATCCAGGGCATGATCGTTACCTCCTTGGCTTAGGTAACGGCAGGGCACCAGGCTTTGTGGTGCGGGCAGCACGGTTTAGCTGCTGGACATATTTTTTGAGGGTTGAGCATTTAATGGCGATTCCTTGCTCACCAAGGATTTGGGTGACTTCCAGGTATTTATACCCACGGGTGCGAAGGTCGTTTATTTCATCCAGGATTTCGGCAACTCTGGATTTCAGTGTTGGTTTTAGTTTTGATGGAAGAGACCGTAAGACTTCCCTACAGGTACTCATAGGCGAATCCTCAAGAGACGATGCTCATAAGGATGTCAGGAGGGAAGAGGGGATGTCTTGATCAGAGATGGATAGCCCTATATTCAAGATGAGTTAGGCTTATCTATGAAGGAATTACCGTATTTCTTATGGGTAGCCGTCTTTGGAGTTTTCTGACCACAGATATTCGTGAACTTATTTCTCTAGAAACTGTTGATAGTAGTAAAGACGTAGCTGAGGCAGTTCTGGGGTTAGCTGATGTACTAGAAACGGAAGGGCCAAATATACAGAAATTAGCTCCTGTATTGACACAATTAAATTCTCTACTAGACGCTCTTAACTCACCATTAGGCAGAATTGCAGAAGCCAGTTTACCCTTTATCTCTATTGGAACAGGACTACTACGTTTTTATATTGAGAAAACAAAAAAAGAACCAACAATTGCACAAAGTGTAGCTCTTATTAGTCAAGCTGCGTATCTTGAAACTGTCAAAAGCTTTTTAAATCAGCCTAAACTCAAATCTTGGCTAACTAAAGTAGGTAGTCAACCTTCATCTGAGTTGGTCAAACAGAAACTCAAACAACTGGATTCCATTGAGTTGGGAGATATTGAAGCTAGACAAGCTTTGCTCTATTTTCATGAATCTAAACTAGCAAAAGCTTATGGAGAAGTTTTAACCACTAGGCTAATAGATTTAGGGGTAAAGTCTGCTGTAGCTACTAAAATCTCAGATAAATTGGCACGTGAAACAAATCGTATCATGATGCCAGTGTTGGTAGACAACAGCGGTAGTGTCAAGAAATTAGTGGAATGGCATCGCATCGGAGGTGATGCCGTACTTGAAAAATACATCAGTATCGATACCTATCTAGAAGAATGCATCGCACCTCGGCCACATGAATCAGTCTTTGCTGAGAACTTTTCGTATAAAGATATTTACGTGCCGTTAAAGGCACAACCCTTAGAGAAAGATAGAGAATCAAATAAAGATCAAAAGCTTGTGACACTGGAGCAGTGGGCACAAGAATTGATAAACAACTCAAAATATAGCGATAAGGTGATTTTCATCCAGGGAGGACCAGGTCGAGGAAAAAGTGTATTTTGTCGTATGTTTGCAGATTGGGTGCGCCGACACGAGCATCCTCGCTGGACACCAATTTTAATTCGTTTACGAGACATAACTGTATTATCTAAGGATTTCGAGGAAACTCTTTCAAAAGCGATTGACCGAGACTTCACAAGAACAGACGCTGGATGGCTAACTGATCGCAATGTTAACTTTCTGTTTTTGTTGGATGGTTTTGATGAATTACTAATGGAAGGCCGTACTAGCGGAGGGCTTGACCAATTTTTAGAACAAGTAGGCCGTTTTCAAGAAAGATGTGCCCACAATTCGGAAAAAGGTCATCGTGTATTAATAACTGGACGTACCTTCGCATTGCAATCTATTGAAAGTCGCTTACCTCATAACTTGGTGCGACTAAATATTTTAGCAATGGATGATGAATTGCAGGCGAAGTGGTTTCATCATTGGAGTAAAATCATTGGTTCTGATAAGAGAAATCTTAGCGAAGCTCTCAAGGATTCTCGGCTTCCAGATCGAGTACGAAAACTTGCTCAAGAACCACTGATACTATACCTGTTGGCAGCAATGTATCGAGATGGGCGATTGCGCTTAGAAATGTTTGAAGGTATGGGTAGCTCTAGCGCAAAGATACTCATCTACGATCACACGGTAGATTGGATACTAACAAAACAACGAGCAGACGGTTTCCATACAAACACAAAGAATCAAGCGATTACAACGAACAGAGAACTAAATTCTGATATTACAGAATTAGCGCCTGAACACCTGCGCCGTATTTTGCAAGAGGCAGGATTATGTGTTGCACAGTCAGGAATGGAGTTTGCGAATATTCAAATCGTCGAAGATCGGTTAACTCAGGACAGGGCAGTTAAAGCTTTTCTTGAAGCAGCACAGCGACAGCTTGAAACTGATGACACACCGTTGAGGAATGCTTTAGCCACCTTCTATCTGCAACCAGGAAGACAAGGAGAAGGTTCGATTGAATTTATCCACAAGAGCTTTGGAGAGTTCTTGTGTGCTGAGAGAATTGTTCAAAGTCTGGTTAATATTTCCCAACCTGGACATAACCAAGAATATGGCATTGAGGACTCAATATTTCATTGGACAATGTATGATTTGTTGGGCTGCCCTATACTTACCCAAGAAATTGTTGAATATTTAATCGCCTTACTAATTCAACATCCTGATTTTCAGGCAAAGCGTTTATACACACGACTCTATGACTTTTATTGGCGATGGAGTGATGGAGAATTTATTGACGCTCCCCCTGAAAATCTTCCGCAACGAAAGATGAAGCTATTACAGACAAGAACAACTGAACGTATAGAGGTTTTGGGCCAGCGTCAAGTTGATATATATGTGGGACTAAATGTGATAATTTTGCTATTAGAGCTTCATCGCTATGGAAAATCACTAATCGAAGGAGAAATTGCCAAGCAAAGTGGTGAACTTAATAATTCACTCAAGTTTCACCCTTGTAGTTTGCCAAGTAAGAAGTGTTTTTCCAAGAAAAAATTAGCGCGTATTCTCATATCTAGTCTGCATACTATCCCAGGCTCTTTTTCTAATGTACTGGGGCCTTTTTTATCAAATATTGATTGTAGTCAGGCTGATCTAAGTTGTATCGGGTTTAGAGAATTAAGGTTTTCAGCAGCTAATTTTAATGATGCAACCCTTGAAGGAACCAATTTTAGCTCGGCTATGATGCATGAATCTAGTTTTAGAAAGACTAGACTTTTCAAAGCTAATCTTGATAATGCTAATTTGTATTCGGCTGATCTAAGTCATGCGACTATCAGTAGGGCATGTTGCTTCATGGCAAATTTTAGAACGTCTAATTTGAGCCATGCTATTTTAGAACAATCACTATTAAGCGGCGCTGATTTGAGTCAGACTAATTTACAAAATGTAAATTTCAATCGTGCAACACTTCATAGTGCCGATCTAAGCCACTCAAACTTAGATAATGCATCTCTTGAAAAGACAGACTTATTTGCAGCAGATCTTTCAAGTTCAAGTATACAAAATACGAATTGTCGTAATGCTAATTTTCAGGGAGGCTTTCTATTAGATACCAATTTTAAGAATACTAACTTAATGGGAGCAAGCTTTCGTCAAGCCCATCTTGTAGGTGCCAATTTCTGCGGAGCTAATCTTGAGACAGTTGACTTTTATGGTGCAAATTTAGATAGTATTCTTTGGGATGATTCTACAAATTGGGGTAATATCACAGGACTAGAAAATGCCGAAAATGTTTCACAGGATATCCTTTCTAAGATAGGGATAGAGTCCCCTTCAAACAAAGAAACAAAACAAGGAAATACTACATATTTTTTACTGAGAAACAATAAAAAAATCTTAGTTCTTGATGACCATAAAGCAGTTTTAGCAGGAACCCTTTCTGTATTGGCAGAGCAGTATCCAGACTATATTTTACTATCTGCCAGCAATGTACAAGAGGCAAATTACTTATTTGCTGATCATCAGCCATTTCTCTTCGTCACTGATTTATCTCATCCTAAAAGCTCTGGTGATCGGGCACAAACTAATCATGGCTTAGATCATCTTAAAAGGATTATGACACAGTATCCAAAGCAAAATATAGTTGTTCAGAGTGCGCAAGTAAGGAGCCTTGTGAGATTACATTCATTGATTCAGAATCATTTAGGTGGCTTTGGAATCGCTGATAAAGCACTCACTTCTGACAAAATGCTATCAGTTGTTAAATGTGTTCTCGAAGGTAGAAAAAATTTAGGGAGGCTCGGAGAGGATTGGAAGAAGATTAATGCTGAATAACAGCTCCACTGACTGAAGCTATGATAACTTTTAGACCGCTTTCTTTCGTCTGCTCTAATTTTCCAACCTGAATCAACCGTAATTTATTTACTACTATAATCTGATACGCTCAATCTCATCAAGGCTGATAGTGTCATCCCTACGATCATACAAAGCTGTAGTCCTAACATCCTCATGGGCTGCCACCCGCTGCGCGTTATCCCTTGAGCCGCCATTACGGAGAAAGTTGGTAATCCCAGACGCACGAAACGTGTGATTACACGCATCGGTACTAACGCCTGCAGCAAGCGCCCGACGCTTTACCATTGCCCAGGCTTCCTGCCGCTGCAAGCGCTTACCAGTTAGCTTCCTGCCCCTCCCAGGTGATGTCTGAAAGAGGGGAACATCTTTCTCACCTCCAAACCCTGCAGCCTCAATATACGCATCAAGGTACTCCTCAGCCTTATGGTGGACTGGTACCTCATGATACTTTCCACCTTTTTCATGGAGCCGAAACCAGGTGCGCTTTCCCTTATGGAAGAAGTCTTTCACGTCCATACCTAATACGGCACCAATCCGAGCAAAGCTATAGAACATGGTGGCGATAAGCGCTCGATCGCGGAGGCCAACTACGTGAGAGATATCAATTGAGCCAAGAAGTTGCACCATTTCTTCATCAGAGAGAATCGGGGTTTTCCCTTGTTTGACACGATGTTTTACTCCTCGCACTTCAACAGTAGGATTCTCTCTCACTACACCACCAGAAAGGAGCCACCGAAAGAGCGAGCGAATCGCTGAGAGGTGTTGATTCCTGGTAAGTGGTGAACCTGGATGAAGCTCAATGTATCGCGCAACAACAATTGAATTTATCTGCTCGATCTCTAACCCTGGATAAAACTCTTCAAGCCAATCGAAGAACGTGGTGAGTGCCCGGTAGTAGGCAAGCCGGGTATTGATGTTCCGAATCTCAGCAGCGAAGAACTCAACGAAGCGATAGGTGGCTCGCTTACCAGACCGAGCAAAGACTTCAGGCAGTAGGAACTCAGTTCCGGGGAGTCCGGGGGCTGTCTGGGGTTTTATGATGAGGTCTGTCATTGGTGAAGCCTTTGGATGCTCAAAATGAGGCGTTGTTTTTGAGCAGTTTTACTATGACATAAAAAGGGATTATGTCATAGTAAAGATAATAAAGCTTGGGCAGTCAACAAGAAAATGAATGTTAATTGAAAGGAGATTTGCAATTAAAAAAAGCAAATAAATGAATAAATCTATATTTCTAGTTTAGATTAGATGAATATCATGGGATGGTTTCGATCTGGAGTCCTAAATTTTATACTTAGTTTTATTATAAGAATTAAATAACTCCATTCAAGTACAAACTATAAATTAGCTCCTAACCTCCTCTGAGGATGTATCTCAACCTGAGATAATGTCTCAAATTCAAATAATTGAAAACTATAAATGTAAGAACTAATTCGTTTAGGATTTTTTATTAGTTAAACCACTCTATCTAAGAGCAAAAATAAGATTTTAAAGCAATCCATAAAACTATTCTTGTAGCTTGGAAAAGCTTGCTTCTCATAAGCTATTACCTACTCAAGGATTAAACGGACTATTTCTATATCTGTTATAGAAGTTAATGTCTCAGGAGTAAGGATCTGGATATGAATCCATTAGGGTTTTAGTACATATATCCTTACCCTTACACGAAGACCTTGTAGGCTATGAAGTGAAAGTATGTGACTAGTGGTGAAAATCAATAAAATCTTAGGGATACTTATCATAAGTGCGGAGCATTGGTCGGATCTTATTTTAAGACAAGTTGGTCTAGGGATGGTGCTGGTTAAATGTATGCTAAAACCCTTTTATTTCAAGGCTTTTAGAAGTTTCCTTGAGCACTTAGAGTCAGTTCAAATGCAGATGGGTAATGTAAACCATGTTTATTTGCATTAGCCAGCTCTAATAATGGCTATTATCCAGATCATGGAAAAGCATTGGAAGGTGCCCTAAATATGTAATGATTGCACTAAAATTCCACAGGCTTAGACTAGCAACATGCCAACTTGATCCTTCGTCTTGGCATATTTTATTAAGGCCTCAATGGAATTGAGATTTTTAACTAGGCTCCGTAATCTTTTTGATTTTCCTTAAATAGGGTATGCGTTCATCTTTCGAATTCTTTAAAAAAGCTGACTTTGCTACATGGCTTAATACATTTGTAACCATTGTCGGTATCCTTTTACCTCTATTAACTTGGTTTGCATCAAAAGGATATTTTTTTGAAGTTACCTCAGCTGTCGAGTTAGGAATAATATTTTATTTGCTTTTCCTGCAAAGGATAAAAAGTAGAAATCTTATTCCTTTTGAAAGGCGTTCTCAAACAGGTTTTTTTGGGGATGATGTTTTATTCAATTTATTCTACCTATCTGAAACTGAAAAGATAAAGGGCAGATTCAATGCACTCAATAATGGCTATCTAAAACTTTATGGTGCGGAGGTGCGCTATTTTCAAGTGCGTCTTATGGACTTCTTGGTTCAGAATCGAGAAGGGTCTTTGGTGTATGCAACTGATATAACAAATAATCCAGGCATACTCTTATCAAGAGATGATTACATGCAGCAGAATAGGTTATTTATACAAGCAGGAGGTAGAATTAGACGAGTACTAATTGTTGATGAAAAAAAATTATTAAGAGGTGACTTTTTAAGCGATCTCTATCAAGTTATCGAACTTAATAGGAAATGTGGAGTTGATATTGGCCTATATTTGATGTCCTTGTTAGATTCCAACGAACGTCAGGATTTCATCATTTACGACAAATTTTCAGTTATTGTTGAAGGGAAGCAAGCAGATGAAACCTACGATGTTGCTTCTAGTACAATCTTCTTTACAAAGTTTGAAGTTGAATCATACTCGAATATTTTTAATAAAATTTGGGACGAAAACTTACAGTATTCTTCTAAGAGAATATTAGAAGAATTCTATGAGTTTTCAGAAGAGTGTATCAAGCAAGGAAATTGGTCATATTTCTCAGCTCAAAGGTTTACAAATAAAATACTTAAAATCAAAAAAATTGATTAAATAAAGTTTGTTGATTTTATTTTTTTACTAAAATAAGTGATTGTTTAATGCCACTCAAACGATGCCATTATGAGTCTCTTGCCATTTTGGGCTTTAAGCTGCTTGTTTTTAATTACGGTTTCTATTGTAATTAGGCTCACAGACATATTATTTCACCCTATCCCATCATCGTTAGATCATAAGTTAATAAGTGAATCAAAATTAGATTTTGATGAAATCAAAGAAATAGTTAAGAGCTATTCATTAGGCCCGCACAGAATCGATGATTTTCTTGCTCCATTTTTATTTGTTTCTGTCTATGTCAATTTATTGGCTATGGGTGTATTTGTCTGGAATACTTTTAACTATTGGTATTTGCATTTGCCAATTTTAATATTATCTGCTGGAAAATTTCGAAACCTTCAAGAAATCACTCATTATGCTGTACATGGTTCCCTCTGTACAAATAAGAAGTTTGGCAGATTTTTGGCAGATTTATTCTTTCAATTACCTGCTTGTCAATCTGATGCTAAAACTCGAACTTATTCCCATCTAGTGTTACATCATCCAAATGCGAATGTGTTTGGTAAAGATCCGAATTTGGATGATTTTATAAAAGTTGGATTAACAGCAGGAATTTCTAATCTCCAGTTTTGGTATTGTATCTTTTATCCCATATCCCTAAATGGGATAAAAGATACAATATATAAGATGCTTTCTAATATTTTTTGTCAGAATAATTACTATCGAAAAATTCGTATTAGCATAGTGTTGATTGTAGCTTTTGCATTCTTTTTGAATGCAAAGCTTGCATACTGTTTAGCTGTAGTTTATTTGATTCCATTGATAGTTTTCTACCCACTTTTTGCTTGGTGGTCTCAAGTTATTGAGCATCGCTGGTACGTAAAAAACATACCAGTATCAATGGAGTTTTCACGTCTAGAGTGTGAAGTTGGGCGTCCGACTATATTTAGTGGTTTTGAGGGATGGATAATCAAGAATGAAGTTTTACCGTTCTGTGATAGCTATCATTTAGCACATTCTCTTCTTCCATTTGTGAGGTGGAATTTTTTGCCATTCTTAGATAAAGCTCTCAGATTTAATCTCCCTTATTACTCAAAATATGAGAGTTTTGGTCTATTTTTTTCATCTTTAAGTAATAAGTCATCTGCAATTTTTCAACTTAAAGATCGCTTAGTGTCAGAGTAAGTATTTTCACGGTGACTAATACTTTGGTGTTAATCTTTACAGTATGACTTAGGATTTTCTCTATCCTTTCTTTCTTTGAGGCTAATTAAGCGTGCGATTTCGAAAAATACCACTAGATGCATTTGGATCTAAACCAATAATCCGTATCCGTAATATTGAAGCAGTAGTGCATAACTACCGTTTGTTCCGTGATTTGGGGATTAAAACAAACTCCAGGTGTGCTGTTGTTTTAAAGGGTAATGCTCACGGATTGGGTATGTCAGATGTCGCTCCTGCTCTTTATGAGGAAGGAGTTAAGGAATTTTTTATAGAAGAACTTATTGAAGGGCTGGTCCTCAGAAAGATACTCCCTCATGACGATGTCAATATATATGCCATGGCTGGGCTTTTAAGTTGTGAGGAGGAGTCATTCATGACTCATAGGATAACTCCATGCCTCAATAGCTTATCCCAAATTGAAAAATGGAACGCTTTTTGTGGAACCAATACTACAGGTGATGCTGTTATTCATTTAGATACAGAGATGAATAGGATTGGGCTTTCTTGTAATGAAGTTCAATATCTGGCAGAAAGATTCCAAGAACTTACAAGTAACCTTGAAATCAAATTCTATATGAGCCACCTATTTGATATAAAAGGGCATGACTTTGATAATTCATATCTTCAACTCGAAACTCTGAAGAATTTTCTCCAGATACTGCCTAAAAAGCCAGTTTCATTTGCTTGTACAGATAGTTTAGTTCTGCTGCCTAATTCTGAATTCAACTTCCAAATAATTAGACCTGGTATAGGCATAGTTGGTGGTGCACCTAATGAAAATGATTTTCTCAAAGGAACTGTTGAAACGCTTGAGATGTATACAAAAATATCTCAAGTAAAAGATGTCAAGAAAGGTTCAACTATTGGATATGGAGGTTCCTTCACTGCTCAACAGGATATGCGTATAGCATTAGCTCATATTGGCTACAAAGATGGATATCTCCGTCTAATGAGCAAAACGGATCAAACGCAAAAGGGAGGCTGGATGTACATAGGTAACTATAAAGCCCCAATAGTTGGAAAAATATCTCTGGGAATTACAACTATTGATGTATCTGATGTTCCAGATTCTGTTTTAAGCGAAATTAGATACGCAGAGGTAGTTGGTCCAAATGTTAAAATCAGACAATTGGCTGACCTGAATGGTTGTTATGAAATTATGGCATCTCTGGGAAGGGATAACATGAAGATTGAAGACTATACCTTAAAGGACTTTGCATATCGATTTGGTAACCACTATTGCACAGAGGAAAAGTAGTTATGAGTGTCAAGCATAGTTTGCCTTCAATGGATATCTCTTTTATAAAATGTCATGGCTCCGGTAATGATTTTGTTCTAATCGATGAGTTAGATAATGGATTAAATCTTGATTCCCAAATGCGACATACTTTAACCAAGCTTTTGACTAATAGAAATAGTGTGGTTGGGTCCGACGGTGTGCTGTTTATGACCGACAGTCAATTAGGCGATATAAGAATGCATGTTTTCAATCCAGATGGGAATGAAACCCCTATGTGTGTCAATGGCATAAGGTGTTTAGGAAGATATGCTATTGAAAAATACTCAAGTTCGAAAAAGGTTAAGGTCGAGACCGAAGTTGGCATTATTGAAGTTGAAAAAGTTGAAGACATATGGTCAAAAATTCCTTCTTATAAGGTAGAGCCTATTAAGCCGTTAACTTTTGATGAAAAATTAGTTGAACATAACGGTTTAATGTTCTCTTACATAGAAGCTCATACTCCACATCTCATTACCTGTGTTGAGCAGATTGATGAGCAAAATTTGAATCTCATTGGGCAGAAACTAAACGAGCAAAAATCCCTATATTCAACAGGAGTAAATGTTACCTTTATAAAGGTCCTTGACAGCAACAAGTGCTTTGCTCGGACATTTGAGCGTGGTGGAATTGGTTTATCATCATTGTCTTGCTCAGCTGCTATGCTCGCTGGAGTTTATCATCTAACATGTTCCAGTACCATGAGCTGCAATGAATGGATTGAGGTATATAACAAAGGGGGAATGATTTTATGTAAGGTTAACAAATCTGATTCTGGTGTAGATGTAGGGAGTGTAATTGGAAATGCTACTTTTGTTTATGATGCGAGTGTAAAGATATCTGATAATGCTCTTAGCAACTTTCTTCAAGGGAGTGCAAATCTTGATGAAATTTTTAGCTATAGTTCTTTCCAAGGGAAAACGCAGGAGACTGCTAATACATCTTCTTTTCTAATAGAACTGCCAGATTCCTCCAACAGTTAAGCAAGAAAGTCCTTCGATTTTTGTAAGGAAAAAATGTTCAAAAAATGATTGCTTTGTGGAAACAGTTAGTCCGCTAAACTTTCAAAAGTGGTTCCCCGCATATAGACTTATTGCTTTGTGATGTAGCGAGTTCACTCAAATCTGCTGCCCCACCCTCCTCGGCTCCCGAGCCTTCCGCACCTCCTTCATCCGGTCACTCGCCAACTGCTTCTGAGCATCCCGACTCATCCGCTCTGAAAGCTTCTCCTTCACTGCTTTCCGTTTCTGAGGATCGCCTTCAGCATAAATCTTGGTACTATCCTTCGCCCGACTTGCAGCCACATACGCTGTATGTCGGTCCCATGCGCCATCCCCCGCAAGAATATAACTGTTACTTACGGTAACCCCTTGCGCTTTATGCACCGTGGACGCATACCCTAATCCAAACTGGTCATACGTCTCATAGGAAAACGATACCCGTTGGCTTTTATCAAGCCCGACGATGAGCTGCTTTCGTAAATTATCAACCCTTAAGATATTCCCCATCTGCCCGTTCTTGACTTTCAAGTCCCGGTCATTCTGCCTAAACATAATCCGGTCCCCCTCAAAAAACCGATCCTTTCCAACGATCGCATTGCGCTCTTTAAGCTCACCCAATTCTTGCCGCTTCGCCTGGGCCAGCCGATTCAACTGCTTTACCTCATCATTCGTCTGGGCCAATATCAGATGATTCTGCGGCTCTTTTGCTCCATCACCTTTTGCCCAATCATCAATCAGCTTTGCCTGCAGCTGCCCCTTACCCTCTGCTACAGAGAGCAATCCTCGCTTATCAAATTCATCCAGGGCATCCTTTGCCCTTCCATCGGCAAAGGCGTGTACCGACTCCTTCGCCCAGTCCTCTTTTTGACGCCGTATCTCTTTAAGCTCAACCTCCCCCACCTGCCGAGCAATCGTCTGAAACGCACCGCCTGACTGCACCGGCTGTAATTGACGTGCATCTCCGATCAGCACCACCTTTGCCCCCGCACTATCCGCTTCTGCAAACAGCCGGGTCATTTTCTTCGTCCCAACCATGCCCGCTTCATCAACGAGGAGAATTGTCTTACTTCCAATGCCAGAATGCTTTTGCTGACCAACAGCCATCGGCTTTTCTTCCTGCTGCGCTCTTCGGTAATCAATGGAGCCAAAGAAGCTATCAACCGTGCGACTCTTTACCTTTGCCCCTTCCTCTAACCCAGAGGCAGCTTTTGCAGAAAGGGATAACCCCTGAACGGTATAGCCGCTCTTTTCCCAGGTTTCCCGCGCAGCATCGAGGAAGAAGGTTTTCCCTGTGCCAGCCATACCACTTGCTACCTTTACCCCACCAGGATTGACCACGTGCGTGAGTGCAGTGCGCTGCTCCTTTGACATGGTGGGCCGTTCTGAGATCGCCTCAAATAAATGCTGTGAATTCACCGTATGGCTTTTATCCTGCCACCGGTTCATGGTGTGAGTATGGAGCTTTTCCTCAAGATCAAGCTGCTCTTTCGTGGTAAATTCTTTGTCCTTACCTCCTTCAAGCTCAATCGCATTTTTAGATTTAAAGAACCGCTGCTTTTCTGCCTTCATATCAGCATAGGTAAGCCCCTTACCGATTGAGTTCTCAGCAAGCGCTCTATCCAACTCTCGCTCAGTAAAGGCGGACTTGTAGTAGAGCGATTGGTCTAACGCTTCACGGAGCATGTGCTGCTGCTTTCGTCGCCGGTCAAACTCAGAGAGCGGTTTTACCTCCTTTCTTGCAGCCTGTAAGCGTTCAGGGGTTAACCCATGCTTTTTTGCCCGCTCCTGCCACGATTCCCGAAGCCGATCATCATCAACGTGGAATTTTGCCTTCCTGCTTTCTGCTGCAGCCTTCGCCTTATTCTGTGGCGATGAGGCAATCCCCTGCTCGTTAAGATAGTCCTGGATCTGATAGCTTCTGGCACTAAACTCATCCCGTGCCTTTTTGGGAATGGCGGAAAGCTCGAAGGTGCCGTGCTCAGTAATCGAAAGTTTGTACCCTAACTGCTGGGATTCCGACGATAACCGTCCTCGATACACCGCCCCTGCAGCCATCTTTGCCTGATAGAGATGATGCGACTCTAGAGCACCTGTAGTGCCATCTTTCCTTGTACCGATATTAAGAGTAAGTCCATGAGTGTGAAGCTGTAGGTCCTGCTCACGACTTGTTCCGTGCTGAAAGGTGGCAGCGACAAGCCCAACCTTTTCTTGAGCATCTTTTCCCCCGGCTCCCCGTCTTGTGTAGGCTGCCGTGTCTTCTAGGTACTGAAAGGCATCCAATACTGCCCGCTGTTGTGCCTGCTCAAACTTTGTCTTTAGTTTATCGTCAGCCACTCCCCAGGCAACTGACACTGACTTTGGTGCCGAAAAGGTAATATCCCATCCAGCACGCCGGTTTTTAGCTCCTGCATTCTGTACCAACTTTTTATCTCCTTCGGGGGGATATCCCTTCCAGAGGTTTACCATCTGTTCAGAGTGTACTTCGCCCTGAAGTCCGAGCTTTTTAGCTCCTGAGCCAACCCAGACACCGGGCCGCTCATTATCGCTGTGGTAGTAGTCTTTTACGAGATAGTGAGAATTGTGCGCCTGTTCGATGGATGCAATCATCGCTTCTGCATTCTCCTTTTGGACGTATTGGAGTGGTGAGATAGGTTGTGTGGAAGGAAGAGCGGCGGTGGTATTTGAGGTCGTGGTTTATTCCCGGTGTGGATGTAAGGAACAAAAGAAATTGACGGGAACTCACAACCCACAAACCTTTTCCATCGCCATTCGCAGTACGTTCTCTCCTTGTGAGGGGAACGGTTTTCTAGTTGTCGTCTGTTGTTCTTAAATGGGTTTCAAACTGTGCCCTCACCCATTCGCGTGCATGGTCTTTTGAGACTCCTTCTTGATTCGCTACCAAGACTGAGAGCGCCTCAATACTGCCCCACCGATTGGCAGCAATCTCCTCCGCTATAAGGGATTGAGCGAGCCGTAGCTCTGCAAGCTCCCCTACTATCTGTTCAAGAAATCGAACGATCTCAAGCAGTGTTAACCGTTCAATTACGATATCTCTTGCTTTCCGATGAGGGCTCACCCCCTCGTCTCTTGCTTCATAATAGAGTTTCTTTGCTTCATCAGAACGAAGCCGAAACGTGATTTTTGTTGGTATCATGTCGACGCGTGGAATAGTGAACAGAAAAAGGCTTTTAGTAGCTCAAAGAACAAAAAGAGGAGCGCGTTGTCGGCAGGGGTAACCCTTTATGGGGAGAGGGTTTTGGAGCTACACCGAGGAGGTACGTTCAGGTGTGATGTGAAATATTACTGCGCCCGCAAGGCGGGTGACCGCTTGGAAATCTCCAAAAAAACTGCGTGAAGTTAGTCACGGCTGTTGATAACGATTGAGAGGCTTTTCAAGCCGACCTTTTGTTATCAATGGTTGTGAGTAACTTTACTTCGATTTGGAATTCCCGATATTACTGACGGAAGTTGGTCACATTGTTAATAATAGGAAGGGCCTCATAGAAAAGGCCCGAGTTATTCACACTGTTAGCAACTTGCTGCTCCTTTGGAGCGCCCAAAATCACCACCCAGGCTTACGGTCGAACCTCTCCGTTTGGCATCACCACATTGCGGTAGCGCACCCCAAAGAATAGATAAGACGGGATATTCGATGACCGGGAGAGATCAGAGTCTTGAATTTGGAGCCCTCGTGCTTCCGAGTCGGCAAAGTCCATCGCTTGCACAAGAGAGCCTGAAATTGTGGCATTGGTGAGACTTGAGCCCTGAAAGCTCCCCCCATAAAGAGAGCTATGGTAGATGGTGATATCGTCAAGATTTGACGCGATAAACGAGGTGCCACTTAACTCAGCATGGTCAAACACCGCCTCATTGAGGGAGGAGTTGTAGATGCCGGTTGAATACAGTACCGCGTTACTAAACCGCGCTCCTGCAAGGTCAACGTTATGGAACGTTGCCTCATCAAAGAACACATTGCCTGAAAGAACCGCACTTCCCATATCAGTGCCGTAAAAGCGTGCTCTGATGTAAGACCCACCTTCAAGCTTTACCCCGTGGAGAAACGCTCCATCAAAGTTTGTTTCTGTGGCAGTGACCCCAGAAAGCGTTTGATTGGAAAGATTGACTCCGGATAGGTCAGCATGGCTGATATCAGCCCCATCTAAATCTACTGCTCCAAGATACGCACTTGAGAAATCAGCGTGTGTAAGGTCCGAATCGACAAGTGTGGCACCATCAAGGTTTGCAGTACCCCAGGTAACGTCTCTCGCGGTAATGCCTACAAAATTCGCATTCCTGAGATCTGCCCCGTCAAAGTTTACGCGCTCTAACGTCATGCCGGAAAAATCGGCACCCGTAAGGTCTACATCCCGCAGAATAAGACCCTTAAGGACAATACCCCTAAAATCTTTCCCGCTAAAATCTTCACCGGTAAGATTGACGTTTTTACAGTCACCAGGCGTGTTTTCCCTAATGGCAGTACTGCAGGCGTGACGACGAAATCTTTTGTTTGCCGTCTTTGTTGCCTCTTTCACGATTGGAGCTGTTGTGGTTCCCTCTAATGCCGTAGGCACTGGCCAAAGCACCACTGCACTTAGAGCAGCAACGACTCCAGATGCAGCCATAGCATAGGGTATAGAACGCTTTATAATCCGTGGAATCGAAGGCGGTACCAGTCGTTCAATGAACTGCCCTACCCTGCTATCTAACCCCTCTGGAAGCCGATGGAGCCGATAGCGCCCTTTTTTGCCCCTACGAACACAGTGACTTGCCACCTCATACGAGCAGTTAAGAGAGAGCTGCAGCAGCATCCGTGCTAGGTCTGCCTTTGCTCTATTTGAAGGCACACCAGTAATCGGTTCAACGTTATCAAGGTTGATAAGATACGCCTTCCCGGTCACTCGTGAGACGATAATATCTTCAGCAAACAGCATCGTGAGAGAGTACCCACGGAGCGCTAAGCCATTGATACAGACAATAAGGCTTTCACCGATTTTGAGCACCTGTTCAACGGTAAGCGGCGTTGTCCCAGGAAGGAGGGTATAGAAGTCACTACCTTGCTCCGGATTGCAGAAAACAAGGGTTTTTCCTGCTCCTGCCCCAAAGTCACCAACATAGGCAACAACCTGGGGAATTCCATAGCTTCCAACATCCCGCGAGCGTTCCATCTGCTCATCTGTGGCTACCTGCCGCAATAGCAGAGATGTCCCATTACTTTGGTCAACGCTCATAGAGAGGGTTTCATTCCCTAAAAAGAGTGGTCTTGTGTGTCGAAGATTCGAAGAGGAAAAGTGCTGCATTTACCGTTCCTCCTTTGGTGCATCGAGTAAGAACTGGGAGATAGCCCAATTAACCATGGGGTTATCAGTGCCGGTGTGCCCAAGGTTGTAGCCCCGCTGAAAGCAAAAGAGGCTCCACCAGGTAAGCGTTAAGAGAAACAGCAGCAAAAGCGCTGTATTAATGATTGATTTCATGGTTACTGCCTCCCCTCAACTTGCGATCGCATCAAACTCTGCATGAGCGGGGATAAGCCCAGTGAGGTGACTTACTAAGTCGCCTTTAGGAAGCACCAGCCGAATACGTTTTCTCCCGATGGTTAAGTCCTCCCCTGTCCATAGAAACGGACGAGCATCATAGATAAGGGAATAGCTATTCCCTGAAAGGATGAGGTGTCCTACAGGAATCGAAGTCCCCTTGTAGTTCGCTTGAATGGTGTACTCGTCAAAGGGGCTCTGAACTTCAACCCACCGAAGGCTGATGTCCGTTACTGGAACATGGAGTGGAACGCCTAAGGCATGGTCAGACTTCTTCCAGAAGGGAGAATGGACGCCGATAAAGCGAGGAATCTGAGAGATGAGGGTTTCCCGCTCCTCAGCAATGCGGGCTCGTAAAGCCTCGTGTTCCGCTTGAAAGTCAGGCTCAACCGCTGATACCTCCTCTACTGGAAACGGCTTCCCTGTGGTGCGTTCTACCGCTCTACAGCACGCAGCGTGTGCTGTAGAAGTTGCCCCCCTTTTCCAGCGCTCTAAGGATTCAACGGAGCAACCAGGAGCAAAGTATGTCCAGTTATCGTAGTTTCCTCCCTGGCTCATCAGGGCTGCCCATTCTTTGGAATCTGACCCAAGGAATTCTAGTGAAACGGTAGCTGCAAACCGAGTTGAGTAGGCTCCGATGTCGCAGGAACGAAGGAGCGATCGCAACTCTGGGGAAACTATTGGTTTGAGCTGGCTACACCATAGAGATGGCGTTTTTTTGGCAACCGGAATCGGAACCCCCTCTACAGCAGGCTCCATAGTCGAATATGTCATTGGTCTAATGATTTAGGTGGACCAGACTTCCGGAAGTCCTAGGGCAATACCTTTTGGGGAGTAGCTTTGCTCCTCGGCATTACCCATGTGCCCATCAAACAAGGAGCGAGAGGATATGAAAAACCGCATCAAATGCTGATTACAGCGTTGAGTTTTTGACATCCAAAACGTTTTACTTCTTACGCCACAAGGGTTCTAGCGACTAGGGCTTTTCCATTACTGGCTTAAGAAATGTAAAGCAGCCTACGGAATCGGCTTTAGCGCAGCGAGTGCTATCTCATCTGGGATGATTTTGTAATTTGGATTTCTTTTCATGAGATTAGCTATCGCAGCTGCTGGATATTCAAGGCAGATCGGATCTCCAAAATAAGGTTCACCGTATTCGTATGCTGAACCGCTTTTCCCGGTGCAAATTTTGCTCAAAAGTTCACCGAGTTCATCCCACTTAATTTTAGTTGGGAAGAACTCTCCATCCTTAGTTACACCTTCAATAAAATGAGGAATCTCCCCTATTTCTTCTTTGTGATAGTACTCGTCAAAACAGTTAAATTGCATCCAAGCTCCAGAAGAACCCAATTCAGAAAAAAGCAGTTCCAACCTATTCTTGTTTCCATAGGGCGAGTAGGAAACGCCTTTATACTCTCTTGGAGAAGATTCATAGATTTCATCCAAATGATCTAATCCGTATGCCGAAAGCCTAATAAGGAATTGTGCCAATTCTTCCCTGCTCAGCGTTTGTGATGTAATCTCAAAAGAGTCATCTACCATATCCAACTGCTCATAATCAGCAAGTTGTAAGGGTGCACTCAGCGCCGTAAATGACGAAGCAACATTTGAATCAGCACGAGCCCTCTCTAGGGTCTCCAAATTAGCAGCTTGGTTTGCTTGTTCGAATAGAGGAGCTAGTGCAGCAACCATAATCTCATCTGGAAGAATTTTCTCATTAGGAACGTACTGTACGCGACCTCGATATTGCGCAAGCGTATCAAGGACGCAAGGATCACCTTCAAAGGGAGCGTGATGTTCATAGTTTGCTGTTTCAAATTGATCACAGAGGCCGCCAAAGAATCCTGTTAACTCGTGCCAGTTAATACCGGTTGGAGTGAAGTGCTCTTGGTGAATGCCTTCCACAAATGCAGGGCTTGGACGAAACTCTTCTTCAATATCTGCCCAGGCATCTCCATTATTTGTAATGAGCCACCCACCTGCTGCACTTAATGTTGTAAATAAGTCCTGCAAATATTCTTTATGGACAAAGATGGCAAAAGAATCCTTGTAGTCATCGGGAAGGGAATCATAGATTTCATCCAGATGGTCTAAACCATAGGCTGAAAGCCGAATGAAATACTTTCCCAAATCTTCAAAACTAAGCGCAACTGAAACAGTCTCTAATTTTTGCGCCCCCTCTGTTTGTCCAGAAGAAAACCCAGTGCTGCTGTCTAACATGTTAAACCGTTCGTCAGATAGAGGCGTTTCGCCTGCACTTGGATGAATTCCCTGTCGAGGGTCAACACCACTTGCCATATATAGTCCTAATAGATAGCGAACCCAGTAACTGCTGAAGAACTGCGGGCTCTAAGAAGAAACGTGTATTTCTGCTCGAAAAGCAAGCCGAACCTATACCATGAAGGCACCCTACTCAAATAGCAGCGAGAGGCATAAAGGATGTCTGACCCCAAGAATCCACTTTCCAAAGATCAACGCTTTGGAAAACTAATCTTTGAAACAGTCCTCTACGTTGCAAACGAACTTGACGAAGAAGACAAGCCAAGTGTGCTGAGAACATGTCGGTGGGTTGATGAAGGAAAAAGACAAAAGATTAAAGTGGTAGTAGGAACCTGGAAAGATGTTGCTTCATTTATTGCAAACAACATGCAGTCAAGAGGCTACAGCGAGAAGGATTTTTCAACAGGTGGTCAGCTTAAGAACTCTACAAGTCATTTTCTCCCCGGACTACTATACCTACAAGAAATGGGATTAGTCATTTTCCATAATGAGAAAGAAGTAAAAGGAGGCCGGGGGCAAATTGAAAAAAAGTTCGACCTAATAAAACTCCCAAAAAAGCCAAAAAGTCTGGATGACTATCTTCTCTTCTTTGATAAACAGCATGAGAACTATCAAAAGCTCAAAAAGATAGAAAAAATAAGTCCGAAGGTATTAAGAGAACCAAGAAACTTTAATGTTCCTTACCCACGAAATCGATATTTCACAGGCAGAGAAGAGATTTTAGAGCAGCTACACGAGCAGCTTATACAGCAACAAGCTGTTGCGATCACTCAAGTTGAGGCCATCAGCGGGCTCGGAGGCATTGGCAAAACTCAAACAGCTGTAGAGTATGCATTTCGCCATTACCACGATAAGAAAACCTATGAATATGTATTTTGGGTAAACGCTGAAACAGAAACAAATATTTCTATAAATTTCGCCGCACTCGCTGATCAACTGGCACTTCCTGTTGGCAAAGGAACACTTGACGAGAAGATTTTAGTAATGCAGGCATGGCTTGCTAATCATGATGGCTGGCTTCTTATTTTTGATAACGCTGACACTCCTTCCCTACTAGAACCATGGATACCCAATAATCCAGCAGGAAAGATACTGATTACCTCAAGAGCTTCTGTCTTCTTAGAAATTGGGATTAGTTCCTCGTTTGCTTTGGAACCCATGTCTGCTGAAGAGGGCACCAAAATGCTCTTTAGGAGGACCGAATACAAAGAAACGGAATCAGAACGTTCTGCCGCTGCTGAACTCAACGATGAACTTGGTGGACTACCACTTGCATTAGAACAGGCGAGTGCATACATGCGCAAGCAACGGATGAGTATTCAAGAGTACTTGAACTTTTATCGTAAGAGAGGCTTCTCGGGAGCACTTAAAAAAAAAGCTAAGCCAAAAAACTATCCAGAATCAGTATTTAGAACGTGGCTACTTAACTTTGAGGCTGTAAAAAAAGAAAGCGTGGGGTCCTCTGAATTACTACACTTTAGCTCCTTTCTTGCTCCAGACGATATCCCCTATCGCATCTTGACTCATGGCGCGTCGCATTTAAGCGGAAAACTGGCAAACGCTTTTAAGGATAAAGATGAAGAGGATAAGTTATTTACCCTTAAGGAACTACTAGAGCCGTTAAGTCAGTATTCACTTATTACCTGGGAGTATGATCGGCCCTGTTACAGCGTTCATCGGTTGGTCCAAGCTGTTGTGCGCGACACGTTGAAATCAGCAGCAGCTACTTGGATAGAGCGGGTCACAAACGCAATGGTTATGGCTTATCCAGGTAATGGCTTCAAATATTGGTCTATGTGCGAAAAGCTTCTCCCCCACTATTTCCGGGCTATTGAGCAAGCTCAGCAGTTATCAATTGAATCTGACATATTAGGAGCACTTTTTAATTATGTAGGCAGCTATTTAAGCGATCAAGGGCGCTACAATGAAGCGGAGTCTTTTCACCAACAGTCACTGACACTGGCGAGAAAATTTCTAGGTGATGAGAATCTCAATGTTGCTCATAGCCTTGATGGTTTGGCAACTATTTATCAAATTCAAGGTCGTTACGATGATGCAGAACTTTATCATCTTAAGGCATTAATATTGTACAGAAAAATATTAGGTAAAGAGCACTTGGACGTGGCAGTCTGTTTGAATAATCTTGCTTTAACCTACGACGGTCAGGGCAGATACGAAGAGGCAGAGGAGTTCTATCAGAAAGTACTAGAGTTAAAGCGAAAAATATTGGGGAATGAGCATCCAGATATTGCTAAAAATCTGAATAATCTTGCTGTGCTTCATGAGCATCAAGGTCATTACAGCGAAGCAGAACATCTCCATCAACAGTCCTTAGCAATGCGTAAACAGTTATTCGGAGATGAACATCCTGATGTAGCTATTAGTATTGGCCATCTGGCAAAAATCTCTGTTCACAAAGACCGCTATGACGAGGCAGAGCTTTTATATCAACAGGCACTAGCAATGCTTAAAAGGATATTCGGAGATGAACATCCTGAAATCGCTGCTGGACTTCGTAATTTAGCACTATGCTATTGCAAGCAAAATCGTCCCGATGAAGCAGAGCCCTTATATCAAGAGGCACTAGCAATGCATAGAAGTCTTTTGGGTGACGAGCATCCTAGTACTGTTTCTACGCTTAATGAGCTAGCAATGTTCTATGCTACGCAAGGTCGGTATAGTAAAGCTGAACCTTTACTAATAGAACTCTTAGCGCTGCGTAAACAATCATTAAATGAGGCTCCTCTTAATGTGGACAATACTTTGTATAATTTGGCCGCAGTATATATGAATCAGGGGCGTTTCCAAGAAGCTGAACCTTTTCTAAAAGAATCTCTGACATTACGCAGACAGGTTTTGGGCAACGAGCATACAGCTGTGGCAACTATCGTAGACCATTTAGGAACAATCTACTTTCGTCAGGGGCGTTATGGTGAGGCTGAACCGCTATTAAAGGAAACTCTTATATTGTCTAAACAATTTTTAGGCAATGAGCATCCAGATATAGTTGCGACTCTCAACAACTTAGCATCCATCTACCTCAATCAGGGCCGCTACAGTGAAGCCGAATCCCTCTTCAAGGAAGGATTAGTGCTTTCTAAACGCCTTTTCGGTAATGATCATCCTGAAGTAGCTACTGCTATCAACAATCTGGCTGCTCTCTATAATGAACAAGGGCGATTAAGTGATGCTGAACCTCTTTTTCTAGAATCTCTTGCGCTCTGTAAACGATTGTTTGGTGATATACATCCCAATGTGGCTACTAATCTCTTCAATTTAGCAACACTCTATGACAAGTATGATTGCCTCAAAAAGGCAGAATCCTCTTGTAAAGAATCTCTAATGCTTCGGAGGCAGATATTTGGTGACTCACATCTGAGTGTGGCTGATTGTCTGAACTTTTTGGGATATATCTATTCAAAGCAAAACTATTATGATGAAGCAGAATCATCTTATGCTGGGGCTTTAGTCATCCGTAAGCGCTTGTTAGGAGATCACCCTGACGTGGCTAACAGCCTTAATAATCTTGCAAGGCTCTACAGTAAGCAAGAGCGTTTCAACGAGGCAGAAAAACTTTTTCAGGAAGCTCTGGTGTTGTGTCAGCGTTTATTTGGAGATAATCATCCTTTTGTCAACGTTATAAGAGAGAACTTGCAAGAGCTACGAGAACAGCGAAATTCTTGATGGAATCGCGTTTATCAATCCACTTTATATGCAAACTTTCCTCAAAAATATATATTGAATACCAACTAGATCCGATTGTTAGGGAAATACTCGGTAATTGTAGGGTGATATTTTCAGCCTAAATCAAACAAAATCACTTTTTTCTTAAAAAACACATCTTTTATATTTTAATCTGGTTTTCAAGAGGTTTGATATCAATGGTAAGCCCTACAGCATTCAAGATAGAAACTGTAGTTTCAAGGGTGGGGTTTCCGTTGCCGCTCAAAAGACGATGAAGATGCTGGCGAGAAATGTCTGCATCCTCGGCAACAGCCTTAACTGCGCCTGCTGCATCAACGACATTTTTTAGAGCAAGCAGAAACGCTTCCATATTCCCATCTTGAAGCGTTTCATCCAGCGCAACTTTGAGATACTGTGAAGAGTATTCTGGGTCAGATAGTCTTTTGAGTTGATCATCCCGGTAATCTTTTACTGGCATCTCTTAATCTCCTGCTTGCTCACGTTTATATTCCTGCCAAAGCTTTTGTGCTGTTTTAATATCTTTTGTCTGTTTCTTTTTTGCTCCACCTGTGAGAAGGAGTACTACCTGATTTCCAACAAGCCCATAGTAGACGCGGTAACCAGGCCCAAAGAAAAACCGCAACTCATATACCCCCTCAC
This sequence comes from Leptolyngbya sp. Heron Island J, assembly GCF_000482245.1. Lineage (GTDB taxonomy): Bacteria > Cyanobacteriota > Cyanobacteriia > Phormidesmidales > Phormidesmidaceae > Leptothoe. The sequence goes on along the minus strand of NZ_AWNH01000041.1, from coordinate 25,311 downwards.
CTACTGGCTTGTGATCACCGAAGTTACCTAAACTGACTCGGTCCAATCGGACATCAACGCGCACCTGTATCTGGCGATCCAGTTTTAAGAACCATTCATCGAATGGGCAATCACCATCTTCAGTGATGTATTTCTGAATTTGCCATTGACTCACCTTACACCCCCTATCCTAGTATGTCGCATATATGTGACACATTCAATACCTAAAATTTAGACACACCTGCGATGTCCAGACAAAGCAGAGCCACTCTGCGTTACAGAATAGTGAGTTGATTGAGGATTTCAAGGTCAGAGTTAGTTCATTTCGTCATCTCTGATCAAGACCCTTTATGGACTGATAGCTACAGTCAATTTAGGGTTAGGCACTCCCTTTCCCATACCGACCGAAATAGCAGAGACTCATCATGTCCCTTGCAGAGCAAATCAGATTCCTGGAAAACCGTATTTTCATCTTAGAAAGAACCCTTAAGGCTCTCGGGCTTCCCCTCTCTGAATGGGTTTCGCCAAATCAAGCCTCAAACCTACTTGGGATTTCAAGAGGCAGAATCCTCTCAGAAGTCAAGGTTGCTGAATACGCCAGGGCAACCCGCAAGCGATGCGATCTTTCATACGGTAAGCACTATCGCAAAGTAGGAAGCGATTGGCAGATTAACTGGCAGCTTTTTCAATCAGTCATCAATACACCAGAAGATGAACGCATTATTGTGGAGCAACCAGAAGCTCTTCACTATTAGCCGTTACGCTACTCTTTGCTGTTTGCCACGCTTGCTTGTGCTGAGACTCGCTAATGGCCTGATGATAGGTGCGGCTGTGAATTGTAATTGAATGCCCCATCCACTTTGCCGCGATTGAATCTGAGATAGCACCACTGAGCGCGGTTCTAATGGCATACGCATGGCGTACAAAATAAAGGGTATGCCCAATTTTTCCCGTCTCCCGAAAATAGCGTCCTGCTTTGCTACCAAGAATTTTATTGTTTTTCCCTTCAATCTGAACTGGTGGAAGCTCCCCTTCCCACGGCTTCATAATGCTCCACCAGTCGGCAGGCCACGGGTAGGCTATATGGTAACCGGTCTTTGTTTCATCTGGAATTTTTGCAAATGGGTCATCAGGGTCTGAAGAGAACGTTGCAAAGAATGGTTCATGTGGACGCATTCCATAGCAGGCAATACGAGCATAAAACGCTTTCCACTCTGGGTTTCTAAGCTTCTCCCACGTTTCTAGAATCTCTTCATCTGTTGGCACCTCGTCTGCTCTTATAGGCTTTGACTTGTAGCCTCCGGCAGGATTTAAGGTTCTAAGATTAACCTCAATACCGGCGAAATCAGCAAGCTGTTGATAACAGCTCACATACCGAACGCGACTTTTTGTTCTATCTTTAGTGAGCTGTTCAATGTGTGCTTTTAGCAGTGCTCCACTAAGCTGCTTATCACGAGGTAGTTTTGAGAGCGGTTTGGCGTAATCGTCAATGTAAGTTGATTCCTGGATTTGTCGTGCCTTTTGCGTTCCAAACTCTTGCCCCCAGTCGTAGGCGGATTTTGAGATATCAAACGTATTTTTCCGATAGCGAGGGTCCCACTTATCCCAGCTAAAGCATTTTCTAAGGAGTTCTGATTCTAAATCGAGGGCGAGTGCTCTCGCTTGTTCGAGCCCTGGTTTGTTTGCTGACTTTCCTGTTGGCAAATCTCGCTGCTTTGCTTTCGGTTCTCCAGATTTTGGAGGCAGTGTGGCGCGAAGGTACAACGACTTCCCGCGTCTTCGAATACGCACCTTATCGAGACGCTTATTGGTTGCATCAAGCAGGCTATCGAATTTTGACCAGGAGGACTGCGTAACCATGGTGAGTTCAGAAAAATCTGCCCTAAATTTGCCCTAAAATTGCCCTTAATTCAGATCAATTTTGCTGAGTTCAGCTGATCTGATTGAAAAAGGACAATCGCTGAAAGCCTTTGCATGGTAGCACTTTGACCAGGGTTTCAGGTTTTTAGATTTGAGTTAAAATAAAGCCAACGGCGGGATTTGAACCCGCGACCGCTCGATTACGAATCGAGTGCTCTACCACTGAGCCACGTTGGCATATTAGAAAGCTAAGTATAGCAGCGAAGGCTATCAAGATGGCCCATAGTTTGAAAAAATAGTAACTTATCTTTCAAGCAGGGTTTCCATGGCAAAAAAGTCTAAATCTAAGTCTGATGAGCGCACCCCGGTCAAACCTCCAGGTATGAGCCAGGAACGGTTTGAGCGTTTAGTTGCGGAGACCAAATCACCGTTTAAGGGACTGCGGAAGGTTATTTATGGCGCTGTCCTGGCTTCTGGCTTATTGGGAGGGTTTGTATTTTTTACCCAGCTGCTGGCAGGTAAGAATGTGGAGACAGCTTTGCCTAATCTGGCTGTGCAAATGGGCGTAATTGGCATAGCCGTGTTTTTGTTTTGGCTAGAGGGTCGGGGTCAGCGTGACGCATAATAGCAAACCAGCCGTTGTGCTGGTACATGGTCTATGGAACACCGTCAATATTTTTGGACGGTTGCGCCCATACTTGGAAAATCGAGGTTGGAATGTCTATGCGGTTAGCCTGAAACCCAATAACGGCGATATTGGCATAGAACAGCAGGCAGAGCAGATGGATGCTTTTGTGCGGGCATCCCTGGGAGAGCAGCAACCTTTTTCCCTGGTTGGGTTTAGCATGGGTGGTTTAGCTAGCCGCTACTACCTACAGCGTTTGGGTGGTTTGCAGCGGGTGCAGCGGTTTGTTGGTGTAGCTGTACCTCACTATGGCTCAGCCCTGGCCTGGTTGCGGTGGAATATAGGATGTATGCAAATGCGGCCAGGCAGTGACTTTCTAACGGATCTAAATCAAGATATGGAACAGCTAGTTGCCTGTCGACCGCTGTGGCTGTGGACCCCCTATGACCTGCTAGTTTTGCCTGCATACCATTGTTGTTTACCTATGGGTGAAAATCAACGACTACCCGTGCGTACCCACGATGGTATGGTATGGGACGAACGTGGTTTAGCTGCTATTGCCCAGGGGTTAAAGCATTAGGTCATGGCGACTTCGCCTACTTGAGCATGACTACTCTCACCAAAGATGGCATTCGGATAACAATAGTATTTAAATTCCAACAGATTATGAAAGGGATCTTCTAGAAAGAAGGTGCGGTGCTCTAAAGGAGTCCCTTCAAAGCGACGCTTGGGCAGTTGATAAAAGGTCAGCTTCTGGGCTTCGGCTCGCTTTGCTAGGGCTTCCCAATCGGCTTCTGTGTCAAATACTAAACCAAAGTGACGGGGATAAATACTCCCCTGGTCAGACAGCTGAGCGCGGGTGACATGGGCTACTAACTGATGGCCCTGAAAGTTCATGATCAGGGCACTGGGGGATTCACGACCAGGTTGGCAACCTAGACCGTCAACATAAAATCGCTTGGTGTCGGGAATATTGCTAACCGGAAATGCTAAATGGAAAAGATTTGCCATAGCTGCACTAGGGGAACACTCTAATTTAATTAGAGAAAAATGACTCTAACATGACTGTCTAGTATTTTGTGGCGTAAGACAGCTTCAAATCAATGTCCTGAACCGATGGTATGAATTTTGAGAAAATTAGTGGAGCCAGAGACTTTTATTGGCAATCCTCCGAGCAGTAATACTCGATCTCCAGGGGCGGCAAATTTTTTCTCTAATAGACAGGTTTCGACCTGTTCAAAAAGTGTTTCAAGAGAACCGTCTAGCTGTTCTAATAAAACAGGACGGACTCCCCACACTAGGTTTAGCTGTCTGTAAATTTTAGGATTAGCTGTTAAGGCGACAACTACAGCTTTGGGACGTTCGGCAGCTGCTAAACGGGCGGTGTAGCCAGTTTCTGTAAAGCCAACAATACACTGTAAGTCTAGAACGTGGTCGATGGCATTTAAGGCTTCACTAATAGCCTCAGGTACGTCAATCTTTTGGGGGGGGAAGTTGGGATAGTCAATCTCGGGTTCCACATCAGTAGCAATTCGTGCCAGCATTTTAACGGCTTCTACTGGGTAGTCTCCGACGGCGGACTCTCCTGATAACATCACGGCATCTGTGCCATCCATAATTGCATTGGCGACATCGCTGGCTTCAGCACGGGTGGGGCGGGGGCTGTGGGTCATGCTATCTAGCATTTGGGTGGCTGTGATCACGGGAATTCCTTTGCGATTACATAAGCGAATGATGCGTTTTTGAATTAGGGGAACTTTTTCGGGCTTCATTTCTACCCCCAAGTCGCCGCGAGCTACCATAATCGCATCACACTCGTCAACAATCGCTTCCAAATTGGTCAGTGCCTGGGGCTTTTCTAGCTTGGCTAAGACCGGAATGTTGGCTCCTTTAGCGGCTAATAGTGCTTTGAGTTCTTGAACATCCTCGGGTTTACGAACAAAGCTCAGAGAGATCATATCTACACCCTGTTCTATACCAAAGGCTAAGTCTTCTTTATCTTTGTCTGTCATTGAGGGTAGTTTTAGATCAAGACTCGGTAGGTTCACTCCCTTACGACTTTTGAGAATCCCTCCAGTCACAACACTGCACTGGACTGCATTTCCCTGAACTGCGTCAACTTGCAATTCCAGTAAACCGTCGTCTAACAAAATCTGAGTGCCCGGTTTTGCTTCTTCGGCCAGATAGGGATAGTCAATACTGACGGCATCAGAATGGTGGGTTCCTTCAGGAACCAGGGTTAATGTCTCTCCTGGGTGGAGTTCTAGGCCATCGACAGACAGTTGACCTATGCGAATCTTGGGCCCTTGCAAATCCTGGAGTAGGGTGAGGGGGAGTTCTAACTGATTAGAAACTGTTCGCAGCTGTTGAATTTGTTCGGCGTGATCGGCATAGGTGCCATGGGAAAAATTTAGTCGGGCGACATTCATACCCGCTAAGAGTAGCTGCTTAATCACGTCTGGGGAACGGCTGGCTGGTCCAATTGTGGCAACAATCTTAGTGCGATGTAGAAGAGGTTTCATAGGGGTCGATATAGTTGTTGTTGGCAGAAAACAGACAAAACTGTTTAACTTGATCTAGGTGGCTTTGATTTCATTGCTACATTCACGACCTGCATCTATATCACTGATATTAGATAAGGTTGTTTCGGCAATATTTTGCAAGGCTTCTTTGGTGAAGAATGCCTGGTGTGCTGTGATCACTACATTTGAAAAAGATTGCAGTAGTTGAAATGTGTCATCCTGAATTACTGTGTCCGACAGGTCTTCAAAAAACAGACTGTCTTCGTGTTCATAAACATCAATGCCAAAATAGCCTACTTGTCCTGATTTGATGGCGTGAATTACAGCCTTGGTGTTGATCAGTCCCCCACGGCTAGTGTTGATTAACATTGCACCCGGTTTGAAGTGTTGCAATGAGTCTGCATTAATAAGGTGATGGGTGGATGGCAATAATGGACAGTGGAGTGAAATAATGTCGGATTGTTTTAGGAGTTCGGGCAGTTCAACGTAATTGACGCCTATTTCTAAACAGACTGGATTAGGGCGGATGTCGTAGGCTAGGATCTTGCAGCCGAATCCTTTCATAATCTGAGCAAAGCACTGGCCAATTTTGCCAGTGCCCACTACACCGACAGTTTTGCCGTACAGGTCAAACCCTATCAGTCCTTCTAGTGAGAAGTTATCGTCGCGCACCCGGTTATAGGCGCGATAGAGTTTGCGATTGAGGGCCATAATCAGTCCCACGGCGTGCTCTGCGACGGCATAGGGTGAATAGGCGGGAACACGCACTACTTTGATACCTAGTTCTTGGGCGATATTTAGGTCAACGTTGTTAAATCCAGCGCAGCGTAGGGCAATGAGTTGGGTACCAGCGGCTGCGATCGCACGCAGTGTGCCAGCACTTAAGTCATCATTAATAAATGTACACACCGCTGGAAAGCCCGACGCCAGTGTGGCTGTCTCCAGCATTAGACGCGGCTCAAAAAACGTTAGCTCATGGTGGTAATCGGCATTGACTTTTTCAAATGATTGTTCATCGTAGCGTTTGGTGCTAAAAAAAGCTGTTTTCATAATGAGTGTTAGTGCAAACTATCCTTCGATCATCCCCTGATGACATCAGAACAATGACATCCAATGACATCCTTGGAATTTCCTTGCCCATTATCATATCGAGAGATAATCCAACCCTTTACACCTACAGACAGAGACAAGTCTATTCAGATAGTTAAACTAACTCTATTTTTAATCAATTGAGTGTGGTCGAGGCTACATCCCAGAAAATACTTTATAGACCGCATTCAACCCTTCATCAGATCTCTTCAATAGAAATATCTCAGCTGTTCTGATTAGATAGGGCGGGGTTTTACCCAGGCTTTGGCAGATATGTCTCGGCCAGACCAATACACTGATTTTTTATACCCCGCTTAAAGCCACAAAATTGTGAGCTTCAATGTTGAATACTCTATAAAATTTTGGCCACCTTATGGTGTCACTCTGGTACGCCCATAAGCCATGGTTGATTCTTAAAATTTATGGCTATAGTAAGGCCAGATTGAAAGTCTCAAATAAATGGAAGCATAGCAATTCTTAAAAAACACTAAAAGCTTCACCAGCATAACCAAACGTGTTCAGTAGCCTTCCAAAATGGTGAGTGCTCTGAATTTTCCGCTGAGAAGAACGTTCAATCCTTGAAGTTGTAGTCTCTGTTCAAGGGGATCAAGCCGTTTCAGATCTGTTCATATTTACAACAGCAAACATTATGAGTTCCTAATCTTCAATTGTTATCGAAGGAGCTAGCATAGTGACATGTTCGCAAGTAGAAGACGGATATATACGAATAGTTAGCCCATGCAACCGATTGACAAACACAAAAGCAACACAAAAATGGCTCCGCTGTTACTTTTTGTTTTGTTTAATCCCAGCTAGTATGCGCGAGACATGCGTTTTAGACATGATTCCTACTGCTCGAATGTTTCCTTCAAATCAGTAAGTCCCTCTCATACTTCTCATACTTCTCATAACAATCGCAGCACAGCATAGACCTTTATCAATGTCTAAATCTAGCTCCAAGTCTAGAACCCACTAGCTCACTGTATCTAAAGGAAGACGAATTATGGTTCAAACCCCAATTCAACCAAATTTCTCATCGACATCGGCGCTATCCAGCGATGAGCTGAACTTAATGGATGCATACTGGCGAGCATGCAACTATCTCGCTGTTGGCATGATTTATCTGCGGGATAATCCCTTGCTTAAAGCCCCCCTGACAGCAGAACAGGTAAAACATCGTCTGCTCGGTCACTGGGGAGCATCTCCCGCCTTAAGTTTTACCTATATCCACTGTAACCGTCTGATCAAGAAATACGATCTAGATATGATCTTTGTAGCGGGTCCGGGGCATGGTGCTCCCGGTGTTTTAGGCCCTGTTTATCTAGAGGGAACCTATTCAGAGATATATCCCGATAAAAGTGAAGATGCTGAAGGGATGCAACGCTTCTTTAAGCAATTCTCCTTCCCTGGCTTCATCGGTAGCCATGTCACTCCAGAAACACCGGGATCAGTTCACGAAGGGGGTGAGCTGGGATACAGTGTTTCCCATGCCTACGGAGCCGTATTAGATAATCCTGACCTGATTGTTACCTGTGTTGTGGGGGATGGTGAGGCCGAGACCGGCCCGCTGGCAACAGCCTGGCATTCTAATAAATTTATTAACCCGGCTCGCGATGGTGCCGTACTGCCCGTTTTAAACCTGAATGGGTACAAGATTGCTAACCCAACTATTTTGGCCCGTATCTCTCACGAAGAACTGGAATATTTATTCCGAGGGTATGGTTACACGCCCTACTTTGTAGAAGGGAAAGATCCCGCCGAGATGCATCAAAAGATGGCAGCGGTGATGGAAGAATGTGTGCTGAAAATTAAAGAGATTCAGCGAGAAGCTCGGATATCCGGCAAAATTGAGCGTCCTCGTTGGCCGCTGATCGTGTTGCGTACACCGAAAGGTTGGACCGGGCCTGCTGAAGTCGATGGCAAAAAAGTGGAAGACTTTTGGCGATCGCACCAGGTCCCCATGGGCGGCATGCACGACAACCCCGACCACCTGCGTAAATTAGAAGAATGGATGCGCAGCTATCGACCGGACGAGCTATTTGATCAAGCAGGCACCCTGATCCCTGAACTTAAAGCCTTAAGCCCGACCGGCAATCGACGGATGGGATCAAACCCCCATGCAAACGGGGGTCTTCTACGTAAGGCCTTAAAAATGCCAGATTTTCGTGACTATGCCATTCAGATGGAACGACCTGGCATCGAAGAATTCGAAAATACCAAGGTGCTGGGCTTTTTAATGCGAGACATCATTCGCGATAACCCCAACAACTTCCGGATCATGGGACCGGATGAAACCGCATCCAACCGTCTACAGGATGTCTACGAGGTCACCAAGAAAGTATGGATGGCAGACATCTACCCAGAAGATGAAGGGGGAACTGAACTCTCCCGCGATGGTCGGGTGATGGAAATGCTCAGTGAGCACACGCTACAAGGATGGCTAGAGGCCTATTTACTCACCGGGCGGCATGGTCTTTTCCATACCTATGAGGCCTTTGCCCACGTGGTAGATTCCATGTTTAATCAGCATGCCAAGTGGTTAGACATTTGTCGCAATCACGTACCCTGGCGGCGCTCGGTCTCGTCTCTTAATATTTTGCTATCGTCCCTGGTGTGGCGACAGGACCACAATGGCTTTAGCCACCAGGACCCAGGGTATATCGACCTGGTCACCAATAAGAGTCCCGATGTCGTCAGACTCTACTTTCCACCGGATGCCAACTGTCTGTTGTCAGTGGCCGACCATTGTTTCCGTAGTACAGACTACATTAATGTCATTGTCTCCGATAAGCAGAAACACCTGCAATATCTGCCTATGGATGATGCCATTGCCCATTGCACCAAAGGAGTGGGGATTTGGGACTGGGCCAGCAACGATGACTGCGGTACAGAGCCCGATGAACCCGATGTTGTCATGGCCTGCTGTGGTGATATTCCGACAATGGAGGCATTGGCCGCAACAGCAATTTTGCGAGCAGAGTTTCCTGAACTCAAGGTCCGGTTTATCAACGTAGTGGATTTGTTTAAGCTAGTGTCGGAAGGGGAGCATCCCCATGGTTTATCAGATTGGGATTTTAACTCGCTATTCACACCGGATAAACCCGTTATCTTTAACTTCCACGGCTATCCCTGGCTGATCCACAAGCTGGTATATCGTCGGTCTAAGCAAGAACGGATTCATGTCCGTGGCTATAAAGAAGAAGGGAATATCAACACGCCCCTAGAGCTGGCCATCAACAACCAGGTCGATCGCTTTAATTTGGTGATTGACGTGATTAACCGCGTACCGAAGCTCGGGTCAGCCGCCGCCCATGTGAAGGAACGGATGAAAAACAAGATCATTGAGTGTTTAGCCTATGCCCACGAGCATGGTAAAGACCAGGATGAGATTGTGCAATGGAAGTGGCCTTATGTAAATCCCTGCGATTAGATAGTCCTTAAACCAAAAAGCTTCTTCCTGATCAGGGAGAAGCTTTTTGGTTTGGTTGGTTTTTAAACAACAGAGATTGGTTCAACATTAGAGACATTTCCATGACAGCTCAAAATACAGCTTTGCCCAACACGATGCAGGTTGAAGACGACCGTACAGGTCTGAGTATTGGCACTCTGCGGCGGGCTATGGCCGACAACCTGTTTTATATACAGGGTAAGTATCCTGACATTGCGACGCAGAATGACTACTATATGGCCCTGGCCTATACGGTGCGAGATCGGCTTTTACAGCGGTGGCTGGCGACCCGTGAAGCCTATGATGGAGCGGGTGTCAGGATGGTTTGCTATCTATCAGCTGAATTTTTGTTAGGCCCCCATCTTGGTAACAATCTGGTCAACCTTAACATTTACCAACCGGTTGAAAAAGCCATCACAGAATCAGGGCTAAATTTAGACCAGCTGATTGCCCAAGAAGAAGAACCCGGTCTGGGGAATGGCGGTCTGGGCCGCTTGGCCGCATGTTATATGGAATCACTGGCTAGCCTGGAAATTCCCGCTATCGGCTATGGTATTCGCTACGAGTTTGGCATTTTTGACCAGGAGATTTGTGACGGCTGGCAAGTGGAGATTACCGATAAGTGGCTGCAGTATGGCAATCCCTGGGAGATCCTGCAAGCTGACTCAGCCGTTGAGGTTAAGTTTGGGGGATACACGGAGTTTTATACCACTGAGCAAGGCGAGCAGCGAGTACGCTGGGTACCCAACTATGCCCTCAAGGGCGTTCCCTACGACACGCCGATTTTAGGATACCGGGTTAACACAGCAAATACCCTACGTCTGTGGAAAGCAGAGGCCAGTGAGTCTTTTAATTTTCAACGGTTTAATCAGGGGGATTACTACGGTGCCGTCAATGCCAAGACCACCGCAGAGAACCTGACTAAGGTGCTATACCCCAACGATGAGCAGATTCAAGGTAAAGAGCTGCGATTACAGCAGCAGTATTTCTTTGTATCCTGTTCGCTGCAGGACATGATTCGGATTCACCTGGCAGAGGGGAACCGTCTGGAAACATTCCATGAGAAGTTCACCGCTCAGCTAAATGACACCCATCCAGCCGTGGGTGTGGCCGAGCTGATGCGGCTGTTGGTGGATGAGCACGCTATGCCCTGGGATACCGCCTGGCAGGTCACCCAAAAGACCTTTGCCTATACCAACCATACGCTATTGCCCGAAGCCCTGGAGAAATGGCCTATAGGCCTATTTGGGCGGTTGTTGCCCCGGCATCTGGAAATTATTTATGAGATTAACCAACGGTTTCTAGACCAGGTGCAACAACAGTTTCCTGACGATGATGGTAAACTAGCGGCGCTATCGCTGATTGACGAGTCGGGAGAACGCTATGTGCGGATGGCCAACCTGGCCTCGGTGGGCAGTTATTCCATTAATGGCGTGGCCGCTCTCCATAGTGAGCTAGTCAAAAGTACCGTCCTGAAAGATTTTCATCAGCTGTGGCCCCAAAAGATTACTAACGTGACCAATGGAGTAACGCCGCGACGCTGGCTGGTGTTGAGTAACCCCCAGCTGGCGGAGCTGATTACCAGCAAGATTGGCAATGGCTGGGTACAGGATCTAGACCAGCTAAAACAGCTAGAGGCATTGGTAAACGACTCTGGATTTTGCTCGGCCTGGCAGCAGGTCAAGCTGGCTAATAAACAACGTTTGGCCCAACGCATTCTAGACTTTACCGGCATCGAAGTTGATCCCACATCGATGTTTGACATTCAGGTCAAGCGGATTCATGAGTACAAGCGTCAGCACTTAAATGTGTTGCATATAATTACGCTCTATAACCGGCTTAAAGCAAATCCGACCCAGACGATGGTACCCCGCACATTTGTGTTTGGTGGCAAAGCAGCCCCAGGCTACTTTATGGCCAAGCTGATGATTAAGCTGATTACGTCTGTGGGCGAGGTGGTCAACCACGATCCCGATGTGGCCGGTCGTCTTAAGGTGGTGTTTTTACCTGACTACAATGTCACTAATAGCCAGCCGGTTTATCCAGCCGCAGATCTCTCAGAGCAGATTTCTACTGCAGGTAAAGAGGCCTCAGGCACCGGCAACATGAAGTTCTCGATGAATGGTGCGTTGACCATTGGCACACTGGATGGAGCCAATGTCGAGATTCGTGACGCCGTAGGAGACGAGAATTTCTTCTTGTTTGGCTTAACGGTAGAAGACGTGATGGCGTTAAAAGACCAGGGCTATCAGCCGAAGAAATATTATCATCGTCATTCCAGTCTTCAAAACATCATCGATCAGCTCTCCTCTGGTGTGTTCTCCCAAGGTGATCAAAACCTGTTTAGACCCCTGGTTGATAACCTGCTGTACCAAGATCCCTATCTGCTTCTAGCTGACTATCAGGCCTATGTGGAGTGTCAGGACCGGGTGAGTCAAGCCTATGCTGACGCTACCCACTGGACCCGTATGTCCATCCTCAACTCAGCTCGTATGGGTAAATTCTCTTCAGACCGATCGATTCGTGACTATGCCAAAAATATCTGGCAGGTCAAACCAGTGCCGGTGAAACTCAAAGAGTATATTCAGGCCAATGCTGGCTTGCAGGTCAATACCCCATAAGTTTAAATCTTTACTTTTTGCATCTATGAAAATTCTTGTCCTCAATGCTGGCTCTAGCAGCCACAAACTCTGTTTATATACCCTGGGTGATCATCTCCCAGAGAACACCCCCGTCCCGGTTTGGGAGGCCCAGATCGACTGGTATCCAGAACAAGCCGTCATAGAGGTCGACACCCAGGCTGGGCAGTCTTTAGAACAAAAGCTGGCTATCACCTCACGCCGAGATATTCTTTCCCAGGTGCTCAGCACTCTGTGGCAGGGTACTACCCAGGTGCTCAACAATCCTCAGGAGATCGATGCTGTTGGTCATCGGGTGGTACATGGTGGCCAGACATATCAAGCCAGCACCGTTGTCACCCCCGCAGTTAAAGCAGAAATTGACCGCCTCAAACAGCTAGCTCCTAACCATAATCCAGCCAATTTGGAAGGGATTGAACTGATGGAAGAGCTACTGGGAGGAGTTCCCCAGATAGCAGTGTTTGATACCGCTTTCCATAGCCAGATCCCCGATGTGGCCGCCATTTATCCAGGGCCTTATGATTGGGTCAAACAAGGCATCCGTCGCTATGGGTTTCACGGCATTAGTCATCAATATTGCAGTCAGCGAGCTGCTCAGATATTAGGGCAGGATGATTTACACCTAATTATTTGTCATTTGGGCAATGGCGGCTCTCTTTCAGCCGTTCAAAATGGCCACAGCATCGATACCACTATGGGATTTACCCCCCTGGATGGGTTGATGATGGGCACCCGTTGTGGATCTGTTGATCCCGGTATTTTAATTCACCTAATGCGGCAGGGCTATAGTGCCGATCAGCTGGACCAGATGCTGAATAAAGAATCTGGGCTCAAAGGTATTTCTGGAATCTCTCACGATCTGCGCCAAATTAGACCAGCGATCGCAGCTGGAAACCCCCGCGCAAGATTAGCCCGAGATATTTATCTCCATCGCCTCAAAGCCTGTCTGGGTGCCATGCTCATGAGTTTGAACGGTGTCGATGCCATTGTATTTACCGCTGGCATTGGTGAACACGCTACCTCAATCCGGGCAGATGTCTGTAAATCAATGAAATTTTTAGGTCTAAAGCTGGACCCCAGTAAAAACGAAAATCAACCCGTTGATCAAGATATCGCCACACCTGACTCCACAGTTCGTGTGCTGGTAATTCACACCCAAGAAGACTGGGCAATTGCTCAAGACTGTTGGCATTGCCTGCAAAAGCAGCCCATACTGGCCTAAATCAACCCAAATCTATGCTACTTCCATAATCAGTCTTTAGATTGCAGACGGTTTAGTTGGGAGTGATTACAATACAGACGTGGTTAGCAGACGAAATGGAGCACTCCATGGCACAGACTCTCCTGGAACAGTTACGTGAAATGACTGTCGTAGTTGCCGATACCGGTGATATCCAAGCGATTGAGAAATTTAAACCGCGCGATGCTACGACCAATCCATCCTTGATCACAGCCGCGGCCCAGATGCCTCAGTATCAAGGTATTGTTGACGAAACATTGCAAACTGCTAAGGCTGATGCCGGTGCCGACGCCAGCACCCAGGAAATTGTTAATTTAGCCTTTAAGCGTCTGGCCGTAGCCTTTGGCCGTAAAATTCTGGAAATTATTCCGGGTCGTGTTTCCACTGAAGTCGATGCGCGCCTATCCTACGACACTGAAGGCACTATCGCCACCGCCCGAGATTTAATTGCCCAGTATGAGAATGCTGGCATCTCCCGCGAGAGAATTTTGATCAAGATCGCCTCTACCTGGGAGGGGATCAAAGCCGCTGAGATTTTAGAAAAAGAAGGGATTCACTGTAACCTGACGTTGCTATTTGGATTACATCAGGCAATTGCTTGCGCTGAGGCAGGTATCACCCTAATTTCGCCGTTTGTGGGCCGCATTCTTGACTGGTATAAAAAAGATACTGGCCGAGATTCCTATGCACCCGCAGAAGATCCCGGTGTTTTGTCAGTAACAGAAATCTTTAACTACTACAAAAAGTTTGGCTATAGCACTGAAGTCATGGGGGCCAGCTTTCGCAACACCGATGAGCTAACTGAGCTAGCTGGCTGCGATTTGCTGACAATCTCTCCCAAGCTTCTGGCGCAGCTGGATGCAGTCACCGCTGAACTCCCCCGCAAGTTATCTCCTGAAAAAGCAAAGACGTTAGAAATCCAGAAAATCTCCGTCGATCAAGGCACCTTTGACAAAATGCACGCAGCTGACCGGATGGCGTCAGAAAAGCTAGCGGAAGGTATTCAGGGCTTTACGAAGGCGCTGGAGTCGTTAGAAGCACTCCTGGCCGAACGTCTGTCTCAGCTAGACGGAAATGAGGTAGTGAGCCACGCGGCTGAAGATATCTTTCGGGCCTATGATCTAGATGGCGATGGGTTTATCACCCGTGAAGAGTGGCTGGGGGCGGACGCTGTCTTTGATGCTTTAGATATTGACCATGACGGCAAAATTACCCCTGAAGAGATGGGGGCCGGTTTGGGGGCGGCATTTAGATTAGCCCAGGTTTAACCCACTGGTTTACCTGGGGCTGAACCCGAAGAATTTTACCAGGACAACGCTGGGTTGTTGCTGTGGGTTTGCCAGTTGTGTAGTGTGCGATCGCGCCATACTTGAGGCAAATCTGTTGTCTGGGTTGCTGCGATCGCAACCCGTTTACCCACACTATCGCGATACTCTATGCGATCAGCAGCTACGGTCAGTCGGGCCTGGTCAGTTACCGCCTGTTTAAACCGAACAAAACTGTCGGTTTGCGCTTCGCCAATTTCTAAGGCAAACCCTTGCCCAAAGCGATGGATCGCGATCCAGGTTTGGTCACAGGCCAGAAAGGTAATATCGTGATCTACCGTTTCAGAACAGGACGCTGGCAGGGTCAGCTCCGGCGCGGTCTGACCCTGCCAGATCAGGATATTTTCATACTGGGCAATCCGGTGGGGAGACTTAGCATTCACCTGCAGTTCATCGGTCTGTGTGCCATTGGCCATACGCAAACTAAAGCCATTCCAGTCACCGCCAGTGCCCCTGGCCAAACTGCCCAGCTGATAGCTATGGCCCAGGTACACCGTTTCATAAAAAGCAGGACCATAGAGGCCAGGCTTCCAATTTTCGTAGTGGGGATGGGTGCGACGTAGCTCGAACGGGTGAAAGAAACGACGCTGGGCAATTGCGATCGCATCATCAGGGGGCAAATACTCACTGGTCAAAGCATAGATCCAATCCCGCTCAATCTCATCAGGGGCCGGAGCATGACCAAAATAGAGCCAGAAAAACCGCGCCGCATTATCCCCATAGTTACGCTTAGAAGGACCATTCCAGCTGCCACGCCAGTACTTGATAGCCGCAGAGCGATAGAGCCAGTCCAGAGCATCATGGGCCAGCTGTTTTACCTCAGGATCATCAGCAAAATCATACAGGTTTAGATAAGCGGCTGTAGTAAACCCGTGGTAGACCGGGCTATCCCACTCTCCCATGCCAATATCCAGCAGTGTAGAAACATAGCGCTCCAGATGTTGTTTATAAATTAATCGGGTGGCCTCATTCCCCGTCTCTTCCGCCATCAGATACACCGACGTTTCTCGCATCGCTCGCAAATTGTCAGTATTACGACAATCCACTGGCGTCTTACAGTCATCAGTGGAACGCGCCCAAAACTTTCTCGGCGGATCAGCGATGCGGTTGAGTGGATCGGTGAGGGTAAACTCATGCATAGCCTCCCACATACGCTGTCGATAGGCCGGGTCCAGCTGGTCACCAAAGTAAAAATACTTGCGGATCTGACCCTTGAGGGTAAATCCCGACAGCAGGTCAATGCCCTGAGTTTCTGTCGCCTGTTCATCAATTTGCTGCAGAAACGCTAGTCCCGATGATTGCTGTCCCCACAACACATCGGCCATTGCCAGCGGGTACGAGTTTTTCTCATATTCATAGGCAATACTGCCGTAGGATTCCACGGCTGCCAGCTGGATTAACGCCAGCTGTAACCTCAGTCGAAACATTAAAATCCACCAGAGTTCTTGCATGGGGGGTGCCAGTCGCATCTATCCCTCACTGTAATTCAAGCATCAGAAATCAGCCCGTCAGACTGCACAGATTTAGTGAAGTTGGAATGGGGTAGGGTAATGAGAATGTTAAATCAGCGTTATCCATGGACCTATTGGCAAGCGGACTAGCAGCAATTGTTGGAATTCTCAAGTTGTGTTTTGAGGCTATTTCAGTTTTATGTATCCTATTGGGGCTGATTGCCTGTCTACAGCTGGTGATAAGACGGCCAGGTCGGCTGTATATCCCACCGTTTATTGATATTCGTCTGACCTTAGGCTCCTGGTTAGCCCTGGGGTTAGAATTCCAGCTGGGGGCGGATATTTTAGGGACTACCATTGCGCCCTCGTTTGATACCCTGGGTCAACTGGCTGCGATCGCCGTGATTCGTACATTCCTTAATTATTTTCTTAGTAAGGAGATCGAGCAAGAGGCTAAGCAGGTAAGCGCAAAACCTCTCTTTACTGAAGAGCCTGAGGTGTAAGGTGTTTTGAACTTTGGCAATCTCAGGAGATTGCACAACAATAAAGTTCTAGGTTGAAGCTATAGATGGGTGGATGAGTGATGGGGTAACGGAGGAATTATTTAAGCGCAACTGGTACTCTGTGGCGTAAGTTGGCCCACCATCAAATGTGGATGGGTGGATGAAATAGCTGCCAAATTTCTGCCATCGAGTACTAGTGTCTTCACCAGGAACATGGCAAAGACTTTGTTGTCAGTTGTTTTTAGTGCTGAAGAGACCCTCTCTGGATTTTTCTGTTTTTCCTATGGGGCGTGCGCTATTTTCGCTTAGGAGCGAGCCATTTCATCCTGTGAATGAATTCGGCTCGAACTTGCTCAAATCATCTCACTGTGGACTCTCTGTAGCGAAGATGTATCTGTTCTGAGAGTTATCCTAGCGCTCCCCTGAGCTTGGGAAGTTTTGTTGAACTGTTATCGGAATCAATACACGTTTATTAGGAATGGGGAGTAAACAGTTTCGACTTTGTTGATGTTCGGATAGCTCTCTCCCCAGTCCTCTCTCCCATGGAGAGCTAACGTGTATGCATAAGTCGGAGAATAGCTCTAGAGTTCGAGCCCACTCTGTGAGAAGAGCAAAGCCCTCATCCCCCAACCCCTTCTCCCGTGGGGAGAAGGGGAGTCAGATCAAAGTCCTTCTCCCTGGGGGAGAAGGATTTAGGGTGTAGACGCCTGAGCGGCTCCTCGTAGAGTGGGCTAATGCAAAGCATGGAGCTGATTTCCACAAATCGAAGCCTAACTCAAGATATCGAGCCCACTCTGTGAAAAGAGCAAAGCCCTCATCCCCCAACCCCTTCTCCCGCGGGGAGAAGGGGGAGTCAGATCAAAGTCCTTCTCCCTGGGGGAGAAGGACTTAGGATGTAGACGCCTGAGCGGCTTCTCGTAGAGTGGGCTAATGCAGAGCAATGATTGATGACTTCATGACCTATAGACAACTCAGCAGCAGCTTGTTTTAAACTTTGTTTAAAAAATGGATCTGATACTACGCGAAGTATCATACTGAGAAGCATTGATGCAAGTTAGCCAGGCTTTTTAGATTACTATTGCAAAATACTGTCTGAGCAAGCTTTGAACCCTGGGGTTCCTAATTTGTTCAATAGCTACATCAGCAGACTAAAGACGTTATTCTATCGCTGACTATCAGCAGACATCAGGATCATTGTCAGTAAAATCAGGCTTTTAGATATGAGAAGAAAAGCTGTATGGTTATCCAGTTTACCTCTTGGTATTCTGTCAATTGGTGTTGTAGTTATCACCTCAATTAGCCAAACAAACATAGCTCAAGGTTGCGTTAACTTTTGGATTAATCCCCAAACTGGGGAGCAGGAGTGCCTAGACAGACAAACGTCCCCTTCTAGCCCTTCCACAACCAACTCTCCCTCCACCAGAGAAACTAGACCTGCCTCCTCACCTGGAAATCGGACCCAAAATAGGGATCAAGTCATTGTTAATGATCGGTCATCTGCCGGTATGAATGAGCGACAGATCTTAGACGCTAGCCCGCACATTAATCCTCTATCACCCCCAAACACTGATGCAGTCAGACCTGCCCAACAACTCCAAAATACACCAGGAGTAAAACCAGCAGCAGAATCTGACAACGCAGAATCTAGCAACACCGAACCGCGAGCCTTTGGCTCTTTTAGTGTACCTTATACAGCAGCTCGTGTTGAGCATTTGCCGACTGGGAATATAGCATCAAATAATGGGGGATATTTAAGTGCGACCTATCCCTATAGAGCAATTGGCAGACTCACTTTTCAGGATGATTCAGGCTCCTTCACCTGTTCAGCCAGCTTAATACGACGCAGTGTCATAGTAACGGCTGCTCATTGTATCCAAGATTTTGGTTCCGGCAATGACACCTTCAGAAGATGGACATTTACCCCGGCGTTTCACGACGGCAGCGCTCCCTATGGCTCTTGGTCTTGGAGAGTTATGGTCCGTCCATCTAGTTGGACCAATGGCACAGACACTGGTAGTGGTGCAGCCAGAAACAACGATCTCGCTGTGATGGCATTGGGAAGAAACTCATCCAATCAGTTTATCGGCGATTTAACAGGGTGGCTTAATTATGGATGGAATAACTATTCCTTCGTGAGTCATCCTCGCACAGGCAACCTAGCAGTTGCTGCACTATCGGCTCTGGGGTACCCCGGCTTGTTAGATCAGGGCCGCATCATGCAAAGAAGCGATGGACCCAGCTATCTAACGACAGTGAGTGGAGCAAGTCAAATTTACCAAGGTAGTACGTTTACAGGGGGTGCCAGTGGTGGACCGTGGATAGCAAATTTCAAGTATAAAGATCCAGTGTTCTCTAATGGGGCTGGTCCTGGTGACTCTGCAGCAAATAATGTAATTGTTGGTGTAACCTCTTGGGGAGCAGCCAACCCTAACACTCCTAAGGACAACTACTCTTCCCAGTTTGGGCAAAACTCTGAGTATCCCAATGCTAGCTACGGGACTTATGGGGCGGGAAATATTGGTTCTTTGCTAAATACCTTGTGTTCTTTTGTAACAGGGGGTTCAACCCTTGCAGATCAAGGATATTGCGACTAGTAGTATACAGTAAGGACGCTCATCATCCTCTCCTTTCTGCTAAAAGAGAGGAGAGTGTTGAAAATATAATGAATATGAGCGACCTTGCTGAACTAGCAGGGGTAGTTAGGGGATTACACAAAAATAAAGTCCCAGGTTGAGGCTGTGGAGGGGTGGATGAGTGATGGGGTGGTTTCACTTTTAGTAACTATGAACCCGAATAACAAAGAACCTATTACTTTAAAGTAAGAGTGTACGTTATCCATTTGAAATTCGTCATAACACAACTTGATTCTTAAACGCCTTTGATTGGGGATAAACCATGAAAAAGCTTACTTCTCGTTCCCCCATAGCAGTTACCACAACCGTGGCTGCTCTCGCAGGCAATCTTTTTGCCCTCAGCTTGTTTCTAGCATCTTGTCAAGATTCTACCTCCGAGGTATCTGTAATCTCTGACTCAGACGAAAGTCATAGCATAGCTTCTGATTCTGCCATGAGTTCTGGCATACTTCAATTTCCTCCTGAAGATCTCTTCGCCCTTGCCCAGAGCCAGCCAAACTGGCGACTAACATCCTGGACTCAGGATGGTCAGGCTATCGCTTTGATGCCTGAGGTGAATATATCTTTGAACTTTGAACAGACACAAATTAGCGGTACTGGAGGATGCAACCAGTATATGACTAATTATCGTGTAGAAGGTGATCGGATTATAGTAGATCCTCTACAGGCGACAAGGCGGGCCTGTGATCAGCCAATTATGGAGCAGGAAACGATGTTCTTTGCTGCCCTGAAAGGGGTTCATCAGGTAACGCTGGAGAATAATGAGCAGTTAACTTTAACCTATGGTGAGGAAGCCACTACCGGCTCCTTAATCTTTTCTCCTTAGACATACTCATGTTTACTTTTGATGACCGAGTAGTCTTTCCTCGTTTTTTCCTTTCGGTATAGGCCCAAACAGTCGCTGATGCTCTGCTGGGCTGATTGCTTCAAAGCTGTTGGTGATTTGGATGATTTGGTATTTTCAAGTAACCAGCCCTTGATGCCGCTATAGCACTTCATGGTTGCTGAGAGGGGTGATGGGTAGTTGTGACTTCTTGGTGAGAGGCCCAGGTTCTCTTAAGTGCATTGTTTCAATCCCTGTGAGGGGCTACTGTGTATACACAAGTCGGAGAGCAGCTCCAATTTTCGAGCCCACTCTGCGAGAAGAGCAAAGCTCCACATCCCCCAGCTCCTTCTCCCACAAGGCGAAGAAGGGAGCCAGAGTCAAAGTCCCTCGCCCTGCGGGAGAGGGATTTAGGGTGAGGGCCAATTCAAGGCCAGCAGTACCTTTTAGACCATTATCTTCTAGATGTGTATATACAGTAGCAGTGAGGGGTAATTGGTGGTTGTGACAAACCACCGCTGATCCTACTATCCCCAGAGAAGCAGTTTCAATCCCCGTGAGGGGTAATTGGTAGTTGTGACTTACGTGTCGACCTTTAGCGCCGCTCTCACTTTCTCGGTTTCAATCCCCGTGAGGGGTAATTGGTAGTTGTGACGACGTATTTCATTCCCCCGTGGTCCGGGACATAGCGGTTTCAATCCCCGTGAGGGGTAATTGGTAGTTGTGACGAAAAAATCCTGAAACCCTTCGACGGTGCCGTAGAAACTGTTTCAATCCCCGTGAGGGGTAATTGGTAGTTGTGACTCTATACCCTGGGGGTCTCCCTGCTGAGGGGTTTGTTTCAATCCCCGTGAGGGGTAATTGGTAGTTGTGACGTTGAGGGACTTAGTGTCCCGGGGTGGAGATCATATTTCAATCCCCGTGAGGGGTAATTGGTATTGTGACCCAAAAATCAATGAAGCACTCCAAAAATACATTGAAGTTTCAATCCCCGTGAGGGGTAATTGGTGGTTGTGACTGGATTACGGTATTATGCCTGGTTCCGTCTTCGAAGTTTCAATCCCCGTGAGGGGTAATTGGTGGTTGTGACCTAGACCATATTCTTGCAAGCGGAGTTGAGCAATACCAGTTTGGTTTCAATCCCCGTGAGGGGTAATTGGTAGTTGTGACAAAATACCCCCGTCTCAGTCGCTTTGCATCTTCATGTTTCAATCCCCGTGAGGGGTAATTGGTAGTTGTGACGGACCAGACTGGAAGCCCTGAAGCCGGTGAATGTTTCAATCCCCGTGAGGGGTAATTGGTGGTTGTGACTGGATTTGCTCGCCGCTGATTCCTAGGCTGATGGCGTTTCAATCCCCGTGAGGGGTAATTGGTAGTTGTGACGGTACCCGCGCACAGACACATCACACTTCAATACGTTTCAATCCCCGTGAGGGGTAATTGGTAGTTGTGACTCATTTCCGTTAAGGGATCTGCTCGTTGGCTACAAGTTTCAATCCCCGTGAGGGGTAATTGGTAGTTGTGACGCGCTGTTTATGCGCGTATTTACAACAAATTAAAGTTTCAATCCCCGTGAGGGGTAATTGATAGTTGTGACCAGATGAACCATTACGGTTCAAACTAAACCATCTTGGTTTCAATCCCCGTGAGGGGTAATTGGTAGTTGTGACCCATGGCGTCAATAATGGCCTTGTCGTTAGGCACACGTTTCAATCCCCGTGAGGGGTAATTGGTAGTTGTGACCCGATGGCAATGGTGGTACCGATACATCCATCTTGTTTCAATCCCCGTGAGGGGTAATTGGTAGTTGTGACTGCAGCCAATTGAAACGCTGGCTGCATTAAATTTTCAAGGTACATTTGCGCGGACCTAACCATTATAGTCACCCTGCAAAAAACCATACAAAAATTTCAGACTTACTTCAACCTTCAAAAGCGCGAATCCAAACGGTTCTAGCATTTGCGCGGACCTGTAGATAGAGCAAAACTCCCTAATTAGCCCGTGGCTAAGGCTTTGATGGCCTTTGATCGGCAGGGCCTCAGAAACATCCATACACTCGCGCATATCATAACGGCTGGTATTGTACTTAGTCTACTGATCCACTTACAGGGTACCAATAGCACAGGATGCCTTAGATCATCAGAGCCACGACCGCACAAAAGCCAATGGCTACAAAGGCACCAATATCACAGCTAAAGCACCAACCCCAAAAAGCTCTAGCAGATAGTCGCGATCGCACTCACCCATCCACCCATCTACCCATCCACCCCCTCACCTACCCCAAAACCCTGTCCCCAGCAAACGAGCCACAACCCACCAGACCATCTTATTAATATCTTCTCATTTTCTATAAATAAAAAAGCCCCGATTCCAAACCTGACAGTGTATGGTGGGAGCCTAAGAATCGGTAGTTATGCCACCCATGGACCACAACTCAAAGTTTAATCAGCTATCTCCCACCGCCTATGCCGATGCATCGCTCGGGCGCGAACAATTCATGGATATGGGCATCCGAGAAATGTGGCCCCGCATACCCCGAATTGCCGGACCAGCCTACACCGTCAGCTGTGCCCCAGGGGATAACCTGATGCTACACGCCGCCATTTACAGAGCAGAACCAGGATCAATAATTGTAGTAAAAGCCAGTGATATAGACTATGCCATGGCAGGCGGCAATGTCTGCGCCACCGCCCAAAAAAGAGGAATTATCGGCTTTGTAATTGACGGAGTGATCCGAGATGTAGCCGAGGTCCGCGAGCTCCAGTTCCCAGTTTTTGCGCGAGGAGCCATGCCCATACCAGGGGCAAAACAAGGACCCGGTACCCTACAAAACACAATTATCTGCGGCGGCGTCCAAGTAGAACCAGGGGATATTGTTGTTGCCGATGAAGAAGGAATTGCCGTGATTCCCAGCCCACAGCAAGAATCTGTTTGGGAAACAGCCAAACGACGAGCTGACAAAGATGAGACCCGGTCTCTAGAAGACTGGCAGACAGAACATCACGCTAAGGTGGAAAAAAATCTAAAAGCAATGGGATTCGAAGGCTAAACCACTTGCACTTAAATCACCCATCCACCCATCCACCCCCCACTCATCCACCCATCCACCCCCCACTCATCCACCCATCCACCCATCCACCCCCTCACCCCTTTCCTCCTCACTGCTCCACCAAATGACAGGCCACACTATGCCCCGGACTCACAGCCTTAAAAACAGGACCTGGCTCCTGACGACACGCTGGCATCACAAAGGGACAGCGGGTATGAAAACAACAACCTTTGGGCGGATGCATAGGACTGGGGACATCGCCGGTTAAGATAATACGCTGGCGTTTGGCTTCCAAGGTGGGGTCGGGGATGGGCACCGCTGATAGTAAAGACTGAGTATAGGGATGTAGCGGATTCTCATAGAGACTAACTCGATCGGCCAGCTCGACAATTTTGCCAAGATACATAACGGCCACCCGGTCTGCAATGTGACGCACCACGCTGAGGTCATGGGCAATAAACAGATAGGTTAACCCCAGCTCTGTTTGTAGCGTCTGCAGCAGATTGATCACCTGGGCCTGAATCGAAACATCCAGGGCGGCAATGGGCTCATCGCCAATAATAAAGTCAGGATTAGCGGCCAGGGCACGGGCAATCACGATGCGCTGACGCTGACCGCCTGAAAATTCATGGGGATAGCGGTGGTAATACTGGGGTTGCAGCCCAACCATTGCGAGGAGCTGATAGATGCGATCGCGTTTCTCTTTACCCTGGGCCAGCTGATGCACTGCCAGGGGTTCTCCCACCAGGCTGCCCACCGTCATGCGCGGATTGAGGGATGCATAGGGATCTTGAAAAATCATTTGCATCCGTTGACGCTGCTGTCGCAAGGGTTCTCCTTGTAACGCCGTTAGCTCCGTATCTTCAAAATAAACTTTGCCCGCTGTGGGACGTTGCATCTGCAAAATCGCCCGTCCGGTTGTACTCTTCCCACAGCCCGATTCTCCCACCAGCCCTAAGGTTTCCCCTGGCTGGATCGTAAAATTGAGACCATCAACCGCCTTGACCCAACCCACCTGACGTTGCCAGATCAACCCCTGTTTGACCGGAAAGTGAACCTTGAGATTTTCAACACGAATAAGCGGTGGGGACATAAATCTTCTTAGGCTGTGGTTGGTCGAAGCTCTGATAATACCGCTGCACCATTGGGTTGAACCCAACAGGCGACTTGGTGCTCCCTATCGATCGTCTCTAACGGCGGATCGGCTTGATGACATCGATCGACGACAAAAGCACAGCGTGATGCAAAGGGGCAGCCCGTGGGATAGTTGACTAAATCCGGTGGCTGGCCATCAATGGGTTTAAGCCGGGTGCGCCGGGTCTGATCCAGCCGGGGAATGCTTTGTAACAGGCCCAGGGTATAAGGGTGACGAGGCGTCTCATAAAGCTGATGCAGGGGAGCAGATTCGACAATTTGTCCGGCATATAATACAAGAATTCGATCGGCGATCCCCGCTAGCAGGGATAAATCGTGGGTAATCCAAATAATTGCCATACCTGTTTCTTGCCGGAGATCTTTAATTAGGGCAACAATCTGAGCCTGGATGGTGACGTCCAGGGCTGTTGTGGGTTCATCGGCAATTAATAGCTGCGGGTTACAGGCCAGTCCCATGGCGATCATCACTCGCTGACGCATCCCCCCGGAAAACTGGTGGGGATAGTTTTTTAGCCGCTGGGCGGCACCGGGAATACCCACATGGTCCAACAGTTGAATCGCCCGTTCTATGGCCTGGGGTTTGGTCATTTTTAGATGTAATCGCAGGGCTTCTGTCAGCTGACGTTCTACCGTTAATACGGGATTTAGCGACGTCATCG
Organism: Leptolyngbya sp. Heron Island J; assembly: GCF_000482245.1. Taxonomy (GTDB): domain Bacteria; phylum Cyanobacteriota; class Cyanobacteriia; order Phormidesmidales; family Phormidesmidaceae; genus Leptothoe. The sequence continues at coordinate 311 of NZ_AWNH01000041.1, read as the reverse complement.
GGTCTTGAAAAATCATGGCGATGCGGTTTCCCCGGATTTGTCGCATCTTGGCAGCCGACAGCTGCAGCAGGTTCTGATTGTCAAACAGGACTTCGCCCTGGATAATCTTCCCCGCTGGGCTCGGCACCATGCGTAGCACAGAAAGCATGGTGATACTTTTGCCTGAGCCGGATTCACCGACAATGCCAACGGTTTCTCCTGGCTTGACCGCAAAGCTGATGTTGTTAACGGCGTGGACAGTGCCTGAGTGGGTATGGAAATGGGTGGTGAGGTTGTTGACGGTGAGCAGGGGGGGCATGGGGAGTGGGGAG
>NZ_AWNH01000040.1 GCF_000482245.1 Leptolyngbya sp. Heron Island J | reverse complement strand
CATGTTCACGGCCTACTGCCAGCTACTCCGGCAGTTAGCCACCCCTGACGCCGACCAATGGCAATCAACCACCTGTGCGGTCGCCATTTCCCACCACCAACAGCAGCAGCGCACAGCGGTGAATCACACCGATGCCCCCCTCAGCTCTCACCTCCTCCATACCCCCTTTGTTCAGCAAGCCCAACGTCAGCCGCACCGCCTCGCTGTTATCACCCCAAAGCAAACCGTCACCTACGGGCAGCTGTGGCAGCAGGCCAATTATCTAGCCCATCACCTCACCCAGCTGGGTGCCCGGCCCAACCATCTGATTGCCGTCACCCTCGATAAGGGTGTGGAACAGCTCATCGCGGTGCTGGCCATTCTGATGGCCGGGGCGGCCTATGTGCCCATCGACCCCAGCCTGCCTCAAGCTCGCCGGGACTATCTCATCGAGCACACCGAGGTGCAGCTTGTCCTCACCAATGGTCATTGGAATGACGCGCTTCCCTGGCCCGTTCACCTCAAACGACTCTGCGTTGACCACACTCACGGACAGTGCGATACCCCCCTCAAGGTGGTTCAGGCCCCCACCGACCTGGCCTATGTCCTCTACACCTCCGGCTCAACCGGCACGCCCAAAGGCGTCATGATTGACCATCGGGGGGCCGTCAACACCCTCCTCGATATCAACCAGCGCTTCCAGATTTCCGAAACTGACCGCGTTCTGGGGGTATCGGCCCTGAACTTTGACCTGTCTGTTTATGACATCTTTGGCACCTTGGCCAGCGGCGGCACCCTGGTGTTACCCAAGGTGAGCGACCTGCCAGACCCCGACCACTGGCTCGAGCTGATGCAGACTCATCACATTACGCTGTGGAATTCTGTGCCTGCCTTGCTGCAACTCTTGCTCAATGCCGCCCAGGGCCACGGCGTCACCCTGGCATCCCTGGGCTCGGTGCTGTTAAGCGGCGATTGGATTCCCCTCAACCTGCCTCCCCAGCTCCACCACGTTGCGCCCGACAGTCAGCTGATTAGTCTGGGGGGAGCCACTGAGGCCTCCATCTGGTCTATCTACCATCCCGTTGACCAGGTCGACCCTCACTGGACCAGCATTCCCTATGGTCGCCCCCTTAACAACCAAACCTGGCACGTGCTCAATGAAGAGCTGCAGCCCTGTCCAACCTGGGTGGCAGGACAGCTCTTTATCGGCGGCGTTGGACTTGCCCAGGGCTACTGGCGCGATCAACACAAAACCCAGGCCAGTTTTATTACCCATCCATACTCTAAAAAGCGTCTGTATCGCACGGGAGATTTGGGCCGCTATCTACCCGATGGCTCCATTGAGTTTTTAGGCCGCGTCGATTTTCAAGTCAAGATAGGTGGACAGCGCATCGAGCTCGGCGAGATTGAAGCGATTCTGGCGCAGCATTCACGGGTACAGCAGGCCCTGATCACTGTCATCGGAGCAGCCCAAGAACAAAAGCGACTGGTGGCCTATGTGGTCTCCACAGATGAAGCTGCGCTGGAGATTAAGGAGCTACAGGAGTTTTTAGGTCAGCAGTTGCCCAGGTACATGGTGCCCGGTCTCTGGATGCAGCTACAGCAGCTGCCGCTGTCGGCCAATGGCAAGGTTGACCGCCGGGCACTGCCCGTTCCAGCGGTGCCAGAAGACACAGAGCAGACCTTTGTGCCGCCTCAGTCTCAGGTTGAAACAACCCTGGCAACCTTGTGGGCTCAGGTGTTACAGGTGGAGCGCGTGGGGCGACATGACAACTTTTTCTTCCTCGGTGGAGACTCCATCCTTGCCATTCAGTTTATCGGTAAAGCAAAGCAGGAAAATCTCCAGGTTACCCCCGGACAGCTGTATAGAAATCCGACTATTGCAGAACTAGCCCAGGTGGCAACGTCAGCCGTAACTCCGCCAATTAGTGAATCAGAATCACTGACGGGGGAAATACCCTTAACTCCAATTCAGCATTGGTTAATTGAGCAAAATCGCCCCTCTCTGCATCACGCTAATTTAGCCCTGCTGCTGCAGGCAAAGAGCACTTTAGCACCTGATTTGCTCAAAACAGCTTTTCAAGCCGTGTTTGAACATCATGATGTATTTCGCCTGCGGTTTGAAGTTCAAGGAGCAAAAGTTCAACAGTTTTTTATTGATCCTGGAGAAGAAATAAACTTTACACGGGTTGACTTATCAGCACAGTTAGCAGAGAAGCAGCGATTGACAATTGAAGAAATTTCAGACGACGTTCAGAGGAGCCTAAATCTATCAGCAGGTCCACTATTGCGAGCTGTATGGTTTGATCTAGGTCCTACGAGACCGGCTCGACTACTGATTGTTGCTCACCATTTAATCGTTGATGGAGTCTCTTTGCGCATTTTAGTTGAAGACCTACAGAGTGCCTATCAACAGCTAACGCAAAATGTTCCGATCCAATTAGCTGCGAAAACAGCTTCTTACCAGGCATGGTCTGAACAACTAGCTATACATGCGCGTACTCATGCGGTACAGCAGGAACTAACCTATTGGCTGGAGACGTTGCCTCAGCAGATATCCCAGCTTCCCTCTGACTATCCAAATGGAGTTAATAGTGAAGCCTCGATCAAGCAGGTTACGCGTTCTTTTACTAAGGAAGAGACTGATTTTCTATTGCGGAAACTGCCACGTGCCCATGATGCGCAAATTCATGAAATTTTGTTGGCAGCCTTGTCATATACACTCTGTAATTGGATGAAAAGCCCCTCAGTTCTGATCAATCTTGCTGCTCACGGACGAGAAGCGGCACTTTCAAGTTTAGACGTGACTCGCACTGTTGGTTGGTTTAGTTCAACGTATCCAGCTTATTTTGATTTAGATAATTCTCAACCTTGGGAGCAGGTATTGGCATACGTCACTAAGACGCTCCGTCAAGTACCCAACCATGGCAGTGGCTATGGGTTACTGCGTTATCTATGTCCCGATGTGGCCAGTCAGCTCCGTTCCCTCCCCCATGCTGAGGTTGGCTTTAACTATTTTGGCCAGTTTGATCAGAGTCTTTCTGAACATTCCTTATTCCAAATGGCGTCGGAGTCCTTTGGTTCTATTTTTTCACCTGAGGGAACTCGCACTCATGTGATTGATGTAACCGGATTTATTACCCAGGGAATTTTACAGATCAACTGGGTTTACAGTGAGAACATACATCATCCTGCCACGATTGAAACCCAAGCAAACGTATTTATGGACCAGGTACGTAGACTGTTTTTCTAAACCAGAGAAGATATTTCTAGAACGAGGAACATAGATGAGTAAAACAAGAACTATCGGTGTCATTGGTGCTTATGGGCAAACGGGGGTCGTTGTTGTCAGTGAGCTCCTAAAAAGAACCGACTGTACCCTGCTAATAGGGGGAAGAGATACCCAAAAAGTTCATCATCTAGTTCAGGTGATGGGCGAGAGAGTTACCGGAAAAGTTATCGATATTGACGACAGGGAAACACTTTCAGAATTTTGTGCAAGCTGCGCGATAGTCGTTAACTGTGCAGGTCCTTCGTATGCAATTCTTGACAAAGTTGCTCAAGTAGCAAAAGAATACAACTGTCATTATGTTGATCCAGGTGGCTATGAATATGTTTTAGAGCAGCTCCAGCCTGATCAAACTGAAATCGTAGACAAAAAGCTCTCTTTTCTACTTTCTGCCGGTTGGATGCCAGGATTGCTGGAAATTTTTCCAATGTATGTTGAAGCCTGCGCTGTCCAGTATTTTGATGAGCTTAATAGCTTGGATATATACTACGGTGACCCAAGCGCTTGGTCCATTGCCGGAGCGTTGGACCAGGTAGATTTTATTCAAAGGTATAGCCACAAAAGTACGGGTATATTTAGCCACGGTGAATGGCAACCTAAGAGCTTTCTGAGTGCCGCTCCGACTGTAGCGCTGCCCAAGCCTCTGGGTAAGCAAAGAGTATTTCTGCAAGCCTTTCCAGAAATCAAACAGTTTGCAGCACAGAGAGATTTTTATCAAAGAATCGGCAGTTATGTTGGTTTAGTCAGTACAAACACCATACTAACCAGCCTCTATATCAAGCTGTTTATGAAGAACAGACCGCTGCTGGCAGCCCGTCGGCTGCAGGCCGCTTACAAAAACGATTTTGAGCGGAGCCAGCGAATCGGAGGGTTCATCATCGCCATGATCGATGGGACAAAAGACCGGCAGTCTCAGCAGGTAATCGGAACGTTATTCGAGAAAATGCATTATTGGATTACGGGACTAGTACCTGCGATCGCAGTAGAAATGCTCTTGAAAGATCAAATCACCAAGCGGGGGTGCCACTACTTGCATGAGGTCGTCGATCCTCACTACTTTATGTCTGAACTCTTCAAGGCAGGAGTCCAATACGACATCCAAACGTCTGCCACGGCTTCTCCAAAAGTTTCAGCAGTTTAATTTTTCTGGCTAACGTAATGACACATCTATTCCCATCTCTCACGTCTCAATCAGTTGCTAAATTCTATGATCAAACCTGGGTTGGAGCCCGCATGAACTGGCTAAATGAAAAGAACTTAGCTCTGCATCTAGGCTATTGGGATGAAAACACTCAAAACCACTCAGAATCTCTGTTAAATATGAATCGAGCAATGGCGTCTCAAGCCATCATTTGTCCAGGAGAGCGAGTTTTAGATGCAGGCTGTGGATTTGGAGGAACAACCTTATGGTTGGCTGAAACATGCTCTGCCCATGTAACAGGCATCAATCTATCGGGGGATCAAATCCGTCGAGCGAAACACTACTCCCGTAAACGTAGGTTAGAGAACCAAGTTACTTTCGAGCAAAAAAATTATTTAAAGACCGGTTTTCCAAACAACAGTTTTGACGTGATCTGGGCACAAGAGAGTATCTGTCACGCCGAAAATCAACCAATGTTCTTGCAGGAAGCCTACCGCATCCTAAAGCCAGGTGGACGACTCATTATTGAAGACTGCTATCTATTCAACCGTACCTACTCAGACTCAGATGAAAAATTACTACAGACCTGGTTCTCAAACCTGTTTACGCCTAAACTTCCTACATCCGAACAGTTTATCAATTGGGCTGAAGGAAGTGGATTTAGACAAATCACTCTAGAAAATATTTCAAGTTATGTCGCACCTTCCTACGAGCGCATTGAAAGAATGCTAGTTCTCGGGTACCCACTGGCAGCTATTTTACGAGCTTTACGCCTATATTCTGACATGCAGTATAGATATACCTGTGGTATGCGGGCACAGCAAAAAGCTTTTCAAAAAGGACTGTGGTTTGTGGGTCTTTGTCTTGCCCATAAGCCCAGCTAAACAAGAGATTCCTCTCGATAGCCCTGCAACCCCTGATATTCAAGCAGAGCTAGCTGCTCTCAAACCCCTATTATAACGGTCCTAAGACTGTATTATTGGCTATGAGTAATTCCCTGAAACCTAACAATCCCACATCGGATCGGGTGTTTCGTGCCCTGAAAGAAGCGCGATCGCAGCTAGAAGCGATTGAACAGGCCCGCAATGAACAGGTAGCCATTATTGGTATGGCGGGACGATTTCCAGGGGCAGACAGTTTGGAAGAATTTTGGAGTCTGCTGGTTCAGGGTGAGACCGGCATTCGTATGCTGTCAGAAGCAGAACTATTGGCAGCCGGAATCCCTGAAAGCACCTTCAAACAGCCCAACTATGTGCCTGCCTATGCTAGCTTTACCGACCCTACCCAGTTTGATGCTCGGTTCTTTGGCTATTCTCCCCGCGAGGCGGAGCTGCTCGACCCCCAGCACCGGGTGTTTTTAGAATGCGCCTGGACCGCCCTAGAAGATGCGGGCTACGACAGCCAACAATATAATGGCACCATTGGTGTCTATGGCGGTGCCGCCCTTAACAACTATGTAATCAATCTGCACTCCAACCCAGCGGTACGAGATTCGACAGACCCGGTCCAGGCGGTGGTTAGCAATGTCATGGGGCTAATGCCCACCCGAGTCTCTTATCAGTTAGACCTGACAGGACCGAGCTGCGGCATCCAGACGGGCTGTTCCACCGCCCTGGTGGCCATTCACACCGCTTGCCAAAGTCTCCTCAACCACGAGTGCGACATGGCCCTAGCAGGCGGTGTCACCGTCAGTAACGCCACCCCCCAGGGGTACACCTATCAGCCCAACAGCATTGCTGCGCCAGACGGTATGTGTCGAGCCTTTGATGCCAGGGGACAGGGCACCCTGTTTGGCAACGGTGTGGGTTTAGTGGTGTTAAAGAGATTCCAAGCTGCCCTACTCGACGGCGACCATATTTATGCCATCGTGAAGGGCTCGGCAATTAATAATGACGGAGCCGATAAAGCGGGTCTGACCGCACCCAGTATCTCGGGTCAGGCTAAGGTGATTCAAGCCGCCTTGGACCAGGCAGGCATTGCCCCCAACACTGTTAGCTATGTGGAAGGGCATGGCACTGGCACTCCGCTGGGGGACCCCATCGAAGTAGCGGCCTTAAACAAAGTATTTAACTATCCTGAGACAGAACAGTTTCGCTGTGCATTAGGCTCGGTAAAAACAAATCTTGGCCATCTGGATGCGGCAGCGGGAGTGGCTGGGCTGATTAAAACAGCATTGGCGTTAAAACATAAAGTTCTCCCGCCCAGTTTAAATTTTGAAACACCCAACCCCAACATTGACTTTGACCAGGGGCCGTTCTTTGTGAATCATGAGCGGATCGATTGGAGCAGCGACAACCCCAGACGGGCTGGAGTCAGCTCCTTTGGCATGGGGGGCACCAATGCCCATGTGATTTTAGAAGAAGCGCCGATGGTGGTCTCTAGAGAGACAGCATCTCGCCCCTGGCAGCTGGTGATGCTCTCCGCCAAAACGCCAACGGCGTTAGATCAAATACGCCATAATTTGGTCGCTCAGCTGCGTGCCGATGCTGATTTGTCCCTGGCTGATGTGGCCTACACCCTACAGGTGGGACGTCGTGCCTGGCCCCATCGTCAGGTCTGTCTGTGTCAGACCACTGCAGAAGTAACCGAGCTGTTATCTAACCCTGACTCTCCACTCCAACTCTCCGATACAGTCGAGCAGCCTAATCGTTCCATTGTGTTTATGTTCTCTGGCCAGGGCTCTCAACATGTCAATATGGCCTTAGACCTATACGAGTCAGAGCCTGTTTTCCGCCAGAGCGTTGATCAATGCGCCAGCATTCTTGGCGACAGATTTCCACTTTTAGCAGCACTGTATCCTCCCTCCCTCCCCCATTCACATTCGGCTGAGCTCACGCCGAAGCCCACTTACCCGCTGTCCCACACTGCCAATGCCCAACCCACTCTCTTTGCCATAGAATATGCCCTGGCTAAAACCTATCTTTCATGGGGTATTCAGCCCCAGGCTTTAATCGGTCACAGCTTGGGTGAATATGTGGCTGCCTGTGTGGCTGGTGTGTTTTCTCTAGAGGATGCTTTAACGCTGGTTCTGCGGCGAGGACAGCTGATGCAGCACTGTACGCCGGGGTCGATGCTGTCGATATTGCAGCCTGCAGAGGTTGTGCGATCGCACCTCCCACCCAATGTCGAAATCGCCGTTATCAACAATCCTCAAACTTGCGTCGTATCCGGACCAACTGGGGTCATAGCAGAACTCAAAAATCAGCTAGAAACCCAGACAATTCCCTGCTGTTTGCTAGAAACCTCCCATGCCTTCCACTCTGCTCTGATGGAGTCGGCCCTGGCTGACTTTAAGCAGGTGCTGCAGCAGGCTACCTTTAACTCCCCAAATATCGACATTATCTCCAATGTCACCGGTACCTGGCTTACGGATACAGAGGCCACCAGCCCCGACTACTGGATGCGTCATCTGCGTCAGGCAGTGCTGTTTAGCCAGGGGATAACCGAATTATTAACGCTCAACAATCCCATCTTTTTAGAACTGGGTCCAGGGCACACCCTGACTCAGCTGGTTCAGCAGCATGCGTCCTCAAAGCCATCTGCAGAGAATAGGGTTTCCGTGATTCAGTCCCTCCCCCACCCCCGTGAGAACAAACCCGATACCGTCACCTTGATGACCGCTCTGGGCAAGCTCTGGCTGGCGGGTATTGTTATCTCCTGGGCCAAGTTTTATCAGTTTGAAAACCGGCACCGGTTGCCCCTACCCACCTATCCCTTTGAGCGAGAGTCCTACTGGATTCCGTTAGCAGAGAATACGACAACCCACCAACCCACAAAACCCGATCAGCTTACCAATGAGAAGACCGTTGATATGGCCGACTGGTTTTATCTGCCCTCTTGGAGGCGTTTACCCATTACCCACCAATTATTTTCGAAACAGCTTGACGAGTGCTGGGTTGTGTTTGCAGATAACATTGAGCTGTGGCAGCCGCTGACCAACCTGGTCAAAGAGATTATCTGGGTTACTCCCGGTTTAGAATTTGCAACGACAGACAACATCTACACTCTGCAGCCAGAGCAAACAACCGATTATCAACAGCTCATTAAGACACTGCCAGCCCCCTCTCAGATCATCTACGGTTGGGGACTGTCGTCTAATTCTGTGGATACCTTTCAATCGCTGTTGTATCTTACCCAGGCACTGACATTAAAGGATTTAACAGATTTAACCCTCACCGTAGTCACCCGAGAGGTACAGCCCGTCATCGGTGGTGAATCCCTCAACCCTGACCAAGCCCAAATTCTTGGCCTCTGTCAGGTAATTCCCCAAGAATATCCAGAACTGTGCTGTCGCCATATTGATCTAGCCAATTTGACTGTTGATCTTAAGGCAGTTACCCAGGAACTCTGTCAGGACTATATGCTTGAACATCGCCTAGTAGCCTATCGCTACGGTCAACGATGGGTGCAAACCTATGAACCGCTGCCCCTGCCGGAACAGTCTCCTACGTTGCTAAAACAGGAGGGCACCTATATCATTGCGGGTGATTTAGTCGATGATTTCGGGATGATTTATGCCCAGGCGTTAGTTAAAAACCTCAAGGCTAGACTAATTTTAATAGGTCGTCCAGGTTTGCCAGCAGTCAGGGATTGGGAAAAGTGGCTGGACACCCATGGGGCCAATCACAGCGTCAGTCGGCTAATTCGCAAGCTGCAGTCTCTGGGCACTGCAGGAAAAACATTTCTCTGGTCCAGTGGCGATCTAACCGATGCGGGCTGGGTAGAAGCTACGGTTAACCAGGGGATTACTACATTTGGTGAGGTTACAGGCGTATTCCATACCGATGTGATGGGAGATCAGGCTAGCTGTGCGATCGCACAGCTAGATCCTAACGGCTACCAGCGGATCTGCCGCACCAAGGTTCAGGGCATGCAAATACTACAACAAACCCTCGCTAATCATCCGGTTGACTTCTATGTGCTGCAGTCATCTCTATCGACGGTTGTTGGCGGTGTTGGGTTTGCCGCCTATGCTGCCGCCAATAGCTATTTGAATGCTTTAGCACATCAGCAGTCATCATCCACCCAATGGCTAAGCCTTAACTGGGATGCCTGTGAGCTACAAGAAACGATTGAGAGCGCTAACTCCACACTCATAGCCTCAGCCCTATCTGCCGATGACGTATGGCAAACCACCCGGCGGGCATTGGCTCAAGCCAACTGCCAACAGCTCGTCATTTCTCCCCACGATCTACAGCTCCGCATCAAAGAGGCATTTACACCTTCTCCCCATAGACAAAGAGAGCCATCCGGAGAAAATGGCTGCATACGCTCGCCCCGCTCTCACCCCCCTCTATGTTGCCTCCAGAAATGATATTGAACAAGTCGTAGCTCAATCCATGGGAGAGCTTTTGGGCATCAAAGCGGTCGGTATTAACGACAATTTCTATAAACTGGGGGCCATTCTCTGTGGGGATTCCAGTAGCTCTACGAGCGAGCCGCCGCTATGTAACCGACGAATTGTTTCAGCAAACAGCGGCGCAGTATCTAGAATAGTCAGTTTTTCCTTAACTTCACTGGCAGTTAACCGGAATGGGGCGATCGTATTGGTAATGATAATTTTCTCAAGATCTGGGGTGGCCAAAATACGATTAGATTCCTTGGCAAAGACCCCATGGGAAGCCGCTGCGTAGACTTTAAGCGCCCCTTTGCTACGACAGGATCTGGCTGTTCGAGCTAATGTGGTGCCGCTGCTGATCAAGTCGTCAATGATAATGGCAACGCGGTCTTGAATCTCTCCTACAATCATGTCTCCAGACACAACACCTGAGCTACGATATTTTTCAGCAAAGGCGATGGGGATATCTTGGTGTATTTTCTGGCTCAATGTTTTCCGAAAGGCTTCGGAGCGCTTCACACCACCAAAATCAGGGGCGACTACAACTGCTGGATGGTCACCGATCAAAGGCACAAAGTGCTGTACAAACGTATTTTTGGCCTCTAAATGTTCAGCCGGGCAGCGAAACGCATTTTGATAGGCGGCTAGGTTATGGACATCCAGGGTAACGATGCGATCGCACCCCATTGCCTCAAACAGATGAGCAATATAGCGAGTCGTCACCGGATCGCGAGCCTTGGTCTTACGATCTTTGCGGGCATAGCAAAGATAAGGGACAATAGCTGTGACTCTTTCTGCCGCTGCATCTTTGAGCGCGCCAATAAAGAAGAGTAACCGGCAAAGCTTATCATTAACACTGATACCGGCCTCACCATAAAGAGACTGGATAACATAAACATCTTGACCACGCACATTGATCAATGACCGAGTTTTATGCTCACCATCTTCAAAGTCTCTCTCTTCATGATGGCTTAGGGTAGTCCCCAGATGTTCTGCGACGTTTTTACCAAATTCTCGACTGGTATTTAAGCTAAAAATTCGAATAGCTTCATCATTCATGGCCACATCTCCTAGATATACCCATTTTTACCGTAAGCCACAAATCTGAGGACCGTATGAAGAGGCTACGATAGCGGTCTAGAGTAAAACATCCTCCCTCACAAAGTCCTCAGATTGTTTACCTAGTATTAGATGGGGTCTTAGGGGACTCAAGCTTATGCTCAATATTATTCGTTACAGCCAAATTGTCGGTTTGGTTGCAGTAGATGGTGCAACCGCTGAATATTTGGGAGAGATACAAGACGTTTGGGTTAATGACGCAGGGCAAATTGTTTATTTATCCTGCCCTCGAGGATATATTCCCTTATTACAGGTGGCTGGGGTCAGCACCCAGGCCGTGTCTACCTATGGACACTTAGCCGTCACTCCTCCCAGCGGGCTGCATCGTCTGCATCAATTACCGGTACAATCACCCCTACAACAATCCAGGGGTCGGATTGAGGATTTTCTATTTGATTGGCATACCGGGGAGATTGCAGCCTATATCTTGACCGGAGACATTGCTGCACCTGCTAGTAAACCCACACTTCAGCGTTTTGCTACGAGTGAGGTGCCAACAACACACCATCGCGTGGTTTTAGCTCCCGATGATGTGAAAACGATTACCGTTGACGCCATAGTGCTTGAATCGGATGTGACTGACCGTTTCCGCAGTGAGGCTGAGGGACTCAAGGACTTTCTTAGTGAAAAACGACATCCGGTGCGACAGTTAGTGCATGAACTGAGTGATCGCCTCCACGATTTGGTTTCGCCCCATGATCCACCCGAGGTGGTGCGCGTCAAAATTAAAACCGTGGGGGATGAGATGGCGGCGTACCACGATCATCAAGCCTTGAAGGAGGCAATTGATTTTCTCCACACTCAGTGGGAAAGTTTGCAACAGCAGATCCGTCGTGCTAGCAACCGGGCCCAGCATGCGCTGGAATCAGCTTGGGAGCATCTCACTGGCAAGCCGTCGTGAAGGTGAAGAGGTGAGTATTATGAAGACTCGATTTCGCGATCGCACCCATGCGGGCAAAGAGCTGGCAAATCAGCTCACAATCTATGCTAATCGCTCCGATGCGATTGTTTTAGGTCTCCCCAGGGGCGGAGTACCGGTTGCCTATGAGGTAGCAAAAGCGTTGAACTTGCCTCTGGATATTTGTCTGGTTCGTAAACTGGGGGTGCCAGGACACAAGGAACTGGCGATGGGAGCAATTGCCTCTGGAGGGGTGCGCGTCCTCAATTATGACGTAATCAGCTGGTTAGCCATTGCTGACAAGGCGCTTGAGCATATAGCTGATCGAGAACTGCGGGAACTGCAGCGACGTGATCGAGCTTATCGGGGAGATCGACCACAGCCGGAAGTTTGCGATCGCACCATCATCTTGGTTGATGACGGATTGGCCACTGGAGCAACAATGCGGGCGGCCATCGCAGTTTTACAAAAACAACAGCCAAAAGAGCTTGTGGTAGCAGTACCCGTGGCTCCACTGGCTGGATGTAAAACCCTAGAAACGGAAGTAGATAAGGTCGTATGTTTAAGCAATCCCGAGCCATTTTATGCAATTGGTCTCTGGTACAAAAATTTTGCCCAAACTACAGATGAGCAAGTACGGAATCTCCTAGCCAAACAATTGGCAACTGCGTCATGACCACAACATCGTGGAGGATACTACCATGGGAACCCTTACAAAAATTAAAAACAAAAACAATCATGAACATCTAGTTGCGGTACAAGCTGGCTCAGTCACCTTAAGCGGAAATCTGGTCATTCCCACAGGTGCCCAGGGTATTGTCCTGTTTGCCCATGGCAGCGGCAGCAGTCGCCTTAGCCCCCGCAACCGCTACGTAGCTAAGGTTTTAAACGATGCGGGCTTAGGGACGTTACTTTTTGATCTGCTCACCTCACGAGAAGAGAGTATCGACCGCCATAGCCTTCACCTTAGGTTTGACATTGGTCTCCTCGCCTCTCGACTGAAAGGAGCCACCGACTGGATCGCTCAGCATGCCAAAACCCATAGGCTCAACATTGGTTATTTTGGTGCCAGCACTGGCAGTGCGGCGGCGTTGATCGCCGCTGCTGAGAAACCGGACATGATCAGTGTCATTGTTTCACGGGGGGGACGTCCGGACTTAGCAGGCACGGCCTTAACACGGGTTCAAACGCCTACGCTACTGATTGTGGGGGGCAACGATCCCATGGTAATCGACCTAAATCAGGACGCATTTGCGAAAATTTCCGCTGAGAAACACCTAGAAATTGTCCCCGGTGCCACCCATTTATTTGAAGAATCTGGTGCGCTAGAACAAGTTGCCCAATTAGCCAGTCAGTGGTTTCAAAAGCATCTCAATGCTGCCAATACTGCATCATGATGACAAAAAGACAATCTGCATTGGTCTGTTCCTATAAGACGAATAAACCACCCTCCTGAGATTTCTAGGAGAGTGGTTGGCATGAATCATGCTGTGTAACCAGATGACTATCAAAGAGCACCAAAAACATGACCAATACCGATGATGAAACCGACCTCATCGCCATCAGCGAATGGTTGATAGTTGATGGCTCCATTAACGGCCCATTGATCACTAATGAAATAATCTCCCCCGCCAGTCAAAGCAAATTCGACGGTACTGTCATCACCGAGGTCACCACCAATACCTAGACCTGCAAACGGATAAAGCTTACCGTCGCGGTCTAAAGAATTGAAATCGTAGGTGATTGGCAAAACATAGGCAACATCTTCGCCATCATCAAAGTCGAAGTCTGTTGCGACCGATGGTCTAACCGAAAGGTGATCGTCAATGATGAGTTTCCCATTTAAAACAAAACCATTGTCGCCACCGCCTACACCAACATAGTTGTAATCAGGCATTTCCTGAGCCGATGCTGCTAGTGGTAGAGATAGTAAAGCAGTGGTAACAAGGCCTACAGGAAGCCACTTGAGATTGTGTTTCATAATCCTCACTCCCCAGAGCAATGAAGTGTCATGTAGAGAAATGAACCCTTCACAGCCTGCTCTTTTGAGATTGTTGCGATTGAAGGTCATTGCGTTAGGCTGACCTATCAGTTCGCGAGGTCAGGCATGTTGAAGCTGACTGGTTGAAAGACACCTGTCTCGCATCAGCCAGTCTTTCTCTAGTCTGCTTTAAGTATATCCTCAACCAATGAGGACTTTGTCAGGCAATAGGACGCTTTCCAAAGTGTTTTTAAGAATTACGATGAAAACCTCATAACTTACTCAACTTTGTACGCTATGGTTCACCTGACTCTAGGGCGCTGTTGTCATATGTCGAGATTGAAATGATGGCTGTTTTTATCACCTCCCCGACGTCCGGGTTTCAAGAAATTGATCAGACCGCTGATTGGGCCTATCGGGTGTGGGCGGACAACATTGATTGTGCAACGGCCTAACCCCGGCTAGATGCGTTGGTCAATGTTCTCTATAGAAACTACCCCAGTGGTGTTGGCAGATGTAGTGGGTGTGGGAAAAAGAACTAGGGTTTCTGTAACGAAAAGTAAGCTTGAAGCCTTTTGCTCTGAAGATTTCTAAATTTTACACCATACTGAAAGAGACACCTTGAGATGGCAGGTGGCAGTTTTTATGCAGAGCATTCCATTTTGTCGAGATCGACTGCATTTTAGCTCTGTGAGCAAAAAGCTAGTGGCTAGCTTGCTGGGGTTGCTGTTGCTGTTTGTTTGCATTACTGGCTCCATCGCCTACGCCCAATCTGCTCAAAACCCATTAGAACAACCAAAAGGCTATCCGGTTGTATTACAAGATGAGATCTTATTTCACATCGAAACAGGCATCGCCTCCTTTCCAGCTTCTTTTCGAGCTAGGGTCATTTCAGAACGAATTGAAGCATTTGCGAAAGCACCTCAGCGCGATATTGACGGATTACAAATTGTTAATGATGAGCAGGCCGAAACTACCAACATTCTTGCAGGTGAAGATGTTGTTGCCACAATTACGCCTGCAGATGCGGCTGCGGCTGGTATAGCTCGACAGGCCCTGGCCCGGCAGCACCTTGAAGTAATCACAGCAGCCGTTATCGAGTTTCGGCAAGCCTCTAGCGCTAGAAGTCTGACGTTAGGAGTTATTTTTACACTGATCCTGACGCTAGCATTGATTATCTCTGTAATTGTGCTCAATCGAACCGTTTTTCGTCTCAGTCAAACATTCAGAACTTGGCAGGGCACAAGGATTCGGGGACTCAGATTATTCCGCACCGAAATCATTCCTGCTAACCGTATGGCTGATTTCTTCTCGGAGTTAATCAAGCTGGCTCGCCTCGCACTCTTCGTATTTTTGCTAGTTGGTTACGTTAATTTAGTGCTGAGTTTTTTCCCGTGGACTAAAGCATTATCGAGAAAAATCTTCATCTATTTTGGGACGGCAGCCTATACCCTCTGGAGAAACTTTGTTGGCTATATCCCCAATCTCTTCTTCATTATCCTAATTATTTTTATTACTTCTTACACCCTCAGGTTAATTCGATTTATCTTCGCTGAGATCCGCCGGGGGACAATCGCGATTCCAGGGTTTTACCCAGAATGGGCGAAACCTACCTACAATCTTTTGCGGTTTACCATTATCGCCTTTGCCGCAGTCATTATTTCCCCCTACTTGCCTGGGTCTGATACGCCTGCTTTTCAAGGTATTTCAATTTTCTTGGGGGTTCTTTTCACCCTGGGCTCCAGCGGTGCAGTAGCCAACTTTGTCTCCGGGATTATCTTGACCTACAGCCGTGCCTTCATAATTGGAGATCGAGTGAAAATTAGTGAAACTATTGGCGATGTGGTTGAGAAAACTTTACTAGTTACTCGTATCAAAACACCTAAAAATGTAATTGTGACGATCCCAAACTCTATGATTTTAGGCAGTCACATCATTAACTACAGCAAATCGGTGAAGTTTGGGAAAGCATCCTCCTTGATTTTACATACCACCATTACTTTGGGATATGACGTCCCTTGGCGAAAAGTCCATGCCGTCATGATTGCAGCGGCTAAGATGACGGAACACATTTTGCCAGAGCCTGCTCCTTTTGTTTTGCAGACCAGCCTAGATGACTTTTATGTTAGTTACGAAATCAATGCTTATACTGACAAAGCCTCCCTGATGCCTCGTATTTATTCAGAATTGCATCAAAATCTGCAAGACAGGTGCAATGAAGCAGACATTGAAATTTTGTCACCCCACTACAGGGCTGTTAGAGATGGTAATCAGCTCACTGTGCCACCAGACTATATTCCAAAAGATTATGTTGCTCCTGGTTTTCGCGTGAATTCAGCTAACCAGTTTTGGCAACCGCTTAATCATCACCCTGAGACCTCAACTCATAATAAGTCGTAACTTCCCCCCATCTTCATCGATCAACAAACTGTTCGATCAACTGCTGAATCCGTCCATGGTGGGCTCCTTTCCAATAAAGTTGGCTGCAGTCCTGACACTCAAAGAATTCATGGTAAGACAGACGGGTAAAATGGGGCAGCCGATGATCAATAGTCTGTTTCTCTACCGGCTCTAGCAATCCATTACAGCGTGGACAGCGTTTTAGAGGAGCTACAGTCCCATGGAGACTGAAGCGATCTAACACTTCGCGTACCTGTGCCTTGGGATTACTTGATCTAACTCTGTAGCCGTAGATCACAATACTGCGTTTGAGGAGACCAATATCCTGGGTCAGCAAAATACGCTGTTGCTGGCTAGAGATTTGAGCCAGCACATCATCATCGTAGTCATTTTGATACAGGACATCAAAACCTAACAATCGCAGGTAGCTGGCTAGTTTACCTAGATGGACATCCAACACAAATCGGTGATTTGCGAGCGGTTTAGGACGCACATAAGAAATCGCATCAATCTCAGGAGATTCTGAATGGGGATAGGCACTGATAGAATCCCTGTTGTGCAGTCTGTAGGCAAAGCTAACAGAATCACCATTGACTAGAAGTAAATCAATTTCTGGATGGGGGACTCCTAGTGCTTCAATGGCATCCTTGATAGAGGCTCGATCTTTTACAGAGTGAGAAAATTCTATCTGCCTACGGGCAGGGATAAGAAAATCGTTCAAGCTTCCATAGAAACGAAAAACTGCCTGTGGCATTCTCTACTCGTAATTTCATAGTTATCTTCTAAGATTTTGCCAGTCTTGTAGACTTCGTGCTCGTATGAGCCAGCGTATCAGATCGCTGGTGGTGATAATCCCCTCTAACTTGCCATCGTCAGCTACCAAAACTCGTCGTGTGTCTGATTCTTCCATTTTTCTAAGGACATCGAGCATTTTTTCGTGCGATCGCACCACCACTCCCTTTTCAATCGGTGTCATGATATCCCGAACCGTATACTGATTCCACATTCAAAGATGGAATGCAGGAATCAGACCAAGTTGGTTAGGATACTGCCAAAATATCTGCTAGAAATCGCCGATCCTAATATGCTCAGAGAGCAGTTTCTTTAACTCCACAATATTCTCTTTCTCCTGTTGCTTCACCTTTCTCCAAAATGCTTGTATTGGCTCGTAGCCTTCAGCATTAGCAATATACTGGTCATACCGCCATAGTGCGTCTAACCTGCGGCTTAAATCATGAATCATATCGTGATCGTGGTCCTTAACACCGCGTGATTCTCCCAGGTGGGCCACTTCTTTCTCGTAGGTTTCTAAACTCATTGCCTATTCCTCTTACACGTACTTCAGAGGTTAAGTAACGATTATGAGGAACCTGTGAGGTAAAATCCGGTAGTGCTATTAGGAAAAGGATGAGGAAAAAGCAGCGAGATGTTCTTTCTTGAGTCGAAACTGCTCGTTGTAGTGATGGATAAAATACCAAATTGTAGCAATGTGATTTTCGAGCTTTTTCGAAAAGGATAACGTTTTGCGCACGAGTCGAGATACACGCTGCCGGAGAGTGTTGTTAAATCGTTCAATATAACTGGTATAGCCACTGTCCTTGTCCACAGGGCGATGACGTTTGCTGGGTAACTGGATAAGAACTCAACCGGTCTGTGTAAATCACAGCACATTGTCGATACACAGATGGTAGTGACCTCCATAAGGTCTGAGCTGACTCGCCACTGCGATCACCAATATGGACGCCCACAATCTCACGGGTCTCGGCATCCAAAGCCAACCAAACCTATTGGTCATTGCCTTTGTTATCGACAAAGGACCACAATTCTCTATCTGAACAGTTAGTCGCTTTTTTGGCTTATCGGTCACCTCCACCTGAGTCGGATCAGAGGTTCTCTCTACTCCATTTCCTTTATCCTTTCCTAAAGAGGATTACCAGAATTTTCCCTGTAGAATTAAATCATTTCAAATTCCTTTGCCAGAGAGACATTAAAATTAAGATAGCGGCATTTCTATATGCCTCTACTAGGGTAGGCCATACTTTTAAGGAGGCTATAACCAATGACAGCCCAGGAAAAGGAACTAAAAGAAATCGCCAGTCAACTGTTGGCAGGCATGCTGGCCAATCCTCATATTTATGCAATGGTCAGCGATGAAGAAGCTAGGGGACAGCAAGAGCAAATCTTACTCTCTAACGCCATTACGATGGCTGAAAAATTAATTGAAAAAATTGAACAGGTCCATAACAAAACAGTTGTAAGCTAGCTATAGTCAAATGGCTTCTTTACGATGCATCTATTCCAACTAAAATTTTCTTAAACACGGGTCTCTCGTGACTAACAGGCCGGTAGATTTATTTGTTTGGTTGCACGAAGGGAGAGATTACCGGACAGCTGCCACGGTTGTTGGTATCGGCGGCTGCACCTGTTCTCCAGCATGTTTTCGGTAGAGGTCGGCAAAATGCTGCTCGTATTGGGCAAGATCTTGCTCAATGGTGTCCATAATATCGACTGTCAGTGGATCCGTAAGCTGATTGCTGAGGCGATAGGTATCAGTAACACCAGTTTGCAAATCTCCTAGAACACGACGTAAAATGGCAATCTCATCCGTGGATTGAAGCCAACTCTGGAGGGCAGCATAGGCTTCGCTACCCACAGCTTGCCAGCTCACCTGTTCTTGGAATGCTGTGTGTAAACGATCTTCTAGCTGTTTCACATGGCGTCGTTTCAGATCAATGCTTGTCTGAAGCAGCTGGTGCAGATCGGCGTCCGTGACTCGATGCAGGTACTGTCTAAAGGCTTCTGTGGTGTATCGCTCTCCGATAATAGCGGTGTTTAAGGCCTGAACAATCTGGCGTCGGCTGGAACCACCCCAGGCTTTTCCCAACTCCCACCATTCATGATCTGATTCAGTAGTATCGGGTAAATCGGTACCTTTAATGGTGAGCCCGAGGTGTTTGAGTAACGTGGTGGTAAAAATGGGTAGATCTCCCGGACGTCGAGCGGTGATCAGATGGTCGTGCACAATCGTGGGCTTGTCTAAGTAGATTGCACCCGCGTTTTCGATATCTTTACGAATAGCTCGACACCCGGTCACTTGCTTGTTTTTGAGCTGGTCTACTTCGATTAATACCTGAGGCCCATGCCCCACCGCAGCAATCCATTTATCCTGGTTGATGGCATTCGTGACCAGGCGGACAACATTGGGATTAGTCCGAATGCTACCCCCCGGAATCACCAGGGCATCAAAGTTGTCGGCACTGACTTCGGTCGCCGTGGCATCGGGTTTAATCAGTACAGTCCCTCGATAGCTCTGATATTCCTCATTCATGCGTGAGCCCAGAACTGTAACGGTAGCCCCTGCCTTCTGTAAAGCAGTATGGGGAATCTGAAACTCCAGGTCTTCAAATTTGTTTTCAATTAGAATGGCTACTCTTTTTGGGGTTGATTCGCTGTTAGCTGCCATGATTTTTTCCTTCCTTGATTTAATTAAGAGCGTTTACTAAGACTGGATTGGAACGTAAGGAGATTGCACAAAAATAAAGTCCCAGGTTGAGGCTGTAGATGGGTGGATGAGTGATGGGGTAACGAGGGAATTATTATTTAAGCGCGGGAGCCTCACAACAGATTCACCAGGCTCATGCTTGCGATCGCAACAATCGTTAGACCTTACCCACATAGAGTAACGCTTCCTTGAACATGAATTACCTCTGTCCAAGCAGAGAAGATCGCCCCATTATTCACGGTAGAGAAAGAGTTTGAGAAACTTATGAGGAAAATTCGATTAATCAATAAGAAATTACAAGCATCGCAGCTCCAGAGAGGGATTTAATCTACAACTAAATCAGAAGCGTTTCAGTAAGGAGTTGCTATAATGATCACTCCACTCATGCTCAATATTGCCCCTATTCCTCCTCCGTTAGAACCACCACCAGACTTTGTTGTGCTGATAGCTGTGATCACCATTGCTATTGCAAGTATCGTCACGATTACCAGAGCACTCAGCAGCAAGCAGGCTTAGGCTCCATTAAAGGAGAACTAATCCGAAGGAATAGTAGAACCTATGGGCATCTGTAGGAACACCAGCTGAGTGTTCTACTTTACCCACAGACTTAGGGTTATGGAGAATCTTGCCTGAAAATTTGGGTCTTAAAAGTGCCATCATTTTGTTCAACATAGGCTGGGGCTTCTACAGGTGCCCCTTCCCCCGATGGCAAATTGGGGCAGGTGCGTTCGTAAGGGATGTCATTACCCATGAACTCCTGCCATTCTTTCATAGTCAGGTTGCGCAACACTTTCTTGCATACCATGTCAGCCAGTTCTCGAGTGCTGGTATTCCAGATACGGATGGTGTTGTCATCGCTACCCGAGGCCAGGGTCTTACCATCTGGACCAAACGCGACTGATGTCACGCTGCGCTCATGACCTTCCAGCACAACCGGAGGATCGTCCGGGTGATTCAGATTCCAAAGCCTGATGCTACGGTCATAACTGCCCGAAGCCAAGGTTTTACCATCTGGGCTAAAGACTACAGCACCCACCCAGGCTCTATGCCCCTTTAGAACCTTAGGAGATTGGCTAACATAGCCTTGATCAATTGTTTCAAGATTCCATAATCGAACATCCCAGTCATCACTGGCAGATGCAAGTCGTTTATTATCTGGGCTAAAGACAACTGACCACACCCGTCCTGAGTGATTTTGTAAGATGACTGGATCCGAATCAAGATTCTGCAAATCCCAGATCCTGATCCTATGATCATCACTGCCCGATGCCAGGAACCTGCTGTCAGGACTAAATGTCACCGATGTAACACTCCAATCATGGCCTTTGAGAACTTTCAACGGTGCATTTGGCTGCTGTAGATCCCAAAGTCTCACCGCCCGGTCCTGGCTCCAGCTGCCTGAAGCCAACATTTTCCCGTCAGGACTGAAAGCAACTGAACTTACACCATCCTGATGTCCTTGGAGAACGATAGGAACAGCTTTAGGATCCTGTAAATTCACTAAATATACTGTTCTGTCTTCACTTCCAGAAGCCAGCATTCGACCATCAGGACTGAAGGCAACTGCCATAACCTTGCCTTTGTGCCTATGTAGGATTTGAGAATCTATATCTGGCATACTCAGGTTCCACAACCGCACCGTATGATCATAACTGCCTGAAGCTAATTGTTGCTCATCCATACTCATCGAATTAAAGCTAACAGCAGTGACTGTATCAAAATGTCCTTTCAGGACGGTGGATTCAGTGCTAAACTGCTGCAAATCCCAAACACGAATCGTATTGTCCGAACTACCTGAAACAAGCTGTTCGCTATTTGTTGGATTGAAGGCTACTGAATTAACAGCAATGAAATGACCTCTGAGAATTTTAGGAGCGGCATGAAAATGTTGCAAATTCCAAAGTCTGATGGTTTCATCAGAACTGCCCGAGGCCAATTTCTGACCGTCAGGACTGAAAGCTACAGACAGAATGTCTCCCTTATGACCTTCAAGAATATGTGGATCAGTATCAAGCTGATCATCAAGATTCCAAAGCCTGACTATCGAATCTCCGCATCCCGATGCAAGTTTCTGACTATCTGGGCCAAAGGCAACTGAATAGACAGCTTGTTTATGCTCAAAGATATGAGTAGCGACTTTAGGCTGCTGTAGATCCCAAAGCCTCATTGTGTTGTCATCACTGCCCGAAGCCAACCATTTACCATTCGAACTAAACGCGACTGCATAAACCTTATCACTATGCCCTTTAAAGACTTGGGGAGGGTCTTTAAGTTGATTCAGATTCCATAATCTGACGGTTCCATCATCATGACCTGAAGCCAGATTTGTACAATCTGGGCTGAAGATAACTGAATTGACACGTTCCCCCTGCGCCTCCAGAATCTGGGGGGATGTCCCAAGCTGGTTAATAGGCCAAAGTCTGATTGTATTGTCCCAACTACCTGAGACAAGCCATTGACCATTTGAGCTAAAAGAAAGTGAAGATACAGCACTTTCATGACCTTCTAGTATTTGTTTACTACCAGACATGCTCAAATCCCAAAGTTTTATTGTGCCGTCGTAACTACCGGAAGCGGCGGTCTGGCCATTTGGGCTCAAAGCTACGGTAGACACTGGACTAGAGTGACCGTAGAAAATACTACTAAAATCATCAGTGCCAAGCACTTTCCCAAGTGCCTCATCTATCTGGTTCAAAATCTGACATTGATCTCGCTGGTTGAAAAGATAGGCTTGTCGTGCAATCAAAGCAGATAGCTCATCTTGCCGACGTTTCTGTTGATAAAGAGCTTGTATCGGTAGAGCTTGTTTAATATTGCGTATGTGTAGCTGCTTTTGTTCTTGTAGTTTTGTTTCCCAACGTACTAGTTCAATCTGCTCTTGAAACTGCTTCTCTAGTTCTTGTTTGTAAAGCTCTTGACGTAGCCAGCTCAAGATTGCTGGTGCTAAGACATCATGGAAGATTTCAAAACGTTCTTCTGCTTCCGATTGATTAGGGATGCGTCCAACTGGGCGTAAAATTCGAAAGTAGCCATGAGCTAATTTCTCCAGCATTGAGCTAAGTTGCTGTTGTCCGATGGGCAAAGAGGGTAGAAGTTCATAAATAGGAAAAGCAATTTTACTACCCTGTTGTGTTACTAATTCTTGAAAAATAATAACTGCACTCTCCTTCTCCTGCGGTGACAATGAGTTTATCTTACTATCGAAGTGATCTTTAACAATCTTTTGGGTGCCACCCAACCGTCTTAGTGTCTCTAATCGTAAGCAGTGCGAATCAAGACTCATTTCTTGCTCCCATAGACGGGTCATAACAAGTTGCAAGTATGGAGCCTCAATTTGTCCAGTTTGAAAGCTTTCAAGGCCAATGATGTCAAAATAACTAAGTCCTCTTTTAGTAGGTGTTTGACTGACCTGACTCAGTACCTCTTCTACCAGATCAGACTCAATACTAAATAACTCTCCATCCAATGATCGCTGGCGGCTATGATTTTCTCCTTCTGATTGTTCTCCCCTAAGATTTTCGAACCTAATGCCATTATCAAACAAATCGTCATCAAGCATTCTTAAATAATCACCATGCCAGTGATGAACCTTCCTCTCTAAAAGACTGTTAAGTTGAGTGAGACAGTCCTCATGGATAGAAATCAGAAAATGAACACTTAGGCTGACATCATTCACTGCACGTAGAAAATTGACAGCAAAGTCGTCTTTCCCATCTTCATTTGGGTGATACCGGAAATAGTCCTCAAACTGATCAAGGATAATGAACAACTTACCCTCACCTTTCTTGCCACCAATGAACTTTGTCCAAGTATGGAGTGCCTGAACGAAGTCCATTGGCTGCGGAAACAGCTGGAAATCCTGTTGACTAAGGAGGTCTTGAATGTCTATTTCAACCTGCCGCATAAGTCCAGCTAACGGATTATCCCGCCAGGAATCAAAAAATATAACTGCAGACTCAGGCCGAAGATTGTCTTTGAGGTGCTGTCTTAAAGTCTGCCTAAGGAAATGAACAACTCCTGCTTCAAGTAAAAAGCTCTTACCAACACAACCACCAGTCAGTAAGGTCAACCTTGAATTCTGCAAATTGTTAAGGAGAATTTGCAGGCGACTACATTGCTTAATAGGTTTAACAATCGCCTGCTGTGCTGAATCTATATCAAGATGCTTAAGGCGTAAGTAATTGCTAAACAAACCAGGAATACGTCCTTGAAATCGGTCAATTTTTGATAAAGCGTCATCACGCATAGAGATCAAAAAATTGACATTTAAACCAGGACGAGTAACCGCACAGGAAAACTCCTCAGCGAATTTATCCTCTCCAGATTCATCAAAATTATCAGCAAAATAATCCTCGAACTGGTCGAGAATAATTAGAAATTTACCCCTGGAAACCAACTGACCATTTTTATCTTTTTTGCCAATGAGTTCTGTCCATGTCTGTAAAGTTTCATCTAGATGACTAGAATGTGGCAACAACTCAGATATCTCAGCTTTGGCCTCTTGATATAGTTTAGTAACGTCTGCTTCAATCTGGCTAATTAGATCCGCCGTTGGATCGCTATGCCAGGAACGAAACATAACAACAACAAATTTAGGAGTACCATGATTCTTTAACTTTTGCTTTGCAAGTTCACGTAGATGATAAACAACACCGGCCTGAAGCACTGAACTTTTGCCTACACCACTAGATCCATAAAGTAATGTCAGTCGTGAACTTTTGAGACTGGAAATAATATTCCTTTGTAGCTTTTCTCGACCAAAGAAGAAGGGCGCATCGTCTTCAGAATAAGGTGCTAGTCCCCTGTAAGGATTGTGGTTTTTTTTTACTAATTCGTTATTCATGATAAACCTACCTCATATATAAATTGCTGAGATATATCCGCTCTAGTCACTCATAAAGTTCAGAGGAATTTTTTTAAATCAGTAATGTAATCTTCTAGTGATGAACCAAAGTATTTAACATTCGCTTGATCCCAAAGATACTGATCGAGTTCTTGAGGTCGATTTTGAATTGCCCACCAGGAGGGTCTATTTTTCTCATCTTTGTACTCCTGGTTTGGCCATATACGATGTAAAATGACACGTTCATCCCAGTGCCCCAAACCGTAGCCCAAAAACCAGATACTACTATTTTTTAATTCATCCAACAAAGTTCCTGGTATCCGGCCCTCTATAGTTGTTAAAGTTAAATAATTAATAAGGTGATCTTCAGTAATAGCAAAGTTTTCCTGCCGACTATGAGGCCAATTGACAGGACCATAAAGTTTTAAAATAACCGGGTAATCATTAAGATCTATATCTTCATCGTTCGGTACTTCAATAATATTTTGTTCTTCCTTAACCTGTTCTACTAGTCCCTTCTTATTTTGTCTAAACCTCTGATGCAAAAAACGATTCTGACTACCGGCATAGGACACCAAATCAAACGGTTGGTTCTCTTCTTGAAAGGCAGATTCTAAAGTACGATCAAAGTTAGCTGTTACAATGAGTTTTGGAGCTTTATATCGCTTCCAAAGTTGTGCCAAAAATTTATGCAGATCGTTAGGGGGATAATAATGTCTAAAAATAGAATTGATTGTGCTCTCAAGCATACCTATTCCGCCATAACCAAGATTACTAAGCTCTGATACATGCTGAGGTTGTAATCTTGTTGCAACTATTGAATTTGCTCTTATCGGACAATAGGAAGGAAGAGTTCTCTCTGTTGGATTACATAGTGGACATTGAATACCTGTCAAAAAATAATCTTTCCCTAATATTTTTTTTTCCAGAAAAACGGCTAACTCACTTCTACTTGGTGGGTAAAGACCTTCTATTTCCCAATTTACAGGATCAGATTGTCGATCATATAGGTTTATTCCTGAACCAAGGAAAGGGACAATTTCTCGATTTTGAATTGCCTCGGAAACCTCTTCAAAGTGATATGTATCTGGAATGCGAGTGGCAGGGAAAGGTTGAATCTGTTTTGAGGGATATAAATCAATCTCATAGTAGGAAGATGCAGTTAATCTATCTTTATGGAACCACATTGCATCAGCTTGCCATGCACCATTTTGTTCTATGCGTTTACGATTATAGATAGTTAACCTTTTGCCTTCCCATTTCAAAAGATTATATTGCAGTGGATAACCAGGAAACCATTTCTTGGTAGGTTTTCCAAATGTTCCCGCAGCAACTATATAGATCTTGCCAGAGATATCATGTCCATAATCCTCTTGGTTAACAATGCTGTATCTATAATCCTCAGCCTGAGCACGATGAATGTGACCATGAAGAATTAGACGAAAGCCATTCTCTGTCAGCTGTTGCGTAAATCCATGTTCATTAATGCGGTTTTCATCCGGACTATTTAAAGGATGATGCCATACAGCAATCTTTAGCTGGCTGCCCTTATACTTTGGATTTTGGCTAATTTCCTCAAGGGCGTTATTGAGGGCATAAGGATTGATATTAGCACGCGATTGATATTTACTATGGTGGTTCAATTGCCAAGCAGAGTTCAGTCCTAGAATCAGGCAATCATGCTCTGGAAAATATTGCAATTTATACTGTCGGTCGTATTCTAAATCATAGGATTTATCCGTCATAGCTTCATAGAAATCGCTGAAGTATTGAAATCTTCGCTTGTACTCTGTTTCGTCTGGAATATGAATATAGTCACCATCCTCAATAATACTCTTTTTGAAAAGCTGTTCTTTTTCTAACGAACCGTCATAGGATGTACGTTCTTTAATCTCATAGGCTTGTTTAGATAAATCCCAATTTAGATCGTGGTTACCTGGAACAATGACAACTTGATTTCGTTGGAGTTGAAATTCTGGAAGAAGACGATTAATAAAATGCTCTGCAGCTGCATATTCTTGAGAAGTAGATTTATTAGCAATATCACCTGAAATAATTAAGGCATCAAGGTGAGGAGATTGATTAGGCTCTAATTGGGATAGAAGATGATTTAAATCATTAGCCAGTTGACCATGCCAAAGATTAGCATCTTGCCTAGTAACCAAATGCAGATCTGAGAGATGAAGAACATACATAATTCTGATTCCTTATTGAGTTACTGTTTGTTGTAAATATTTAATTAACTTCCTTTATAAAGAACGGGAATTAAACTATTTGACAAGTTTGTCATTTGAATAGCAGCGCAGCCAAACTCGTAGGCAAATTCGATCGAACGACCTGCTCCCATAGCATCATAGAAAGCTACGGCAAACTCAATCGCGGCATTGTCACCAATTGCCTGCTTCATACCAATAACACAATCAATATGCTGAGCAATTGCTTTTGCTTGTACCTCTGAGTAGCAGCCGTTGAGTACAATGCATTCCAAACTATCAGCAAACAGTTTGAACAAGCTTGCTAATGCTTTTCCATCAACGAAATGGACCTTACCGCGCTCATTCTCCAAGACCAAACCCTCTTCTCCGGCCCCATGCCCTGAAAAATGAATAATTTGCGGGGCAACATCCAACATCGCTCGCTGGATATCCCTTGACCGCACTGCCCAACGTTGTTCCAAATGAAACTGATCGCGTTTTTGAGCTCGCCGTAGTCCAGCATCGATCTCACGCACCTCTTCATCTAGTCGCAGCCGTAAAGTTCCTTTGGGATTGGCCGCCAAAAACAAGACTGTTTTAACTGGGGCTTGACTTGCTTCAATCCGTTGCGATGACTTGCTCAAGTCTACTTTAGTAAGTTCTTCGTGCTGACTGTACTGTTCTTTGTTCCAGGTGATTTCAGCCTCCCACAACTCAATCTCGTGATAAGATAAAGCGGTTATTCCATCCGCCTGAACCCACATCGCATCAGGTTGCCAGGCTCCATTAGGTTCTGGACGTTTGCGTGTGTAAACTGTCAATCTGTTGTCTTCCCACCTCAGCAAATTGTATTGCAACGGATAACCTGGCACCCACTCCCGCACAGGAGCCCCAAACGTACCTGCAGCAATAACATCAATTTGACTTCCAGCCCGGTGTTGATAGTACTGGGCCATTGCTTGATGAATGTGACCATGGAGAGCTAGACGAAAACCATGCTTAGCTAACTGCTGCATAAAGCCGTGATCTTTAATGCGATCTTCATCAGGGCTATTTAGAGGATGGTGCCATACTGCTATCTTGAGTCGACTATCTTGATAAGTGGAATTTTCATCGATCTCTATCAGGGCATTAGCAAGTGCATTTGTGTTGATTCCAGCCCTAGTTGTGTAATGGTGGTCTAGTTGCCAAGCAGAATTTAGACCCAAGACAAGTAAGTCCTGCTTGGGAAAGTAATTTAAGGTGTATTGCCGTTCCGGTTCCAGAGGATACAGTCGATTGACGATATTGTCATAAAAACAGCTAAAACAGCTAAAACGTTGTTTATACTGCTCTGGATCTAAAACTTCGACGAACTCACCGTAATCAATTACGTGACCTTCATCCAGTGCCCCCTGATAGTCTGTCCGCCGTACTACACGGTAGGCATCTTTAGCAAGATTCCAATTAAGATCGTGGTTGCCAGGGACACAAATGACTTCTGGCCATTTCAACCTAAAACTAATTACAAGGTCAACAATAAACTTTCTTGCTGCTTCGTATTCTTCTGGACTGGACCGATTGGCAATATCACCAGAGATAATCAAAGCATTGAGTTTATCGCACTTTAAATCTTGACGTAAATCAGTAGCAATTTGTGTGTACCACCTCTTGGCATCATCTTGGGTTCCAAAGTGCAGATCTGAAAGATGGAGAATATTAACCATGAGGCTTAAGGTCCCTTAAATCCAAGAATAAAGGTAACTATCGTTTCATCTCTTAAAACTGCTTTACTTTCCCAAAGCAACCTTGAAACTATTAGAAAGATGAAGAGAATAGCAAAAACTTTTATCTCAAAATATCTGAAAATTAGATTTTTTCGTGATTTCGCCTACCACAATAGGAAAATCTCCGTTTTTTGAGATACATTATATTTATCCTCTTAAAATATTGAAGCTATCTTTTCATAAGTCCTCCAAGAAATGCTAATTAGCTGTTAAAATCAACTTCATAGTTTGGGTATATAGCTTCTGAAGCATAGGAATCGTAGCTCTTTGAGTACATGAGTTTATTCATTAACAAGCCCTAATTTTAACAGAACACAATATGAAAATTCAGTGGATAGATTAGCTCTCACTCCAACTATATAACAGGTGATTTGATCCCAATTATCACCTCAAAAATACTTAACTCTATATCCTAATAAAACGCAATTTAGGTATCTCCATGACAATTAGAAACATAAGAAATCTCCGTCCAAATCAGAGATCATGGATGGAGATGATATTAAGAGTTTTGGTGTTTCAAGACTTAATAATCAAACTGCCCCACACCAGCAGGTACTCTCTCCTTATGTTCTGGTTTCTCTGCCACAATGCATTCAGTTGTAAGGGTCATTGCTGCAATAGATGCTGCATTCTGTAGCCCGCTGCGGGTGACTTTTGCCGGATCTACAATGCCTGCCTCAAACATATTGACAAACTGGTTTTTCATCGCATCGTAGCCCACATCAAATTCCTGCTCTTTAGCATGTTCTGCAATTACTGCTCCATTTTGACCGGCATTTTCCGCAATGCGTCGGATGGGTGCATAAAGGGCCCGAGCAACAATTAAAGCCCCAACCAATTCTTCGTTATCCAAATGGTCTTTTGCCCAGGTTTCTAATTGCGGTGACAGATGGGCCAATGTAGTACCACCTCCTGGCACAATGCCTTCTTCCACAGCGGCCTTGGTAGAGTTAATCGCGTCCTCTAGTTTATATTTACGATCTTTCAGTTCAGTCTCAGTGGCTGCACCAACTTTAATCACAGCCACACCACCAGAGAGTTTTGCCAGACGCTCCTGTAGTTTCTCCCTGTCATAGTCGGAGTCGGTTTCTTCCATCTGACCTCGGATTTGTTCACAGCGGGCTTGTACTGCCTCTTCATTACCCTCGGCTACAATGGTCGTGGTATCTTTTGTAATCGTGACCCGACGGGAATGTCCCAACATTTCCATGGTGGCATTTTCTAACGACAGACCAGTTTCTTCGCTGATCACTTGAGTCCCTGTCAAAGCGGCAATATCCTGCAGCATCGCTTTACGGCGATCGCCAAACCCAGGGGCTTTGACGGCGGCAACCTGGAGTCCACCCCGTAGCTGATTGATCACCAAGGTAGCCAAAGCCTCTCTCTCAACATCTTCGGCGATAATTAGCAGTGGTTTACCGATGCGGGTGATTGATTCTAAGACTGGCAACAAATCTTGGATCAGGGTGATTTTTCTATCTGTAATTAGAATATAAGGCTCATTCAACAACGCTTCCATCCGCTCTGCATCGGTCACAAAGTAGGGGGAAATATAGCCCCGGTCAAAACGCATCCCTTCGGTAATTTCCAACTCGGTGGTCATGGACTTGCCTTCTTCCAGGGTAATTACGCCTTCACGACCCACTTTCTCCATGGCGGTGGCAATCATGTCACCTACCTCTGGGTCATTACCAGCTGAGATGGTGCCGACTTGAGCAATGGCTCTGGAGTCCTGAACAGGACGAGCATGGGCTTTAATCTGCTCGACCACAAAGTTTGCAGCTTTTTCAATGCCATGTCGCAGGGCCATAGAATTTGCCCCAGCAGCTACATTGCGCAGGCCCTCTCTGACAATTGCACTGGTCAGTACAACCGCAGTAGTAGTACCATCTCCTGCCACGTCATTGGTCTTAGCTGCCGCTTGACGAATCAAAGCAACCCCTGTGTTCTCGACATGGTCTTCTAGCTCAATTTCTTTCGCAATGGTCACCCCATCGTTGATGATCTGAGGTGCCCCAAATTTAGTTTCTAACACCACATTGCGACCCCGCGGTCCCAACGTGGAAGCAACCGCCTCAGATAAAAGGTCAATGCCTCTTTCCAGGGCATGACGAGCGTCATCACTGTAAAAAATAGATTTAGCCATTGCCACTGTCTCCTACATAATTCACGGCTACGCTAGCGTTGCTAGAATGTCTTGCTCTGACACGAGAACATAGTCTTCATTGCTCATCTGGATATCGGTCCCTGAGTATTTCGAATAGAGCACCTTGTCGCCCACATTGACATCAATGGGTTGATGTACACCGTTCTCATTTCGATTGCCAGGACCTACTGCGATTACTTCTCCGATCTGGGGTTTTTCCTGGGCGGTATCTGGGAGCAAAATGCCGCCTTCTGTCTTTTCTTCAGGGGCACTTACTTTCAAAAAAATGCGATCGCCCAGGGGTTTGACCGTTGCAACCTGTAAAGATACTGTCACCATAGAATCTCCCTCTAGCTATGTAGTAGTGATAGGCAACGCAAAGCTGGCTGAAACCCATTGTTAGAAAAGTTTCAACTTAATTGCCTCAAGAGTGGGGTAACCATACTTAAGGTAAAAAAACAATATGAGGAAGTTGTGAGAGTGAAAAAGGTCCTGATACGCCTGCCCAGCCACCCATCCACATTTGATAGTGGGCAAACTGACGCCACAGAGTACTAGTAGCACATTGTTTTTAGCTCTTGCTGGAGTAAGCTGGGCTTGCTCAGATACCATCCCTAGAGACTACTCCTAAGATGCTAATACATTCTCCTGCTATGCTGCGTCAGCTTATTCTCTATATCTCCCAAAAACAGGTGCTAGGATATCGCCATGGAGAATAGTGATTAGGTGTGAAACTTAATCCTCGTAAACTTCTGAGTTTTGGTCTGTTTGCCAAGTCATCCACATTGGGTATCCATTGCTATCTCGTAGTTCAATGGTGCGATTGGCATGTTTGATGGCTGAGGCAGCAAAGGTCGTTTCTCTACCCCAGGTGCCCCGAATGCCCGTCACTTCAATGGATAAATCCATAGACGCAGGTCCATTCTTGCGGTAATAGCCATTTACAGACGCCACCCGTTTACCATTCACCCGCTCAATCAATGTCGGACCCTGTCGCGGCAGAGCTGCTGGGGGCTCCCAGACTCCGGCTGGGAGCTAGAGTCTGGGAGTCAGGCTAGTGCCGACACACCACTCTGAAACCGATAACATAGCTGCGGCTGTCGGCTGCATTTTCAACGCGAGAGGCAGATCGACATTGCCCTGGAAAACAATTTCTCGCACCGCCACGTATCACACGTTTGGCATTCTTGTATGCAGTTAGCCAGGCTTGCCCGTTGGTGGGTGCTCGCTCATAGTTGTTGTGCCAATGGTCTTGACACCACTCCCATAAATTCCCGTGCATGTCACACAGACCAAAGGCATTGGCTATACCAAAGTGATCAACAGGGGTCGTCTTTCGACGTTGTCCACTCGTTGGCCCGTTATTATAGGCCTCAGTAGCTTGGTAGTTAGCCAGGTCAGGTGCGATCGTTTCTCCAAAGTGAAATGGTGTGGTAGTTCCTGCTCGACAGGCATATTCCCACTCTGCTTCCGTTGGTAAATCATACTGCCGACCTGTATAGGCCGACAACCGTTTGCAAAACTCTACCGCGTCGTACCATGACACCTGTTCTACTGGATGGTTATCTTTCCTAAACCGGGACGGATTAGCCTCTAGAGGTTGTTTAACCTGGGGTAGTTCTGCCACGAAGCGCCATTGGGCTTGGGTAATAGGGTATTGCCCCATAAAGAACTCATCAAGTTGCACCTCATGTTGTGGTCCTTCGGAATCCTTTCGTTCTGGTTCAGTTCTTGGGGAGCCCATGGTAAAACTTCCCGCTGGAATCTGCACCAACTCTACAGTTAGATTGTTATCCAGAACCTCAGCAAAAAAATGAATTGTTTCTTGTCGCCGCTCATAAGAAACATTAGGTCGTTCTGACAAAGTACTCATAACTCAAGAATCAAAGTGTATGGGTTCTCAAAAGGTAAGAGACAAAAGAAAGAACGTCATAATGAACGTCTAGGAGAACGACACACCACTCGAAAACCAATTCGACTAAACCTACGATTAGCCTGAAGATATTCGCGAGAGGCAGACCGACAGAATTTCGGGGCGAAGTCCCAGGAACCACCACGTAATAACCGTTTAGCATCTCCATTGTTAGTAAACCAAGCATCACTATCGACTGGCGCTCCCTCATAGTTTTTATGCCAGTGATCCTGACACCACTCCCATACATTTCCATGCATGTCGTACAAGCCAAAAGCGTTGGCTACCTTAAACTTTTTTACCAGCGTGGTTTGATTGCGACTTTGACCTTCTGGGCCATCGTGATAAACGTTTTTTCCATTGTAGTTAGCAACATCAGTTGTGATCATCTCTCCATAGTGGAAAGGCGTTACCGTTTCAGCTCGGCAAGCATATTCCCATTCTGCTTCTGTCGGAAGTTCGTACCTATGTCCGGTGTAAACTGATAGCCGCTGACAAAACTCCACTGCCTCATGCCAAGATACTCGCTCAACCGGACGGCTATTGCCTTTAAATACAGAAGGATTAGTCTCTAGAGTTAGCTCAATCTGGGGTAACGTAGCCACAAATTGCCATTGGGCTTGAGTAACTGGATATTGCCCCATAAAGAACTCATTAACTGTTACATCATGCTGTGGTCCTTCTGCACTAGACCGTTCCGGCTCATTCTCCGGGGAACCCATGACAAAGCTGCCTGCTGGAATAGCCACCATCATTATGAATGCATCATTTCCTAATCGTTCGCGATACCGCTCAGACTGTCGTTGCTGACGGCGTACTTGCCATCGCCTCAGTACCCCTCTAGGTTCAATAGTGGCTACATCAAAGCTAAAGGATTTAATCTCTGTTTCAGGAATCTTACCAGTGGGCTCCTGTAGAACGATAGTAACTACTTCTATTTCCTTGGTTTGCAGTGCTGGAAAATCAAGAAACTCGGCAACTTCGTATTCAAAGGTTTGGAGAGGAAAATCTGGCCATTTGGTAGCCATACCTGGTTCTGTTGAACTCTGAGGGTCTAATTGGTTGGCTAACTCTGCATACTCACTGCCTAAGGTGCGAAGGATCTGGGCCGTAACCTGAGCAAATGTTTTTAAACCATATCGATCTGCTTCAGCCTTTAACTCGGGAGATAACAATAACGCTCTAAAGTCTGCCAAGGTGCAGTTTAGTTTCTCTGCTACATGTTCCGATACTTTCTCGACAACTGCAACAGCGTCTACGGTTGGCAAAATATCCAATAACCGCTCCCGAGTCTCTGCCGGAAAGTCGTACTGTACCAGCTCTGGATCAGTGGTCTCCGACTGATCAACAGACCGCTG
This sequence comes from Leptolyngbya sp. Heron Island J, assembly GCF_000482245.1. Classification (GTDB taxonomy): domain Bacteria; phylum Cyanobacteriota; class Cyanobacteriia; order Phormidesmidales; family Phormidesmidaceae; genus Leptothoe. The sequence goes on along the minus strand of NZ_AWNH01000040.1, from coordinate 58,099 downwards.
CAACAGACCACCCAAAAACACTTCGGCCACTGGCAGGGGAGACTTTACGTCTGGCAACATGGCGACTCGGATCAGTCGCATCACCGGCAACGTAATCACTGGAGCGGCTGATAACAAAGCTGCCAACCGTCGTGCTGCTGGAGTTGCTCGTAGTCGAAACTGTTCCAAACGTTCATCAGGCTCATTAATTACTCGCCCATTTGTTTGTTCCCACCCCTCAGCAGGCAACACAAAGCCAGGGGCTGACTGTCGTCGATCTCCTGATAGCATACGACTCCAGGCACTAATTGCGGAGTCATCGGTGGTTATCACGGGCACACAAATGGCGGGACCAGCCAAGTTGGCATCAGACTTCTGTGGGCGGCGCTTTGGCGATCGCAACCCCAAAAATCTAGGCATCAGGTTTTGATTCACTGCGCCCGGCATCCGATTTCGAATAGCCACATGGTCACCCACACCCAGAGCCGTTCGCTTCCACATCCAGTCCGGCAGCACCTGCCAAATTGCCGTGGGCATTGACTGCCCCCACTGGGTCAGAACGGGCTGCAACGACCCATCCCACCAGTAATCGGCTGTGCAGTCGCTAAATACTAGCGTCAATCGTCGCCCCGTTGGGGACAGTAGCACCCTTGGGCTCCGCACAGTCCGATCGGGGATAGCGCGGAGCCCTGGTGTTCCCTGGTCAACCACCAATTCCCACACCCGAAAGTCGCGAAACGAGCCGTAGCACTGTAGTAGTCTCTGAATATCATCAATCAACCGCTGCCATAGGGCCATACTGGCACTGCCATCGATGACCAGAGCCACCTCAAACCACGGTTCTCGATCTGGTTCTAACACCGGAGACCAAATATCAGTTTCTGCAATACGCTCAACGGTCGCCGTTTCATTCAAGTGGCTAGCGGTCTCAGAGGCGATTTGTTTAAGCAGCGGTCGCAGAGCCCGGACCAGTGGTAATGTATCTTCGACATAACCAGGGTCAGGGACAGAAATGGGTAATGCTTTAGCCGGTAAATTCCCAGCGGGACCAGCGGCAATATCAGCTCTGCCTTCATCTAGTGCGTTGTGGCTATCATTCTCTTCGTCGTCAAACTCCTCCTCCCAGTCATCAGGGGGAATCGTGTCGTAATCAGCCTGAATCTCCTGCTCAGACGGTTCGATAGCTGTCTCATCCTGGTTCTCTATCGGCTCTATCGGCTCTGGTTCCGACTGCCGCATAGCCAGCCAGAGAATCTCCGCAATCTCTGTCGGATTTAGTGCACAGTCACTCAGAGCTGCAATAAACCGCTCGGTGTTCATTTGCCCCCTGGGTCACTGGTCAAACGGCGGAGCAGAATTTCCTCTAAGGCTTTTAACTCGTCGGCTTTTGTCTGCTCATCATTGCCAGCACTGAGCTGAGACTGACGCACCATATAAACTAAATTCAACAGCTGATCGGTTGCCAGGGAAGATTTTTTGCTTTGGAGCTTCTGGGCAAATTCAACAATGAGTGGATCGACTTCCTTTTTCACCTGTTCCCAGGTGGTGTCACTGGCTTCCTGCTGAAAGTGGGCACCGACAATGTTTTCTAGCACCGTACTATCTGCCGGGTCAGGCATGGTAATGCGTAAACAACGGCGTAAAAATGCTGGTGGAAAGTCTCTCTCGCCATTGCTGGTCATAATTACCAGGGGAAATTCGTAACAGGTAACTTTGCCCTGCACAATCTCAGCTGGCAGCTGCTCATCGGCTGTGCGTACTGACATGGGAGCATTACTTTTTTGGCGCACCAGTTCGGGAACTTCGTAGCTGCCTTCTTCAAATAGGTTGAGCAAATCGTTAGGCAGATTCAGGTCGCTCTTATCGATCTCGTCGATCAATAATACACGGGGTAAATGGGAGGGTAAAAATGCTGTGCCCACAGGACCGAGCTGGATATAGTCTCCTAAACTGCGGCCTTGCTTGAGCTGGTCGATTTTAGCGCGGTCGTAATCTTCATCTTTATCCTTTGCCAGCAGAGTTTGTAGCTCTAGTTCTGACTTGTCAAATTGGGTGTCTTGTAAACGCGCGATCGCATCATACCGATACAGTGCATCTGACAGAGTAGACCGAGTAGTAATCGGCCATAGCAACACCGGCCCCAGCTGCAGCTCATAAGCAATGGCATAGGCCAGCGACGTTTTTCCCGAACCTGGATTCCCCGTAATTAACAAAGGACGACGTAAGGCCAGTGCCGAGTTAACCGCTGTCAGAATATCCGACTGGCCCGTGGTGCCTGCCTGACGAATTCGAAAGCTTTGTCCCCGCTCCCGAGAGCGAGTATCTAACCGCTGCTCACTACGGAGTTCAGTCCATCGCTGTTCACTAGCCTGCTGCCAATCTTGGTCAAAGTCTGCTGTGGACATAAACTGCCGCCAGGCAGGTCGCTCAACGATCGGCTGCAGCGGATGTTGCTGTGGCTGCCCATCACGATTAAGACCACCCGTAAAAAATTTCCAGTCAGACATAGGCTCTACTAAGCAGCAGGCGGCCGCAAACGACCATTTTTCCAATCTACCAGGACTGGCAACCGATGCGGACAATCGCATAATAAGCCCAAATCAGGCAGGCGAGACCGTTCCTTCCGAATAACCTCAGCTAATGTGGCAGAATCCTTTAGATTTACGGCCCGCAGCAGGTGATCGATTTGCTCTAACAGTTTTGTAGTATCTGCTGGAGGTCCATAGGACCAAAACCACAGCGGAATGCCGGACCATAGGACGGTCCCCAATAGCTGTTCCAAATCATCATGGTCCTCCGGTAACACTGTCAGCAACTTCAGTATAAGTGTGTCACATCCTTCCGGCAGGTCTTTCGCTAGAACATCACAGTCCAGTTCAGTGACTGGATGACTGAGAGTTAGCAAGTCTTCATTACGGCAAGTTTGTAGCCGGGTTAGCTTGTCCCGTAGGCCTTTTAGCCATTCCTCTGAGTAATTTTTTATGGTCAGTCGATCTAGCGATCGCACCAGCGTATTCCGAAACTGCTTCAGTTCTTTTGGCTTGCCCAAACCGGCCTTAATTTTCCACTCATGCACCGGTTGATCAAAATGTCGCCACGATAGGAAGAACTCGATGGTCTTAACCCCTTTGGCTTTACCCACAGCAACAGATAAATACTTGGATAACGCTTCATCTGGAGCATCCAGAGAACACTGGGCATCCGGTGGCAGCAAATCTGTTGTCATGCTGCCTGCACCATCGTCAAACTCAGCTCGGATCGCCACTGTATTCTCATCATCCTTGGGCTCCAAGGTAACCAGGAGATAACCAGGAGACTTGTCTACCTGGCTCGGTTCTGGCTCGGCAGGCCGATGCTGTGCATACCAGGTTTGCAATCCAGGTGGTACCCCAACTCCTTTAGACGGGTGTTTAAACTCTTCGATTGCTCGTCCTACAAAGGTTACGGCCAGGCTGAGATCATCTGCCCGCGTGACGATCTGCTTAAGTCCTTGCACAGTTTCTACCTGGGCTAATTCTGGATAGGCAAACGCCACCTTTTCAGATGTCAATGCTTGCTCAAAGACCTGGCGACACAGGGGAGCAATTATCGACACGTCTGCATCCGTAAAATAAGCAAACAGCTCATCCCAAACTTGAGCAGCCACCTGGTATATGGGAGCCTGATTCCCCAGAAATCCTACGTTCGGTTCAAAGTTGGCCAAAATCTGAAAGGCAAAGGCACTGGCATGGTTGGATGCTGTTACTTGTCGCACATCCTCCGGTGGCTGATTGAGAGCGTCATTTTTGCTGTCAATCAAATCCGAAATGCCCCGTACCACAATGGCCGATGCTCGATGGGCATTGGCATGGGCCGCTTTTAGAAAGCCATAGCCCTCCATTTCTACGGCTAGAGCATCACTGTATTGTCTGCGCAGAAACTGATAGACGCTGGACTGGGTGGAAGCAATCACTTTTTCTCCGGCTGCGATCGCGCCTACCCGTACTTCAGGCATCGATTCCGGCTGCATCGACAGCCGCTTTAACCATCGCTGATCATGGCTGCGAGCCTCTGCCTTTGCCCGCTCGATCAGCGCATAGGAACTCAACCCTAGCTCCGTGCGCGCTTCAAACTCAGCCTTGGCTTTACCGTACTCATAGTTATGGACCTTAGTAGCTGCCACTACATCGCCAATCCTCACATCCTTGATACCGCCTGCCACCCCTACAAACAGAATCACCTGTGGGTCAAAAACCGAAATTACCCGCTCCGTTTCCAGGGCTGCAACAGAATCCCCCATCCCCACTTCAGCTATCCCCACCTCCCAGGTACGACCGTTGGCTGTAAAGACTCCCTGCTCATAAATATTGCCTGCTGGATGCTGCACCTCATGACTATTGGTCAAAAACGCCCGTACAGCCTCAAATTCAACTCGTAATGCAGTAAGAATGACAGCACGCAGATTGGGCATCGCTGAACCACAAACAGATAAGTGACGACGTGAATTCCTGTAAAAAATAGAATACCTTAAATCAACTTCAAAGCCTCCAGCATTGGGGGTTTGGGGGGCTGTCAAGAAAGCCAACTACCCCACCAAAATCCAAGCCATATCTACTTTGGTCGATACAATGAACTTTGCCCAGATTCTGGAAATTTTCCATGGAATTGTCTCACTTTCACAACGAATCGACACAATGAATGAATTAATAACCGTTGGTTGAGCGAAGTCGAAACCACCCCCTCGACCCCGCGTTCCCTGAGTGGAGTCGAAGGGAACGCTTGCAGCTCAGACTTACCTCACACTCCCTACCAGTCAGCCCATGGACCGCAACGAACACACCCTGCAAATCCTGATGGAGGAATACCGTGTCCTCAAAGCAGAGCAAAGTATGCGCATCGGCTTTCGGGATAATCTGCTATACGTCACCTTAGGGATTTTTGGAGCGATTGCGTCCTTTGCTTTGACCAATGCCAACGGTTACGCTGCACTCTTGGTTATTCCCTGGGTATGTCTGGTTATGGGCTGGACTTACCTGATCAACGACGAGAAGATAACCGCCATCGGTCGCTATGTGCGCTACGACCTGGAAAAGCGGGTTGCTGCTCTGATTGGTGGTGCCGCTGACGAAAAATACCTGTTTGGCTGGGAAACTGCTCACCGCGATGATCCGCGTCGCAAACGTCGGAAACATACACAGCTATTTGTCGATCAGGTTACATTTGTAATTTCTGGTTTAGTTGCTCTGGTTGCTTTTTGGTTGTTGACCTCAAGCATCTCTGTTTTTGCGGTTATCCTCTCTGCCATGGAGGCTGTTTTACTAATTGTTTTGGGACTAAGAATTACAGACTACGCCGACCTCGCCAAAGGTCATTAAAGAGTCCAGAATATGGCAGCAGGGCCGCTGGGAGTCTCCCAACCAGAGTCTGGAAGCTAGATGAAGCAGTCAGAAGAAATCGAGACGCTATGCGCCAAAGAGGGTAAAAGGTAAAAGGATAACGGAGTCGAAAGGTTACCGAAAAGTCTCCCGGGCATGGCATGTTACACGAAAACCGATAGTGTTGTCGTAGTGACCGGACGAAGTCACAAAGCGAGAGGCAGAGCAGCAATACCACGGACGGCTGTACCAGGAACCGCCACGTAGTACACGCATAATATTTTTATTGGAAGTTAACCAAGCACTTCCATCGGTCGGTGCTTGCTCATAGTTATCATGCCAATGGTCTTGGCACCATTCCCATACATTCCCATGCATATCACACAAACCAAAGACATTAGCCACACCAAATTGAGTAACAGGAGTAGTTCTTCCTCCATTTGAACCTTCTGGTCCTTCTGCTAGGAGACCGCCACGAAAGTTACCAATATCAGAGGAAATCATTACTCCAAAATGATAGGGTGCCTCAGTCCCTGCCCGACAGGCATACTCCCACTCTGCCTCACTCGGCAATCCATACTCTCGACCTGTCTGGACCGATAACCGCTTACAAAACTCCACTGCCTCAAACCAAGACACTTGCTCCACCGGATGATTATCTCCTTTAAACCCAGACGGTTCAGGGTTTAAGTCAATTGCTACTTTTTCGAGTCCAGCTACGGCTCTCCATTGCCTCTGGATAACTGGATATCGACCCATCAAAAACTGGGGAACTCGTACCAAATGTTGAGGACGCTCTTCATCCCTGCTATCAGGCTCGTCTTCTACAGAACCCATCAGAAATTCCCCTGCAGGAATCAGCATCAGCGTCAGCGTCACCCCATTGCCCAGGTCTTCCACAAAGCCTTGATTGGTACGCTTGTAGCGATGCAACGTGAGATTACTCGCAGACGTTTCCACAGGATCACCCATCTTTAGAGCATGACTTCATGATTATGGCGCAATCCTTTGCATAGGATACGAAATCCAAAGTCAGTAACCCCAAACCCCAATGAACGAATCCGTAGGGGTAGTGTGCTTACCCCGGAATATGAGGTACCTGCAATCATAAACCGCTAACCAGATGTGCGATCGCGAATCGGCAATCTATCCGCTGGCCAATCGCCAGCCTATATTCCCCCACAATTTATCCTGGTGTTTAACAAAATCAAAATCATCCATTCACCCTTCAGCTCATCCACCCTGCACCCTCTATGCCAGCCTCAACCCTCCCCACCCTTAACCTGCAAACCTTTCTCCACGGGGCACCGTCCGACCGACAGCAGTTTGTCCTGACCCTAGGTCAGGCGCTGGAAACAGTGGGCTTTTTTGCCCTGGAGAACCATGGCATTGATGCCCAGCTGATTCAGTTGGCCTATCAAGCGGCGGCTGACTTTTTTACCTTGCCAGACGCTATTAAACAGACCTACGAACGGCCCGAAATCCACCAACAGCGAGGCTTTACTCGCTTTGGTCAAGAGCATGCCAAAAACAGCGAGGCTCCTGATCTTAAAGAGTTCTGGCATGTGGGTCGAGACGAAGAATTGGCCAATCCCTGGCCCCAGGAGGTGCCTCAATTCCAGCAGGCGATGTCACAGCTATACCTGGAGTTGGAGCTGTGTGCGACCCATTTACTGAGAGCCTGTGCCCTTTATCTAGAGCTGCCAGAGCCGTTTTTTGATGCAGAAGCTCGCCAGGGCAAAAGCATTCTGCGCCTGTTGCACTATCCGCCTTTGCCAGAATCACTGTCGGCAAAAAGTTTGAGAGCAGCTGCCCATGAAGATATTAATCTGATTACCTTGCTGTGTGAAGCCACCGGGCCAGGGTTGGAACTCTTGCAAACAGACGGGCACTGGCTAGCCGTTAACCCTCTACCCGGCCAGATCATTATCGATACGGGGGATATGCTGCAGGCCTTGAGCAATGGCATCTTTAGAAGTACCACCCATCGGGTTGTAAACCCCGATGCTCAGAGGGTTGGCCCCCTCTCTCCGGATCAGGAGCGAAGATTTTCCCTGCCCTTCTTTGTGCATCCTCGCGCTGATTTTGACTTAACGCCGCTGCCCGGATGCATTCAGCGCACAGGCGGTCAACCCAAGTTTCCATCCCAGACTGCTGGCCAATATCTACAGCAGCGGCTCCAGGAAATTGGCTTAGCCTAAAATCTTGATACCAAGGCAATCGCCTTAACACGTCATAATAGACAAATATCTCCATTACCTACGGCCACTTCTCTATGGATATTGCCTCTGCTTTACCAGCTGCGATCGTTACCCTACGCGAGGGTGTAGAAGCAGCGCTGGTGGTCGGAATCGTTCTCGCCTGCCTAAATAAGGCGGAAAAAGCCGAGCTCAATCAATGGGTTTTTGGGGGAGTAGTGGCGGGTTTGACGGGTAGTGTTCTGATTGGTTCCTTTTTGGGTTTGGGGCTGCAGCAGTTGCAATATGTAATGCCCAATGCTGAGCGGCTGCTAAAGCCATTCCTGGGCATTTTGTTTGGTAGTGTTGCCATCATTATGCTGAGCTGGATGTTGCTGTGGATGACGCGTCAGGCCCGATCTTTAAAAGCAGAAATCAGCCAAACTGTTACCAACGCCCTGGTCAATGAAACAGCTGGGCTGAGTATCTTTAGCCTTGTATGTATCGCGGTGCTCAGGGAGGGGTTTGAGACCGTTTTATTTTTGTTTACCCAATCCCAAACACTGATGGGTAGCTTGTTTGGAGTTGTTATGGGATTGTTGGGGGCGACATTAATTGGGTTTGGGCTCTTTAAGTGGGGTATCCGGATTAACTTGAAATTGTTTTTTCAAGTTATGGGAGTGCTGCTGTTGTTAATCATCTCGGGGCTGGTGGTGTCAGTATGTCGCAACATTGACATTACCTTTGCTATTGTGAGCCAGCTTAATAATTTCTCTCTGGATCTATGCCTTGGTACGGGACAATCTTGCATCCTGGGTCCGTTGGTTTGGAATACTAGCCAGAGTTTGCCAGATAAGCAGTTTCCAGGGGTGATCTTGAAAGTATTGCTAGGCTATCGCGATCGCATCTATCTAGTTCAGCTAATGGCGTATATCTTATTCTGGCTAGTGATTGGCAACCGATATTTCCGTACACTCAATCAACCCATTCCCCCAAAAACTCAAACCACATCAGTAGCGCCATCACCATAAGTAAGGATTTATAAAAACAAGAATCATGGCTCACGCCGTAAGCATATCAGTGAAACTACTCAACTACGACTTTTCTAACGAAAACCTGCTGATCAGTAAAGTCTCGTATGGGGTCATTGCTGATTCTGTCACCTCTCAGCAGCGACCCCATAGGCTAACAATTTTTAGAACTACTGTCAGAGTCGCTTTGGTCTAACAAACGTTCAAACCGATCTTTTGACCAACGATCTGTCGCATAGGAAATGGCACTAATTTCAGCCAACCGAATCAGCCATACCGTCCGCTGATAAGGATCATCCGGTAGCTCATCATCTTCGTAACCTTCCGCCACATCCACATCCACAACTTCCACGTAGTCACCGTCTAAATAAATAGGAATGCCGACGAGTCTTGTTCCTGGCATTCGAAACCAGACTTCACTACCGGTGTGGAGAGCTTCTTCTAAACGTTTGTAGAGCCGTGTTTGTTTTGGAGCTTTGCAGGCGCGAGACTCTGATTCATGCTGGATGAGCGGTCGAGGGGTATTTTGCATGCTTCTCTCCTTTGGGTCAATACACAATGCCGTACACAGGCCACTTACTGATGCAATCACGCGTTTAACAATGCTTGTCTAATTGTCAAATCACCCTGAGTAAGTGGTTTTAGAGCTGGACATCTGGCATATCTCTACTGAGGGGACACCTCCTGCTATAGGTAAAAATCAAGTGAATAGAGCTAGTTTAGTGGCTTGTCTGGAACTAAACCTGAATACCTGTCATAGCTCAGCATTTTTAAAAGAATGCCCAAGTCTATTCAAGGCAGAACCTTTCTAGGTAGTCTACACCATACCAATCTAGACGAGTAGACACAAAAGCTGTCAGATTCAGCTATGGACCTTAAGTAAATTATAAAATTCGGCGTTGCGACTCCTCGGGATGACTTCATCTACAAGATACAGATGAGTGGCATTTCTCCAGATCGGTGCATTCTCTCAATCAGCAACGGCTAAAATTCCTCACCCTGGGCACAAGGTTCCTAGCCTTCTAGAACCTTCCTGCTACCTATGGAGATGTGAGTGCGGCCAGGTTAGCTTTGCTTTACTCGCATCAAAGGTTGACCAAACTCTACGGGTTCAGCATTTTGGACCAAAACTTCCACAATTTCACCGGATATTTCAGCCTCTAACTCATTCATCAGCTTCATGGCTTCAATGATGCAAACTGTCTGACCGGGTTTGATGCGATCGCCCGTGTCAACAAACGGCGGTTCATCAGGAGCTGGCGAACGATAGAAAGTCCCCACCATAGGGGACGTAATCTCATACAAATCAGAGGCACTGGCCGCAGGTGGGGTAGCAACAGGCTCGACCGCAGGCGCTGCAGCAGGCGGCGCTACCATAGGTGCTCCGGGAGGTATAGTGGCAGCAGCATCTGGAGACAACACCACAGCCTGGCTAGGGGCAGTTGCTTTGCGCAGGGTAAGCTCAAACTGAGGATTTTTAAGCGTCAGCTCAGCAATATCCGTTTGATCAAGAGCGGCAACTAGCTGACGAAGCTCACTAAAATCCAAATCCACTATTTACAACTCCAAATAAACGATGAGAGACATCTACCCACCTAACCTATATTGAGGTAACCGACTTCAGAATATAGATGGTACAACCTATTCACCAGCACATTTCCCAAACAACAAAGTCTTATTCTCGACCGAGATAAGAATCATTGCGGGTATCGATCTTAATTCTTTCACCAATTGAAATAAATAGCGGCACCATGACCTGGGCACCAGTTTCGACTTTGGCAGGCTTGGTACCCCCCGTAGCGGTATCTCCCTTCACGCCAGGGTCTGTTTCTGTCACTTCCAAAACCACCGAGTTGGGCAGATCAACTTCCAGAACTTGACCATTCCAACGCAGCACAGTGACTTCCATCTCTTCCTTTAGATATTTCACCTGTGAGCCAATTTGCTTCGCCGAGAGCTGGGCTTCATCATAGGTTTCCATATCCATAAATACGTATTGCTCACCATCGCGATAGGTGTGCTGCATGACGCTCTTTTCCAAGATAGCCTGGGGGACTGTTTCCCCAGCCCGAAAGGTGCGTTCAACAACACTACCGGATTGCACGTTTTTTAGCTTGGTACGTACAAATGCTGCCCCTTTTCCAGGTTTTACATGGAGAAACTCCACCACTCGCCACACGGAGCCATCAAGTTCAATACTAGTACCGGTGCGAAAATCATTACTAGAAATCATGGTCTGGCGGACGGTAGGTTGATAGTCGGTGGTCGGCACTTATTGTACAGCCCAGCGGTCATTTACCCGTACGGTTGTTCAATTATGGTGGCCAGCAATACAAGACATCTGAAACCGCAGCAGCTAACTATCTGAGACGACCCACACTGTGGCAAGATCGTAAAGGTTTGTCACGCCGTTGTCGTTCATTTTCAACTATGGCTCGTTTTCAATACCGCTTGCAGACCGCTCTTGCCGGTCTCCTGGGCGTTGGTTTTAGTTTTTTGCTGATGGGTTGGTGCTATATACCATCGGCTCAGGCTGCTCCCATCCCTTCACTTAATTTACCGATCGCTTACTTGCCTCCTGGTGATGCGATTACTGACCCTAAGGCATTACTACGCTATGCCCTACCGATAGACAGTCCCGAGATTCGTAAGGTTCAGGATAAGTTAGAGGGACTTAATTATGCGCTGCGAACAAAGCAGTGGGGACGAGCAAAACGGGAAATTAATGGGTCTGCAAAGTTACTCAATCGTAAGCGTTCGGCCATTGTAGAAGCGATTCCGGAAGAACGACGCTCCCTGGCTGACCCCTTATTCGAGCAAATCAGTTTGCAATTAGAGGGGATGCAAACGGCGGCCCAGAGCAAGGATTTGGAAACCCTTTGGACTGAGCGACGGTCGGTTTTAAACGCGATTGGTGATTTGGAAGGCCTCATGGTTAAAGGGTTTCCCTATGAGGTACCGGCTGACTATGACAACCTGCCTCAGTTAAAAGGACGCGCCACGGTTGAATTTAAAACCAATGAAGGATTGGTATCGGTAGTAGTTGATGGATACAGTGCTCCGGTGACGGCTGGTAACTTCGTCGATCTGATTGAACGGGGTTTTTATGATGGCATGACCTTTGATCGGGCGGAGGAAAACTATGTGTTGCAAACGGGGGATCCGGATGGCCCTGAAGCGGGATTTATTGATCCAAAAACTAAGAAATACCGAGCTATTCCACTAGAGATTTTAGTGGAAGGGGATGATGCACCAACCTATGGAGCCACCCTGGAAGAGCTGGGCCGTTTTCTTGAAAAGCCTGTATTGCCATTTAATTCCTTTGGGGCACTGGCCATGGCCCGGCCTGAGTCTGAGCCCGACGGTGGTTCTTCTCAGTTTTTCTTCTTTTTGTTTGAGCCGGAGTTAACTCCAGCGGGCTTAAATCTGCTAGATGGTCGCTATGCGGTCTTTGGCTACACCATTGATGGTCAGGATGCCCTGGATCGCATGGGGCGTCAGGGGGGCAAAATTATTTCGGCCCAGGTGGTAGATGGGTTGGATAACTTGGTTGCTCCGCAGGCGTGATTCCAGTCACGGTTGCTGACCTGGGTGAACATGAGATCCTCAGACGGTTGCGTCCATATTGCGCAGCCGTGGTTGGGGATGATGGCGCGGTGCGATCGCTACCGGCTGGTGAACAGCTGGTGGTGACCACCGATGTCCTGGTTGATCAGGTGCATTTTAGCGATCGCACCCTCCCACCCCATGCCCTTGGCTGGCGAGCGGCGGCTGTTAATCTCTCGGATTTAGCGGCGATGGCCGCCACGCCCATGGGGGTTACCATTGGCCTGACGCTACCGCCAGATACGCCCTGGTCCTGGGTTGATGACCTATACCAGGGGTTTAAGGATTGTTTGGATCACCATGGCGGTGCGATCCTCGGTGGCGATTTATGCCGAGGCCATCAGCGCAGTTTAGCGATTACCGCCTTAGGCACTGTATTACCCGGTCAAGCGCTGTATCGTAACCGGGCAAAAGCAGGCCAGATGCTAGTGGCAACCGGAGTCCATGGAGCCGCTCGTGCGGGATTGGCGCTGCTATTAGCTGAGCTAGACCTGGTCAGTCCAGCTGCTGAGGCGTGGATTCAGGCGCACCAGCAGCCGGTGCCCAGATTTGATGCGATCGCAGCCCTGCAGACCCATTGCCAGGATCTGAGCAGCATTGCGGCCATGGATACTAGCGACGGTCTGGCCGACGCTATCATTCAAATTTGTGATCAAAGTCAGGTGGGGGCTACGCTTTTGCGATCGCAATTGCCAATTCCACCCGGATTAGTCGAAGCAGTGGGGCAGACCACAGCTGAGCAATGGACACTCTATGGTGGCGAAGATTTTGAGCTACTCTTGAGCCTGCCGCCAGAGATTGCCGGAGCCTTGAGCCAAGCGCTGCCAGATAGTCAGATTATTGGCCATACTACCCTCGAACCTGAAATCCGTCTGAGGGATGATGTTAACCACGGAACAGATATCCCATTGGACCAGGATCAAGGCTACCAACACTTCCAGGGTTAGTTTTGGCAACGCAAAACCTTCTTTGCTATATCGTTACTAATAGATCTTCCAAGCCTTCATGGCATAGCCAAACGCACATTCGTCTGGGTGCAGGATTTCCGCCAAAATTTCCAGGGAATCCACTAAACGCGGCCCAGGCCGATTGAAATAGTGATTGGCATCGACCACAAAGACACGACCCTCTTTGACGGCTTTCATGTTATGCCAGGCAGGCACTTGGGCCAATACATTGATGGACTGCCTACTCTGTTGCAGGTCGTAGCCACAGGGCATGACCACCAACATATCCGGTTCAGCCGCACTCAAATCCTCCCAAGGTAACCAGGGGGAATGTCGGCCTACCTGACCAAACAGGGGATGACCACCAGCCATGGAGACTAACTCAGGTACCCAGTTGCCCGCTCCCATCAGCGGATCTGTCCATTCCAAGCAGGCCACAGTGGGCTGAGGCAGTTTGCTGGGTACTTTTTTGAGGCAGTCCTGGAGGCGACCCTGAAGTTGGGCAATGGTGAGATCTGCGATCGCATTTCCATTGGTTGGGTCGATCGCGACAGCCACCCGGCGCAGATCGTCCCACAAATCTGCTAAAACCTGTGGTTTCAGAGAAATCACCCGAGGCTGAGGCTCAATCAACTGAGCTACCGCTTTTTCAACATCTGCCAAACTAGCGGCACACACCTCACATTGGTCCTGGGTCAGAATGTGGGTAGGACGCAACTGTTGCAGCAGCTCTACATTCACGTCATAGACGCTCAGCCCCCGACGCAATAACTCGCTCACCCGATCGTGGATTTCTTTACTGTTGCCATCGAGATCAAAGCTAGGAGCCGTACATACTGGCAATTTTTGCACGGCGGGTGGAAAATCACAGGAATGGGAGCGTCCCACCAACGATGCACCAAATCCAAGTTGGATAACAATTTCTGTAGCGCTGGGAATTAAGGAAACGATGCGAAGCTCAGACATAGCAGCGCGTTAGAAAAAAATGACTGTAAAAACGCAACAACGACAACCAACGGATTGAGCAGGAGGGGCTATTCGCTATTGCACCAGGACGTTCAGGGATAAATGATGGACTAAAACCAAGGAGCTCAAGACGTTGGCTCCCTGATTTTTGTAGTTTTCTATCTCAGGGTATACCAGCTCTAGGGGATCGAGATGTTAGATATTTATCTCATTGCATAAATAATTAAGGGATCAGGATTTTATCAGATCCAAAAATGTTGTCTGCAGAGGCGTTCTATGGAACGCCTGTAGGGCAAAAAATAGGACCTAATTGAATCCTCATTTCTAAGTAATAGTCTCAATAAGTAATAGTCTCGCCAACGGCATTGCCGTCGCTGGCCTCATAATCACCACCCTAACGGCTCCAAACCGATTAGCGAGGACGAAATTCCACAGTGTTGGCTTGCAAAATAACATCAAAATTTTTATAGACATCATTCCCTAAAAGGCCAATAGGAACGGCATCACCAATACTGACCGGCAAATTATCTCGAGTGATGCCACCCACCTGAATGGCGTTCACATAACCCACATCCACAACCGCCTGACTGCTGCTAGCGGTAGCAACCGACGTCTGACCTACCACCTGGACTCCCAACTCATTGGCCATGGAGCGAGTGATATGGGTATGGCTAGCGCCTGTATCTAAAATCATGGGATAGCGTCTGCCATTAAAGGTGACTTCAATCACTGGGGTACCACCACGGCGCTCGATAATAGGAACGCGGTTGCTGGTGACCGGTAGGGTAGTCGCGGCCTGGCTGCCGCTAGCAATAGGCGCAGTTCTATTGAGGGCAATCTCCGCAGGGGGCTGTTTGAGACCAGTCAGTCGCTGTTTAGCCTGGGCCAGGTTACGCTCATAGTCTCTGAGTTTGGTCTGGGCCACCGCATAGTTTTGATCATCCGTTGGTACAGCTTTGAGTTTTTGGATCGCCTGCTCCCAACGACCGACAATTAGGTCCCAATCATCGGGGGAGGTCGCTTGCTGCCCCAGGGTAAACGCCCCGGAGGCCAGATTAATCGCTTCTTGGTAAGCATTTAAGGCGCTGGTGGCCTCCTCCGATGCGGCTTCAGCAGACTCATTAGCGACAGCCCCGTCTGCCTCAGCATCAGATTCAACCACGGCTGCATTTACTTCCGTCGGTCGCGATTCTAAGCGCTCCTGGCTGTTCGATGACATCGGCACCGCCTGACAGGCGGTCAGGGTCCCCAGACAAAGAACTTGAATAAATCTAATTCGTTTTTTCTCAAGCATTGTTCAAAAGTTACCCATGGCCTCTAGGATAGTACCGGCCCCCATGATGTTTCACTGTGTTCTATGTGGGGAGATGCTGCGTTTATTTTCCTGTTGTAACCCATGTCTATTTTTTCCACTAGCTCCCAGCCTGCGTTATTGGTATTGGCCGACGGGTCCGTTTTTCGGGGCTGGTCCTTTGGGGCCACGGGTACCGTAGTGGGTGAAATTGTTTTTAACACTGGCATGACAGGATACCAGGAGGTGTTGACTGACCCTAGCTATCGCGGTCAGATTGTCACATTTACGTATCCAGAGCTGGGGAATACTGGGATCAATGCTGAGGATGAGGAATCGGCAGCCCCCCAGGTGAATGGCGCGATCGCAAAAAACATTTGTGAGCGTCCCAGCAACTGGCGCTCTACGACCTCCTTACCCGACTATCTCAAACAGCACAATATTCCAGGCATTTACGGCATTGATACCCGCGCCTTAACCCGTAAACTGCGGACGGCTGGTGCCATGAACGGGGCGATTTCCAGCGAAATCCTTGATCCCGATCAGCTGCGGCAGCAGTTAGAGCTTATCCCCAGCATGGAAGGGCTAAACCTGGTTAAAGATGTCAGTACGCCTACGGTTTACGAATGGAGAGAAACCACCAAGCCCCCCTGGGAGTTTGCCGCGACGCTGAGCGCCCCGCCGGAGACGGCTGCCCTCCTCACCGTAGTCGCCATTGACTTTGGCATCAAACGCAATATTCTGAGGCGCTTAGCCAGCTATGGCTGCCGTGTGGTTGTAGTACCGATTGACACATCTCCTGAAGACATTCTTAACTACCAGCCCGACGGCATTTTTCTATCCAACGGTCCCGGCGATCCAGCTGCAGTGGAGTCAGCTCCCGACCTGGTCAAAGCCTTGTTAGATAGTCAGATTCCCACATTTGGTATTTGTATGGGCCATCAGATTCTCGGTCTATCTTTTGGGGCCAAAACCTTTAAGCTCAAATTTGGCCATCGGGGTCTTAATCAACCCTGTGGCCTCACTCAGCAGGTAGAAATTACCAGCCAAAATCACGGTTTTGCCATTGACGCTGATACAATTCCATCCACGGAGGTTGAAGTGACTCATTTCAATCTCAACGATCGCACTGTAGCCGGCCTAAAGCATAAAACTTTACCGATCTTTTCAGTGCAATACCATCCTGAAGCGAGTCCTGGGCCCCATGACGCAGATTACTTGTTTGAAAAATTTGTCACTCTGATGCGTGATCATCGGAGTAATAAGGTAGGGTAATCTATATTTTCTATTAAGTGGCCATTAAGTGACGGAAACGCCCCAGATTAGTCCTCGATGAACCCTGGATAAGCCCATTTACGTTTCACTTAATTTTCTTGCAGTCAATAGAATCCTGACCTAAAATTAGACGTTTAATTTTGCCGTATTTAATACCTTTAGGAGGTTATTATCGCTGAGTCGCTGACCCTAACCGTAAGTTTAAGAGGCACCCGTGATGTTAGGGGGAAATGTCAAATATTTCGCCTCACTGGACTACTCGATGCGTTTTCAGAGCCTACTTTCCGTAAGGTTTTGAATCGGTATATCGAAGAAGGCCCCACCCATATCATTCTTGATCTGTCGGCAATTGATTTTGTCGACAGTTCAGGGCTAGGTGCGCTAGTGCAGCTGGTGAAAAAAGCCAAGGGTGAAAGCGGCAGTGTTCAGGTGGTAACCAATGCTCGAGTCACCCAGACGGTCAAACTTGTCCGTTTAGAGAAGTTTCTCTCGCTCCAGCCCACTGTTGAAGCCGCCCTTGAGAATCTCAAAGATTCTTGATTGCAACCGTGGGCTGGACTGGGAACGCCATCAGCCAATGGCGTGCTGACTCATTAGTGTGTTTAAGCACGGGAGGCCTTGATGGAAAATTGTCCTAGTGGAATGGGTGTTCGGCTACCTGCCCCTAGCCAACTACCTGAGGTAGTCTCGCCTGATCAACTTCAGCCCCAGCAGGTACAATCTATTTCACCAGTGGCATTGGCCTATATCGGTGATGCTGTATTCGAACTCTATGTCCGTATGCAGTTTTTGTGGCCGCCTCAGCGTATCCAGGTATTTCATCAGCAGGTGGTAAGCCAGGTAAAAGCTGAGCAGCAGGCTGATTACCTTAAAGAATTGCTGCCCCATTTAAACGATGCAGAAGCTGATGTAGTGCGACGGGGACGCAACGCAACGTCTAAGTCCCCCAGACGTCTATCAGCCAAGATCTATCGTCAGGCAACTGCGTTTGAGACGCTGGTTGGCTATCTCTACATCACTGACCAGGCTCGGCTACACGAGCTGCTAACGATGATCAGTTTTCCTGCTGAGGGTTAGTTTGTTGGTCAAACAGGCTCCACATCCATGAAAATTGATCCCCACTTTATATCCTTAAACATACTCTGGGAAGCTACCCTCCAGACAACAACTAAGCGGTATGATGTGACTCCGCTTACACTCCTGACCCATGGTTAAACCTTCCTCCGATCGGCCTCGTCTGGCTAAAGGAAAATCTCGTCCTCAACGGAAAGGGCATGCTAAACCTTCCTTTAAGCAAACGCCGAGAAAATCCTTTAAGAAACGGCGACCAAAGGACTTTAGTCGCCCAATTCCTCAACAGCCTGAAGGGACGCCCCAGGAGGACCGGCCCGATCTAGTCTATGGACGTCACTCAGTGGAGGCTGCGATCGCAAATCAACGCCCCATTAATCGTCTGTGGGTTAATTCTCGGCTTGTATTTGATGCCCGGTTTCGACCGCTCATTTTAGATGCCAAAGCCAACGGTGCTGTCATTGACGAAGTCGATACACAACGGCTTAACCAGCTAACCCAGGGAGCCAATCATCAAGGCATTGTGGCCCAAATTGCTGCCCATGAGTATGTCGAACTCGCCGAGCTCATCACCCAAGCCAAAGCCGCCTGTCGTCAGCCAGTCATTATTGCCGCTGACAGCATCACCGATCCCCATAACTTGGGAGCCATTATTCGCACAGCTGAAGCCCTGGGAGCCCAAGGCGTTGTGATCCCTCAGCGTCGAGCTGTGGGCATTACCCCGACGGTTGCCAAAGTTGCTGCCGGAGCCCTGGAGACATTACCCGTGGCGCGGGTGGTCAACCTAGGACGAGCCTTAGAACAACTTAAGGAGGACGGCTTTTGGGTCTATGGCACAGCCTCTGAAGTGGGACAATCTGTTCATACTACTCAGTTTGATCGCCCCATCGTCCTTGCCATCGGCGCTGAGGGTGCTGGGCTGAGCCTATCGATTCAGAATCTTTGTGATGTCTTAGTATCTATTCCACTCGCTGGTAAAACCCCCAGTCTCAATGCCTCAGTAGCCACAGGCATGGTGTTGTATGAAATTTATCGGCAGCGGTGGTTAGAAAAATTACCGACGATTAGTCTTGGCGGGGATCAAAATCACACTGTATAAATGTTATAAGGCCCAATTTCAGGCGGCTCGTAAGCTGAATTTTTAACAACAAACAGGTACAGATTTTATGAAAAGCTTTTTGAGTAATCTTTTCAGCTCATTTTCCAAACCTTGGTGGGTCGAAATTTCCACTGCTCAGCCTCGCTGCCTTTATTACTTTGGCCCATTCAGTACAGAAAGTGAGGCAATTCAGTATCAGGGAGGCTACATTGAAGACCTCGAACAGGAAGGAGCTCAACAGATTGACGTCACCATCAAATGCTGCGCAGAGCCTGCCCATCTAACTGTGGAATATACTGAGCCTAGCAACGTTACCCCTGTTTATAACAACTAATTGTTAACGGATTAGGGCGACACCAACAGAACGGTGCTTAATAGAATTTCTACAAACGGTGTCTGGCAAAATGACCAGACACCGTTTGTCGTTAGGGCAAAGGACAAAAGAATGTAGTCGCTACGTGACTTTGGCAGGCTCCATGGGCTTCTACTTCCCTTGAGTAACTGATTTAAGGCTCAGGTGGCAGAAATTGATGACTTCGTAACCAAACCCCTAGGTCATCACACAGCTTGGGGCCAATTTCCCAAGGCATTAAATGGGCAACACCTTTATATAAATGCCACTCACAATTGGGCAAAGCCGCCGCCGTTTCTTGACTGGATGTCGGCGTAATATGGACATCATTAGCCGCCGCCAACATCAGACAGGGTTGTTGGATCTGATGCAGGTCTCCTAAACGGTTATATCCTTTTTTTAGGGCTCTACTTAGGGCCTGGTTTGCGAACTTAGATGTTTGTAAAAAAGCGGGTGTTCCCTCCTGGGCAATGCGACGATAGGTAGGTGCACTGTGCTGAGAGATCAAATAGCGAAACAGAGAGCGCTGGCCAAAGGTGGAAATATTCCACGACCAACCAGGCACTAGCCAGTTGATGACCCCAGCAATTCCTGTTAACAGGTTATCTTGCCAGCTAATAGCCGGGTGACACCCCACAGGTCTCGCTGCTGTACTAACTAACATGAGACCAGCTATGCGTTGGGGATAGCGCAGGGCCAGCTCCATTGCCAAGATCCCCCCCAAAGACCAACCCAGTAACAAACAGGGCTGGTCTAAAGAATTAAGCAACGTCGATAGATCCTCCAGGTGTTGTTCCATGCCGAAGGATGCGGTGACCTGGCTGCGGCCATAGCCTCGCAAATCGGGGGCAATCGTCTGAAAATGAGATGAGAGAAATTCAGTAAATACTGACATGCAGCGCCCTGTGCCGGGATGACCATGGAGACATAGCACGGGCATGCCCTGGCCACAGCATTTTACTGATAGGTCCATAGGGGGGAAAGTCTTAAGCGTTTGCTTTAGGGACAAAATCAAGCGCTGCCGAGTTCATGCAGTATCGCTGACCCGTGGGCTGGGGACCATCGGGGAAAACATGTCCCAGGTGAGCATCGCATACAGCACAGAGGACTTCAGTGCGAATCATAAAGTGGCTAAAATCACGCTTAGTCGCCACGTTTTCTGATTTGCTTGGTGCCCAAAAGCTGGGCCAACCAGTCCCGGAATCGAATTTGGTCTCCGAGGAAAAGAGTTCTGAACCACAGCAAATACAGTTGTAGATACCGGCTGCTTTGTTGTCGTGGTATTTACCGGTAAACGCTCGCTCAGTACCGTGTTTGCGAGTTACCTG
Organism: Leptolyngbya sp. Heron Island J; assembly: GCF_000482245.1. Taxonomy (GTDB): domain Bacteria; phylum Cyanobacteriota; class Cyanobacteriia; order Phormidesmidales; family Phormidesmidaceae; genus Leptothoe. Next base: position 37,623 of record NZ_AWNH01000040.1, on the reverse strand, counting down.
ATACTGCTCTGGGGTAAGCTGTGCTTGCCATTCTGCATCTGTTTTTTGAATTTTCTCCACCATAGTTTTTGCTCAGAAAGTCGATTACAGCTTTGGTCTGATCCTAACGCAGATTAGAGCCTAAGGGGCTGCTGACGATAGCGGCGATAAAGCACGAGGCTACCGCTGGCTAAGGTAAAGCCCGCCAGGGGAGCTGCCAGGGGAACCCAGGCATTGGTAAAAAAGAGCAGTACGGTAGTGCCTGCGATCGCAACCACGCCCACCCCCCAGGCCATTACCCAGTAGCGCTGGCGGCGTAGCTGCCAGGTCAGCAGACTACCCCCGCTGGCCCAGCCAATAATCCAGGCAATTTCCAGACTATCGGGCCAGGCCCACGGCAGCGGATAGTCATCTAAAACAGCGCCGAGAAATTGGCTCACCATATGCAGATGTACTTCTACACCAGACATCTGATAGCTATCGCCACGCAGAGTATAGGGGGTAAAAAACTTATCGGTACTGATATAGGCAGTATTGCCAATCAGCACAATCTTATCGGTAATGAGTTCAGGATCAACCGAGCCAGTTAAAACATCAGTCAGCGAGACTCGCTGGACAATATTTGTCGGGGAGCGAAAGGTCAGCGGGATTTGATATCCTGCGGCATCGACCGACTGATAGCCGCCAAAGGTATTATTCATCGGTCTAAAGGGCACGTCACCGATGGTCATCACGTTGGGCTCCACTTCACTTTCCGCAGAAACGAAACCGTGCTGATTGTAGAGATAATGCAGTGCTACCAGCAGTCCAAACGATGTGTAATTTTCTCCCGTTTCATTTTCCAGACTGGCAAAAAAGAGATTACGACGAATTTTATCGTCCCCATCAAGCGGGATGTCATTAAACCCAACCTGTGCAGGATTTAGCTCTGGCGGCGGTGGAATCCTCTCGCCTTCAAAGTCACCTAGTTTAGTAATGCCAATGATATTGTCTGCAGCTAGGCTGCGGGCCAGAGCGGCCCGCCCCTCCCCCTGAGGAATATTACGATGCAGATCTAAGCCGATGGTGGTGGGATGATGGCGTTGAATCCTGTCAATCGCGTCGGCAATTGATTGATCCGAGGGACTTTCACGTTGCTGGTTGTTTAGATCCTGTTCGGTAATGCCCACTAAGAGAATGCGAGGATCGGGGCCAAGGTCACGTTGATAGGCAACCAGGCTGTCGTATACCCACAATTCCAGGGGCATCAATATACCCAGCTGACGCACCCCTAGCACCAGGCTGCTGGCCAGGGCAGTTGCGATCGCAACCGCTCGAATACTCTCCTTACGCGTGGGCTGCCATACCGTGGCCTGGGGCAAAAACGTCTCAGCCATAGTCGGATGATCGGCCTTTTCGGCCAGCTCATCTAAATGGCCCAAATCATGCAGGACTTCAGTAACAGATTGATAGCGCTGATAGAAATAATGACGCACCATCTTTTTCAGCAAATACTGCAGCCCAGGACTCACATTGACATACTCCTCCCAACGCAGGTCCAAAGAAGACATATCCTCAGGCAGATCGGTGGGGGGTCGTCCCGTCAAACCATGAATTGCCGTCATCCCCAAGGCAAAAATATCACTACTTAAACGCGGCTTACCCGCCAGCTGTTCGCTAGGGGTATAGCCCTGGGTACCTACCCCCACCGTTAGACCACTTAACTCACTATTGACCAGCTGAGTACGAATTTCCTTCACCGCCCCAAAATCAATCAGACACAGTTTGCCATCTTGTTTGCGTCGAATCAGATTATCCGGTTTGAGATCGCGGTGGATCACTCGATTTTCATGGACAAATTGCAGAATACTTAAAACCTCGTGCAACAGCGTAATGACCTGCGCTTCACTGAGGCGACCCGTACGACGAATTTCATCCCCCAGCGACTCCCCATCAATTAACTCTTGAACCAGATAAAACTCCTGCTGCTCTTCAAACGAATCCAGCAGTTTCGGAATACAGCTATGGGTGCCTAAACGCCTGAGGGTAGACACCTCTGTCTCAAATAGTCGTCGAGCCACCTTGAGAAAAGTGACATCGCTGCTGGCTGGCTTTAGCTGTTTCACCACACACTCAGGTGTCTGCGCCTGAAACAAGTCTCTGGCCACATAGGTTTGACCGAAGCCCCCTGACCCCAGCACTCTAATTAATTGATAACGTTCCTTAAGAACCTTGCCTAGCATCGGCTCTAACAGCCCCTGAACAGCTTGATTTAGCAAACACCCCGATGCACCAAGGATATTTACATGCCCCCGCTTCAGCGACACGAGGGAATATCTCTAGCTTGAGGGCCAACACTATAGACAGTTTACCTGGCCTTCCACACCCTAGGCCCAGAGCCATGCCAGTTCAGCTTACCGACTTATCCTATGGACAGCGATTGAATTTTATTGAGCAGCGTAGGCGGATGAATAGGTTTTACCAGGTAATCATCAAAACCATCCATGGACATATCCTCAGATAGCCCACCGTCAGTTGCCATATCCCCAGCATCCATCAGCGAAATCACCTTAATGCCAGAGGTCGCTACATAGCGCTTTAAATCATCCACAATGTAATGACTATTGCCGCTGACCAAGTGATGATTCAGAATAATGGCCACCGGCTGGAGTATCTCCACCTGGTGTACGATGCGCGAGCCCTCGATCACCCAAATGACCTGATAGTTAGCCGCCGTCAACAAGTCGCAGATTAAGCTGGCACTGGTTTCATCATCTTCCAACAAAATAATCCGACCAGTGGTCGGTTCAATACTCTGACCGGGAGTGATGATACCATCGGGCTGCTGCAGGGGAATCCGGACCGTAAACATAGAACCTTTACCCGGTGTAGAGACCACCTGAATCGAGCCATTGTGCAATTCAACTAGCTGTTTAGTGAGGGCTAAGCCTAAACCCGCACCAGAATACTGACGTTGACGAGCCGCCTCTAATTGCTTAAATGTCTCAAATAAAACCGCTTGCTGGGCTTCAGGAATACCAATACCAGTATCCTCCACCTGAAACATGACATTCTGCGGATCGCGCCAAACTCGTAAACTAATGCGACCATTCGCATTGGTAAATTTGACAGCATTACTTAATAAATTAGCTAAAATCTGACGTATTCGGCGCGGATCAGCTCGAAAATCATCTTCAGCACCGGACAACCGTAAATTTATTCGTAAATCAACTCCTTTAGCCTGAGCCTCCTGCCGAAAGCTCTCTAGGCTACTGCGAGCCAGGTTGGACAATGAAAAATCATTAATTTCAAGAACAGTACGGCCTGCTTCAATTTTGGCCACTTCTAGAATGTCGTTAATGATGTCTAATAGTTGCTCTCCGCTGCTGTGGATAGTGTTGAGATAATCCCGCTGACGGGGACTTAAATCCCCAAAAGACCAGCGTAATAACGTCGCCGACATGCCGATAATATAGGTCAACGGCGTTCGTAGTTCATGGCTCATGGTTGCCAAAAACTCACTCTTTGTTTTATTCGCAGCCTCAGCCGCCATGAGAGCATCCTTAAGGCTCTGCGTACGGTCCTCAACCTGGGCCTTAAGCATCAGCTTTTGATACTGTAGCTGCTGCTGTAAATCGGCTTGACGAATGGCCAGGGCCAGTAAATCAGCGATTTGAACTAGGAAATTTCCTTCCCCAGCTTGCCAGCTGCGAAAATGCTCAGACGTGTCGGCTAACTCCAGGTCATCACGATCGATATTGTCAATACAGTGATGCCCAATCAACAATCCCCATAGCGTATCCTCCAGCCATATGGGCACCAGTAACTGAGACCCAACATTAGCTTGCTTGAGCTGTGTTCCCATACAGGGATGATGTTGATAGTGCTGAGCTATATTTTCAATCGCGTAATACTGTTTTTTTTGAGTTTTTTGCCCATAGCGCTGATGGACCTTCGCCTGAACAAAGCAGTCGGCATCAGAGCGATAGAGAACAGATTCTATAGATGAATGGCTACGGGCTTCATAGGTGATGCAAGGAGAAACATCTTCCGCATCGTCAGACGGGTGTTCCAAGTGCTCAGAACGGGGAGGAGGATTGACCACCTGATAAATAAACAACCGATCGAGACCTAGCCATTCGCAAGCCTCATTGAGCGTCAACTGAATCAGAGAGGTCAGCGGTTCAGCATGTTGTAAGCGACTCACAACATGCTGCAAAATAGCAGCCGACGATAGGGGTTTAGCTCCAGAAAACTGCTCTAAATCACTGGCTTCTAATATCAGCTGATGGGCAAATTTGAGCAGCGCTTGTCCCTCTATCGCAAGTGGTTGGGAAACCTCAGCCGCTTGCTGCAACCGTTGCTGCAGCTGTTTCCGAACGGCCTTGCTACGACGATGTAATCCCTTGGCCAGCCAGGATGTAGACAAAAATTGTTCAATTACTATCGGATTGGAACACAAGCAAACTAGATAGCGACACTCGCCGTCGGGCTTAGCCAACAGGAGCAAATTCACCTTGTCTGTCGAAAGCAGCGTGAATTTTGTAATCTCAGCCTCTATAGGTAGTTGAGCTTTGACAAAATCTTGCTCAGATAGATGGGATATTTCTCCTGATAATAAACAAAAGAAATTCTTCCGTATCTGCTCGAAAACATGATGCGGTACACTTTGATACTCTAACGCTGAGGAGACGTTAACCATAGCTACTAAACATTTTTACAGGCACTAACTGGAAGTGGCCGCGCTGGCTACAAAATACGTGTTAACAACACTCACCAACTAAACATTGTTGTAAACAATAGTGAACATAGGTTACTTAAAAGTATCTTTATTTAAAGAGAAATATCATCAAAGCAATGCCTTCTTAAAAGCTTAGAAAGCTTAGCACTGGCCCAAAGAGTGGCTAATTCCTTAATGATAAAACCAGTATTAGTGGCTGATGTAATAGCGCTGTATTCATGCTTCTGACAAGCTTCAAAATTATGTCAACAAACTAAAATTCGGCTCTATATCACTACGTAGATATCATACAGATTAGTGAAATCAACTATAAGGGATTGACCCTAATGAGTTTTTTCAATGTTGAAATAAACATTGATTCTATAAGTAATCTCCGAGGAAAAATACAGCAGGCTAATACCTTGAAAGTGTCCCTATCGTAACGCTGTTGTTTTAAGCTGATGTCGAAACCCTATACTTCTTTCATATTCTTTGAGCAGCGTATCTATCTACTTGGATAAAAAACATCTGTCTTCACGATCAACACGACGATCGCATCAATGTCAATCAATTAGGTGGGGCCAATGCAGACCTAATTTTATTTTTTTAGTAAAAAACTACATCGCTCTATTGCCATTGATGAATATATTGTTACAATACCCATCAGGTTTTGATGTAGCAGAGATGTCTGTCTCCTTAGGGTCTTGGAGGTTCCGCAATGGAACATATCTCCGCTGAAGTGATTCAGCAGGTAGCCGATTATTTCAGCGTTCTTAGCGAACCTATGCGGCTTAAAATTTTAAATCTGCTAGGAAGTGGTGAAAAATGTGTCCAGGAACTGGTTGATGTAACTGAGACCAGCCAGGCGAATGTCTCTAAGCACCTGAAGGTGATGATGCAAGCGGGGATTTTAACTCGGCGTACCGAGGGGACCTCCTCTTTTTATCGGGTGGCGGACGATCTGAGTTTTCAGCTGTGTAGCCTGGTGTGCGATCGCATTGCCAGCCGCATTGAGGAACAAGCCAAGCACTTTCGCGCCTTTAGCTTTTCCAATCAGGAAATGAGCACTCCAGAGGGCGGCTCTGCCGAAGCGGAAATTGCCGGTTAAGCGAGTGTTGAATGATAGCTGGTGCAGCCTGACAAACTGTTCTAGGCAGTGAATTGCTAGACAATACTGTAATGACACCCTACTGTCGCCCACTGAGTCGTATTGAGGGTGTAGCTATCTGGATCAGTATCGTCTGTCTCATCGGCATTCAAATCATCAAACAATGCCTGTACCAGTGCCAACGCATTGTCACCTAGGGTCACCCGCTGATTGCTAGCGGTATTCGCAATCGATAGCAGCTCTTGCCAGCAGGCGGTGAGGGGGCGAGTGCTGCATACCAGGTAGGCTTCCACCCGCCCCTCAGGATCATCAACAGCCCAGGTGGTTTGGGTCGGTAAATTGATTGCTTTTCCAGGCGCTATGGTCAGAGCCGTCTGCAGCGCATCCAGGGAGTAGGGTTGGCCGTTATTAGGCGGGAAAAAGGCGAGCATCCGATCGCGAGCATCAAACGCCAGCAACATGACATACATCGGCTCCGCGCTAAAATTCAAGGCCTGGTATTTCAGCCGCGCTCCTTTGGAAAATTCAACGGGGCGATTTTGACGACTGACCGCCTCAGCCAAACGACTTTTTGAGGCTTTGTCTGCCGCTTGTCGGGTCTCTTGCTGCAGCAGCAGTTTTTCAGTTTCACCGGCTAACAACAAATTGAGGCGCACCGCCACACGAGAGGATGCCTGGTTTTCGCTTAAGCGCAGCAGCTTCATCGCCAACATTGTCTGAAGCTTAGACGATAGCCGTCCCACAGCCATTTTGACCGCCTCATCTTGCTTGGCCAGGGTGCCAACGATCAGAGCATGGGTGGGGGTAAAGAGACCATAGCCTTGTTTGACAACTGGCATTGCCCCTGGTTCTGCCGCCTCGGTGGGGGCCACCTCGGGTTGGCCTAAAATGCAGTCAGCTGGGTGCATATCATCAGTTGCGTCCACAAATGATAGGGCAGCCAGAGCGCTGGTGGCATCTACTCGCTCAATTCTTTCCAGGTTTGAGTCAAGAGAAACGACCAGGGGCAGGTTTTTGGGTAACACCCGGTTAACTTCATAGAGGGGCTGGCCCACTGACCAGGATGCATCATCCGTTAGTTTAAGCCGACCGGACAGACCGTTTTGCGATCGCAGCTCCAACAATGGCTCGTCTGCATCTAGCTGTCGAGCAAACAAAAATCGCTCGCCATACTGCACCACATCCGCCGGTAAGCCACCCAGCCATACCATGGCCGAACGGCCCTCAACGGATGTGATCACCGCATCCGAACAGGGTGAGGATGCCGCTCCATAGACAGCGTGCTCATCAGCGGTTTGGGTCGTCCAGTACGGGGTTTGATTAGGCACCAGCGGCAAAATCGATTCCTGGGCCCCCCGCATCGTTGCGGAAAGCTTAACTGGCAGCTGGGTCGTCCATAAGTAGCGTGTCAGACCATAGGTAAATAAACCTGCCCCAAAGTCAGTCCATTGCCGCTCAATCACTGGCTGACCATCACGGGCGGCCATCAGCAAATCCCCTGGGAAAAATGCTGGTTCTGCTGCGGTTTGCAACTTATCTAAGTCTGTTGCGATCGCAGTAGATACGTTCGGAAAACGAATGCCTTCTACTGTCAGGCTATCCCCACGAGCACGGGAGCGATAGCCACTGGACAACGGCGCATCGGGCTGAGTGTAGCCCACGTCTACAACTGTAAATATCTGTTTGGTTTTCAACCGAGCCAAAATTTGCTTTACCCAGGACACCGGAACATCCCTAGATACCGGCTCAGCCAAGGTTGGCAAATACCCATCCACAGGCACCCAGGTCTTGATGCGTTTGTCCCCAAGTATCAGCTGTCCACCATAGCCACTAAAGTGAACTACCACACAATCATTAGCCGTGGCTGTTTGAGTTAGCCGATAAAGCGATTCTACAATCGCCGCCTGAGTAGCTTGAGCATCAATCAGCGTGACCATATCCCTTGGCGCAAACCCAAAACGATGGATGAGCAACTGACGTTGAAGCTGCACATCGGTCACACAGCCCTGCAAAGGATCGAGTGCTTTTCCCAGCACCCGTCCCGGATATTGATTAATCCCAATCAGTAAAGCAAATTTGCGACGAGACGGATCTGCCAACGCTTGCTGCCAGCCCAGAAGCTGAGACTGACTGAGACCAAACGCTCCTAAAATGACACCCGTCGCTGACAAAAACTCCCGTCGCTTCACTCCCTGACTACTCCACTAGCATTAGCTTTGGACTTGCATTGCTCTAGATAGCTCGGCAGCCACTTCTGGACGAGAGAACTCCGGGGGGGGTAGCTCGCCACGACGCAGCATTTCACGCACCTTAGTACCCGATAGGTGGATACGCTCTTCCTTGGTGCTGGGGCTAGTCTTACTAGTTGCCATTGTCCCCGTACGGGTGCAATAGAAAGCATGCTCAAACTTCATCGGTGTAATCCCCAGTTCACCAGGCTCAAACTGGTCAAAAATATGCTGAGCATCGTAGGTGCCATAGTAGTCCCCTACACCAGCGTGGTCACGCCCCACAATAAAGTGAGTGCAGCCATAATTCTTCCGAATTAGAGCATGGAAAATTGCCTCGCGAGGACCAGCGTAGCGCATAGCCGATGGATTAATTGCCAAAATTACTCGATCTTGAGGAAAATAGCGGTCCATCATGATTTCATAACAACGCATCCGCACATCAGCTGGGATGTCGTCTTTCTTAGTTGCGCCTACTAATGGATGCAAAAACAGACCATCCACTGTTTCTAAGGCACACTTTTGAATATATTCATGGGCCCGGTGAATGGGATTACGAGTCTGGAAGCCAACGACGGTTTTCCAGCCCCGCTCACGGAACATGGCGCGGGAGGCGGCAGGGTCAATCTGGTAGTTAGGAAACAGAGGATGGGGATCACGCTCTAACAGCCAGACAGGTCCGGCTAAATTCACAGGACCCTGTTCGTAAATCACTTTGACCCCAGGGTGTTTATCTTCACCAGTGCGATAAACATTAACCGCTTCTTTTTGTTTGTCGTAGGTGTATTTCTCCGTCAGCTCAAGGACACCAACATAGCGGCCTGTCTTGTCATTCAAGCGCACTAGCATACCTTCCTTCAGAGGAGCGGCTACTGCTTCTGACACAGACAGCGTTACCGGTACTGCCCAGGGCAACCCGCTAGCCAGACGCATGTCAGTCACCACAGGCTCATAGTCAGCCTGGCCCATAAACCCGTTCAGCGGGCTAAAACCACCGATAGCAATCATCACTAAATCTGACAGAGCCCGATCATCTAGGGTGACCTGGGGTAAAAAGTCAGCTTTGCTTAAAAATTCTGCTTTTTGCTCCTCGGATACTAAACGGTCGATGAGCGTACCGCCGTGGGGAGCAATCCCGTCGTTGATTAATGTCAAAACGTCCTCTTTTCTTCTATAGAAACTGCGTTATCGTTCATCAGATTGAGCAAACGGTCGAATCAGACCGCCGCCGAGCACCCGCTCGTCATCGTCGTACCAAACTGCCGCCTGTCCTGGAGAAACCCCAAATTGAGGGTCTGCAAAGACTAGCTTGACAGAGCCATCAGCCAGGGGAACTACCGTCGCCGCTACAGCTGGCGAGCGATAACGGATTTGCACTGACACCGCAATCGGAGCATCGGGGGCCTCAATTGACACCCAGTTAACCCGATCAGCAATACAGTAGGGTTGATGAACGCTGTCTCGTTCGCCCACAACCACCTGATTGCGAGCAACGTCTAAAGCCACTACATAAAGGGGAGCTGGAGCGGCAATACCCAACCCTTTACGCTGACCGATGGTGTAGTGATGAATACCTGTGTGCTGACCCAAAACCTGACCGTTGGTATCAACGATATTGCCCGGTTTAGGAGCTAAATACTTATCTAGAAATGCTTGCATGGAGCCATGTTGCTCAATCAAACATAGATCTTGACTCTCGGGTTTTTCAGCCGTATGTAAACCCAGCTGTGCAGCGATTTCTCGGGTCTGCACTTTGGTTTGTTCTCCCAGGGGAAATTGGGTCGCCCCTAGCTGGGTTTGAGTTAGATCGTAGAGAAAGTAGGACTGATCTTTATTGCGGTCAACGGCCCGGCGCAGTTCGTAGCGGTTGGTTTCTGGGTTATGGCGAATGCGTGCGTAGTGACCAGTGGCGATCGCATCTGCTCCCAGTTCTTGCCGGGCATAGTCTAGCATCGGCCCAAATTTGACACTGCGATTGCACTGAGAACAAGGCAGTGGTGTGACCCCCTGGCTGTAGCCCTCAACCAAATAATTGACAATTTTTTCTTCAAACAGCTCACGGGTATCAACCACGTGATACGGAATATCTAGGTCTTCACAAAGCTGAGCAGCATCCACCATCCCCTCAGAACAGCATTGACCTTTTCCTTTCATTAACCACAGGGTGAGGCCAATGACATCGTGCCCCTGCTGATGCAGTGTGGCCGCAGCGACCGAACTATCTACGCCTCCCGACAAACCTACAACAACTTTACCCATATACCCATAGATGACTAAATGTATCAAAATGCCAATTCTTAGGCTAACACTCCATCCACAAATCCGTGATTGCTCCTGATTACTTTTGTCGATGGAATTAGGGTTAGGGCTATCGCCCAGATGTTGCAATAGCTGAATATTTCAAGTTGCCTATCCAACCATACAGTCGCAGCCCCCTAAAATCATGATGAAATCCCCGTAGAAATCCGGATCACTCAGTCAAATCGTCAGTCAAAGCTGACATCAACAGCGTAGCCATGGACAAGCCAGAGATCCTGCAATCTTTTTGTGTCACCGCCCAACAAATGCAAGCCATCGAGGCCCAGATCTTTGCTGCCGGGTTCCCAGTGGCCGCCCTGATGGAAAAAGTGGCTGGACGTATCGCAGACTATTGGCTAAAAGACTGGCCGCAGTCGCAAAATGTCATTGTCTTAGCAGGGCCAGGCCACAATGGCGGCGATGCGCTGGTGGTGGCCCGTGAACTCCATTTACACGGCTACAACGTTAGTATTTATAGTCCCTTTGAAGGCTACAAACCACTGACGGCAGATCATGGTCGCTACTGCCGCAGTCTCGGTATTCCCTGGTACCAGACATGGACAGAGCTGGCAACACCCCTGGGGTCACTGGCTTGCGATCGCATCCTAGATGGTTTGTTTGGCTTTGGCCTCAGCCGTCCCCTGGAGGGAGAACTGGCCAAGGTGATAGATCGGCTCAATCAATCCCCTATCCCAATTGTCAGTATTGATTTACCGTCGGGTATTCACACCGACAGCGGTGAGGCTTTGGGAACAGCGATTCGAGCTGAGACTACCCTGTGTCTGGGGCTGTGGAAACGAGCCTGTCTGCAGGAAGCTGCCCAGCCCTATCTAGGGCATCCTGTTTTGATTGATTTTGATATTCCTCTGACTAACATTGAAGCGGTACTGGGTTTAGAGCCCGACGTCCAGCGACTCACCCCAGAAAAGGCACTCCCAACATTACCGCTCAAACGCCCCCCCTTAGCCCATAAGTACACCGTGGGTCAGCTGCTGGTGATTGCTGGTTCGAGACAGTATGGGGGAGCTGCCCTGTTGAGCGGGCATGGAGCCATGGCCAGCGGCGTGGGCATGGTGACCTTGGTGGTACCAGCCAGTCTGCGGTCTTTAGCAATTGCTCAGCTGCCAGGGGCCTTGGTGATTGGCGCTGAGGAAACCGCTGCTGGTGCGATCGCGACTTTACCTCCCCTGGACTGGGACCGATATCATACGATCGCCTGTGGTCCCGGTCTGGCCCAGGTCAGCTGGCTCACCGCAGTGTTAAATAGTCCAGTTCCCCTGTTGTTGGATGCGGACGGTCTCAACGGCATCACTGCCGCCCAACTCACCAACCGTCAAGGGATAACAGTAATTACCCCCCATCCCGGTGAGTTTAGACGCTTGTTTCCAGATTTAATTAGCGGCCATGATGGCGCGATCATGGCCGCTCAAACTACTGGGGCAACAGTGGTGTTGAAGGGAGCCAAGGTTGCCATTGCCAACAATCACCAGCTCTGGCTAAACCCCCACAGCACGCCAGCTCTAGCCCGAGGCGGTAGCGGTGATGTCCTGACTGGGTTAATGGGGGGAGTTATGGCACAACAAGTAGCGCAGCAGGGATTAACAAATCTGGCCACAGTGGTCACAGATGCGGCCATGGGAGCGGTTTGGTGGCATGCTCTCGCTGGTTTATATGCCCACAAACAGCGCACAATACTTGGTGTGGATCCGCTGGAACTGGCTCACTGTTTAAATCCCGCGTTGGCTGACTATCTGGCTAATGGCATCATGCCAGAAATAATCGCTGGGTGATGATCTATAGTTCTTTGGTTCTAGATGCACTCAGGCGCGATCGCAACGTAATTGCCATCAATCCAATGATGGTCAAAGGCACAATCACATACTTAAGGGCTGAACCAAACAACACCGTACTGTCATGCTCAGTTGATTTCATCACCAGGTACAACGTGTAAGCCAAGTAATATACCACCAGTAGCAACCCTTCCCAACGGCTCACCAGATTGTCGTTAAAGCAAATGGGAAAGCACATAATCGCCACCCCCAGCATGACCGGAATATCAAATGCCAAAACCGATGGCTCAATGACAATGCCATTAGGCGCTAACGCACTCGTCACCCCTAAAACCACCAAAATATTAAAAATGTTGCTGCCTACCACATTGCCAACAGCAATATCTCGCTCACCGCGCAAACTAGCCACAATTGACGTTGCCAGCTCTGGCAAAGATGTCCCAAACGCCACAATGGTTAGACCAATGATTAAAGGATTGACCCCCAAGGACTCAGCAATGGTCACCGCGCCCCTGACCAACAGTTGTGACCCAATGACCAAACAGGCCATCCCGCCCAAGAAAGCCAGCACTTCAATACTCACCTTGGGCCAGGAAAACTCCTTAGGACCGTACTCTTGAGCATATTCATCCTGCACTTCAGGATTCTTCTCCCGGCGGCTTTGGAATAGCAGAAACAGGGTGTAAGTCAGCCCGCCTAGAAACAAAACCACACCGTCGGATGTCCCAATGGAGCCATCCATACTAAACATAAATACCAGACCAGACACCCCAATCATAATGGGAACGTCTAAGCGCACTAACTGCTGGGCCACCACCAAGGGAGCCACCAGGGCAGACACCCCTAAAATCAGCAACACATTGCAAATATTGCTACCCACTACATTGCCAACAGCAATTTGGGCTTGATCGTTAAACGTGGCGTGCAAACTCACAGCAAGTTCTGGCGCACTGGTACCAAACGCAACCACTGTCAAACCAATTACCAACGGGGAGATTCCTACCATAGCTGCTAAGTTGGAAGCACCTCTTACTAAAAAATCGGCACCAACAACTAGGAAAACTATCCCCAGCATGAGAAATACAGTGGCAGTCATGGCCTTACAGGCTATCTCCTTTACGCATCTTCTCTATTGTTTGTGAAAATCAAGCACCCGACCACCGAGCAGTTTATCGGCTTTATTGACTTGTTACATGTTTTGTTAAAGTCCATGGGACTACATGTATTAATGATTACCTCAATATCGATCATTCTGCTGACTACTCTGAGACAGAACAAACCGCCAATAGCCGTAATCTTTACCAACAGTTAAGCAAACCAACGATGACAATAGCCCCATGGCGACCAGCATTAGCGCGAGCCCTTCATCGCAATCGAGCCCAAGCCTACTGTCGTTATCTACAGCTAGCTACTGTCAATGAATCAGGTAAACCCTCTAATCGTACCGTAGTTTTTCGGGGATTTGTTGATGAAGCAATACAAATGGTCACCGATAGTCGCAGCGAGAAAGTCCAACATATTCAAGCCTGCCCGTGGACAGAGATTTGCTGGTACTTTACAGTCACCCGTGAACAGTTTCGCATAGCCGGTAGGATAACGCTGATTAGCGCTGCTCATGATCCTGATGCCGTTCGTCTAAATGCTTGGCAAACAATGTCAGCAAATGCTCACCAACAGTTTTACTGGCCTCACCCAGGTGAGCCACGGGTCAGTCAAGCAGCCTTTGAACCATCTGCTACGCCATCAACAGCATACCCTCCAGATAGTTTCTCTGTACTGCTACTCACCCCTGAGCGAGTAGAGCATTTGGAGCTACGAGGCCATCCTCAAAACCGATATCTTTATCAACAGACAGAGGGTGAATGGCAACTGCAGGAAGTTAATCCTTAAGCGGCAATCCTTAAGCGGCAATCCAACCGACCCAGGCTGCTAACGTTGGGGGCAGCCATCTAAAAATTCTTCAATCGCCCGATCTTGTAACCGACAACAGTCACCTTCATCGTGCTCTTCTTCCTTGGCCAATAGCTGCATGGCGACTGACGACTTCTGTAGCTGAGCAAGTTGGTGCTCCAGGGTTTCGATTCGATCCACCAGGGTACGAATGACCACCGCTTCGGAATCCGGTAGCTGACCATGTTCCAGTGGGCCTGGTCGACTGCTGGAACGATGGACAACCCGACCCGGTACCCCGACTACAGTGCAGTCCGAGGGCACATCTCGCAGCACAACGGACCCAGCGCCAACTCGAACATTGTTACCAATTTGAATATTGCCTAACACTTTGGCCCCAGCCCCAACCACAACTTGAGTGCCTAAAGTGGGATGACGTTTACCGGTTTCTTTACCGGTACCACCCAGGGTAACTCCCTGATAAATCAATGAATAATCGCCCACAATGGCCGTTTCACCAATGACTACACCCATACCATGGTCGATAAATACACCGCGACCAACAGTAGCTCCTGGATGGATTTCGATACCCGTAATCAGTCGGGCGATGTGGGATATAAACCTTGGCACAAACGGTAGACCCAGGTTCCATAGGCCATGGGCTAAGCGATAAAGCAGTAAAGCATGGAGGCCTGGATAACAAAACAGAACTTCCAGCGCGTTACGGGCAGCTGGGTCCCGTTCAAAAACTACTTTAAAGTCGGCAATAAATGTTCGTAACACGTAGACGTCCTCAGAGGTATTGATGCGTCGCTGATGGGGTTGAACCTATGGGTTCAGTTTAGAGCGGGTGTAAGTGTCACAACCGGCCAACGGTGTAACAAAACCATCGAGTAAGATCAGCGATCGAGTAATGGAGTCTTTAGGAAATATGAATGTGACGAAAGTGTAAAGATACACTCCGGAACTAGCATACCTCAGGGACAGATATTCAACCTGAACGTTGCCTGAAATATGAGTGTAATCAGTAGGTCAAGATCAGGGTGATCACGAAAATCGTTTGTCTCAACTGGCGCATACTTAACCCCAAAGCAAATGTGTCGTTTTACTGAAAATCATTACGGGATAAACCGACGCCATGGTGCATACCCCAACTCGCCCTTACGTTCTATTTGTCCAGCATGGCTGGCACGATACCAACCGTCGCATGCATCGGTTAGGACTGGCCCTAGCAGAGGCGAAAACCGAGGTCATTGCGCCAAATTTGGGACTGATTAAGACCTGGTGGCGGATTGATCCCCTGATTGAACAGGTAGAACAGATTGCGATCGCCACCCGTGATCAATACCCAGACCGCCCCTGGCGTATTGTTGGCCATTCCATGGGTGGATTGATCTGGTTAGAGCTACTGCAGCGCCATCCAGAATGGTGGACGCGGATCGATGCTGTCAGCTTAATTAGCTCCCCCGTTGGCGGAGCCGATCTGGGTCGAATTTTAGATCCCTACCGCTGGGGTATTGGCATTGCTAGAGACCTGGGCACCGACCGTCGCGCCATAGCAGAACATTTGGCTCGCCAGGTGCCTATGCAAACTATTGCCAGCGACTATGACGGTGGCAGCGATGGCACCGTCCCGATTCAGTGCTCCCAGTTTCGCCATGCCAGCTACACCCAGCTCAGTGGCATCCGCCATGACAACACCAAAGACCACCCCGAAGTAACTGCGGCGATTCAAACTTTTTGGCAGACCCTGCCCAACCCACTGGTCCAGGACCAGAACCAGGATCCCTACGAAGACGCCATCATCACTGAGCTACAAGCTATTCCTGGCATGACCGATGCTCACCGGCGCGACTTTCATCAGGCCCGTGTCTGGGCTACACTCTCCCAGGGGTTTACCCTGCGTACCTGGCGTCACCCCCTGGGCATTCATCACATATTTCTAGCCGATGCCGCCAATCGCTGCCGTTTTGCAGGATTTGTAGGCTGGGCTGATACCCAGGGTTTATATCAACAACTAACTGTGATTAAACAGCGCTGGACGGATTAAATTAGCTCCGATGCAACACTGAATGATCTGTTTGCTCAAAGTCTTTATAGCCCTGGTCAAAACACGTTAGGGCCTCGATTGCAGCTGGTCTGACTTAATAAACTTAACTCCAATGATGGTAGTTAAGTTTGACAGCGTGAGACGGAATAATGAGGATGAAGGCATCACGGCTTCAGCCTAAGGCAACACCTCTTCAAAGCATTAGAATCCGAGGTAGTAGCCGGTTGTAGCTCAGCAAATCAACGGTGAACCGTATCCCTTTTAAGGAGGCATCCTGTGTCACAGCTACCAACGTCCTCAGAGACTACTCCTAATAATGTCAAAAATTTTATTCAACGGATTCCAATTAACCGGATTCTGATGATCGCGATTGCGATCGCATGCCTTATCCGCATCACTTACATGGGCGTACGGGAGCTTTGGTACGACGAAGTTCTATCGTTATTATTATCCACCACCCAGCGGCTCAGCTACACCCAGCCGCCTGATACCCCCATTGCCTTGGCGGACTATAGTACGCTATTACAGCTGCCCTCATTTAGCGGCCCAGCTGACTTTATCAGAGCCGTCAAACCCTTATTACAAGGTCTGGTCGGTCGCGAACCCCATCCTCCCCTTTTCTTTTTATCCCAGTACCTGTGGCTACCCATAACCGGGAATCAAGAAGCCGCTCTGCGCAGCCTTAACCTGTTGCTAAGTTTAGGTGCAATCCTGGGAGCCTATGGCATGGGCAAAGCCCTCTTTAACCATCGAGGCGGTCTGACCTTAGCCGCATTATTAGGCTTAAACCCATTCTTTTGGTTTCACTCCCTTAATGTGCGCATGTACTGTCCCACCATTTTGTGGGTTACCCTCAGCGGTTGGGCCACCCTACAGCTCTGCAATCAACGCCTGTCTCGGCGAGGGCGATTAGGATGGTATCTGCTATTGACCGTTGCGATCGCCGCCGGGATTTTAACTTACTATCTGTCAGCCCTATGGTTTTTATCATTAGGCTGTGTCATTCTCATTCAAGACCGTAAACGCTGGTGGCAGTATGGACTTTGCGGTCTTGGTTCTGTTGGCTTAGCCGCCCCCTGGTTTTATTGGGGACTCCCACAGCAACTCAGAAATGTAGACCTCAAACGCTTCGCCACCCAAAGTAGCTTAGGAGAAACCATCACCAAACATACCCAGGGGGTGTTGGAAGTACTCGGCATTCAACTCACAGTAGGAGACTGGGCTACCAGCTTATCCCCCGCTGTTATTTTAACCATGGGATTTCTGGTAATCCTGTTATTAGCAACCATTATCTGGCATTTATGGCATCTCTTACGCAACGAGTCTCCTGGGCTGCTACTAACTATTTTGACCTTAGGCTGTTTACCCTTATTGCTAATGCTAGGATCTGATATCCTATCAGGAAAATCCACGTTGGCCTGGGGGTTTGGTCGCAGCGCAATTTTTATTTTGCCGGGTCTGTTGTTACTAATTACCGCCTGGTTAATCAACCTATCCAATACCTGGCAAAAACCAGTTTTAATCACAATATTAGTGTTATACCTTGGTCTAAATGTAGGCGATATGATGGGACGCAACCGCCAGGTATTTCAGCAAATTGCCAACGCTGCTACGGCCTCAGATACCACCCTAATTGCCATGAACTCCAAAGCCTGGGGCCATGTTCTTCGACTGGTTTATTATTTCCCCAGCGATACTCCTGTAAAGTTGTTGGCCACTGATGCTGCGACACTCCCTGAAGCGTTAGACAATGTCATCACCAATTCAGAATATGATCAAATTCTCTGGCTAGAATCCAGGAGACCCGTATGGAAAACACCCACAGCCGCAGAAGCTGAGCAAATCCGCCAAGATATTGATCGCCTTTTAAGCAGAGATTATCAGACCGTAGAACAACAAGAGCTGACGGGCACCATGGAATTGGACAGCTTTAGTTTAAATATCTATGAGAGAGTATCCTAACAATTCAAGATTCGCCTAGAACCGATAATTGCTCACCCTGCTGAGCATAGAAGATATCCTCCACATCACCACGGCGAAACAACGGTTGTTGCTGGCGCTTGGACAGACGATGTTCTATGCCAGCTTTGATCAACAAATCCAGGATGTCTTTTTTGCGTTTGCCAAACATCGCCGCTGCATCCTGGAGACGAATCCACTGTTGCCGAAACAACCCTAAGATTTTCTCCTCAGGTTCTTGCTGGATACGACTTAACAAAATCTCCGCCAACAGCCAGCAAGCTTTAGTATCCGCTTCAGCCCGATGAGAGGTACCCACATCAAAATTAAAGTGTTTGACGAGATTGGGCAGACTACGAGAGGGCAAATCCGCCAGCATTAGCCTGGAAAGCAGCACAGTGCAAAAACGGTGGCTGGGCGGACGATAGTAGTGAACATCAAGACGTTTGTATTCCGATTGGAGAAAGCCGTAGTCAAAATCAAGATTATGAGCCGTGAGCACATCCTGACGGAGTAAGGGTTCATAGTCGGCCCAGATTTCCTCAGGGTAGGGAGCCTTGCTAACCATAGCGGTGGTAATGCCGGTAATTTTAGTAATAAATGGCGGCACCTTACCTGTGGGGTTAATCAGGGACGTTTCCTGTTGGAGGATACCGTCAGTCAGGTTAGCTTTAATAACGGAAACTTCGATGACGTTGGACTTATAGGCTACAGAGCCAGTGGTTTCGACATCGACGACGGTTAACGTGGATTGGCTTACCCGTCGGTAGAAGGCCAGCAGCTGTTTGGAAAGCAGAGAGGATTGACCCTGGTATTTTTTCCCCGATGGTTGAGCGGCCATGGTTGGTGGCGGTTACAGCGTTAGTTATTGTAGCGTTTGGAGTTTGGCGAATACTTTAAAGTTAAAGAAATCCCTAGGAGAAAAGCTACCAGTTACCCAGGCCCCCAAACCCCCAAATCTGCCCTCGCTCCCAGGCTCTGCCTGGGTAACCCACACCAGCCCTGTGGCTCCGCCACCATCATGAGCCGCCTCCACGCGGAAACTCTACTATGCCTAACTAAGGGACGTAGATGATTCATCAAAGGGATATCTTCAGCCAGTTGTAGCCTTCTAACGAAAACACCTAAGCAATGCTGGTGCCCCGATAGAGTTCTTCGATGGGTAGCTCCAGGTTAATGCTTTTGAGGGTAACTTGTTCGCCGATAGTATAAATGGTGGTTTCCCATCGTTGATCGTCTATGGGATAACGGCATTCGACTTGCATGATGTCTTGGTCAATCAAGACGTATTCTTCTAAGGAGGCTAGCAGAGCGTAATCTTTGAATTTATCGCCTCGGTCGAAGTCTGTGGTGGAGGGGGATAAGACTTCGGTGATTAATTTGGGATAGCGTTTGACGTAGCGATCTTCTCGGTCTCGTGGATTACAAGTAACAAAGGCATCTGGGTAATAGAAAAAGTCGTCGGCGTAGTTGACTTTGACGTCACCGGAGAAGAATTGGCAAGTGCCATCGCGCAGGTGCAAGTTTAGGGCAGTGAGAAAGTTAATGGCAATGCGGCTATGGTCATCGCTGCCGCTTGCCATGGCATAGACTAAGCCCTGGCGATATTCGTGGCGAATCGCGTTTTCATGCTCCAGGGCCAGGTATTCTTGAGGGCTAAAACCAGCGGGAATTGCCATCATAATGACTACCGTTGATCGTTACTATTGTGGCGTAAAACTGATGCATCATCTTGACTTTAGTTGCTATTGCTTGGATAGAGCAGCGGCAATGACTAAATTTGGATAAGGTTGAGTACGGATCGTGTTGAGGTGGTTGTGATGTTGGATCGAGCAGCCTTGCTGGAACGAATTACTCAAACGCCTGGTAAATGTGGGGGGCGTCCTTGCATTCGAGGTATGCGAATTCGGGTGGTGGATATTTTAGAAACGTTGGCAGAAGGGGGCACTGCTAGCGAAATTTTAGAAGATTTTCCTGATTTAGAGGCAGCTGATATACAAGCTTGTCTGCTATATGCGGATTGATTTCCCGAGGTTGGCTGAATGACCTTCTGTGGATAGTCTATTAAGGCAATACTACAAATCTGAGTTGTAGCAGTTGATTTAGCTAGAATACTGCGGTGGCAACTAATATACCCTGCTATGGCTGATACGATTTTGCTGACGATTGACTGGCGTGCGGCAGATAGTGATATGCCCGAAGAGCAGCAGGAAACGCTAACCCAAACGGTGTTTCAGGAACTGCGGGCGTTAGATGAGGTGGAAGATGTGCAGCGGGTGGCAGACCCGGAGGTGCCCGACGGGGGCATGGGTGCTAACTGGCTGTGGAGTGTTTTGACGGCAGAAATAACTGTTGAGGGGATTAAGCAGGTGTGTCAGGATGCTTATGAACGGCTGCCTGGTAAACCGATTGAATTTACCCTGGAAGTCGATGGGAAGAAAGCCAGCATTGGGGCGAAGAATGTCCGCCCGGATAACTTTGATGAGACGCTTGAAAAACTGGTTGCAGCAGCGCAGAAACTACAGGATAGTTAATCAAAACAGTGGGGAATTGGCTGGTTGAGGGCTGAAAGAATTGGAAGGTGCTGACTGCTGGGTGAATGGCTAGAAAGATTGCATTGCTGATTGGTGTTGGGGAGTATGGCAATGGGCTAAAGCCGTTGCGATGTCCGGCTAATGGTGTGGGTGCCATGCAAGAATTGCTGGAAAATCCTGAGATTGGTGGTTTTGATCAGGTGGTGCCGCTGATTAATCCGGATTTATTCACAATGCGGTCTCGCATTAGTGAAGTGTTTACCCAAAACCTCACTCAACATGACATGGTGCTGTTTTATTTCACAGGTCACGGCATCAAGGATATGATGTCTGGCAAATTTTATCTATCCACTGCCCAAACTCAGCTTTTTGGAAACGGTAGTCCAAATATGGGAACAGCAGTGTCTGCTGATTTTCTGAAAGATGTGATTGAGAGTTCCCCTACTAGGCGTAAAGTCATCATTTTAGATTGTTGCTTTGCTGGAGCGTTTGTTGATGGCTTTTTAGCTATGGATGATGGCAGTGTCGATGTTGAAACTTATTTGGGAGGTAAGGGCTGGTGTGTGCTGACAGCTGCCACATCAATGAAATACGCCCTAGAACAAGAAGGTGAAGATTTGTCGGTGTATACCCGCTATTTAGTAGAAGGCTTAAGAACAGGTGGTGCAGCACCGGACGGACAAAACTTTATTGCCATTGGGGATTTACATCAGTATGTGTATACCCAGGTAAAAGCAGCGGCACCTGCTATGGAACCCCTCATGTTTAATAAAGAACAGGGACCTGGAATTATTATTGCTAAGGTGCAGGTAGATAATGCACAACGTTATCGAAAAGAAGTACAGCGTAAAGTCAACGAGAGAAATGGTCGTTTAAATTATGCGGCGAAAGCCACTTTGAAGCAGAAACAGACACAATTTAAAGTCTCAAATACAGATGCAGAAAAGATTTTAGATGAAGTTCTCAAGCCCTACAAAGAAAGGGCAAATCATCTAGAAACCTATACTCAAGCATTGAAAGCTGAGAAAGAGGAAGCCTACCCATTTTCCCGTGAAATCATTGAAGATTTTGAAGAGTTAAAGCGGTTGCTAAATTTACGAGATGAAGATGTGCAGGCAGCAGAGGTAGGGATTTTGGGTCATAGGCTTGAAAAAAGTTTAAATCCTCTACCTGAAGTACCTTATAAGACTCTTGCTGATACTTCGAAAATTCTCTACCTCAAAAATATCAAAGATCCAAACGGGTGGGCATACACACTTCAGCGCATTAAACAGAGTGGTGGCTCTGTAGACTCTAGAGTATTTGAATTATTCTGGCCTGCAAGTAGTAAAGGTGCTCAAACTCCATCGGCACATGAGTTAATTATCCTACATCAGCGTGCTCGGGTTACCCATATCGTTGAGGTATTAGACACTGATATATGCAGTGATAACCATGGAACCTATCGTTGGGTAAGAGTGTTATGGATGGCCGATGAAGGCGATTGGTCACAGTTACCCCATCAGCGGGAAATCTTGGGATTTGAACCACCTACAATCGTCGGTGGGGCAACTCTTTCTTTCCAAAATAAAAGCTTTTCAAGCTTTTGGCAGGTTTGGAACAAACTTGAACTCTTTCAGAATTATGTTTGGCTGAAACTTAAGAATCAGATCAACTTATCTGTTCAAGAATATCAAACTCAAAATGAGCCAAACCTCAAATTCTCCTTTGAAACTATTCAGGTGGATGAGAACGGTAAAGTAATCGAAACTCTGGAAAAAGAGGCAGAGTTTTTTGCTGAAGATTTGGATGATGGAATCAAGCTAGAGATGGTGCGGATACCAGGTAACACGTTTATGATGGGGGCTGCTGAGGGAGAAAAAGATGCTAGCAAGGATGAGTATCCACAGCATCAGGTGACGGTGCCTGAGTTTTGGATGGGGAAGTTTGCGGTTACCCAAGAGCAGTGGCAGGCAGTGGCAAAGCTTGACAAGATTAATCGTGATTTGAAAGGAGATCCGGCCAGATTTAAAGGAACCAAGCGACCAGTCGAACAAATTAGTTGGGAAGATGCTGAAGAGTTTTGTAAGCGATTGTCGAAAAAGACAAAGAAGGAGTATAAACTACCCAGCGAGGCTCAATGGGAATATGCATGTCGGGCCGGAACTAAAACGCCGTTCCATTTTGGTCCCACGATTACAACAGATTTAGCTAATTATAGGGGTAGTTCTACTTACGGCAATGGGCCAAAAGGGCAGTATCGCAAAGAGACCACTAAGGTAGGGAGTTTTGCGATCGCAAACTCATTTGGCCTTTACGACATGCATGGCAACGTATGGGAATGGTGCTTAGATGACTGGCACGACACCTATAAAGATGCCCCTAAAGATGGAAGCGCATGGATATCTTCTGGCAAAATAAAAATACTGCGGGGCGGTTCCTGGTACTTCAATCCGGTCGGCTGCCGCTCTGCTAATCGCTACAGGCTCGACCTCGACCTCTTCTACTACGATATTGGTTTTCGGGTGGTCTGTTTTCCTCCCAGGACATAATATTGGCGCTTTACACTCTTGCACTTTGATCTAATTTCTTTTCCCTCTTTAGCGCGAAGCGCTTTAAATTTTTTTTGCAATTTTGAAGTTTTCAGAGATTTTTAAATAAAAATTAGAAAAAGGTATTTATACTGCCTCCATGAAAGAACTACCAATTATTCAGAAAACCTACGACCTAATTAAGTGGTATGTGCCTATACTCAACCGACTACCAAAGAATCATAAATTCCTACTAGGTGACCGAATGACGTCTGGCCTATACGATTTTCTAGAACACCTAATTAAAGCACGCTACGAACGCCAAAAACTCACTCGTCTGGAAAATCTTAACAGTCAGTTAGATATATTACGCTATCAAACTCGGCTGCTTCTCGACTTTCAACAAATGGATGCCCAACGCTACGGATATATCTGTCAAAGACTTGATGCCATTGGCAATGAGCTGGGTGGCTGGATCAAACAACAAAAGGTAAAACACCATGAAGCGCCACGGAAATCTCTGGCCCCACATCATTGAGTTTGAAAACTTATTACTATCAGCTTGAAAAGCAGAAAAAGACAAGCGATTCCGAGAAAATGTTCTGGAATTTAACTTCAATCTAGAACATAACCTTATCCAATTACAGGCAGAATTAGCAACTAAAACCTATCAGCCTGGAGCGTATAAAACGTTTAAAATTATCGATCCAAAACCACGCATGATTTCCGCCGCACCCTATCGAGATCGAGTGGTTCACCATGCCCTTTGTACTGTCATTTGTCCCCTATTTGAACGTAGTTTTATTGCTGACTCCTATGCCAATCGAGTAGGTTTTGGCACCCATCGTGCCCTGGCTAAATTTATTAAATTCTCTCGCTCCAGTCGCTACGTTTTACAGTGCGACATTCGTAAATACTTTCCATCAATTGACCTTGAGATCCTCAAAACCTTAATCCGTCGCAAGATCAAGTGCAAAGATACCCTCCGGTTAGTCGATGCGATTATCGACGGCAGCAACGAACAAGAAACCGTAATTAATTATTTCTCTGGTGACACTCTGATTACCCCCGCTATGCGTCGTCGAGGTCTCCCTATTGGCAACCTCACCAGTCAGTTCTTTGCCAATGTTTACCTCAATGGCTTTGACCATTTCATCAAAGAAAACCTCCACGTTAAACGCTATGTTCGCTATGTGGATGATTTTGCCCTATTCAGCGATGACAAAGCTTTTTTACAAGACGCAAGAGAATACATAGAAGCCTATCTCGCTACCCTCCGACTCAAAATTCATCCCATCAAAAGTCAACTCTTTGAAACCAAAGTAGGTGCCACCTTTCTTGGATTTAGAGTCTTACCTAACCGTATTCGAGTCTGTTCTAGCAATCTTAAGCGCGGTCGTCGTCGAATAAAGGATCTAAAACTCGCCTATCAACGTGAAACCATGCCTCTGGAACAGATTCAACAATCATTGCAAAGCTGGTTTGCTCATCTCAACCATGGTGATACCTGGCAGTTACAAAACCAAATACTTCTCACACTACCTTTTGCGGCACAATTAGACCTGTAGCCTTTTCCTAAGATCACTCGTGATCAAAAAGGAAACCTACGACGGGACAGGCATCACCGACTGCGGGGCGGTTCCTGGAACAACAATCCGGACAACTGCCGCTCTGCTAATCGCAACAGGAACGACCTCGACAACTACTACAACAATATTGGTTTTCGAGTGGTCTGTTTTCCTCCCAGTACTCTTCACAGCCAGAGTTGGTGGATGGGAATTCATCAAGCGTGTAGGAAGAGTCCAGCCATTGCTCCGGTGATATGAGGTAACCGTATCCAAAAATCAACCTGTGCTGAGCAGCTTAGTAGGCAATGCTGAACGGTTGCCCAGCACTAATTGACTAAGCTGCTTGCTGAGTTTGAACCATGAACAGATTATGCACAGTTCTATTCGCGAAACTCAGATTTATTTTTCTCCCAGGAAATGATATTGGTACTCTCCCCTCGCTCCCAGGCAGAGCCTGGAGCCTAGAGTGGGTTCCTACATCATTACCCATCTGACTGACATGGCTAACTCATCCCGAGTTGCCTGTAATTCCGGTGCATTCAATCCTGCAAGAGCCTGCTTCCATCCCTATCCTACTGGATCTGTATGATTATGGTGAGCCGCGATTTATTACAGGACTTGGAAGTGTATCACGAAAGAAAATTCGAAACGGTGCAATTACGTTCGAAAAATTCAGAAAATCGATAATGTTCGATTTCCAGTTCCCTTAAAGACGAAGGTTTTTTCTCTGTGTGTAATCTGCTAAGTCGTTTTCCTATCTTTGGGTTGACTACACATTGCTATCGTCCATACTGAGACCCTTGCTTCATTTTTTACGTTATGAATCGTTTATCCCTATCTGTGTCACTATTCATATCGTCACAGGGGCTAAAGACAAGAAAAACAAACAGGCTATTTTATCGCAGAAATCTCATCCCCATCGTCCTCACAGGAACTTCTTGAATTCTTTTTAAAACCATTAAAACCCTTTACCATCAAGACTGATCGCAGAATTATCCAGTAAATAACATGGTTCATATTATCTAGAACTGTTGACATAGCCGAATTCGATTTTTATTATGCAAACAGGAAACAGGTGCAAGCTGCCACAGAGAACGTGTAAAACTCGCACTTAAGAAGAAAATACGGCATTAAAGTTGTTGCAATTACATCACTTGCTGAATCTCATAACTGATGCTAGAGCCTAGACAACTTGTTGATTCGATTGAATGCCGACAGCGAGGAAGGGATCAGGATTTTATCAGATCCAAAAATGTTGTCTGCAGAGATGTTCCATGGAACGTCTGTACGGCAAAAGATAGGACCTAATTGAATCCTCATTCCTAAGTTCTCGATTACCTGTAGCAATTGACGCTTAATCCATTACTACGACAAGTGCAGGAAGTTTCTGTGCTGGTGAGATCGCGTCTATGACTCACCTGATCACGTGTGTTCAAAGCTAGAGAACCCTTTGGTCTTTTTCAAAACAGACACTGATTGTTGGGAGCAGTTTGAGCCCAATTAAACTCTCTATTTGAGTTCAAACCGTCCTGAAAAATGTTGTCTGCTCCAAAGGGGATCAATGCCATTTGCAATCTAGTCCTAAACAATAGAGAACATGCAGAATATAGCGTTTGAACAAGAAGTTCTGAGACTAACTAATGAATTTCGTCAGCAAAACGGTTTAAAGGCTCTCTTCCTGGATCAAAGCCTAGAACGGGCCGCTGACAACCATAGTAGAGACATGGCACGGCAGGACTACTTTTCCCACACAGGAAGAGATGGCTCCAAGCCCTGGGACCGTGCCCAACAAGCAGGCTATGAATCTAGAACTATTGGTGAAAATATCGCTGCAGGTCAGCGCTCTGCACAAGCTGTCTTCAATGGTTGGAAGAATAGCTCCGGTCACCGAGCTAACATGCTAAATCCCAACTATAACGAGATTGGTATTGGCCATTATTATCTGGAAAATGACACTGGCAGCACCAACTACAATCACTATTGGACACAGGTGTTTGGTAAGGGCACTGTTGAAAACTCGAATCCCAATCCCAATCCAAACCCGAATCCGAGTCCCAACCCCAACCCGAGTCCTAATCCAAGCAACAACTCTGTGATTCGTGGAACCGATGGAGCGGATCGGTTAATTGGCGGCTCCAAAAGTCAGCGTATCGGTGGTAAAGGAGGCAATGATTTTATCGACGCGAAGGGAGGTAACGACAAAATTTATGGTGATCAAGGTAATGACAAGCTGATCGGTCATTACGGTAATGACTATATTCTTGGTGGCGCTGACAATGATCAGTTGTTGGGAGGTCCGGGCAATGACAGACTGATCGGTGGAACCGGCAACGATGTCTTAAAAGGAGCCTGGCATCGACGTTCAGCTGAGAAAGATGTGATGACTGGTGGCAGCGGTCGCGACACCTTTGTCTTGGGTGATCAGAAAGGTACCCTATATGACGATGGCAATGCTAACTCTTTGGGAACGAAGAACTATGCGCTGATCACCGATCTGAAGGTGAGCGAGAGAGATATTATCCAGCTGAGCAACGATCATAATTATCGGTTAGGCTCATCCCCTCAGGGAGTTGATAGTGGTCGTGCCTTGTTTATTGACAATGGTCCCGGTCAACAAGATGAGCTAATTGCAGTTATTCGTGGCTCAGGTAATCTCAATCTGGACAGCAGCACATTTCGGATGGTTTAACACCGAGGCTATGCATTTTCCCTAATCCTACTAAAAAAGTATTGATTAGTTGAGATTGCTCGTCTGTCCTCACTCAAAGCGAGCCAGGGGGATTCTAATATCTCCCTGGCCACTAAGGTTTTGAGCACAAGCAACTCCATAATTTCGCTGCATCAAACCTGAAAACCGGGCTCTGAGGTTGAAGATCTAAAAGCGTTTGTATTGAAATATTGCCAATTGATTTGACTCACAGTCTTAATGTGGGCCAAATAGATACGTTAGATACAGGGCAATAGGCTGTAGAGGCGCACAACTGTACGCCTCTACAGCTGATCTGATAAAACCTCTTTTGCTTGGAGCTATGGGAACGCTTTCGAAACTAAAACTCGGACAAAAGTTTACGCTGATGCTGATGGTCGTTTTTATGGGCGGCATTCTGATGAGTGGTGTGGCTCTCTCTAGGCTGCTCAACTATACGGCCCAAACAGAACTGACTAATAAGGCGCTGATGCTGATGGAAACAATGAATTCCGTGCGGCAGTATACCGTCGATGAGGTGCGCCCTGAACTGGAGGAGGAAAGTGAAGCGGTATTTTTGCCAGAAATTGTCCCTAGCTATTCAGCCCATCGGGTGTTTGCAACGTTGCAGTCTAATGAAAATTATGAAGACTTTTTTTATAAGGAAGCGGTTTTAGATCCGACTAATCCTAAGGACAAGGCTGATGACTTTGAGACTTCGCTGATCAGTTCATTTCAACGTGATGCCAGTCGTGATGAGTTGCATGGGTTTAGACCTGCCCCCGGTGGCAAGCTGTTTTATATTGCTCGCCCTATTCAAATTAAGCAGGAGGCCTGTCTGACCTGCCATGGCTCCCCAGACCAAGCCCCTAAAAGTATGGTTTCTCTTTATGGCAGTGAGCATGGCTTTAATTGGCAATTGAATGAAATTGTCGGTACGCAGGTTATTTCGGTACCGGCCCAAACGGTTTTTAATACGGCTAAGCAATCCCTATTGATTACCTTGGGTGTGTTTACAGGGGTATTTGCGATCGCAATTTTCCTGGTCAACTTCTGGCTTAAACGCTACGTTGTCCGTCCGATTAATCGCATGGCCGCTACTGCAGAAGCCGTCAGTACGGGCGACACCAAAGCCGAATTTATCAAATGGTCCGATGACGAAGTTGGCAACCTTACCGACTCCTTTAACCGCATGCGTCTAAGTTTGCAAATGGCTATGCAGCGGCTAGAACGACATCGCCGTAAACGCAAAGGCAGTCAGGGAGCCGGATAGACGACGTACGGGCGCACAGCAGTGCGCCCAGAACATCAATGCTGCGCCCATAGCCCGAAGACTGTACAGGGGCTATAGCGAACCGCCCTCCAGCATCTCCTCACTTTGACTTGATACTAATCTCATCGCGCAGCTCATTTCGAAACTCCTGCGCTTTCTCTCCGTCCGGAATCTCTCTGGCTAGCCGATCAACAAAAGCCGGGGGGCTGAGATCTGGATAATCCCCCAGTGTATCCTCAATAATCATGCTGGCCATAGGTCCAATGCACTGGGCCAATACCTCACGGCAGTGATCAATAAAGTTAGGCTTGAGTGTTTGCTGACGTTGCTGCAGAACGGTAGTAATCTCAGGCATGGTGTCACTGGAGGCCATGGCCTCATCAGGGATACAAATGTGACTCAAAAAGACGGTGGCCTGATCGGCATCTGAGATTTGCCCGGCTAAAATTTCAACAATTTCCTGGGGAGTTGCACTGGGATAATCTTCCAGGGTTTCTGCAATGACCATGTCAGCAATGGGACCAATGCAGCGGCTCAGTTCATCGCGACACTGGGCAATAAAGGAGGGGTCTGGCCCAGAACTGCGGTCAGTCTGCTCCGGTGAAATGGCAGCGGGTGGCGGGGGTACCTGGCTCAGGGTTTTGCTAAAGTTTACAGGCAGTAACGGTGTGAGTTGCTCAAAAACCTCTTGGGCAGACTGAAATCTATTCTGGGGCTGCTGCCGGGTCATTTTGGCAATTATTTTTCCCAGGGCTGGGCTGATCTGTGCATGCTGCTGCCAGTCCATGTTCAGCGTATGGGGGTCCATCAGGTTACGGGGATGTTTGCCGGTCAGTAATACTAGGGCCGTCACGCCTAGGGCATACAGATCTCCAGAAGGCGTACATTTGCCAAACATTTGTTCCGGTGGGGAATAGCCAAATTTGCCCACGGCAGTCACTGCTTTTTGGAGGTTTTCGTTATGGGTGACGCTTTCTGATAAGGAATCTGACATGGTGTTGTTGACCAGGCCAAAGTCTATCAGTACGGGCAGGTTGCGATCGCGAGAATACATCACATTCTCCGGTGAAATATCACGATGCATAATATTGAGACTGTGCAAATAGTTCAGCACCCGCAGCATATGGGCCATCCAGACAGTCACTTCTGTCTCACTAAATAGCTTTGACTGCTTTTTGCGCTGCTGTAGCAGTTTTAGATAGGTAACTCCGTTGATATATTCCTGGACAATAAACAACCGCTTGGCCTGGGTAAAACAGGCCATAAATTTAGGAATTTGTGGATGGTCAATGCTGTGTAACGTCTTCGCTTCACGCTGAAACAGCTCAATGGCCTTTTGTAGGAGCTTGCCCTGTTGTTGCAGGGGGCGCAGTTCCTTGAGTACACAGAGTTCGCCAAAGCGCTGGGTGTCTTCAACCAGGTAGGAAAACCCAAATCCCCCCTGGCCCAACATGCGTTTAATGGTGTAGCGCCCTCCGACTTTGGTACCTTCTGCCAGTACGGGGGTAGGCTTTTGGGAGGATGTTGGATTAGAGGTTGTTTTCTGAGGACCTGACGCGGATCGAGCCGCAGTCTTAGGCTTTGAGCCAGCGGCGACATTAATGTGGTAAGCCGTAATCGGTTCTTGAATATTTTTAAGCTGGAGTGGACCAGCACAGTCTGCATCAAGGGACAAACGTACCTTGACCAGGTCGTAAATCATTTTGGATAGGCAAATACCGCCTGGGTTTGCCTGGGTTTGGAGACGAGCGGCAATATTAACGCTGTTGCCCATTACGTCTGAATTGTTAAAAAAGACGTCTCCCATGTGAATGCCAATGCGGTGGGGTAGGTCATTCGTATCCCTGGATTGGGCTGTCAGGGATTTTTGGATTGCGATCGCGCAGCTCACCGCTTGAACAGCACTGACAAAATACATCAGCAAGCCATCACCAGTGGACTTCAGCACCTGCCCCTCAAAGTCCTGACATCGGGTCGCCATCAACGTTAAGTCACGCTGAATTAGCTGAAGTGTATTTTCTTCATCAACCGACATGCGGGCACTAAAACCAACCGCATCAGTAACAACAATAGCGGCGAGCGCACGCTGCCCTCGGCTAGGGGTGGGAAGATCGCTGGACATGGGGCTGAAGACGCTACCAAGACGTCACATTATTGAACAACTAAGACCAATGGATTTGTGGTTTTCTAAGAGCTTTATACAGATGCCCCTAAATAGAGACGAACCTCCGTACAAAAGACCACTAAAGAACTATCACGACCACATAATCTTCATCACAATGCTGAGTTTTTTCTGATCAAATGCTCTATGACACCTAAGAAACTGTCTATTCATACAACTACTCCCCTTGCCAGAGCATCACATATTTATGCTTTCAAGCTTATCTGGCGCGGACAGTAAAATCAGGCATCCTACTCACAAAGCTTAATCACAATCAAACCTATCGCTGTCATTGCTTCATCTCCACCGCAAGATTAAGCCACACCTGGCTCGCCATCCTCTCAGGCAATCTGCCATTTCCCAGTGTCCCTATTAGCGATAGCATCTAAAGATTGACGTTTTTTAGTTGACCTACTTTAGTGCAAACAGCAACCCCAAAGGGCACAGAATCTATGGACACACAGAACCTGATCCGAATTATCGACACCGCCTGGGAAAACCGCAGCTCGATCAATTCCAGTACATCAGGCGAAACCCGCGATGCTATCGAATATGTAGTGAACGGCCTGGATAGTGGCCAGTATCGGGTTTGTGAAAAATCAGGCAACGATTGGGTTGTGAACCAATGGCTCAAAAAGGCCGTATTGATGTCCTTCCGTCTCAACGACTCCACCGTCATTTCCAGCGGTCTAAAATACGCCGAAATGGGCGATGCCCCCTGGTTTGACAAAGTTCCCTCCAAGTTTTCTGGCTGGACCCAGGAGCACTATGCCCAAGCAGGCTTTCGCGCCGTGCCCAACTGCGTTGTCCGGCGCGGGTCCTACGTTGCCAATAACGTTGTATTGATGCCCAGCTTTGTCAACATTGGTGCATATGTCGACAGCGGCACCATGGTAGACAGCTATGTAACGGTCGGTTCCTGCGCTCAAATCGGCCAAAACTGCCACCTCTCTGCAGGTGTCGTCATTGGGGGTGTTTTAGAACCCCTCCAGGCTAACCCCGTCATCATTGAAGACAATGTTTTTGTCGGCGGTCAAAGTGAAGTGTCCGAAGGTGTGATCGTCAGAGAAGGAGCGGTACTGGCCATCGGTGTATATCTGAGTCAATCCACTAAGATTGTCAACCGCGCCACCGGCGAGATTACCTACGGTGAGATTCCACCTTATTCTGTTGTTGTTCCTGGGGCACTACCCGGCAAGCCCCTGGCAGACGGTACCCCTGGACCGAGCCTATATTGCAACGTGATTGTTAAGACTGTGGATGATAAGACCCGGTCCAAGACTTCGATTAACGAGCTGTTGCGGGATTAACGTAGGTTAGTTTGAACACGTGAAACCCAACTTTCCCGCAGATGTTGAATTTTACTCGATATTTCCGAAAACGTTGGGTTTTACAAAGCTCGATATTTCCGAAAACGTTGGGTTTTAAGCAACCCAACCTACATGTGTATTGTCTATAGGAATTTCACATGTCTCTGTTGCCTTTTGACCAAAAGGAAGGATATCTGTGGCTCAACGGCGAAATCGTTGTCTGGAAAGACGCCGCTATCCATCCTCTTACCCATGGTCTCCACTACGCCAGTAGCGTCTTCGAAGGCGTTCGAATTTACAATGGCCAACCATTTTTATTAACTGAACATATTGAGCGCCTGCATCAGTCCGCCAAGATCCTGGGTTTTGAACTGTCTTATTCTACGGACGACATGATCGCCGCCACCCATGACTTACTAGCCAAAGATCCCATTGATGTTGGTTACATCCGTCATTTTGCTTGGCGGGGTAGTGAGCGCTTACGCATCTACGCACCGGATACTTCTACCCGTTTAGGCATTGCTGCTTGGGCATTTCCCACGACCTTATTTAATATCGAAACTAAGCAACCCTTAAAACTCACCAGCCAAATCAGCTGGCGTAAGCCTGATCCAACCACGGCACCTACGGTTAGTAAAGCCGCCTGCCTTTACCCCATCTGCTTTATGAGTAAACATGAGGCGGTAGAGCAAGGGTTTGATGATGCGCTCATGCTGGACTATCGGGGACTGATTGCCGAGTCCACAGCGTCCAATGTGTTTTTGATTGTAGATGGGGCCGTCCATACGC
The DNA here is from genome assembly GCF_000482245.1 of Leptolyngbya sp. Heron Island J. Taxonomy (GTDB): domain Bacteria; phylum Cyanobacteriota; class Cyanobacteriia; order Phormidesmidales; family Phormidesmidaceae; genus Leptothoe. The sequence continues at coordinate 4,791 of NZ_AWNH01000040.1, read as the reverse complement.
CCATTCCAGACTGTTTCTTAAACGGCATTACCCGCCAAACCATTATTAAGCTTGCCAAGCAGCTGGAAATTCCCGTCTTTGAGCGCCACATTCAACCAGAAGAGCTAACCCAGGCCCAAGAGGTCTTTTTGACCGGGACAACCTGTGAAATTGAGTCGATTAGCCAGATTGACGAGCAGCCGTTTGAGTCGTTTGGTCCAGTAACGATGCGTTTGATTGAGGCGTATCGGGACTTTGTGACAGCGCAGACGGCGGCAAACGGTTAGTTGGTTTTGTACAATGCTGAGAGTATTTATGGAGAGGCACTGGAGGACTTATGTGGACAAAATTCTCATAATGAATATATGTCTTGGGTTTTCCGCCCCTTATGAAAATATTGCTGGTGAATGATTTCGTCACATAGCAAGTCTCTCGGAGGCCCCCAAACCCCGAATTCTGGAGGCTTTAGAAATTAATCCTTCAAAAGGCTTGTGGGAGATTATAACCTCGAAGTCCCTCAGAACTGGGGGATTTCAGGGGCCTGAATAACGTTTGTTTCATTGCCCATGTTTTAAATACTAAATTCGCCAACGTAAAGGGATTCCTCGTGCAAACATCACTCTAACTCCAAGATTCAGTTTCTCTCAGCTTTTACTCTCCCAAAACAAGATTCTCTAAAAATTCCCATGACCATTGGTACCTCTCTAGAGACCCTCATCTTCAATCCCGTCACAGTCACTCAAGAGCTTATTCGCCGCCCCAGCGTTACCCCTGACCGTGAAGGTGGCCTAGACGTTGTCCAGCGTCACCTGGAACAACTGGGTTTTACCTGTCACCGCATGACGTTCCACAACGAACCCGGTAGCTATGAAGTTGACAACCTTTACGCTCGTCTGGGAACCGATGGACCCAATCTAGCCTTTGCTGGCCATACTGATGTGGTGCCTGAAGGCAATCGTGACCGTTGGGGAGATATTGATCCCTATAAAGGAGAAATCCGAGACGGGATTTTGTGGGGGCGAGGTACTGTCGACATGAAGGCAGGTATTGGCTGTTTTATTGCTGCTGTATCGTCCTGGTTAGCCAAGAATAAAGACTCGTTTAAAGGATCTTTTAGCTTTATCATTACCGGCGATGAAGAACACGAAGCCATTAACGGGACCAAGCCGGTGATGCAGTGGCTGGAAAAACAAGGTGAAAAGATTGATGCCTGTGTGGTAGGAGAACCCACAAACCCACTGGAAATGGGAGACTGTGTGCATATTGGTCGGCGGGGCAGTATCAATACATTTATTACGGTGAAGGGGAAGCAAGGGCATGTGGCCTATCAGCGTAATGTCCTGAACCCGGTACCGGCAGCGGTGGCTATGGTATCGGCACTGCAGAAGCTGACGTTGGATCAAGGCAATGAGTGGTTTGAGCCCTCAAATCTGGAAATGACCCAGTTTGAGACAGCCAAATGTGCGGAGAATGTGATTCCAGCTGAAGTGAAACTGCGGTTTAATATTCGCTTTAACGATGAACAAACTGGGGCAGGGCTGCAGCAGCTCATTCGGGAAACGGTTGATCCCATTGCCCGTGAGTATAGCACCGAGTACGATATTCGCTTTCGTGTCAGTGGTGAAGCGTTTCGTACTGATCCCAATGATGGGTTTGTTGCCCTGGTACAGGACGCGGTTGAAGAGATTGCCAACCGACGGCCCAGGCTCAGTACAGAGGGTGGCATCACCGATGCTCGGTTTCTGGTGCCTCACTGTGTAACGGTGGAATATGGGCCGTTGGATAACACCATGCATCAGATTGGTGAACATATTCCCATTGCTCATATTCACGAACTGCACCAAGTGTATGAGCGTATTATCGACAAGTTTTTTAGCAGTTAAATTTATAGAATTCAAGGGAGGTTATTCTCTCTTCCCATTGAATTGCATTTTTACGCCGTTGCCTGGAGCCAGGGTTACTCCACGTCTTTTAGGCACTTCAGGTGTTTTATCGACCCACTCCAGCTGGTAGTGCGACACCAGGGTGGCCAACACTAGTTTCATCTCAAACTGAGCTAATACCTCACCAATGCACCGGCGGATACCACCACCAAAGGGAAGAAACTCATAGTTGGAAAACTGGCGTTCTAAGAATCGTTCGGGTTTAAATGATTTGGACTCCGGATAGAGGTCAGGCCGATGGTGGGTGAGATAAATGGCCCCATATAGTCGAGTGCCTGGCTCTAGTGCGTAATCCATCAGTGTCATGGGTGCTGTGACTTCGCGAGGAACTGTCAGAGTAGCAATGGGATACAGCCGCAGGGTTTCATGACATACGGCCGTGAGATAAGGCAGCTTTGTGATCTCCATGGGATCAGGGGAAGGCCCTAAACGATCCAGCTCATCTACCAGGGTTTGATAAATCTTGGGATTCTGGTAAATCCAGTAGAGCGCCCAGGAAATGGCACTGGCCGTTGTTTCATGACCGGCCACTAGCATGGTTAGCAGTTCATCATGGAGTTCGGCATCGGCCATGGGCTGACCGTTTTCGTCTCGGGCGGCGATCAGCAGGCTGAGGATATCGTTTTTGTGGGTTGTATCTTGGGCTCTACGATCGCAAATCTCAGCCAGCAATAGTTCACTCACCTGATGACGCACATGCTGAAAATGGCCCCATGGGCTACGGGACCCCCAATTTATACGCAATGCCGGAAAGAATAAAGCACCGGAGACCAGACTATTTTGAAAACAGTCGGTAAACTCAATAATCAATGTCTTGAGCTGGTCAAACCGAGGACCGTCACTGAGGCCAAAGACCACCTTCAGAATGACATCCAGGGAAATTGTTTGCATCAGCGATCGCGCCAAAAACGACTCCCCAGGCGCTAAACCTGCCATGGCATTTTCCGTCAGTTCAAGGATTAACTGACCATATTGGGGAATCTGCTCGCGATGAAACGGCGGCATCAGTAGCTTACGTTCACGTCGATGGCGAGCACCTTCTAGACAAAAGATAGAGCGATTGCCAACAATCGGCTGCAGGAGTGCATTGGGGGGAGCGGTAATACACTTGTCGCTAGAGAAAATTTGTTGAATCCCTTGGGGATGGCTGACAAATAAAACAGTCTCATGGTCGCCAATGACCGGTGCGTTGAAAATATCCCCACCCCTTTGTGCTCCCTGTTCCATGTAGTCCAGTGGCTTGGCTGTGTAATGCAGCATTTGCAACCAGCGCGGTGCTGTTGACCCTTGGGGAATCGAGGAGACAGTCATGGAGATACGCCCGATTACTACTCTCCTACTCTAAAGGTTGATGATCAGATGTAAACACCCGACTAGGGCAGACATAAGGTCTGCCCCTACGAGCTCTTGACATGGGAGCAGAAGAAGATGCTCTAGTTGTTACAGGTCTTCTATGATTCTGAGAGGCGCTTGACCTTAGCCCCAGCCAAGCGCTGATGAATCTCGGCCAGCCGTTGAGGGATCCTATCTTGATGAGGACTCTGCTGCAGACAGCGGCTTAGATCTAACGAGGATAAATTATCAGCGCGAGCACCGGGGAACCAATGACTGCCGCCCCCCAACAGGTTATAGCGAGCTGCTGCATATTCGGTCATATCAAAGGCATCCATCAGGTTGCCCAGCCAGAGCGTTATGGGAATATTGAGGTTGCCAGGGGTATCTTCCGGTTTGGGTAGACCCACATCCCAGGTTTTATACCAGGTTTCACCCAGGGCTGCGATCGCAGCTTTCTTCAGCCTTTTCAAAATCGGTGGCAGCACTTCATCTGCCTGCTCGATCAGCGGTAGCACCTTCATGTGTTCATCAAAGTCACTGGGTTTAGCTGCCCCCAGACTCAGGGTATGCACCTGTGAGTGACTTAAACAAAACAGGTCATTAAACACCATTGGACTGAGGGGCGCACACAGATCGACTAGCTTTGGCGGTGGCGCATAGAGGTGCCCCCCTTTATCCGACGGACTGATAATAAATACCCCGACATCGTTTTTCTGAGCCGCTGCAATTGCTGGCCAATTATTCTGAAAAATGTAGTACCAGTGCAGGTTTACGTAATCAAACTGGCCGGTATTAATCGTATCCACAATTACATTGGTGGGACCGTGGGTAGAAAACCCGACATGACGCACACGTCCCTGTCGTTGCAGGTCACGCACCACATCCATACAGCCACCCGGACGTAGCGTCCAGTCTAGTAGCTCGTGGGTATTGATGCCGTGGATACCCAATAGGTCCACATAGTCTAGCTGTAGGTTTTTGATGGACTTATTAAAGGTGTCGAGGAATTCTTTGGAGTCCTGGCGCGGTGTGACTTTGGTTTGGACGATGATGCGATCGCGCTCGAAGGTCGGTAGGACTTTACCCAGCTGTATCTCTGAGGTGCCATAGCCGCGAGCCGTTTCAATGTGGTTAATACCTAGCTCAACGGCGCGTTTGATCGTAGTATCCAAATTTTCCTGATTTTTTGCTGGAATCATCCACTGCGGTACATCTTTCCAGGAGTGTTGGTACCGCATGCCACCGCAGGAAAACACTGGCATTTGTAATTCTGTGCGTCCAAATCGACGATATTGCATTCGCTGACAGAGGATTTAATTCCTTGATTAGTATGCAAGATTTGAACCAATTCTGCCTGGTGGGTATTTTTATGTGATTTAGGGTGATTGGTTGGGGGCAAAACCGGTTGCGTGGGGTCCCTTGTATGTTGGGTAGCGCATCAGGGATGCTAGTAATAGCCATCATTTCATGCAATCCAAACTGGGGGGTCCCTAGAGCTAACCAAGCTCGGTCGGAGAACAGCGGATTGCGCCTG
>NZ_AWNH01000039.1 GCF_000482245.1 Leptolyngbya sp. Heron Island J | reverse complement strand
CCCCTGCTAACGGCTGATGGCATTGCTCAGCTCAACCAGGAGCTGATTAAACTCACATTGGTTCAAAGCTTGACAGGTCCTTCCCTGGTTGAGGAGCTAGGCGGACCACCTCGTTCAGCGGCAGATGTCATCGAGACTCCTGAAGAATTAACCGCGCCTGTCCCTAAAGCACCTGTAGAAGAAGAGCTCGAGACAGAAGATGCTGAACCTGCATTGTCTGCTCCATCACCTCAGTAGCCCTGATAGGATAACGTTCTACCGAGTTATCCCTAAAGACCAGCCCATGCCCGATGGCTTTCTCAACCTCCATAAACCTGCCGGATGGACATCCCACGACTGTGTCGCGAAGCTACGTCGTCTGCTCAAAACCAAAAAAATTGGTCATGCGGGCACTTTAGATCCGGCCGCAACAGGGGTGTTACCGCTGGCTGTGGGGCGAGCCACTCGTCTGCTGCAATATTTGCCCGGCGACAAAGCGTATCGAGCCGTAGTAAGGCTGGGGATAACCACTGACACCGATGATCTAGAAGGTACTATCCTGACTCAGACATCGGCCAGCCATCTTACTCAAACGGCTGTGGCTGAGCATCTGGCGCACTTTCGAGGAGAGATTCAGCAAATTCCTCCAATGTACAGTGCCATACATATCAAGGGACAGCGGCTATACGACCTGGCCCGCCGTGGTGATACCAATGTGGATGTGCCCAGTCGCAAGGTCGTGGTTCATCGCCTTGATGTTGTCGATTGGCAATCGGGTGATACCCCAACCATTACCTTGGATATTGTTTGCGGAGCCGGTACCTACATTCGCTCCATTGCCCGAGATCTCGGGCAGCGACTAGGGGTGGGAGGAACATTAGCTTCACTCCTACGCACCCAGAGCAGTGGGTTTACGCTAGAGACCAGTGTTTCCCTAGAAACTCTGGCCACCCAGTTAAAGTCGCTGCAACTTATTTCTCCAGCTGACGCCATGCAGCATTTACCGAAGATAATCTTATCTGCTGAGGCCGGTCGTCGGTGGTGTTTAGGACAGCGGCTACCCAGTACCCCCACCATTGAACTAGAACAGCCTTTACAAGTCGTTACCGAAACCTCCCCCTTCCTGGGTATCGGTGTATTCAGGCTCAAAGACGAGCACCCCTACTTAGTACCCAAAATGGTTTTTGAGCAACCTGGTTGACAAGAGTTTTATGGCGAAGCACGGCAGAATGAGACCAGAGGGATGAAGCAGGTGCCTGACGTAGTCACGTTGCCAGGCGCTAAATTGTCCTGACCAAACCGTCTCCTGTTATAACGCTCACTTTTTAACCTTGGTTTGCTCCAAATGTCCGTGCTTATTCGTAGTCGTATAAAAGAACCTGTAGATCTTAAGGAAACCAATCCAGGCGTAGATGTGTCTTTTGACTGTGCATCCCCGTGATTTTTACTAGCTAATTTTTGTCGTTCGCTGGGTAGACATCCATGGCTAACTGGGGCTCCTCCTCTGCACTCAAGCATTTTCAAAGGGGTGAAACAATTTTCTCTGAGGGAGACCCTGGAGATTGGGCCTACATCATTGAGTCGGGGCGGGTAGAAGTGGCGGTCAGCGTTGATGGGCGGCTGATTCCATTACGAATATTAACCAGTGGTGATGTCCTGGGTGAAATGGCTGTGATGGATACAGCCCCCCGCTCAGCCTCTGCCAAAGCCCTTGAGGAAACTGTCTGTGTTGCCATTTCAAGTCGGCAAATTTCAGAGCGGGTGCAAGAGGCTGATCCGATCGTCAAACTTTTGATGGATACTCTGCTCCATCGAATACGCAGTACTCCTCAGGTAACGGCCTCTAAGAAGGCTCGGCTGGCTACTGATTTTCAACCTCAGTCACCAGCGGAAAATAATCAGGTGCTCGATAAAATGCGCCTGGAATCAGAGCTAAGAGCTGCCTTAGATCACCAGCAACTTCGTCCTCACTATCAGCCTCTGGTCAATATTCAGACCCGTCAAATTCTGGGCTTCGAGGCCTTGATGCGTTGGTTTAGCCCTACCCGTGGCCACGTATCGCCTGGGGAATTTACCAGTATTGCCGAAGAAACATCACTGATTATTCCCATTGGTCAACACACGCTTCAGCAGGCGTGTCGTGATTTAAGTCAGTTGCAGAGGGGGTGCCCTGGTTGGCCACTGTTTATGAGCATTAACGTGGCACCTCGTCAGCTAGCTGAAGCGACCTTTTTAGGTGAATTGCAAACGATTATTGACCAGTACGGGCTCCAGCCATCGCAAATTAAACTTGAGGTGACAGAGCGGGTATTTATGGAAAATCCTGTTGCCCTTGAAATGCTGCAAGCCTGTCGACAGGCTGGGTTTTATATTGCTCTGGATGATTTTGGTACGGGATTCTCCAGTCTCAATTACCTGACGCGATTTGAGGTTGATGGTTTTAAAATCGATCGGGCATTTGTCCAGGAGATTTTGACTAATCAGCGCACTCAGGTTTTGCTAGAGAGCATGTTGGCCCTGGCCCATGGCTTAGGCATGGAAACAGTGGTAGAAGGCATTGAAACCTTAGAACAGTTAACAGTATTGCAACAGGCTGGCTGCGATATTGGCCAGGGATATCTGTTTGGTAAACCGTTGCCATTTGCTCAGATACAGCAGCTACTTGCGCAAGTGTTAACTCACAATCTAGTCACATCGTAGCGACCGGCCTGTTCTATTAACAGCGTCACGGATTGCTCAGAATTCTTATCTGTCAGAGCTAGCAATGACTGTTGCTGTCCAATGTCACTGTAGAGCAGGGTGCCAGTATCAGAAAAGATCATGACATTACCTGGTGAAATAGACAGCTCGGCAGGCAGCCCGTCGCGAAAGGAGATGAGGTGCTCCGGTGAGGCATCACCGGTAATATCTAACCTGGCATATTGCAAATAGGGATAAATTTGTGTGGTTTGCTCTGAGGTAAGGCCTAATTGTTGACCAACCGTAGCGACTATTAGGCTCTCGGGGCTAGGTGCTGCTGTACTGTCCTGGATGGTAGCTGTGGTAGAGCTGCCATTACCTGCGGCTGCTTCGTCTGGGGGACTATCTGGAGTTGAAGGGGGGCTGGGCGCAGGTTGCCAGGGAAGGGTAGATACCCACTGGAGACTGCTCGCTGTAGTTGCTAGTAGGGGGCCATCTACTTTGGGACCGGTTGCCAATAGTGTGATGCCTGTGCCGGTGAGCTTGACGCCATGAACCGTTAATCTAGCCATGGCTGTATTACTCTGAAAAAGTTGTAGTTGACGACGGAGATTGAGGGAGTCAGCCCAAAAGCTAGCGGCTGTGCTTGACGTGGGAGGTAAGCCCCAGCCTGAGCTATCTTGGAGCAGCTGTATGTCAATCTGGTACCAGGTTTGGCTCGGTACTAAGGTGGGCAGCGTTTGCGATCGCAGCCATCCATTCCCCGGTGTCTGTATTGCCCTCACCTGACCAATCAAACTGCGATAACGCCCTGCATCACCTGTTTCTAGTAACGATGCACTTGCTGTTGATAAATCTGTTGCTAGCTCAGTACTATCGGTATCAGCCCCATTTGCCAGACGACCATCCAAAGCCTGAAAACGCTCTAGTGTCTTGGGCGAACGAGAATGTTTCTGCAACCACTCCTCACCCGCTGTTGCCGACTGACGTGACGTCACTAACAACGCTGCCCAGATCTGGGTAGTAATATCCTCAGGATGTACCTGCAGGTGTGTGGTGACTCCGCGCCATAGGGCATCAAAATCTCGTTCTACTCGTTTGAGGGTAGATTCATAAATAGCTGGATTGTTTTCCAGCACCTTAAGCGCCTGATCCCAGTGACCGTGGATTAAATAGGCCAAAATATGCTGTTGCTGGCTGGACCAGGTTTGGTTGGCTTGGGCTTGGGTGCGTTCAGTATGCAATCGAATTAGATCAAGCTGGGCTTGGGCTGCGGGTGACCAGTTTTGGGCCAGGGTCTTTTTGGCCGACTGCATCATTTGTAGACTGTGGGACCAAACGCCTCCCTGGGCCAGACGCAGCGCCTTGTCATAAAGAGAAGTGTTCAGGTCTGAGCCATAGACCGAGCGATACAGCGAGATTTCCTGGAGCCGGGGAGGATTGTTAGGCACTAGCTGATAGAGCAAAAAGCTAGGGCGTAACCCAACGGTGTGATCGATCATCAATTGCTCGCCGGTGGTGCTGGTTTGCCAGCGAGGGGGCTGGCCAGCTGGGCTCGACCAGTTGAGTAGTCGATGTACCCGTTGGTTGTTGGCCTGATAGCTCAAAATCTGACCGTAGCGCATGACGGTGTTGCCATAGCGGCGCTGACCTTCGAAGAGGAGCCAGGGCCCTGACTCCAATTTGCTAGGCATCAGCTTTACTGAAGACAGGGGCGCGTCACTGTCCACACTGGCCACCTGGGAGGCGCTACCTACCAGCGGTGTGGTAATAAACGATTCTTTCATGGGCCGAATAGCGATCTGCTCGACCCGCTGTAGCTGATGCCCAAGCACGCGATACACCCACAGTTCTTGGATGGTTTTACCCTGGCTATCTAGGATGGGATAAAACCAGGCCTGAGGCTGGTCGATTGTAGGCCAGGGTAGGGGTTGACTGGCGGTGATGCCTTGCGATCGCATCTCTGCGCGAATTTCAGCCACTGTTTGCGGAGCCGCCTCAAAGCTATTTACCAAGCCCGGAAATGCCGTTTTCAGCCAATTGGGACTGTAAGGGTCAACAATCAGCTTGGCCCCCGACAGAATGATGAGCACAAAAAAAACGGCACCACTTCCCAGCGCTAGCCAACTTAAAAGTGGCCAGGGAATCCGCCCTGATGATGGGCGTACCAAAAGTTTGACCTGGGTGGTGGGTGGATTTGATTTGCTCAGACCCATGGAATGTGTGCGACCTCTGCCATTTTCCCTAGGAGGATAGCACCTGGGCGTATTTTTGCCCGAGGCTCTCCCAGTTAAATTCAGCTTCAATCATCTGCCGGGCATTTCGGGAGAGCATCTGGCGCAGGTTAGAATCTTCAAATAGACGGCTGATGGCCGTTACATATTCCTGGGGAGTATTGGCTCGCAAGGCTCGCAGCGGCATGCCCTCCACATCTACTTCCATGCCTTCCAAACCGCGATCGCTACCCACTACCGGCACACCGACTGCCATGGATTCTAGGGTTTTGGTTTTAATCCCGATACCGGCTCGTAGAGGTACCACACTCACTGTTGACTGCTGCAAACATTCTGTAATCGATGGCACTCGTCCAGTCACAGTCACACCGGGTAGGCTGTCCAATGCTTGTACAGCCGCCACTGGGCGGGTTCCCACTAGGCTTAATGTTGCCTCTGGGTAGCGCTGTTTGACCAAGGGAAAGATTTCCCGCGCCAGATAGCAGGCTGCATCTATGTTGTGGGATGAATCCATTGCGCCAATAAAGATTAAAGACTGACCGCCTGGATCTTGGGAGCGATAGAGGGAGGTTTCTAAATCAACACCCGTTGAAACAATGTTGATGTTGGCATCTGGGATGAGATTTTCAAGATGCTGACGATCGTGGGGTGTGGTTACCACCAGGTGGGTGAACTTAGCACAATATCGCTTCTCATACCGAGCTAAAAGAGGTAAATACAGCCGGTCGCGTCGGGGATTTTCTGAAGCCCCTGCCTCCAAATGGTCAAGCACCCAGCCATAGACAGAACTATGGATATCGGCGACCGTTTTTACCTGGTCGCGAAACTTAGGATGTACATACATTTCATTGACGCCGTGCTCACAAATCACAGCATCGTAGGACCCGGTTTCAACCTGCTGTGTGACCCAGGTATAGACCTCTGGGGAGAACCGGAAGGTGACGCTGGGTGGGGTACCGGTAATGACAAACTGAGCCAGTCGCAGCGCCTGCTTGAGCGGATTGCGATCTTTATTTGGGTCGTTCTTATTAGGTAGTGGAAAGGTTTTGACCTCTTTGACCCATTTTTTAAGGGTCTGGATATTGGCTTCAGTCGCATTAGGGGTTTGATGGGCGACTAGGGTGATGTCGTGGAGTGGACCAATCTGTCTGAGTAAGTTAAACGTGCGGACCTCAGCCGCTCCATGGCTGGGAGGATAGGGAAATGTATTGAGAGAAAGGACAAGCAGACGCATAAAGGTGGGTAAAAGGTAGGGCGGGCAGTGCACACCGTAAATAATTTAATCGCTTTCTAACCAGGCAATTTTGTCAGCCTCTTCCGGGAGCCTTGATTCCCGTTGGCCTAATGTGCGCGCACGAAAACAGTAAAGGCCGATGGGGGTCATAGCTAAATCGATCAGATCGGCTTTACCGACGAGAAGTTTTAGCAGGCCAGCAGGTAACTCTTTTGCTACCCACCGCATAGTGGCATAACGCACCTCGCGGGGCAGGAGTGGTCGCGTGAGTTTGATGCCATGGAGCTGATGCAAATAGCGATTGGACCGACCGTAGCGGTACCACTGTTTGTAGAGTTCTTTGAGGGTGGCTCGGTGGTGGTGCTGTACGACAGCTGATTCGTCATAGTGCAGTTGCCAACCCCCGTCTCGCTGTAGTCGCCAGCAAATGTCAGCATCGCCACCAGTGGTCATATGGGGGCGAAACAGGCCGATCTTTTCAAATGCACAGGCACGAACCGCAATATTGGCTGTCTGACCGTAGGGACAAAACGGATGATCCAGGGTGTCCTGCTGGGACATAATATTTTTCCGCTCGGCGTAACGTTCGAGCCAGGTAGTGCCAGGTAGGGCTATGATTTCGCCGACACATAAACCTACAGCACTGTCTTGAAACCCCTGGACCAGGTTTGCAAGCCAGGTGGCAGCGGGATAACAGTCGGCGTCGGTAAAGGCTAAAATCTCACCTGTCGCGGCGCGGATGCCTGTGTTGCGGGCTGCATAGGCGCTTTGGATTTCGGTTTCGCTGAGATGCTTGAGGGTGAGACCAGCGGCCTGGGCCTGGGTGACGGCCGCTTGCAGAATTTTTGGGGTGCGATCGCAACTATCATTATCTACCAATAAATATTCCACCCGGTTTGCTGGATAGGTTTGCGCCAGCAGACACTCAATCAAACCCGGTAAATCAGTTTCGCCATTGTAAATTGGCACAATCACCGAGACCGTTGGGCAAAAGGTAACGGGCTCGACAGGTATTTCGTTGGCAACCATGGAAGCTTGGGGCATTGGCTCTCAACTTAATCTACAGCGACATTTACAGGTAGTTTTGCCACCCATCCGTTGGGAATTAACATATGGCTAAATTAATAAGCGTCAAAGGTGTATGAAGCTGAATTAATTTTGGCAGGGCAAACAAAACAACTATGTTTGAACTCAGGGATCTTTATGTAATCCTTACTGAGATTAAAGACAGGTATTAAAACTAATCCTGTATCAACATTAGAATTTCGGATGACATCGATGACAGGGGCATGTTGACCATGTCATTGAAGCATTCTTCTATACTCATTAACCTTATAATTCCGGTGCCAAACGTTAGTATCTGCATTCCTACCTATAATCGGGCGCAAATTCTGCCCTATGCAGTGAATAGTGTTCTGAATCAAACCTATGGTGATTTTGAGCTGCTCATCTGTGACGATGCCTCTCCCGATAATACGGCGGAGGTCGTTGCCCAGTGGGATGATCCGCGCATTCGCTATATCCGCCATCCTCAAAACATTAAACGTAGTCGCAACATGCGGTCAGGTTATGAGGCTGCCCAGGGACAATATTTCATCAAGTTTGATGATGATGATGCCCTGACGCCCACATTTTTGGAACGTACTGTGGCAGTGATGGAGAGCCAGCCGGATGTGGATTTTGTCTGCACTGACCACTGGGTGATCAATGCCCGTAATGAGCGCGATCAGGCGGCTACAGCGGTCAACTCCGCCAAGTGGGGGAAAGATCGCTTAGCTGAAGCCGTAATCGATGATTTACTCAAAGAAACGTTTGTTCGCCAGAGTTTGCAGGTGGGGTCTACACTTTTTCGCAAAGATTGCCTCCGCACAGTGGACTTTATGAGATTTGAGGCGGATGGCTGCGAAGACTTTGACTTGTTAGTCAGACTGGCTGCTGTTGGCAAAACCGGTTTTTTTATTCCCGAAAAGCTGATGGAATATCGATTTCACGGTGGTCAAACCAGTCTGAAGCAGGATATTCACTTTTTGTCTGCCAAGATTTTTTGTTTAGAGAGCTATCGGTTTCCTGAGCGTCCCGAGCTAGAAACCATCCGTTTTGCTAAGCTGGCAGGTCTAAAACAGGTGCTGGCGATGCGTCTAATTGAAAAAGGTGAAGCTCAACGTGGTCGCCAGCTAATTCAAGAGCTAGCAGCCTTAGGGCCACTATCCTCTAAAGCCAAGTTGGGTCAGTTGCTATCTTACTTGCCCTTAAGGCTGCGCCAGCTAGCCTTTCAAGGGTTTCGTCAATTACGACCGGAAGACTACAGTGAGCGGGTGCGAAATGCAGCGGGCTAAACAGTGGGGACCGGATTTCAAAGTTCTGGTTGGGCTGGGGTTAGCTTACAGCTTGACTCAATGTGCTGCGCCGCCAGCACCAGTGGCGACACCTCAAAAACTAGCAGCGATGCCTCAACCGGTCCTGACTATCCAAGGTTGGCCTGATAACAATGCTCCTGTAGCACAGGTCCATGTAGTGACTATCCCGCCAAACTATCCGATAGAGGTAGCCGTGAGTGGACAGCTAAAAACGGTCGAGGAGTTTGCAGCTGACACGGGGGCTATGGCTGTTCTCAACGGCGGTTTTTTTGATCCAGCTAATGGGCAAACCACTTCATTTGTGACGGTGAATGGTGCTCTGGTGGCTGACCCACGTGATAACAACCGCTTGATGGATAACCCCGATCTAACGGTCTACATGGAGCAAATTCTGAATCGCTCTGAGTTCCGTCGCTACAGGTGTGGTGATGACATTCGCTACGATATTACGTTCCATAATGCGCCGCTGCCAGCAAATTGCAAATTGCACAGTGCCCTTGGTGCAGGCCCTCAGCTTTTGCCAGATACTGCTCAAACCGAAGGCTTTATTGATTTTGCAGACGGTAGTTTAATGCGTGATGCTATCGGCAGCCAGCAGCGTAATGCCCGTAGCGCCATCGGCATGAGGTCAGACGGCACGTTAGTGTGGGTGATGGTCTCCCAAACTAAGCCAGATGGTGGCATGACCCTGGCAGAATTGGCAGAGTTAATGACAACTTTGAATGTCCAAAAGGCACTGAATCTGGATGGGGGTAGTTCATCCTCGCTGGCATGGTCAGCGCTTGATGGGTTGGCTGACAGCTATTACGGTCGCTTAGATCCAATAGGGCAACCCATCAAGCGACCCGTCAAATCAGTACTATTGCTGCCTGGACAAGATGATTTAAATACTGGCCAGACACGATGATTCAACGAGATATCTAGGAGTCGCTTGGGTAAACATCCGCATGTTGTAAATAACCCAGCTGAATCAACACCCAGCAAATAACGCCATAAACGATGCCTGCTGAAATCAAAATTTTGTAACCTGGGTCAACCACGACTTGCATGGCCGGTGGCGTGAGGATGAGTCCTGACAGGGTGGAGGTAGCGACGGAGGTAATAATAAAACTGAATGAGCTAATGATTCGTTTAGCTCTTCTGGTGCCTGGTTTTGGGGCAAACCTAACTTTAGTAAATAATGAACGAAAACTTTCTATCAAGACTTCTACCCAAGGCCAAAGACGCATACCAGCTATAAAGGCGACGGGAAACATAAAGAACCCGACGAGACCACTCCACTGAGAGTGGGGAGCGACTAAGGCGGTTAGATGAGTGCCGCTAAAGCTGCCACCAAATAAGAGTGTTGCTGATGTAAAAAAATTAACTGTTGGTCTTGGCGTTGGGGACGATGACATTAGGACTGGCCGATGTGGGTTGGTCTGTTACGTTTACAGACTGAGAACGATGATGTACGGAAAACCATCATGAACTTATGAACAAATGTTCTTTACAAAACCACATGTAGCAATGCCTGTGTCTAATGTTTCTGGCTTGGTCAGTAGGGTTAAAACAGATATACGCTGAGGGCATGGGGCATGGGTAAAACAATCAATGCCAACAGCACCATTGCCATCAATCCCAGGGCGTCGCGAACACCATCTAGCTCACTGAGGTCATCCAGGGCCGGATCGTCTCGACTGGACATGAATATTAGTAAGAGCGCCCACAACAAATATTCTGGCTGAATAAACGCCATGGCAGCGACCAAAACCCGAGCGATGTTACCAATGGCGGCACCGCCCCAACGACCGTACATGGCATGGACAATATGACCGCCATCAAGCTGCCCCACTGGCATTAAATTGAGGGCTGTGAGCACCAGACCGAGACAGCCTGCGATCGCAACCGAATGTAAAGAGATCGCATGATCAATTTGTAAGCTATCTCCCAGGGTCAACTTACTCAACAGGGCCAGTAAGATTGAGCCCTTTGGGTCTAAAGCTTGAAAATTAAACAGACTTGCCTCTGCAGTCAGATCCACTATTTGCGAATGAGCTAAGCCCCAGGTGACAACTGGCAAAGAGACCAGAAACCCGGCCAATGGACCGGCTATCCCCAGGTCAAATAGGGCACGACGGTGAGGAGCAGGGGCTTTAATCCGGACAAACGCTCCTACTGTACCGAGAAAATAGGGAACTGGAATAAAGAAGGGGGCTGATGCAGGGATATGGTGGCGACGAGCCATGGCATAGTGTGCTAATTCTCGTACAGCCAAAATCATCATCACTGCCAGACTGTAGCCTAGACCTTTAACCAAAATCCCTGGCTGCGATCGCAGTTCCGAGAACGATAGGTCACCCACCAGTAGCAACCCGGCCAGAGTTGTGGTGCCCAGGGTCAAGATAAATAGCACCAGGGATACCAGCCAGCCACTGCCCTTTGAGGCGTTAGCAGTAGATCGATTAGGGACCAGAGTAAAGATGGGATGGCCGTTACGTTCTTCTTGCAAAACAACTAAAAACTGATTGCCAAATTGCGATCGCACATTTTGCTGCACAGTACTGTGGGCCACAGCTGGTGTTGCCTTAAGCCGCCCGCGACAAACCATCATTTGCTGACGTTGCTCAATCGTCTGTAGAAAGTAAACAGACCAGGGAAAACACGCCCGTAAACGTTCCTCATCTTCCCGTGCCATTAGCATGGGGGAAGGGGACGGTTTGGGGCGAGGTAGGTTGGAGGTTCTTTTTCCGTCGGGTTGGGGGCGTCGTCCTAGCAATACCACCCACATATATATCAGTGGGCAAATTACAAACAACCCTAAGATCAACACGGGCGGTGGAGTATAGCGACCATATCTCAGTACCCATGCCGTCAGTGAAAAAATGGGTGTCATAATAATGAGCCATAGCAGCCACACGGGTGAACGAGTCATGGTCGCAATGCCACGACGAATGACCCAGTAGGTCAAGATTCCCAGTAATATCGATAACAGTACAAATGTCATAAAGCCACAATGCAACCCATGCTAGGGTCCTGACTTACCATACCAGGCGGGACCATCAGGGTTGTGGACAACGGTTTTTTGGAGATCTTGGTGTCTACTTCAGAAACAAATCTGGGCAGCAGCCCCGCAACCGATGCATCAGCTCGTTCGACCCTCAAGCTTCCTCAATCAGTATTTGGTGTTGATACAGTTGCCTATGTCTTTCCCCCCAATCGAGAAACCTTAGGCGGCAGCGCTTATTTGATATCCCATACGGCTGCATCAGATAGTAATCCTTTGGCTAGAAAAAATATTCTAGTTGATTGCCCTGCTTGGACCGAAGCCAATTTAGACTTTATTACTCAGCAGGGAGGAGTACAGTGGCTGGCAATTACCCATCGCGGTGGCAGTAGTCGTGTTCGTGACTGGCAAACTCATTTTGACTGTGAGGTTGTGCTGCAGGAACAAGAGGCTTACTTACTCCCCCAGGTGGAGACTCAAACGTTTCATCGTGATTTGGAGCTGACACCTATCCATCGACTGCTGTGGACTCCGGGACATTCTCCGGGATCGGCCTGTCTTTATAGCTCGGCCTTAGGGGGCATTTTGTTTAGCGGGCGTCACATCTTACCAACCCGTCAGGGGTTAGCGACCCCACTACGTGTGTCTAAAACCTTTCACTGGCCACGGCAGCTACGACATGTGCAACGGCTGTTAGATGAATTCACGCCGCAAACCCTAAGCTATATCTGTCCGGGGGCAAATACCGGCTTTCTTCGTGGTAAGCGCTTCATTGATGACGCCTATGACAAACTGGCTGCCTTGGATTTTCAGGAACTGGCAAAGAGTAAGGCCTTGCTTTAGGGCGTTTGGAAGGTTGAGTTTTGCCTTGATTACCTAATCCTCTTCAGAATTTTGCCTACGGGTAAGTCGGCTGGATGCAATAGCCAGGTGCGCTGGCAAGATTGAATCAAGGTGTTTACCAAGGGAGACAGCTGACTGATGGCGATTAATCCTGCGGGGGTTTTTAGCTTAATGCCACGCTGGTAAAGGGTATAGCCGCGATTACGGATATGGCGCAGACCAACATAAGTGTCGGCATCAGGGACCTCACCGTGGATTTGCTCTCGGGCTATCGATAAAATTTCTACCTGTTGTTTATGGCTGTATTGACTGATGTCGGTGGCCTTGGGTAGTCGACGATTGACAAAGCGTTGACAGAGGTCGGCTAAAGTCGGATCTCTGTGGGTTTGCCAACGCTGTAGATGGTAGTGCAAGACATAATCATCTTGCGCCAGGTATTGGTCCAGGGGCAGAGTATCTACCTGATGGGTTAACCAGGCGGTCATGGTGGTATCTGCGTCTAAGGTTTTTGTCTTTATGAGTGTGCGGGCTCTGCTGATGGCTTGTTCCAAAACCCATGTGGCGACCAGATTTTTAGGGTGGTTGTAAATGTGGGCGTACATTAAGTAGCGCACCACCAGGTAGTGTTCGATTGCTCCTAATCCTTTTCTGGCCACAATTAGCTCCTGACTGGCGGGATCGTAGTCGAGAGCTAAGATAATGCGGTCCAAATCGAGCTGCCCATAGGAGGCCCCAGTGAAATGGCTGTCGCGCATCAAATAGTCGATGCGATCGCAGTCCAGCTGACTCGATACTAGCTGCCATACACAAGGGACTGGATGCTGGTGTTGATAAATCTGCTGAATCTCCAGGTGCAGATTTACCGCAAACTTATCCAAACGTCCTCGAATCTCAGGCGACTGCTCCAAAATACGCAGGGTCCAGTGCTCATGGTGCCCACCAAATACCTCTTCAGTTGTGTGGCTAAAAGGACCATGGCCAACGTCATGGAGTAAAGCTGCACACAGAACCGCTGCACGATAGACACGGAGAGCCGGGTATTGAGCAGCCAGCCGATCAAAAGCCCGTCGAGCAATCGTCATCACTCCCAAAGAGTGAGTAAATCTAGAACTCTCTGCCCCGTGAAACGTCAGACTGGCTGGCCCAAGCTGCCGGATGCGGCGTAGACGCTGAAAGGGTGACGTATCGATTAGCCCAATCAACAACGCTTCTGCCGGATCAGCCCTATCTAACGTGATAGCGCCATGGAGCGGATCGTGATACGTACGAGTTGTAGACGGCACTAGCGGGAGTGTGGGTTATGTGAGCGATCGCACTAAAGTTTTCACAGCTGCTTGATACTGCACGTCCTCAGGAGTCGAAAACTGTTCACGGGTCAGGGATTCAGTAGTCACGATTTGATCCGGGGTAATCCCCAGCTTATTAATGTCGTGGTGCTCAGGGGTTTCATACTTAGCGACGGTCACTGCTAACCCCGACCCATGAGGCAAATCGAACAAAGACTGAATCAGTCCTTTCCCAAAGGTAGTTTCGCCCACTAATTGAGCCCGATGATTATCCTGTAGCGCCCCTGCCAAAATTTCACTAGCACTGGCAGTCCCTCCATTTACTAGCAGTACCAAAGGTTTTTGAGTTAATGCTGCGGTGCCAGCTTCAAAGCTCTCCAAGACTCCCTGGCGATTGACGGTGTAGACAATTGTGCTTTCATTCAACCAGAACCTAGCGATTTCAATCCCGGCCTGTAAAAGTCCTCCAGGATTATTGCGCAAATCCAGAATGTAGCCGTCTGAACCTTGCTTTTCCAGGGTCATCAATGCCTGGTGGATATCTTCTACCGCATTACCGTTAAACTGCCCCAGACGAATATAACCAATCTTTTTATTGTTCTCAGAACGCAGTTCTGAGAACACAGGATTTAGATTAATGCGTTCACGAGTAAGGTTGACCTCAAAGGAATCAGTGCCCATCCGTTCAATTCCGAGGGTAACAATCGTTCCAGCTGGACCCCGCATGCGTGCTGCCGCCTCATCTAAGGAAAAAGTCTGCGTGGAAATCCCATTGATGGTAGTAATCTCATCCTTTGGGGATAACCCTGCCCGTTCCGCTGGCGACCCCTCAATGGGGGCAATTACCCGTAGATACTGATTATCATCATCCTTAGCAATTTGTAATCCAACCCCTAGCAGTTCTCCAGACGTGTTTGTTTGTAAGCTTTGATACTGCTCAGGTGGTAAGAAACGAGTGTAGGGATCATCTAAGGTTTGGAGCATCTTCTGGGTTTCCTCATAGGCGGTCCCCCAGGTGTTTATAGGGCGCTTCAGTACCTTTTCACGGGTAAACCACCAGTTTTGGTGATTAAAGGTTTCATCCAAATACGCCCGATTAACAATTCGCCAAACTTCCATCACCAGCTTTTGTTGCTCTGTGAAGGCTAAAGCTGGTGGCTGTGCAAACCCTAAATTTAGAATTGTCGCGACGCATATCGCACAGATGCCTCTTAAGAGAACTACGCGTAGCAGCCCAATTTTTCTCATTCTTTGCTAAAGCTCAAACAACACCGTTGCTTAACTTATAAGAGGAAATCCATCGTTAAGCTGCCAGGATGTCCATAAATATCCCTTTAAGCCAGCATAGCGGCTTCCTCAGAATACTGTGATCCTTTGCCTTCCTACGGCTGGAATTGATAAGTGTCAGCAGACGAAAATATTGAATTAAGTTTTGTAAATGAATCTCAGTAAAATATCAAGCGCATTTGTCAGTGCTGAAGCTGAGGATTATCCTTCCTAAAGCCATGGCTGGTGAACGATTAGGTCGCTCCCCCTAATAAATAAGCATGGGGCGGAAGTTTCAAAATAGCCAGTTTCTCAAGGGTGGTTGTGTTACATTTTTTAGTAACGGCATAGATCTATTTTTATATCCGCGCTTCATGTTTACTAAGCAAGTCACCGACTCTAAAGCCTATCAGTGGTTTAATGAGCGTCTTGAGATTCAGGCTCTCGCTGATGATATCTCCAGTAAGTATGTGCCGCCTCACGTCAATATTTTCTATTGCCTTGGTGGTATTACCCTTGTCTGCTTTATCATCCAGTTTGCGACTGGCTTCGCAATGACTTTCTACTACAAGCCAACTGTAGTAGAAGCATTTAACTCAGTTCAGTACCTAATGACTGACGTGAGTTTCGGTTGGTTAATTCGCTCTATTCATCGCTGGTCTGCCAGCATGATGGTGCTGATGATGATTCTCCATGTCTTTCGGGTATATCTCACAGGTGGTTTTAAGAATCCCCGTGAGCTGACTTGGGTGACTGGTGTAATCATGGCAGTCGTTACTGTTTCCTTTGGCGTAACTGGCTACTCCCTACCCTGGGACCAAGTTGGTTACTGGGCTGTGAAAATTGTATCCGGTGTGCCTAGTGCTATCCCTGTTGTGGGTGGTCTGATGGTTGAGTTTATTCGCGGTGGTGAAAGTGTGGGTCAAGCTACGTTGACTCGCTTCTACAGCCTGCACACGTTTGTGTTGCCTTGGTTAATGGCCGTGTTTATGTTGACTCACTTCTTGATGATTCGTAAGCAGGGTATTTCTGGTCCTTTGTAGGCATTGGAGGTGGTTTAATCCTGAGTTGATTCTTGGGCTATGGCCAAATATTTTGGTTGATTGCCAAATCTGGTTGCTGGCTGAGTTCAGGGTTAAGCTGATATACCAGGCCGCACGTTCTGTTCAGAGGTAAATTAGGAGACGATTTGAGCTATGGCAACAATTAAGAAGCCTGATCTCAGTGATCCTCAACTTAGAGAGAAGCTGAAGCAGGGTATGGGTCACAACTACTATGGTGAGCCTGCTTGGCCAAACGATTTGCTGTATATCTTTCCAGTAGTAATTCTGGGTAGCATTGCATGCTGCGTAGCGCTAGCAGTACTTGATCCTGCTCTTGTAGGTGAACCTGCGAATCCTTTTGCGACACCCCTAGAAATTCTTCCCGAGTGGTATCTTTACCCCGCTTTCCAAATTCTGCGGGTTGTACCTAACAAGCTTTTAGGAATTGCTCTGCAAACGGCTATTCCTCTTGGTTTGATGCTTGTTCCCTTCATTGAGAATGTGAATAAGTTCCAGAACCCTTTCCGTCGCCCTGTTGCGACTGCTGTGTTCATGTTTGGTACTTTGGCCACTCTATGGCTGGGCATCGGTGCAGCTCTTCCCATTGACAAGTCTTTGACCTTAGGTCTTTTTTAGGCATTGACTCCTGAGTCATAGGACTTTAGCATTGGCTTCTTGAATATTCGCTATGTAGTTGCGGATTTTCAAGAAGCTTTTTAATGTGTCAAGATACGGCTAAGACACTTCCTTCTCTGGGCATCTCTATCGATTTTTTAGTTGATTTCGGGCAAACTATTGGTGCGAACGTGCCGGTTAGTCGGACATGTTAAAGCAAGATCAGTTGATAGTTCAAAGTAGATTAGAAGACTTAACTCAAGTACAGCAGTGGTTTGATCGTTTTTGTGTCGCATCTCAGCTGCCATGGCTTGAGGCTGTTTTTGATCAAGTAAATTTGGCTTTGGCAGAAGGATTTACCAACGCTGTCAGACATGCTCATAAGGACTTACCGTCAGACACTCCGATTGAAATAGATCTTTTTCTCTGGAAAGAAAGGTTAGAGGTGCAGGTCTGGGATATGGGAAAACCTTTTGATCCCGACAAGTTACCTGAGCCAAAACCAGGGACGCTTAAGGTGGGTGGCTATGGTTGGTTTTTAATGCGGCGGTTAGCTGACGTAAACTATGAGCGTAACGACTTGGGACGTAACTGTCTCCGAATCGTTAAGTGTCCAACCACGTCATAGGTGATTACGAAATAGGGTTAACCGTGTCCAATGTTTTAGTGAATTCTGACGCAGTGTCAGTCAGGTTTATTCAATTATTAGATTATGAGTACCTTGCACACCCTACATGGCTGGAGCTTTGCAGATGCAATTAGCTCGTGATAAGTGCGCCAAGGATACCTTTGTTTTTATTGAAGTATTTAGTTGTGAAGGTGGGATTCAGTCCTATATCAAGGATGTTCTGACAGCTTATGCCGCTTTGAATACGGTTGAAACAGCCGATATTTTTTTATTACGAGACAGCTACAGGAGCATTCCACCTGAGTTCATGTCTCATTTCAGGTTTCACTGTTTTCAATCAAGTTATCCGATGCTTGATAGGATTCGGCTGGCCTTGGCCTTGGGGTTTCATCTGTTGCTAAAGCGACCACGCCGGTTGTTTTGTGGGCACATTAATCTAGCGGTGATGACACGACAGCTAGCTCGATTGGCGCGAGTGCCCTATACGGTACTTACCTATGGGAAAGAAGTTTGGTTTCCCTTAAAACCTGCTGAAGGTAATGCTTTGCGGTCTGCTGATAGTATTTGGACGATCAGCAGATACAGTCGTTCTCTGGCTTGTAAGGCCAATCAGTTGGAGGCCGAACGTATTGATATTCTGCCTTGTACGGTCGATGGTCAAGGATTTACACCTGCGATCGCATCCCCTGACCTCAAACAGCGCTATGGTCTGACAGACGCGCGAGTATTAATGACCGTTGCCCGGCTGTGGCGAGGTGATCCCTATAAAGGAGTAGATGTAACGATCAGGGCATTGCCTGAGATTGCCATGTCCTTTCCAAATGTGAAGTACCTGGTGATCGGTCGTGGTGATGATCAGCCGCGACTAGTCCAGCTTGCTAACGATTTAGGCGTAGCTGAGAGAGTTGTATTTGCTGGCTTTGTACCTAGTGAAGAACTGGTTGAGCACTATCGCCTTGCAAATGTGTACGTCATGCCTTCCCAAGAAGGATTTGGCATTGTCTACCTGGAAGCTATGGCTTGTGGTATTCCAGTGATTTCTGGTGATGATGACGGTTCTGCCGATCCGCTACAAGATGCTCGTTTGGGCTGGCGTGTGCCCCACCGAAATCCAGCGGCGGTAGCAGCAGCCTGTATGGAAGCTTTGCAAGGAGACGATCCTCGTTGTAATGGCCCCTGGTTGCGAGAACAAACGTTAGCAAAGTTTAGCAAAGCTGCACTGACAGAACAGCTAAAACAACTGCTAGATAATTTCTCCACCACTACAGCTAAAAATCTTAACGCGCCAGACCCCAGCATTCGGACCCGCTAGCTCTAAGCGGTGGGACAGAGACGATAAGATATAGATTCAGCGCGACCATAGGAGGCGACCGGATGGCTCCCAACGGTTTCAAACAGTTACAGCTCAATTTCTCTGGCATGGGATGTTGGTTAACCCTGGCCATTGGTTTTTTGCTGATGACTACCGTAGGTATTGGTTGGCTCCTAAAGTCTTTGTTAGTGCTGATTGTTCTGTTATTACTAATTCCAGTTGTACTGGTTGTCGGTGTCCAGTTTTGGCTTAGACGTAATTTAGTGGAGGGTTCTTGCCCGGCTTGTGACCAGCCGTTAACGGGATTCAAAACTATTCCCTTATCTTGCCCTAGCTGTGGTGCAGCCCTGCAGGCAATGGATGGTACCTTTGTCAGGGTTGCTGCTGAGGGAACTATTGATGTAGACGCCATCAATGTTGACGTATCTAATCTGGATGATGGTCCTGCAGACAATGTGACCATTGTTGATGTAGATGTTTTACCCCCGGCTGACACTTAACCATCCGTTTACCTTCATAAAAAATAAAAACGCCCTTTGGAGACTTGCCGTAGTTTCAAAGGGCGTTTGATTTATGGAGGAAATCTGGCTGCGAGCAGAATTTATTGTTGAACAGTGAGCGTAAACGGAGCGCCAGTACCATCAATGTCGCCCACATAGAGATTATAAGTTCCTTGTTTATAGAGTCCTCGGGACTGAATCGCACCCCCGTCAAAATCATGGGCCAGGATGCACTCTCGCGAACCATCGGGGCCAACCATTAACAGGGTGTAATCCCCAGTGCCAGATACTTCGATCGACACGGAAGCCGCTGACTGCGTGATAGTGAAAGAATGGTCAGGTTGAGCTGGTACAAAACCACACTCGGCTGATGTTTGAGCACCACCACTAGTGCCGCTGATTTCCGCTGATTGACCATAAACAGCAGCGGTGGGTGCAGCAGCCACAGCGGTAGCGATTAGAAGAGAAGCAATGTTTTTTGTGGCAATATTTTTCATCAATAGCACCTCGGCAACTTATGGGGTAGCCTTACGAGAACACTAGGTCTTTATCTGAACAACATCCCTCAGGAATGTATATCTCAATACTAGTGACACAATACAGCTAACACTATTACATGTGTGACAGTTTGCCAATAGTTAACAAAGTGGAATTGTTGTATGGCCTGTATCATCTGAGCTAAAAGACTTCTTTAGGAGTGCCAATTCACTGATCTGGTGCTGTCAGCGTAGAACGATTCTCTCTAGATTATTGAAAACATCAAGGTTGCCAAATGGCTCAGCAAATCATGAATGCTCGGAACTCAATAGTTCTTGCTCCCAGGGCGCGATCAATGGCATTAGCCTGTAAACGCTTGGTGGCCTGGGGACTAGAAGTTGGGCTAGTAATCATGAGTGCTGCAGTCCCTTGGGGAGGAGGACAATATGTCTTGACGGTTAGCGCTCTACCGCCAATTGAGACAACAGCTGATGATATGCCTGTCCCTATATCTGGCGAGTTAAGCGAGACTCGTGTAGCTCTAAATCCCTTTGTGCATAGTGCCCAGAAGGCTTGGGCCTGGATGGCCCAAATCCCACCCCATCAGCTGCATCGTATGGTGCCGCGTCTGACTAATATTGCCTGGACGTTTGCTTTGATTATGCCGGTGCTTGTGGCTGGTGGACAGCTGGTTCAACTACGTTTTACCGGTCGCACGTGGCCCAGGCAATGGTTAGGAATTCAGGTGATTTCAACCGTTGGTGGTCAGCTGAGCCTGCTGCAAGTTGTGACCCGTGAGACTGTGCGTTGGGGGTTGCCTGTGGCAGTGGTTGGGGGCGGCACTATGGTCACCGGCATTTCTTTAGGAGTTTGGACTCCGGTGGCAGTTAGCTTTTTCGCGTTAGTTGAAAGCGCAACGATGCTCACATCTGCTCGGCGGGCCTGGCACGATCGCATTGCTAAGACCCAGGTGACGATAATACCTGCCGGATATTTACCTATTTCTGGTGAGTCTCTGCGTTATTCTTTGCCCATGAGTAGTGCACCTATGTCAGAGGAAATCAGTTCGATTCAACTTTATGGTGAAACTGCTAATGATGATGATGATTGGTGGTTGACCGAGGCCGAGGGAAATTTGACCTCATTGGTGCTACCCCCGCGCTCACTGCAGAATGGCGGCAGTCTGACACTGTCGCCGCTGGCGAATCGCTCCTCTAATACGAATAGATCACTATGGCTGGTGACGAGTGGTTTGGTGCTTGCTTGCCTAGTTGGTTTTGGTATGGGGCGTGTATTTCAGCCCCGTGCGGCGGCTCAGTCTGAGAATGATGCTTTTTTGCAGACGGCTCAGGCTTTGATGGCTAAGACACAGGCCGGTGGAGATTATAGAGCGGCCATCTTAATGTTGGCTCAGGTCGATGATCCTCGTATGGCTGATTATTTGGCAGATCTTTTGAGTCAAAGTTCGCAGCCAGAAATGTTGGCGACCATCCAGCAGGCGTTGGTTAGTCAAGGGTTGGATAGTTTGCCATCTTTGTTGACATTGAGTCGTGTCCTAGAGAATGATCTGCAACAGTCGCTAGATGGTGACACTCGCCATATGCGATTAGAGCAGCGTCATGTAGTGCAAGGTGCGATCGCAAAAATACTCACGACCCACAGCAACGGGTTAGCCGGTATTAACCTGGACCGCGTCAACCTAGGTCGGCATCATGATGCTGACCGTTCTTTTCGTTTGATTCAGCCCGGATTATTAGCAGCCGGTACCAGCTGGCAAGGTGCAAACTTAAGTCAGGCGAATCTAGCAGGTGCTAGTTTCTTTGATGTGGGTGCCGATGGTAAACCTGATTCCTATGACGATATTATTAGCGATCTCAGCGGCGTAACCCTGGTTGCTGCCAGTTTAGAGGACGCCAATTTACAGGGAATACAGTTAAGTCACGCTAATCTAAGACGTGCCGATCTAAGGGATGCAAATTTAACCTACGGCAATTTGGCCAGAACCCAGTTAACCAATGCCCGACTAGTGCATGTCAATGCGCCCCAGAGTCAGTGGCAGGGAAGTAATTTAGTTGGTGCTGATCTGACTCAGGCAATATTTGAGCAAGCCGATCTGAGTCGAGCCAGGCTCAATCGCATTGAAGCGGCCCATAGTCGTTGGACCAAAGCGACGCTTCCCCAAACGGAGTGGGTGGGGGCTAATTTAATTGGTGCTGATTTTAGTCACGCTAATTTAACAGCTGCAGATTTTCAAGATGCACAGCTAGATGGTGTCGATTTTACTCAAGCTGATTTGCGGCAGGTTAATTTGCGAGATGCCGACTTGAGACAGGCAACCTTGACTGGCAGCACCCTGACCGATGCTGATCTGGCGGGGGCCATTTTTGATGATGGTATGGGTGTTACTGGCAGTTTTATTACTCCGAATGCCCAATTAAATGCGGTCAATCATCTCCAGGGGGTCAATTTCAGCCGCGTGCGTAACTTGGATGGTCGCCAGTTAAACTACATTTGTGCCCAAGGAGGAATTCATCCTGCCTGTCAGCAAGTGCTGGATGCTGAGTAAGCCATGCAACGGACTCGATTAAGTACATTAGTAGAACAAGCCGGTCAACGCTTTAGTCAGTGGGTATTCAATCCTTGGCGGCGGATTTCTTTGGCGGTTATTAGTTTATTGTTCGGGAGTTTCTTTGCTACAGCCATTTCGGCTACAGCCGGACAAACCGCAGAGATTGATATTTTGATTGCAGCCATCCTATTAGTGATGGTAGAAGCCATCAGCTGGCTATATTACCGGTCTCGCTCTAACGAACGGCGTACGGTGTTACTGGAATTACTTAACTCATTTAAACTGGGCATGGTTTACGGGTTGTTTGTTGAGGCCTTTAAACTCGGTAGCTAAAGGCATGGATTCAATCCCTTGCATCAATCGGGTAGCTCGCTGCGTAATGGCTGACCAGTTTTGATGTCGTACGTGTTCATGGCTAAATAATCCGCTGGAAATTCCTATTGCCGTTGCACCAGCTGCTAATAAAGCGGTCGCGTTCTTAGGAGTGACGCCTCCAGAGGGAATCAGGGGAATATGCTCCAAAGGACCTTGTAAACATTCAAGATAGGTGGCTCCACCCAGGGCTTTAATTGGGAATACCTTTACACTGCTTGCCCCGGCTTCCCAAGCGGTTAATATTTCTGTCGGTGTCATTGCTCCTGCCACTGTGGGAATGTGTACGGTACGACCATGGCGTAGCAATGCCATCGAAGTATGGGGGCTAAAGCAAAATTGAGCACCGGTTGCGATCGCAACCCGCAAATCCTCTTCCATCAAAATTGTCCCAACACCTACGGTGCAGTGGGTTAACGCCTGTTGAATTGCTTGCAACAAGGCCACGGGCTGATAACTATTCCAGGTAACCTCAATCAGCTGGATACCTCCTTCAGCCGCAGCTAGAGCCATATTTAGTCCACTCTCTACTGTTTCAGCCCTAATGACAGCAATCACCCGATGGCGGCGCAATGTTTGCAGCCATCGTTGTTGATATTCCAAAGAGTGTTGTAAATGATGATGGGCTGAATGTATCACTGTCATAACTTGGTCATAATCTGAAGGGGCGGCCTAGTGCTACGCCTATTGTGCAGGCGTAATCGTATCTGTTTTCAGCTCTTAGGCTTTTAGACCAATTTGCGATACAGAAGATGTTGCTTTTGTAAGCCCTGCTAACAATTTGCCAAACCTTGTAACAAAAACTCAATCGTTAATCAAACAAAAAGCCGCCGGAATTCCGGCGGCTTTGAGTACCAAACTCTTCAGGAACAAGTCTGGGAAACGCTTGCTATAGCTTTAAGCAATGCTTGCCATACTGACATTATTGTCAATCAACAAGCGTTGCAGTTCATCAGAATCAACCGTTTCCTTGTCTACTAGCATCTCAGCTAGCTGATCAAGGACCTTACGATTTTCAACTAAAACCTGCTTAGCCCGGCTGTAAGCAACATCCACAAGGCCCCGAACTTCTGCATCAATTACAGCAGCCGTTTCCTCAGAGAAATCACGCTCAGTGGCAATATCACGTCCCAAGAAGGGGTTACCTTGTTGACGACCCAGAGCAACTGGACCTAGCTTTTCGCTCATCCCAAAGCGAGTAATCATTTGGCGAGCTACTCGGGCGACCTGTTGCAGGTCGTTAGAAGCCCCTGTTGTAACTTCCTCGTCGCCAAAGACAATCTCTTCAGCCAAACGACCGCCCAGAGCCACAGCCATCTGATTTTTCAGATAAGAGCGAGAGTATAGGCCAGACTCTAAACGCTCTTCACTGGGAGTAAACCAGGTCAATCCGCCTGCTTGACCACGGGGAATGATGCTGATTTTCTGTACAGGGTCGTAATCTGGCATTAATGCACCCACGAGGGCATGACCCGCTTCGTGGTAAGCCACAAGAGACTTGCGCTTTTCGCTCATGACCCGATCTTTCTTTTCGGGGCCTGCCAAGACACGGTCAATAGCATCATTGACCTCATCCATGGAAATTTCAGTCAGATTGCGACGAGCAGCCAGAATAGCCGCTTCATTCAACAAGTTGGAAAGGTCAGCACCAGTAAAACCAGGGGTACGACGGGCAATCTTCTCAAGATCAACGTCCTTGCTAAAGGTCTTGCCGCGTGAGTGAACCTTCAGAATTTCCAGGCGACCGGAGTAGTCGGGACGGTCGACCACGACCTGACGGTCAAAACGACCAGGACGTAGCAGGGCAGCATCTAACACATCAGGGCGGTTAGTTGCTGCAATGATAATGATGCCGGTATTGCCCTCAAAACCATCCATCTCGGTGAGCAGCTGGTTTAAAGTTTGCTCTCGCTCATCGTTACCACCGCCGAGGCCAGCACCTCGCTGTCGACCAACGGCATCAATCTCGTCGATAAAGACAATGCAGGGAGCATTGCTCTTAGCTTGCTCAAACAGATCACGGACTCGGGAAGCACCGACACCGACAAACATTTCAACAAACTCAGAACCGGAGATTGAGAAGAATGGCACGCCAGCTTCTCCTGCAACGGCCTTAGCCAATAAGGTCTTACCAGTACCTGGAGGACCCACCAGCAACACACCCTTGGGAATTTTGGCTCCAACAGCAGTAAAGCGGTCGGCATTTTTCAAGAAATCAACCACTTCGGTCAGCTCTAGCTTGGCTTGATCAATACCAGCCACATCACCAAAAGTGACTTGAGTTTGGGGCTCCATCTGCACACGAGCCTTGGACTTACCAAAGTTCATGGCCTGACTGCCAGGACCATTTTGGGCGCGTCGTAGAACAAAAAACAGTACGACTAGCAGCAAGATAGGAATCAGTAGCGTACTGAGTACCTGCAGCAGTCGGTTTTCTTCAGCCTGACGCTGGACTTCGATATCTACAGAGTTTTCGGTGAGAATATCAACAAGACCAGGGTCGCTGGGTAGGTTAACGACAACCCGACGCTCTTCACCACTCGGATCGGGAAAACGAGCCTGGGTGCGATCAGCGCTAATATAAACTTTTTCAATGGCACGGCTTTCAACTTGGTTGATAAAGCGGCTGTAACGCCATGTTTCAGTTTCAATTCGGGGCTGTTCAAAGAATGCGGTAGCCAGTGCGATAACGACAACTACCAGAAGTACATAGAGTCCTGCGTTTCTCCAGCGCTTATTCACAGGGAGTAAGCCTCCTAAAGTTCTTAATTGTCAGCATTTTTAGCGAGTTCGCCGATGCTGAACTGAGATTTATTAACTTATGTTAACGCATTTCAGGATTCTGCATGGCCTACTCCGCTTAGCAGTTGGGGTCGTAAAGCGAAGGCCTGTAAAACATTTGCCTGAGGGCAGTTAGACCTTCATGGGTAGAACTATAGTTTAGTTTAATATTCTCAAGCAGAACTGTGTGAATTGGGAGCAGCTCAATCACGCAGTTGCTGTAGGCTAAACATTCGAATTGTGTGACGATGTCACTGGTCCAGCAAACATCAGTTATGGCCTGATGTTTCAGGTTTTTGATTAATCTGGAGCGGCTGATACCTGGCAGCAATCCTGAGGTTAGAGGTGGTGTCCACCAACGGTCATCGCGATATCCCCACAGATTGCCAGTACTAGTTTCTAGCCATTCTCCAGTCGCTGTGGTCAAAATGGCATCGCGGGCTCCGTGGGTTTTAGCGGTTTGCATGGCTAACCAGCATGGCAGATAGTTGCTGGTTTTGTGGCCAGGTAAACTGCGCTGATATGTGGGGGCTGCAGCAACCCAGGCTGTGACTCCTTGCTGTTGTTGCTGTTCTAGATTTTGAGGTAGCGGTCGGCCGGTAATCAGTTCACGACCATCGGCCAGAATCGTTAGTCTGAGAACTGGATATTGGTTGAGCAATGCTTGACAGCCTGTGATGGTGCGCTGCCAGTTGGGTGAGGACCAAGCGAAGTAATGCAGAGATTGGGAAATGCGATCGCGATGCCAGTCCCAGGCGGTAAGCGGATGCGTCAGACTATTCTCATAAATCCGCATTGTGGTAAACACACTGGCCCCGTACGCTATAGCCGGATCATTCGCTGCTATCGTTACTTGCTCGCCTTGATATAACTGGCCTGCAAACCAATACGTCATATTTTGCTCTTACCCAAAAAAACTAGGAGTCAATCAGTATTTTCTGACCTGAATCTTCTGACCTGAACTCCAAAGTGGGCTGCGATCTTAGAAGATGAGAACAGTTATACCAGGAGACGAGGGGTGCAAAAATCAACGGTTCAGCTTAGTCAATATCAAGCGGCCTACCTAGACTTTGGGACCGAATCTGGCACACAGGAGTCCCCTGTCTTACTGTTTCTTCATGGTTTTCTGGGGGAAAGCAGTCTGTGGCGTTCCTTGATGACAAGGCTAGCTGAGCGCTATCGCTGTATTGCTCTAGACTTGCTAGGGTTTGGCGGCTCCTCTAAGCCCAAGCTCAAATACACCATCTGGCATCAAACTGCATTTTTAAGCGAGTTTATTGCTGCATTAGGACTCACCAATGTGGCGCTAATAGGGCATTCCTATGGGGGGTGGACCAGTGCTGCCTTTGCTATTGAGCAGGCTGATGTAAATCCATCCGTGCTCAGCCAGCTGATTTTGATCGCCCCGGCCGGGATTCGTGATGACAGTTTTGTGGGACGCTACAACTATATGCGGCCAATTTTGTGGGAAACCCCTGTGGTGGATTGGGTGCTCACTGGTATTAAACCCATTGCTCAAGTCACGGGTCAGCAAAAGACTTATGAACAGGTGGCCATGGCCCGACGGGAGTTTGGCAAACAGCCCGTCGCCAAATCCTTTATCGTTGATCGGCTACGCCCCGAGGATGCCATTGACACGGTTGAGAAAGATATTCACAAAATCAATAGGCCTGCTTTGGTAATTGCCGGTGCCCAGGATACGACCATTCCGCTATGGCATTGTGAAACCTATGGTCAAGGGATACCAGGTGCAAAGTTTGAGGTGCTCCCTGAGGCCGATCATGACTTAACTCAGACGGAATGCGATCTCATTGCCACCTTAATCAACCAATTCCTTCAATCATGGGATGGAAAAAGAAGGCCAGACCAATAATGGTGTAGGTTGCTAGCAATAATGTCCCCTCTAACCAATTGGAACTACCATCGCTGCTAATGGAATTGGCAATCAAAATTGAAACGGCCACGGCGATTAGCTGAAAATTATTAAAGTCAAGGTCCATGGGTTTACCCATTAACCAGCCAGCAATGACCAGCACTGGAGCCACAAACAAGGCAATCTGCATACTGGACCCAACTGCAACAGATAGAGATAGGTCCATCTTGTTTTTCAAAGCTACGGTGATAGCCGTGGCATGCTCTGCTGCGTTACCAATGATGGGCAGCAGAATCACCCCGGTGAATAGTTCCGATAGTCCCAGCTGCTCAGTGGCCACTTCTAAAGAACCCACTAGCCACTCGGACTCCACGGCCACAACCAGGGTGGCTGCCAAAAGCACCCCAATCCAAAGGGGAAGGTTAGGCTGTTCATGATGTTCTTCTTCTGCTAACCCTTCCTCTTCAGCGGTGCCCACATCGTAGAGATAGGCGTGGGTTTTCATCGAAAACAGCAGTGTGAGACCGTAAACCAGAATTAAAACGATAGCTACGGCTACAGATAGGCGCTGTAGTGTGGGCTCAGTGATGGAGGGTGAAGTAAAGTCTACCGCCGTCGGTAATAAAATCGCGATGACCGCTAAATTCATAGAAGATGCGTTCATGCGGGCAATCACTGGCTGGAAGGCCTGCTCCTTAAACTTGATGCCTCCCAGCAGCATCGATAGGCCCATCACTAGCAGTAAGTTACCGATAATTGAGCCAGTGATGCTGGATTTAACTACATTGATCAGCCCGGCATTGAGTGCAATCAGGGCAATAATCAATTCTGTAGCGTTGCCGAAGGTGGCGTTGAGTAGCCCCCCCAAGGAAGGGCCTACAACCACAGCAATTTCCTCTGTAGCTTGGCCCATCCAGCCTGCTAGCGGAATGATTGCGATCGCAGCTGTAACAAAAACGGTCAGTTCACCCCAGCCAAGGAAATGGGCAGCGGCAGAAATCGGCACAAATATCAGTAGACCGAAGAAAATTAGGTTTTTTACAGACATGAAGGCCTTAAATCATTGTTTGAACCGCGCAGCAGACAAAAGCGCCCGTTAAATTTGGAAAATGCTTGAATTTAGAAGACATTTGCCCCAATTAAATTAGCCCATTGTCTTGATAGCATCATCAGATTACCCAAAGGTGCATCAAGTTCGGGAATATTGCCATCTATTCTTGGGGTGAACTTAACAAGTTATTCAGGTATCTGAAGACCCGAACGTTCGGGTCTTAGATTGAGTACGGGCATTAAGTACTAAATCCGGTGAGGATGAAATGATGTTGAAGTTAGTTTTGGCGATTTTAGGTTCTTTAGCGCTGGCACTAGTGGTGTTTTATGTCTGGGCTACTGCCGGTAGCTATCCCCGTGAGCAATATACAGATATCCTCACCTATGATGTCGATAGTTCTGAAGCTGACAGTAGTACGTTTTCCTTGGTGTCCTACAACATTGGGTACTTGTCGGGGTTGACTAATCAGGAAGCTGTGGAACGACCTCAGGATTTATTTGAGGGGCATTTGAAAGATGCGATCGCAGCTCTCCGCCCCCTCAATCCCGATATCATCGCTTTTCAAGAAATCGATATCGACTCCAAACGCTCTTACAACGTCAATCAGCTAGATGCTCTAGCCAATGCCCTGGCGCTACCCTATGCCGGGTTAGCCATCAACTGGGACAAAAACTATGTGCCATTTCCCTATTGGCCCATATCAGCCCACTTTGGCAAAATCGTCTCCGGTCAGGCGGTACTGAGTCGCCACCCAATCGTAAAAAATGAGCGTGTCGTGTTGGAAAAAGTAGCTAGCCGTCCATTTTTTTACAACGCTGTCTATTTAGACCGTCTGGCTCAGGTGACTCAAGTCGACATCAATGATCGGCCGCTGATTATTATTAATGTTCACCTGGAAGCCTTTGATAACCCTACTCGATTTAATCAAACCCGTGCCGTACGGGAAATGGCTGAAACCTATGCTCAAGACTATCCGGTATTGCTAGTGGGGGATTTTAACAGTGCCCTCAATCGCCCGGAGGAAGGGGAGCGGTCGATTGAAATTATGGCGGAGTCCGCACTGTTTACATCGGCTGTATCCAGAGACCAATGGACTGAACAGCCCACATTTCCCTCTGAACCCCTTGAACACAAGCTGGATTACTTGTTCTACACGCCAGCAACGATTGAACTGAACGATACCCGCGTGGTGACAGAGGTGGGGACGGCATCAGATCATCTGCCTCTGGTGATGACGTTTACCTTTAAGTGAGGTTAACTGCCTGATTTTGTGGAAAATCAGTTTGATTTGCTGAAGAACCGTGCAGATCGGTATTGCATCCTATGGAACAGCTGAAGTATTCCCTTGGTCCCTTTGAACTATTTGCCGCAATTGTCGGAGGTGCGCCATTCGTTTTGGCGGGGTTTTTGATTTATAACCCGGTGGCTAGCCTGACGGATTTGGTGCCGGTGATTAAGAGTAGTGGAACGCTAGCGATCTCGCTAACGATTCTGTTTCTCAGCTATATCATTGGTGGCACTATTCAGGGACTCAGTTGGAAGTATTTTCTTCGTCTATGCAAGCTTTTCAGATGTGACTACATGTATTTTGGCACTCAGCTAACAGACAGAGACCAAGCACTGCAAAAAATGAAGCCAGATCAGTCCTACTCTCTAGAATTCGAAGATCGACTGGTATTACAGCTACGAGAAAAAATTGGGATACCGAAAAACCTAGACTGGATGGATAGTCGCCTCAAAGCCTATCTGCGTGAGCGCAACAGTCCTTCTGTAGCAGCTGCAGATACTCTGATTGCTTCACACATTATGTATCGCAATCTATCCCTAGGCTGTCTGCTCCTAACGATAGTCAGTCTGGTGAATGCCGTTCGTCTAAGTTCCCTGGAATTGTTATTGATTGCTCCTTTGATTGGCTACCTTGCCTATCTGATGTTTTTCAGGGCTGTGAGCTTTAAAAAATGGCAAAACCGGACATTGCTCTTAGGTTTCTATTTTGCGGCGACTCAATCATCTAGTGCTGAAGCCAGTCCCTAGAGTCTGGTAACGTTGATGGGCAGAGTCGCAGCCATAGGGCTGAGGATTCGCTATCAACTGTGCGGTATGACTTAAAAATGTTTGGCTTGGCGCTTCACACATCCACACCTGAACTAGGATTAGCCATCAGCAATTTTGACCAGATGCATCGTTACCAATCCTGGGATTTGGGTCGCGATTTATCCAGTCAGCTCCATGCTCTACTGCAAGAGTTTTTAGCCCCTCAATGCTGGCAGGACTTGAAATTTATTGCCGTATGCATTGGCCCCGGCGGGTTTACCGGCACGCGTATAGGCGTTGCCACCGCCCGTACCCTGGCACAGCAGTTAGACATTCCTCTTTTCGGTATCTCTGCGTTAGCGGCTTTTGCCCACCACTACCTGGCAACGTCCGCCCCAAAATCTGAGTCTGAGATCGCTCAATCATCAGCCACAGATATTGCCATTACTATGCCTGCTAAACGAGGCGCAGTTTATGGTGCGGTCTACCACTGGACTGGAAAAACCTTACTCTCAAAGCTAGAAGATACAGTTTTAGCCGCTGAGGACTGGCAGCTAAAACAGAGCCAATGGTCCCACCCGCTGGTTCAATTATCACTGGAATCAGGTGTAGGCCTAGCTACCACTACATCATCGCTATTGCAACTTGGCTATGAGCAATGGAAAACAAATGAATATCCCAACTGGCGCGAGGTGATTCCGTTTTATGGTCAACATCCCGTCACGTCCTAAATGAGTAGCTGCGCTCTAGTCTTGATTTGCTTGCCCATCACGGCGGCCCAATTCATAAACGCCACTGCCGATGCAGCTAATGATGCCAACACTCAAAGTCCAGCTGCGTCCCATACTGATATCCAAGAGGTAGTTGCAAAGGCCCCCCGCCAAGATAAAGGGCACAATACTCATAACCGACGCGTAAAGCTCTGCTAAGTCAGACGCATTTTTTCTGGATGCTAGCCAGCCCCCTGCCTGCTGTTCCAAAGCACCAACTAGTCGCAGGGCCAGGGGTGAAAACATTAGGTAGAGCGCTAGAGCCCATAAAAACACGCCGGAAATCCAAACTGGATCAAAAGTCATTAGATAAAGAAAAATTGCT
The DNA here is from genome assembly GCF_000482245.1 of Leptolyngbya sp. Heron Island J. Lineage (GTDB taxonomy): Bacteria > Cyanobacteriota > Cyanobacteriia > Phormidesmidales > Phormidesmidaceae > Leptothoe. The sequence continues at coordinate 46,631 of NZ_AWNH01000039.1, read as the reverse complement.
GGATATAGGACGCTGCTACTGCAGGTAAGCCCGATTGCCGACTTTAAGAATTTTTATGGATCTTAAAAATCATTCACTATAAATAGGCTAAATGATTTGCTGCGTTCTGTCCCATAGGTCACCTAAATCGTGATCGGTCGCAGCCCTTGAACCTTTTTTATCGCTTCACCATGACTATAGTGCCGAGCTCAACGTAGGTGTACAGATCTTCAATGTCTTCATTTAGCATGCGTATACAGCCGTGAGATATGGCTTCACCAATCAAACTTTCTTCATTAGTTCCATGAAAGCCAATTTCACCATCAGGGCTTGATAAAAAGCCAATCCAGCGTGAGCCTAAGGGGTTATCCTTTCCTGCTGGTACGATTTCCCCGGTAATTGGGTGTTGCCATATAGGGTATTCGTCCTTTTGAATCACCTTGAAACTACCTTCTGGGGTTTCCCATTCTTGCTGACCAATGGCGATGAGATATTCCTTGATGCTTTCACCCCGTCGATACACAGTGACTGTTCGTGTGTTCAACCGTACTACGATTTGAATATCTGACTGCGGCAGGTGCTGTGCTGGCTGAGGTCGGCGACCCTTCGTAATCGAGATGCGAGTGCTGAGGTTATTATTTTCTTCGGTCGGTCGAGCATCGGCGACCTTCCAGCCCAACGGATCATGCCACTCTAAAATGGACAAGGCCAGGGCTGAACCGATGCACAATAGGGCGAAACTGCGAGCTAAGGGATGAAGACCTTGCATTACAGAAAAGACGAGAAGACGTAGGGCAGTTGAGATGTCTTAATTATTGAATATCTTACCCATTTCACTGATTTTCCAGGGATAGGTTTGCACTCTGCCAGGTTTTACTTTGCGCTTTGAAACCGGCCATATCCTTGGCCTGAAGTTGTTAGAATCATTAGTGCCGTTAAATATCTGGCAATCGCAACCCTAATTTATAGAGGTAACGTAGTGTGACCGTTAAACCAGACTGGCTTAGAGTTAAAGCTCCTCAATGGGAAAGAGTTGGTAACGTTAAAGGTATTTTGCAGGATCTGGCTCTCAACACCGTGTGTGAAGAAGCTTCTTGCCCAAATATTGGTGAGTGCTTTAATGCTGGGACGGCCACATTTTTAATTATGGGACCCGCCTGTACTCGGGCCTGTCCCTATTGCGATATTGACTTTGAGAAAAAGCCTCAGGCATTAGATCCAACGGAGCCTTTACGTTTGGGCGAAGCGGTACGACGCATGGGTTTAAACCATGTGGTGATTACCTCGGTCAACCGTGATGACTTGCCTGATGGTGGTGCCAGCCAATTTGTCCGTTGCATTGAAGAGACACGGAAGCTTTCACCCAACACCACTATTGAAGTACTGATTCCTGATTTGTGTGGTAACTGGGATGCCCTTAAGACCATTCTGTCAGCAGCGCCTGAGGTGATGAACCACAATACAGAAACTGTGCTGCGGCTCTATCGGCGTGTGCGTCCCCAGGGTGACTATCAGCGTAGCCTTGAACTACTGAAGCGTACCCGTGAGCTTGCGCCCTGGATTTACACCAAGTCAGGCATTATGGTGGGGTTAGGGGAAACCGATGAAGAAGTCCGTCAAGTAATGGCCGACTTGCGAGCTGTAGACTGCGACATCCTGACGATTGGGCAATATTTGCAGCCCACTCAAAAGCACCTGGGTGTACAAGATTTTATTACGCCTGAGCAGTTCGATCAGTGGCAACGGATTGGTGAGGCTATGGGCTTTTTACAGGTTGTATCTTCTCCGCTGACACGTAGCTCCTACCATGCTGAGGAAGTGCGACGGCTGATGATTGAGTATCCGCGTCTTCGTCCCCAGGCTGTTTAAACTGAAAACATGGGTAGTGCCTTGTCCAGGGTTTTTCGGACTGAGTCAGCCGAGGTCTGAAGTCCCTGCTGCTCATTAGCGGTTATGGACAGTTCGACAACAGAAGCTACACCCTTGCTATTGAGACGGCAGGGAACGCCTAGGTAGATATCTTTGAGCCCATATTGGCCATCCAGATAGGCGGAAACGGGTAGTATGGATGACTGGTTTTGCAGAATGGCTGCAACCATACTAGCTGTAGCGGCTGCAGGTGCATAAAAAGCTCCACCCGTTTTGAGATAGTTCACAATTTCGGCTCCGCCCTGACGGGTGCGTTCTACCAGTTGCTCGATTTCTGCGGCTGGTAGTAGTTCAGTCAGGGGAATCCCGTTGACAGTGGTATAGCTGATTAATGGCACCATCAAATCACCGTGGCCACCCAGCACCATGGTGGCTACGTCCTGGGGTGGAACCTTTAAAGCTTGCGCGATAAATGTACGGAACCTGGCGGAATCGAGTACGCCTGCCTGCCCAAGCACACGGCTGTGGGGCAGGCCACTACTCCTCCAGGCGAGATAGGTCATCACATCCAATGGATTAGTGACCAAAATAAAATAGGCGTTGGGGGAGTGAGGAAGAGCTTTTGCCATTACGTCTAGGATGATACTGCCGTTAACTTTGAGCAGGTCATCTCTAGACATTCCGGGTTTGCGAGGCAGCCCGGCGGTAATCACAATCACTTGTGATCCGGCTGTATCTTGATAGTTGTTGGTTCCAGTAATGTTGTAGCTATACCCTTCTAAGGGCTGTGCCTCTGCCATATCGAGGGCTAGACCCTGAGGACGGCCTTCGATGATATCTAACAGCACAACATGGCCTAAATTTTGGGAAAGCAGGCATCGAGCCAGGCTGGCACCGACATTACCTGCTCCAATGACGGTAATTTTGGGAATTGAGATCGCAGCCTTATTTATAACTGCGGTTTGAAGCGATGGACTGGCGACTACCATAGGACTCCTAACAGACCGCTTCAGGGCATCTGAACAAGCCTGTCAGTTACCCTGAAAACGGTTCACTAAATGGATTAACCGAGTCCAAACCTGCCTTTCTCTATTGTCAAATATTGTCAAACGACCATTCTAGACGTGGACAAGGTTTCTATCTCCATTGTGTCGAGAGCGGCTGAGCCTTGGCAGTATCCCATCAGGATTCTTAATATGTGCCTAATGTAATATGTGCCTAATGTGTGTTTATTTAAACTCTTCAAGCTGAGCTATCTGTAGCCAAATGTTGGGAGTAGGGACTCGACCAAATTTAACCAGGGCGTAGTCGTCACGCATTTCGAGAATCTCGCCTGGGGTCTCAAAAATATAGGGAGGAAACCGAGTATCACTAGCAGTGGCTTCTACGCTGTTTTCTAGTTTTTCGCGCACGGCGCGGACAAAAGTACCTTTTTTGATAGCCATTACTAAGAAGAATTAACTGCTCGTTATATTATCGCGCTTAATCAGATTATTTCTGGCAGCTTGGGCAGTAGTGAGCTGAACGTCCGGCTAGCTTAATGCGCTGAATGGGAGTGCTACAGACACGACAGGGCTCATCTTCGCGGTCATAGACCCAGGCAACACCGCCATAATTGCCATTGATGCCATGGATATCGCGAAAGTCGCTAAAGGTGGTGCCACCGGCCTCAATACTGTCAGTGAGCACTTTGCGGATAGCCGTGTGGAGTCGCTTGAGTTGTGGTTGAGAAATGCGATCGCACCTCATCGTGGGTCGAATGCCGCTCAAAAACAGCGCCTCATCAGCATAGATATTGCCAATCCCTGCCACCAGCGCTTGGTCAAGCAATGCGTTTTTCACAGGCCGCTGCCGACGCCCAAACCAATTCTTGAGATATACCAGAGAAAACTCATCGGCAAAAGGCTCTGGGCCTAACCGCTGCAGTCCCGTCATAATTTGCTCAGGCCGTGTCTCCGGAGGCACCCACCATAGACGCCCAAAGGTGCGCTGGTCAACGTAGCGTAGCTCTCGCCCATGCTCAAAAAAGATTCGAACACGGCAGTGGGACGATACAGGCATTGACTGTTCAACCCATAGGAGTTGCCCGGTCATCCTGAGGTGGCAGCCTAACCAGCCAGCCGGTTGTTGATGACGTGCTAAAACAGCCATCAAATACTTACCCCGACGCTGCCATGCCGTAATTTCCGCTCCCAGAATGGCTGGTAAGAAATCTTCAATAGAAACGGGATGGGCAATGCTGCGGTCTAAAAGCACATCCCCACCCCGAATAGGTTGATACAGAGTAACTCGACTGAGCCCTCGTCGGACAGTTTCTACTTCAGGAAGTTCTGGCAAGGCAAATTAGACAAACAGCTTTGCTAATTCTACCAAGCCATCCTAGAGTGCTGGAACTACTAGAGTTCCTTGACTTCCGATTCGGCAAAGTTGTTGGTATTAACGCCAGCGTAGTTAATCTTGTCAAACCGAACAACGACCGGATACTTGATACCGCTTTGGTCAACAGAAGCAACCGTGCCAATATCTTGAAACCAATAAGAATCCTTTCGTAGGATACGTACTTTGGATCCACGCTTAACCATGAATAGTCCTCTCTTGTTCAAAGACGAGTAATAAATGCAAGCAGCAAGCTACCTGTTCACCAGGTTACTACTCCTCTGAACAGAACTTACATTCACGGCATTTAAGAATTGTTGCATATCGCAGATTTTAGAAATAATTCTTTAGAAAGAGGCGCAATATCCAAAATAGCTTTGTTGCTTTGAAACAAAATCAAAGTTAAAGTAAACGCCGCTAGTATCAAAACTAGCGGCGTTGATTAAATCGTTATTGAGATTCAACTAATTAACGTTGTCTCAAAGACCGGGGCGAGGCAATGTTGGCAAAGTCCCAATTGCAGAAACGGCTTCTGTGGCAGGAGATGTGTCTTCTTCCTCTTCGACGACTTCGTCGGCTGTAACGAAACGCTCCACTTCAATACCGTTCTCAACCAAAATCACCCGTGGTTCGATAGAACCCGTATCGATGCGCTTGACGACAACGCTACCACCAGCGATTCTCTCTCCCTGTCTGACATAGCGCTCTATCTCATTTGGCGCTTTGACAATAGCGTAAGGAGAACCCCCAATTTGGATGACACCGGATACCCTTACAGCTCTTGCTGTTGTCGGCTGCGGAATTTCAGGTAAAGCGGCTATTTCAGGTCGACCTAACTCGACCTGGCGGTCTGATATTACGGGACTTCCCTGTGCATTACCAGCATTATTGTTAGTGCCTGCTTGAGCAGTAGCGCCTGTAGCCGCAGTAGCAGGTTGGCCAGTATTAGATTCTGGAACTTCAATCGGTTCGGGAGGAATCAGAGGAATCGTTAATTCCGCAAAGGGATCATTACGAGTACGCTCGACGCCAATAGTCCTCTCATTTGGATTAGTAGACTGAATTAGATCACGGGCAATAACTGTAGGAGAATTTTCGGTAACCGCAACTACACTGTCTGAATCTTCACCCTCGGGGATATCAGGAAGGTCACCTTCTGCGGTTTCCACTGATTGAGTGGCGGCTTCTTCCGTTGGGGTAGTTGGCTCTTCAGCAACATCACTGTTGCGATTAAAGAACCCACAACCGCTCAGGGAAATTGCCCCAGTCGTTATTAGCAATACCAAGAGCAGACGCTGCATCTTTACCTCCTCCAAGGACTTTTGTTCGCAAAGTATAAAGCAAGATTCGCCAAATGCATAGCCTATTAGGCAAAATCCTTTTCGTCCTCTTCGTGGGGAGCCATAAGATCTCTCAGACGCTTAAGCCCACTTTTAACTCGACGAGAAACGGTGACAGCACTAATGCCCAGGCGTTCAGCGGTTTCTTTTTGCGTTAAATCGTGTAAAAAGACGAATTCCAATACTTCTTGTGTCCTACGCTCTAGCTGTGCTAATCCCTGCTGAAGACGAATACGGTCTTCTTGAGCTAGTTGAAAGCTACGATATTTGGGGTCAGGTAATAAATCACTGAGGGAGGCTGAGCCACTCCCTTCATCCTGAATGGGGGCGTCTAAACTCAGTAGTGAGCGGTTCCGACTTGCTAACTTAACGTCTTGCCATTCCTGAACCGTGATTTTTAGTTGATCCGCGATTTCTTGATCGGTGGGTTTACGATCTAATTGCTCTTGTAGCTGACGGATGATCCGAGCGGACTGATGCTGCAACGACTGCCAACGTCTTGGAATGCGAACGATGGCACTTCGATCTCTTAAGTAGTGCTGAATTTCGCCACGAATGTAGGGGATAGCGAAGGAACTAAAGGCATAGCCTTTAGACATATCAAAACGCTCAATGGCGCGAATCAGGCCTAGACTGCCAACCTGCATCAAATCGTCAAAGGTTTCGTTGGAGTGGTACAGCCAGTGATGAGCTTCTCGACGTACTAAACCAAGATTCATTTGGACTAGCTTGTTGCGTAGCTCAGGTGAACTATTTTTCTGATAGTTATTCAGCAGCTCTAGAGTTTCGCTTTTGAGTGCTTTGTTGAGTTTGGACGACATGGGGAACCCCTTTAACATGTACAGGCTCAACTCTATGCCCGCTGGGATAGATGCAGTATTGAGCTACGAGAGACAAGAACTTAAGTCATTACCGATGCGTAATGACTTAATAGTGGAGATCAAAGATAAACAGCACAGTGACTGAAATCACAATAGCTTGCTGCAGACTACTCGATAGATTACACGCCGCTATCATTCCCGAACAACGACGCATATACGGAAATTTGTGCTCGCAAGCGATCGCAAGCTCATTGTTGGGGGCAAAGTTGGGGGCAAAATCTTCATGATGATTTTACGTAAGATGCTGAGTTCTTCATTAAAAAGGGTGGATGGTTCTCCGGAGAACCATCCACCCTTTAATCATTAGGGGCTACATGCCAAAAGGTAGCTCCAATAAGTTGTATATAGCCGAATACTTAGGCTGATTCTAAGCGTCAAGTGTTTCAACACGACCATAGAATAGGCCTTGAACCTTGACTTCTGAGGGCTCTGATGTACCCATATCAGTGTCAGAAGGCTGATCGGCCTCAAACGTACCGGCAATTTCTCCTGTGACGCTATCAACTTTCTCAACTTGAAGAGAAATAGTACCCTCGCCAACCTTGAAAGCCTTCATATTCTCTTTGATCAGCTCTTCCTTGTCACCACCAGCCGGTAAAGCGACTGCTGTATCGTAACCTGTTGTCAAACCACGACCTTTTGGATCCAGGAAATTAGAGGTGCGGTATGAAGGCACACGGTAGTCACCGATAAAGTCAGTCGATGATGTAATGGCATTTAGACCAGCCTGAGTCTTAGCAACCAGTCCCTTGACAGTGAATAGAAAAGGAACTTCTTCGCCGCCTGGAAGCAGAACTGTAACAGCCTGGAAATCAATACCATCCTTCTCACGGAAAATTAGGCTACCATCCGTATCTAACTCTAATGCACCGCGAACTTGATCCAAACTAGAGGTGTAACGAGTTAGGGACTTACCGGGAACAAACTCAGCTTCCCTACGCTTGTTGGTGGGCTCTTCTTTAACAAAATAGCTAGTCGGCTCTAAGCATAGACCTGCGATCTGATAAGACTTGCCGTTTTCGATGGCGATTTCCCCGCGACGAACGCTAGAAATTTGAGGACAGCTATTGGCCAATCCTGTATTTCTAATCTGATCGTAGGTTAGGGGGGTGTCACTGTCAGCACTGGGAGCATCGCTACATGCTGTTAAAACACTCATGCAGAGTGCTAAAAATGCAACGATTAGGGCACGATACCTCATGGTTAACCTCAAACAAAAAAGATTTATGCAAGAAAATTTGTCAGTGGCTATAGAACCGACTAGGGGCTTATGATGTTGCCTATGCCTAAAGCTTTCTGTTTCAAAAAGCCCTTTCCCTAGGCTTGCCGAAGACACCCCCAGGATAGTCAACTAACCTTCCCGAAAGTATTTTACACGGACGAGTCCCCGGTGAATGCTGAAAATTCCCAAATCTATGGCTCTGATTGACAAGCTCGACCGTCGTATCAAGACAAGGGCGTGATGAAAGTTGGACTAAATTGTCCACATCGTCAGGCTTCGGTCATATCACGGGTGACAATCAAATTTAAATGAACTCATATTTCTAGAATTCAAATGAATCTTTACTCTTCAGATGCTCCTAATCAGGTAACGGCTGATATTGAGGAAATTCGATTGGCAGTGCAGGTCGCGGCTCGCAAGAGGGCTAATGATTGTGCGGCTCTTTTGACTCTCTTGCGAGAGTTGGAAGACTTGCATCGAGATATCTGTGAGACCCTTTTTCAAGAATCATTGCCTAACAACCGACAGCATCTGTACCACTTACTCAGGGATATTGAATTGAATGGTGGATGGCCTTATATTCAGCGAGTGAAGCTTAAGGAATTACTCAATACGCTGGAAATGGAGACTGCCCCGGATACGTCTGATGAGTGAATCTGTTTGATTGATATTGAGGCCAGAGCCATCACTAGAGAGCAGATTAGTGCTTTTCTAAGGGGTGAAATTAAGGGATCTAAGGAAATTCACATATAACCGTAAGCGTTTAGGCAAAGGGTGTTACAATCTGCCAGCTTTTAGTATCTGGGTTTGAGTATTCACTTAGTTACTGACAGTGGTCTTAATGTTCTGTGTGTTTTGATCACAGCTTTTTTTTGTTAATGCTCGTTTAGTGCATGGCTATGGTAAATCTTTGGCATTTGAGCAAGCGCTATTGTTTGTTGGTCAGTTTGTTGGCATTGCTGAGTGTGGTGATGCTCCATCGTCCGACGCCTGGATTTGCTCAAGCTGCTGAGCTGAATCGGTATTGTCAGCTGTCTCAGGTTGAGGTTGATGCTAAAGAGAGTCTACGTCAACAGGCGGCAAGTGGTGATGCAGTTGCGATCGCACAGTACAGCGATCTGCTCAAACGTCATACTGATATGTTGCGGTCTTGTCGTCAGCGTCAATGGCCTCGCCAGCAGGCGATTTGGCTGCGACTGTATCCTTGTGATTTACGACCAGGAGTATTGGACGCTCTGATGGATCGGGTGGTGAATCTGGGGTACACCGAAGTTTATGCGGAAGCGTTTTACAACGGTCAGGTGCTGCTTCCCCAGCGGGATAATCGGACTGTCTGGCCGAGTGTGGTGCAGCAACAGGGCTATGAAAATCGGGATTTGTTGGCAGATGCGATCGCAGTAGGCCACAAGCGTGGCCTCAAGGTATACGCCTGGATGTTCACGATGAATTTCGGCTACTCCTATGGCCAACGTCGCGATCGCCAGCAGGTGCTTGCCCGTAATGGTCGTGGTGAGACCACCTCAGAGTTTGCTAGTCGTGGTGGTAGCAATAATCCTGAAGAAATTTTTATCGATCCCTACAACTATCAGGCTCAGAGCGACTATCTTCGCATGCTGGAGCTGATACTTCAGCGTAAACCAGACGGTGTGCTCTTCGACTATATTCGCTACCCGCGAGGGACTGGTGGTAATTCTGTTGTCGGTCAGGTTGGTGATCTATGGATTTACGGTAACGCCGCCCAAAACTCACTAATACAAAGAGCCCTAAACAATAAAGGCAGAGGACTTATTCGACAGTTTCTCGATCGTGGCTATCTGACAGATGGAGATATTGAGCGAGTCGATCAGCAGTTTCCCGGTGAAATCGAACCCCTCTGGCAAAGTCGCCGACAAAATGGCAGCACCAGTGATGTTTCAGCGTCGGTGCGTCGACCTGTTTTGCAGCTAGAACTATGGCGATTAAGTGTGGCCCATGCCGTGCAAGGTGTAATTGACTTTCTCAACACTGCTACACAATCCGTAAAGCAACAAAATATTCCTGCCGGTGCTGTCTTTTTTCCGAGTGCTAACCAGCCTGTAGGTACCCAGGGCTATGACTCCCGATTGCAGCATTGGAATCGTTTTCCCTCTTCCATAAGTTGGCATCCAATGGCCTACAGCATTTGTGGCAATACCCGCTGCATTGTCCAAGAGGTGCAAATGGTTCTACGTCAGGGTAATGCCAGTAACGTTCGCCCTGCTTTAGCGGGGGTGTGGGGTAAGTCCATCAATAATCGCCCCTCCCTGGAAGCACAGATGGCAGCTATTCAGCAAGCTGCTCCAAATATTCAATCAATTAGTCACTTTGCCTATTCTTGGCAAGATCCAGAGTTTGACCGAGTGAGAAAATTTTGCGCATTGCCCTAGCACCGTCTATCCTTCACATTAGCAGTCGTGCCAGCATTTCATGAAAACCATTATTGGGTTGCGCTTGTTTTAAGGACGGATTTCCGTCAAGGGATTGAAACCCGAATAGCAGATAGAGACCAATGGTGATAACCAGAGCATGCCATAGACGCTGTATCACTTTAGTTACCTCACACAGTCACCTCACACACCTATGGCTACTTAGCTTATGGGCAGGCTTTTAGCTCTGTGACTGATCATGGTACGTAAATGAAAGTGGCACATTGATAAAACTGCCTATTTGGCGCTCATCTCAGCCGATACATAGCGGTTGAGGGATGGCTCAGGACAATTTAGAGGCCTGAAATTTTCCTACTGCGATATTGGCCTTATTCCGTCCTCGTGCTGCTGTCATTCGTTGGCAATCTCCTTCCTGAGAACACTGCTTAAAAGCAAGTCTATGTGCAAAACGCCCTGCATGTCTCTAGGGCATGCAGGGCGTCTTTAGATGTAAGTATTTGTTCTCTATCTTTAGAAGAGACTTTTGTTTTGCACGGCAATAGATGTGCTGTCACCACTGTGAGTGACAGAGAACTAAATCAAGAAAGATTTAACCTATTCCACACCTTCAATGCGATTTTCTACTTCCTCATAGAGTTCCTGTAACCGCTCAAGGTTTTCATCATTGGTTTCCCAGTAGCCTCGGCCATTAACTTCTAGCAAAGTAGTAACCATGCGGCGGAAAGAGTTGGGATTGAGATCCATCAGACGCTTACACATCTCCTCATCTGCGATAAAGGTAGTGTTAGCATCCTCATAAACCCAGTTGTCAACCGCGTCAGCTGTTGCCGACCAACCCATAGTGTTAACTAGACGATTGGATAGCTCACGCACGCCCTCGTAGCCATTGGCTAACATGCCCTCATACCATTTTGGATTGAGCAGTTTAGTGCGAGAATCTAGTCGAACTGTTTCTGAAAGCGTTCGCACTTGAGCATTGGCAGTGGTAGTGTCTGCTACAAACGAAGTAGGCTTTTTGCCATCACCCCGTAACTGGCCAATAACTTTGGTCGGGTCAGAATCAAAGTAGTGAGAAACGTCAGTCAAAGAGATTTCAGACGAGTCGAGATTCTGGAAAGTCACATCAGCTGTTTTTAGAGACGCTTCAAACAGGTCACGCGATTGGTCCATCACGCCCGGATTATCCGAATTGAAGGCAAAGGACTTCCGCTTAAGATACATTTCCTGAAGCTCAGATTCTTCTTCCCAACTGCTGTTTTCAACTGCCAGGTTGACGTTAGCGGCATAGGAACCCGATGCGTTAGAGAAGATGCGAGTGGCTGCTTCGCGGACTGACAGCCCCATCTCCTCAGCCTGTTTGAGAGCGTGCTTACGAACAAAGTTCATTTCCAATGGCTCATCAGCTTCAGCTGCCATCTTCACAGCTCGGTCAAGCAGTGCCATCTGGTTAACAAATAGGTCGCGGAAAACACCGGAACAGTTGATAACAACATCAATCCGAGGACGACCCAATTCCTCTAGGGGAACAATCTCCAGCTTATTGACACGACCCAAGGCATCAGGAACTGGCTTAACCCCAACAAACCAGAGCATTTGAGCCAATGACTCACCATAGGTCTTGATATTGTCGGTTCCCCAAAGTACAGAGGCAATGGTCTCAGGATACTGGCCACCATTGTCCTGGCGCTGACGTTCCAACAGGCGATCAACTACCACCTTGGCAGATTGAACTGCTGCTGTTGTAGGAATTGACTGAGGATCAAGGGCGTGAATATTTTTGCCAGTGGGCAAGACATCTGGGTTACGGATGGGGTCGCCACCAGGACCCGGCAATATATATTCGCCATCTAAAGCTCTGAGTAAAGAAGATAGCTCATTGTCCGCAACCACCTGCTTTAAGCAGAATTGCAAATATTCAAACAACGGTTTGAGAGCTTCTTCGTCCACATTCTTATAACCAAGATTGTGTAGAGCTTCTAACCAGGGATCTTTCTGCTTACCAAAGTTAAAGAACTTCAGCATGGTTTTGAGAGACACTCGTCCCTCATCATCCAACTGTTCATTAACAATTGCACCAACAGCAGCGCGGGTAGCCTCATTAATTTCGTACAACAGTTGTACGTCATCTAAAACACCCAGATCACTGTTGTTATAGATTTCATCAATGTTGCGACCAATGCTTTCAGCAATAATCCGCTGAAGACTCTTGAACCCTTCCTCCTCACGGTCGAGGCCCGCAATATTAACCAATGTGGCAACGGCCTCCTCAGCAGTGGGGGGCTTACCAATCACATGAAGACCACAGGGTAACAAACGAGACTCGATCTCCATCAGCTTGATGTAGATCTTACCTACCAGGGTGTCTCGATCCTCTTTGCTGATCTCGCTGGAGTCTTCCACATCAGGTAAAACAACATCTCGGTCTAGGTTGACCTGACGAGCTTTTTCGATGATGGCGTTGACAATGGAGATGGCGCGACCACCTTCCTTCAGCCCCTGATAAGACCCAATTAGTTCACTGAGTTCTTTGAGACCCTTGTAAAGACCAGCATTTTCAGCAGGCGGCGTGAGATAGCTGATGGTTTCAGCGTAGCCACGGCGTTTGGCAATAGTGGCCTCGGAGGGATTGTTGGCGGCGTAATAATAGAGATTAGGTGTACTCCCAATCAAATTGTCGGGGTAGCACTGACCTGACATCCCCATTTGCTTGCCAGGCATAAACTCTAGAGAGCCGTGGGTGCCAAAGTGCAACACAGCATCCGCTTTCCAAATTTTCTCTAGGAACGTGTAGTAAGCAGCAAATCCGTGATGTGGGCTAGCGGAACGGGAGAACAATAGCCGCATGGGGTCGCCTTCGTAACCAAAGGTGGGTTGTACACCAATAAATAGGTTGCCGTAGGTTTTCCCGTATACCAGTAGGTTTTGACCGTCAGTATTCAGGTTTCCTGGCGGTGGTCCCCAGTTTTCTTCCAGGCGCTCAGAGTAGGGTGTGAGCTGCTCATATTCAGCCACTGACATGCGATAGGCAATGTTCAACTCAGGACTGTTGTATTGAGCTTGAGCGTCGTTGATCACCTCTAGCATTAGGGCTTCTGCCGATTCGGGCATGTTCTCAATGGTGTATCCCTGCTCCTTCATCTCCACCATGGCTTCGTATATGGAGCCAAAGACGTTCAGGTAGGCAGCGGTACCAACATTGCCTTTATCGGGGGGGAAACTAAAGACGGTAACGGCTAGCTTTTTGTGAGCACGCTCAACACGGCGCAGATTGGCCCACTTGAGGGCCCGCTTGGAGATGATTTCTACTCGATCTTGAAGAGTAATGGCGCGACCGGTCATGCCATCACGACCGGACACTACAATCGGATCGATAGCACCGTCCAGTTCAGGAATGGCCATTTGCAAAGCAACCTGGATAGGGTGCAAACCTAGATCGCTATTTTCCCATTCTTCAGTGGTTTGGAAGACCAAGGGGAGCGCAACCATGTAGGGGCGATTAAGCTTTTGGAGTGACTCAATAGCTTTGGGATGGTCTTGACGAGCAGGACCTCCTACAAGAGCAAAGCCGGTCAACGAAACAACAGCATCAACAATGGGTTCTTGGCTAACCGGTTCATAGAAAAACTGTTCTACTGGTTTAGAGAAATCTAAGCCGCCTGCAAACACAGGAATGACCTGAGCGCCCAGGTACTCAAGTTCTTGCACCATTGAGACATAGTGGGCTTCGTCACCAGTGACCAAGTGTGTCCGTTGCAGGACTAGACCCACGCAGGGAGCTTGCTCTCGTTTATGTGACGCCGGTAGATCCTGACGTGACCCATACCAGTTCAGGTACTCCTTAATATCTTCATACATGCAAGGCGCGAGAGGGTGCCAAATACCTGTATCGGGATAGGTGACCGGCTCCTCGTAGTCCATATTCTCGGGAGCGCCCTCAATGTCCTTGTCGCCAAACATGTAGCGATCTGCCAGCATTAGCATGAAGTTCTCCAAGTTTTCGGGAGAACCACCCAGCCAGTACTGGAAGCTGAGCATGAAGTTACGAGCATCCTGTGCCTTGTCAACAGGCAAATACTTTAAGACCTTTGGTAGGGTACGCAATAGCTTGAGCATCGCGTCTTCGAAGCTGCCGCCTTGTTTCTGACGGCGCTTCTTCATGAATTCACCAATAGCGCTCTTGGATTGTCCCAATTGAGCCATGGAGAAACTGCCCATCTTATTAAGGCGCATCACCTGAGGCATAGATGGGAAAACTACGGCTACATCAAGACTGTCACGATAAGGCTGAACGGCAGTGACAACTTTCTCAGCGAGTTCTTCAATAAAAATTAAGGAGGCTACAAAGACGTTAGCTTCAGAAACGTCTTGCTTGAAGGCTTCATAATTATCATTGTCCCGAAGTTCTTCGATTAAATAGCCGCTAACCTCTACGGCAATGTGGGGATTGTTAGCGTTTATCGATTTAACAGCTGCTGATAGAGCACTTTGGTACTGTGGTTCTAGAACGACATAAACCACCTTCATTAAAGACCGTTCGCCAAGGTTCTCGGGTGAGATATGTCTCACAGTGGGCTTGACGTTGGTGAACATGCAGTTTGACTCCTTGCTCAGTGTGTTGTCTCTTTTTGTCAGAGGTGATGACTGCCGGTCGGGGATGATGCTATTTCAGAAGAATGATGCATTATCACCCGTTTGACTCATTAGTTGGTGCAGATCGACCAGGTAATCAAAAAAGCATTTGCAAAAAATACTTTACAAAACTCTAGTGATTACTGTAATGAGCAATATTCCATAACATCTAAACAGGTTTTTTAAAACCTACTGTGTTTGTATCAGAAAATCCCTATCGACTAGGGATGCAGCCGCAGATGCGATACAAATTTACATATTGGCCCTCACTTTTTGTAACGAATTCGTTATAAAAAGTGAGAGAGTTACTAATACTTATACTTCAAATAAAGTAAAAAAATAAATATTGACAAAACACCGCTGGTGGCAATTGCAGGTGTTCTGGATCATCTCTAGTGAGATTCTGCTCGGTAATGCTTTGCCAACGTAACAATCTTCCATAAGATTTGAGAGCAGATAATCTCTTGGATTGTTGGGGCTGGCTATGAGAATTTTAGTGATGGGTGGGACACGGTTTATTGGGGTATACCTAACTCGATTACTGTTGGCTGCAGGGCATACTGTGACGTTATTAAATCGTGGTAATCGGTCTGTGCCTCAGGGTGTGGAGGTGGTGAGGTGCGATCGCAAATCTCCCGACGACCTCAAAACTGCCCTTGCTGGCAAAACCTTCGATGCCATCTACGACAACAACGGACGCGAACTCAGCGACACCCAGCCCTTGGTTGAGTTGTTTGACGGTACCGTCCAGCACTTTATCTATGTCAGCTCGGCTGGTGTATATCTCAAAAGTGAGCAAATGCCCCATGTGGAAGGCGACCCTGTTGACCCCAATAGCCGTCACAAAGGCAAGCATCACACTGAAGACTACCTGATTCAGCAAGGAGTCCCCTTCACCTCAATTCGACCTGTCTACATATATGGACCTCAGAACTATAACCCCCTGGAAAAATGGTTCTTTGATCGCATCAGCCATGACCGACCACTGCCCATACCCGGTAACGGCAAAGCAATTACCCAACTGGGCCATTGCGAAGACCTCGCTCAAGCCATGGTGGCCGTTTTAGGTAACCCCAAAGCCATTGGACAGATTTACAACATCTCAGGTGAACGCTACGTAACCTTTGACGGCCTGGCTCAGGCCTGTGCTAAAGCTATGGATAAACCTGCGCCAGACATCCGCCACTATGACCCGAGTCAGTTTGACTTTGGCAAACGTAAAGCGTTTCCTATGCGAGTTCAGCATTTCTTCGCATCTATTGATAAAGCTAAAAATGACCTGGATTGGCTGCCGCGATATAGCTTAGTCGATGGACTCAAAGATGCTTACCAAAACGACTATTCTCAGTCAGAACAAACGGTGAACTTTGAATTAGATGAGCAAATTCTGACGAAAGCCTAGTCCAATCTGCCCTATGACCGAAATCCAGGTTCGGTAACCCCCCCTTCAGAGAATTGCTTTGGATTAGCACTATAGTAATGAGCTTTTGAGAAATCAATTTCAAGGTTCTCAGTTATTAAGTGACTATTCAGCCGGAGCAATTGATATGGGAAAAGTAGTTGGAATCGACTTAGGAACCACAAACTCTGTGGTTGCCGTAATGGAAGGTGGTAAACCCACTGTAATCGCTAATGCGGAAGGTTTTCGCACCACTCCTTCTGTCGTTGCCTACGCTAAGAGTGGCGATCGTCTAGTAGGTCAAATTGCCAAGCGTCAGGCTGTGATGAACCCCATGAATACGTTTTACTCCGTGAAGCGTTTCATTGGTCGTCGCCATGATGAAGTGAACAACGAGTCTTCAGAAGTGCCATACAACGTTCTCAACGTAAATGGCAATGTCAAGATTGAGTGCACCAACGCTGACAAGCAGTTTGCCCCTGAAGAAATTTCTGCTCAGGTACTGCGTAAGCTAGCAGACGACGCTAGTAAGTACCTCGGTGACCAGGTGACTCAGGCGGTAATTACCGTTCCTGCCTATTTTAATGACTCTCAGCGTCAGGCGACTAAAGACGCTGGTAAGATTGCAGGCCTTGAAGTGCTGCGGATTATTAACGAGCCCACTGCTGCTGCACTGGCTTACGGTCTCGATAAGAAGAGTAACGAAACCATTCTTGTATTTGACTTGGGTGGTGGTACCTTCGATGTTTCCATCTTGGAAGTGGGCGATGGTGTATTTGAAGTACTGTCCACATCAGGTGACACTCACCTGGGTGGTGATGACTTTGACAAGAAGATCGTAGATCACCTGGCTGAGCAATTTATGTCTCAAGAAGGCATTGATCTACGTAAGGACAAGCAGGCGCTTCAGCGTCTGACTGAGGCAGCGGAAAAAGCCAAGATCGAACTCTCCAGTGTTACCCAAGCGGAAATCAACCTGCCGTTTATCACCGCGACTCAAGATGGTCCTAAGCACCTCGATCTAACGCTGACTCGAGCTAAGTTTGAGGAGCTATGCTCTGACCTGATTGACCGCTGCCGCATTCCTGTCGAAAATTCGATTCGTGATGCCAAGCTTTCTAAGGGCGACATCCATGAAGTAGTACTAGTAGGTGGTTCCACTCGTATCCCTGCGGTTCAAGAATTGGTTTCTAAGACCCTAGGTAAAGAGCCCAACCAGAGCGTGAACCCTGATGAAGTAGTATCTATTGGGGCTGCGATTCAGGGCGGTGTTCTGGCTGGCGAAGTGAAGGACATTCTCCTACTAGACGTTACGCCTCTGTCTTTGGGTGTAGAAACCCTGGGTGGTGTGATGACTAAGCTCATCCCCAGAAATACTACGATCCCCACCAAGAAGTCTGAAGTCTTCTCCACAGCAGTAGACGGCCAGACTAACGTTGAAATTCACGTTCTCCAAGGTGAGCGTGAGATGGCTAACGATAACAAGGATTTAGGTGTGTTCCGTCTAGATGGAATTCCTCCTGCTCCTCGGGGTGTGCCTCAGATTGAAGTGACGTTTGATATCGATGCTAACGGTATTTTGAATGTCACTGCTAAGGATAAAGGCACTGGTAAGGAGCAGTCCATCAGTATTACGGGTGCGTCCACTCTGTCTGATGATGAGGTTGATCGGATGGTTCGGGATGCTGAGGCAAACTCCACAGCTGATAAAGAGCGTCGCGAGAAGATCGATGTCAAGAATCAGGCTGATTCTCTGGTTTATCAGGCTGAGAAGCAGATGGGTGAACTGGGCGATAAGGTCTCCGAGGATGATAAGTCCAAGGTTGAAACTGAGATTGCTAGTCTGAAGGATGCGATCGCATCTGATGATACTGACAAGATCAAAGCAGGCACCGAATCCCTACAGCAAGCCTTGTTCGCGCTGAGCAGCAATATGTACGGAGGTGCTGATGCAGCGGCAGCGGCAGCTGATGCAGGCACTCCTGGTGAGGCCCCCAGTGGCGGCGGTGACGACGACGACGTCATTGATGCTGAGTTCTCAGAAGAAAGCGACAAGTAACTTTGATCAACCACGGCGGCTTCCCTTTCTGGAGATAGCCGCCGTGGCATAGCCGACAAACTTGCTCCGGCTAGCAAGGGGGTGGATGGTTTTACCATTCACCTTTTTCTGTAGCCTTGAATGCGCCACACAAACCCAGGTTGGCAATGGCCACCTCAGCCCGTCTACTAACGATAAAGTCCGGTTATGCGATCGCATCAGAAGCCACTGCTAGCGCATCGTTAACCAATTCATCGAGCCAGCGGCTAAAAGCTGGTGGCTCTTCTATATGTACGCCTTAAATTCTAGGTGTTTGAAAATCTTAACTTTAAGCTCCAAAAAGTGTTTTGGGCGTTAATTCCAAATTTGGCAATGCTGCAGAAATAATCACTTCACTGCTGCCGTACTCCATCACCAAATAGTCATTTTCTTCAGACCCGTTTGGCAATGGCATGAGTTCTCCATTACTCAGTAGGTCATAGCGAATATCTGAACCATCGTCGTTGTTCAGATATTCTGCAAACGTGAGAGGCTTGATTTTTGCCTGAGCCATAGGAAAAAGAACTTTTGGCCTATGGCTTTAGTGTATCGCTGGTAGCTAAAAGGATAAGCCTACTTTAAGCCAATTAATGAAACGATGCTTTGCCCAGTAAAATACTCAATAGCAATCAACACTAAAAAGCCCACCATAGCTGCTCGTCCATTGAGCTGCTCAGCGTATTCGTTAAACCCTTTTTTGGGTCGTTCGAGCTTGGGACTCATGGAAGGCTTGATATCAGTCACGGTGTTAATTACTACTTTATACCCATCTATTCTCACTATCAAAGGGAGAGTTCGTCAATGTGTTTTCGTGATCGGTGAATTCTGTCTGTTTGGCAAATCCGCCTTTTTAGGGGAACGTTAAGCTAGAATTAGCAGCCAGTTCTAGGGTGGTAAAGCCCTGGATTGGGCGCAATTAAAACCCTTCACCTATAGGGGAGCGACCTGTGCAGATCGGTGTGCCTAAAGAAATTAAAAACCTGGAGTTTCGCGTGGGTCTGAGTCCTAGCAGCGTTAGGGCACTGACAGAAAAGGGCCATCAGGTCGTAGTAGAAGCTGATGCTGGGGTGGGAGCTGGCTTTAGTAATACTGATTACCAGCAGGCTGGGGCTACCCTAGGGACAGCGTCTGAAGTTTGGCAGCAGGCCATGGTGGTCAAAGTCAAAGAGCCACTGCCCAAAGAATACGACTATTTACAAGAGGAACAGCTACTCTTTACCTACTTGCATTTGGCCGCTAGTCGCAGCCTGACCGAAGCGTTAATTCAAAGTGGGGCTACTGCTATCGCATATGAAACCGTTGAGAAAAATCATCAGCGTCCATTGCTGACACCGATGAGTATTATTGCCGGGCGACTGTCGATGCAGTTTGGGGTCAGGTTTTTAGAAAAGCAGCAGGGCGGTCGCGGTGTTTTGCTAGGCGGCATTCCAGGTGTCAGTCCAGGTCGGGTTGTGGTGCTGGGCGGCGGTGTTGTTGGCACTGAGGCCACCAAAATGGCGGTTGGGTTAGGGGCTCAGGTGACGCTGATCGATATCAACTTAGACCGCTTAAATCAGTTAGAAGAACTATTTGGGTCACGGGTTCAGCTGCTGTATAGCAATTCTGCCAATATTGAAATGGCTGTTTCCTGGGCTGATTTGCTCATTGGGGCTGTATTGGTACCTGGACGCCGCCCGCCCATACTGGTTTCTCAGGCGTTGGTAGAGCAGATGCCTGAAGGAGCCGTGATTGTGGATGTGGCAGTGGATCAAGGCGGTTGTGTTGAAACTGTGCGACCCACCTCCCATAGTGAACCAGTTTATGTCGAGTCCGGGGTGTTGCACTATGGTGTGCCCAATATGCCGGGCGCAGTACCCCGGACTGCAACTGAGGCTTTGAACAATAGCACCCTGCCTTATGTTCTGAAGCTAGCCAACATGGGATTAGGGGCGTTAGAAAATGATGCTGCGCTGGCTGAGGGGCTAAATGTGGTCAATCATCAGCTAGTGCATCCGGCTGTGAAGGCTACTTTTCCAGATCTGACCTGAGTCACTCAAGCTAGTTTTGTAGATTTAACATGGCTTGACGGGTTTGCATCTGCAGCCAACCAACTTGTTCGTGTTTATCAAGACGGGCTACGGTCTCTAGAGAAATGGCTTTACCAATTCTGACATCCGCCGATCGGTAGCGGACAATGGACTGAATATTTGCCAGATCGTAGTGTTTTTCAATGTGTGGTCGGACTGTGGTCGGAATTGTGATCGGCTCTAATTTCTCTGCTTGAGGTACGATCATTGCCGGAATGACGGGAACCTGAGCCATATAGGCCAGGTGAGCAAAGCCTGAGCGCAGCTGGGCGAGCGGGGCTGTAAAGTCATTGGCAAAAATATAGTCTTCGCCTTCTGGGAAGATGCCGAGTAGTTTTCCCTGCTTTAGACGGCCAAGTGCTTGTTTGATAGAAGAAGGTGTGGGTTGTCCTTCCGTTTTGACAGGTACCATGCCAGTCAGGGCCAGCAGATGTCGGGTCATCGGTATTGTGGTCATGTAATCGGCCACAATCCAGGCGATATAACGGGGTAGGGCCAATGTCATTAACAGTCCGTCCGTATCAGAACGATGATTGCAGACGATAATGGCCGCGCCTTGCTGGGGGATATGGTTGAGGCCGTGGGTTGCGATCGCAACCCCCCGCAGCAAAAAAGGACGTAACAACCACCGCAGACTGTGATAAGCCGCTATTTGAACATCCATACCATGATCAATAAGAATAGAGTGAACCCAACCATTGCTGATTTAGCCCATGACCCGGTCTAGGGTTGCTGCAATTACTCAGGATTTCTCCGATAAAGTTATCCTGATGCTCAGCAATGCCAACTTTTTATAGGCTAACGCCTCAGGGGGGCTACCCCCCACCAAAAAGTCCATGAACACTGACGAACTTAACAAGCTAGAGACAGACTTACGATCTTCTGCGCTAAATATACGCATTAATGCCTTAAATACGCTGGCACAGGTATCAACTGAGGTAGCTATACCTATTTTGCAGCGCTTATCAACAGAAAACTCGTTTTTATTGCGGCGTTTGGCAGTTATGGGGTTTGGCAATCATGCACCAGATGAGGCTGCATTCGCTAGTTTGCAGGAGTTGATCAACACTGAGACCGATGCCAATGTGCTGGCAGAAGTGGCTAACTCCCTCTATGAATTTGGAGATGTGTCCATACCGTTGCTGGTCCAACTCTTCGAAAGTAATAACAATTGGCTTTTACGACAAACTGTGTTGTCAATTTTGCAAGAAAGTAACCATCCTGATGTCTTACTTGAGATCTCACTGAAGGCGTTGGATGATCCCACCCAGACTGTTAAGGAAACCGCAATTTTGTCACTGCGACAGGTGCTGATGTCGCCACTACAAAGTCGAGCATTAGAGGCTTTGACCGGGTTAGCTAGTAGCACTATCTGGCGCGATCGCTGGCGGGCAGCAACAGCCTTAACCGGGTGTGAGCATCCCCAGGCTAGAAAGCTGTTAGTGCAATTGCAGCAAGATGAAAATCACTATGTGGTGGCAGCTGCCTTAGATGCATCGGCGGGCAGTGGGCTGTAGGCTACGTCTATTTTGATGGCCATGATGGAATATGGATGTGTAGGGGCATTGCATGTAATGCCCCTACACATCCATGACACGAGATTTCCCTACCAACCATTAATCAAAATCCCCCATGCCTACTCCACGCGAAATTTTAGACGCCTTACTCCCCCATCTCAAGATAGCGGCAGGCTACGCTCGAAAAATCCAGAGTAGTATTGCAGCTCATCCAGATAAGTTTGACTCGGAGAACTTTTTTGCAACGGCCCTTACGGATGCTGATCTGTCCATTCAAACCTTTATTGAGGTGACCCTACTGTCACTGTTCTCCAATATTCGTTTTTATGGCGAAGAGTTTGAGAAAACCTATAACACCAAGTATTTTCGCTCGATTGAACTCGGCCCTCAGGACGACTATTTGGTTACACTTGACCCCATTGACGGTACCCGGTTTTATATGGATGGTCATCCTAATTATCAGATTATTCTCACTGTTTTGAATGCCGATGGTTTTGAAGCGGTGATCGCCCTGAGCCCTGAGCTCGATCGGTTTTATTACAGTCTGCGGGGGCAGGGTACATTTTATGGCACGCTAGCCGACGATTTGGATAGCTGTCAGCCCTTAAAGATTTACACCCCTAAGGATCGGGTGTTGCTCAGTTGGGCACTGACTCATCTGACAGATTCTTTGCAGGGACAGTTTGAGGCGCTTTGCGTCAAGACTGACTATTCTCGCGAAGTGACAATTCCTAATACCAATGGTCTATTCACGGGCGATCTGACCGGCGTGATTTTAGCCGCTGGCAAGTTTATCGATGGAGGTGCCTTGAGCTGGATGGCCCAGGAGATGGGCTATATCGTGACCGACCATCAAGGCAATCCCTTACCTGAACTAAGTACCTGTGAGGATTATCAATGGCCTGGTGTGGTAGTAGGGTCATCACCAGAGGTTCATGGAAAACTCTTGAAAGCGTTAGCTAATCATGGTTAAACGGCTCGTTTTACCAATTACCAAGTCTGTTTCATGTTTAATGCTAGGTCAGCTAGTTTAAGCCGAAGCCGATGCTACAAGAATGGGATACCGTTATCAAGAGCCATAGTAGCTGTGGTTGATCAAAAACTCACTGGCTGCAGGCGAGTTCAAGGATAGTTAAAAAAAAGGATAGCCACTGGCTATCCTGACATAATCTCGATTTAACTGAAAAATGGATTGCTTCAGCCTGGCTAGCGGGGCATGGCACTGTTGAAGGCTCGGTTAAGACAAGTTTTAGAGAACTGAAATGTGACTAATTCAAGCATTTCTCGCATTCCTCCGTCCGTACTCTTCCAGCCTGCGCCATAGACACATAACCGTGAACCGTTCTTAGACCTGTGTGGTCCTTAAATTCACTTATTTCTAAAGTTCCCTCTGAACATCCTCAATCTTGTGGTGAAATATTCGGAATCTGTTGGTGAGGGAGGCTGGATTACCGAGTTTGAAAGATATTTTGCACCATTTGCTTGTCGGAGTTAGCGGCTGCTCGATCTAATTCTCCTACCTCGCTAGGACTTAATCTCCAGCCCAATGCGCCAATATTTTGCTTTGCTTGGTCTAAGTTTTTTGCGCCAGGAATTGGGGTCATGCCTTTGCAAATGCACCAGTTCAGGGATGTTTGGGCCATGGTCTTGCCCCGTTCTGTTGCCACTTCTCTCAAACAGTCGAGTAAGGGTTGAATGCCTGGTAATAACTGTCGAAATAAAATCCCCCGTAATCCTTTAGGCTTAGGAGTATTTTCTCCGTACTTCCCAGTGAGAAGTCCTAATCCGAGCGGACTATAGGCAATCATTTGGATGCCGAGTTCGTCACAGACGTCCTTTAACCCTAACTCTGTGACTGGATAGGTGGACAATAGTGAATACTGCACCTGTAGCGATGTAATCGGTACGCCGCGTTCTGCAAATCGCTTCTGTACCCAGCGTAAACGCTTAGGACCATAGTTGGATAGACCGACACCTTTGACTAAACCTTGCTCATAGAGATCGGCTAGGCCGTCTAACAGAGGTCCTTCTTGCCAGGGAAAATAGTTAGCGGTGGGCCAGTGCATTTGGGCAATATCCAGACGACCCATGCGTGCTTTTGATGCTCGTCCAGCGTTGGCCATCATGTTGCGGGTAAGTCGCCATGGATAGGCGGCCAGTTTGGTCGCTAGACAAATTTTTTCTTGATTAGGACCTTGATATGTCTGGCTAAACTGCCCTAACAGTTTTTCACTTTGACCGTTGAGTTTTCCTGTTCCGTAAGAATCACCTGTATCAAAGAGAGTGACTCCGTTTTCTACGCAATAGTTAAATACCTGCTGCAGACCAGCATCCATACTTTCATCGTAGTCCCAGAGCAAGCGATTACCCCAAGCCCAGGTGCCACAGCCCATTTCAGGCAGGGTAATTGTAGTGGCGGCAGCATTGGTAACGGTCATGAATTAAGTGACTTTGGAGGCAGCATTAGTAACCTATCTGTTGGTAGTAAACCCTGGCAAGAGATGCTCAATCCTACCGCGCAATTTTTCACAGCATATATAACTTATTGCTCTGCTGCTCTAATGCTTTATCTGTGCCCCATCCAAAACCGTCGTTAGAAAATCTAGGTTAGACTACGTCTAAATATTTTTTGATGGAGTTTGGCCTGTGCGACTTTCCTGGCTCTTGGGCGGTGGAACAGCCTTCTTGATTATTGGATTGGGTTTGGGGCAGCGTCATTTCTTCATGAGGGTGCAATCTACTGCGGTGGAGCCTGGGGATGCGATCGCACAAACTTCTCAAACTGCTCCAGACAGTGCTCCATCCAATCAAGAAATTTTGGCTGCACTAACCGATGCCAGTGTTATCTACCTAGGTGAAACCCATACGGACGAGGCCGATCATGTCGCTCAGCTCAAAATTATTAAAGCCATGCATGAGGCTCGTGGTGAGATTGCCATTGGTCTAGAAATGTTCCAGCGTCCGTTTCAGTCAGTGCTTGATCAATATATCGCTGGCGAGATTACCGAAGCAGAGCTGATAGCACAGAGTGAATATGAAACCCGCTGGGGATTTGATTGGGAACTTTATGCCCCCATCATTCGCTATGCCCAGCGCAATCAAATTCCTTTAATTGCCCTCAATACTCCCCGAGAAATTACTCGTAAAGTAGCCCAACAGGGCTTGGCTAGCTTGACAGGAGACGATCTAACCTATATTCCTCCCATTGATGAAATTGACACCAGTGACGAAAACTACCAAGCGATGGTAGCCCAGGTATTTGGTCATCACGGTGGTCATGGCAACAGCGGTCCCAGCTTTGAAAATTTCTTTGCGGCTCAGGTACTTTGGGATGAAACTATGGCTGAATCTGTTGCTGATTATGTCATGGCTTCTCCAGACACCCAGGTGATTGTATTAGCAGGTGAGGGCCACGTTGTTTTTGATTTTGGGATTCCCAGCCGGGTGCAGCGACGTTTAGGGAATGACTTCATAGCCTACAGCGTACTGCTTAACCCAACAGCGATGACTCCAGAGTTAGCTGACTTTTTCTGGATTTCAGAAACAATGGAGTTTGAGGCCATGGATTAAATCCGAACTTGGCCAACCTGGGTTAAATTTTCATTAGTCAATTGGGATGAAGTCAAACCCAAGGCCAGAGCGTTCACCTGCTTGAATCTGTACAAGCTGAGCTGCTCGATTCCGATCGCCTGAGGGCAAAAAGTGTACTTCTCCTGTGGCTCCATCAGCTGAGAAGTCAGCTCCATATAACGTGTTACGGATACCTTCGCGGCTCGGGTCTTCTAGTAAAGCCGCTCCTAGGGCTGCGATTGCATCATAGGCCATAGCACTGCGCCAGCTCACATCACCCCCCCAAATTTGCTGAGCCTCTGTGACAAATGCAGAATTTGGATCTGATAATACATGCCACGGCACCGCGACAACTAACCCTTCTGCATCGACTCCTCCGTCTTGCAAGACGCGAGGATGGTATAGATCATCACCTCCAATCAGGGGGATTTCGTTGTTGATGGCTGCCATCACGGCTAGTGACGGATCCAGCGTATCAGTGCTAGATGCCAACATCACCACGTCGACTCCTTGCTCAAGAGCAATGGCAATCTGTGTATCGGCATCAAAAGCTGTACCGGCCAAATCATATTCGTTGATGATTTCGCCTCCATCACTAAACACTGAGGTTGTAAACTCGCTTTTTAGTGACAGGCTATAGGCGCTATTGGAATCGTAGTAAAGAACGGCTTTCTGGGCATTAAGGCCGTTAATCATGTAACGAGCCAGAGCGGCGGCGGCAAAACTGTCACTGGGCACTGTCCGAAAAATATAGGGACTTAAGCCGGAGAGTTCCACTGATGTGCTAATAGCGGAAACCATGGGCAGTTGACCCTGGTTATAAACTGGTGCTGCAGCTAAGGTAACGCCGCTGCTGTAATGGCCTAAGACCCCCAGCACCTCTGATCGGTTGACCAGTTCAGCCGCCACAGATTTGGCAATGCTGGGATCGTTATTATCATTGGCAATCAGGAGTTTAATCGGTACTCCATCGTCCCCAACAAGTTGATTTAATTCGTATTGAGCTTGACCCGCCCCCCGCAAGATCTCTAAGCCAATTTCGCTGGTATCCCCAATGGGGGCAATCACAGCCAGCGTGTGGGCTGTTTGATTACCAATACGGGCATTGTTCAAATATATAAAGGCTTCGGGGTCATTACGGTTTTCTTCTAGCGCTGTTTCTAAATTTGCGATCGCCACCGCATAATCGCCTGCCGCGTAGGCAGCAATGCCTTGCACTTTGGAGCCCGAAGGATTAGGCAGTAAGCTTTGGGTGCCCTCGCTTAATCGTTCTGATAGTGTGACTTTGGCAGCAACTTCAGCCGATTTGTCAGAACTTGGCGTACTAGCGTTTGATTTGATGGTGACATTGCTAGGTCTCGGTCTAAGCGCCCCTGAAATGCTCAGGAAAAAGATCCCTAAAATACTAAAAGTCGCTAAGAACAGAAGTATCTCAAATTTGTAATTTTTTAATGTGCGCATGGCTCAGACAAAAGCATTTTAGAAAAATCGCTTAGCAAACGATTGATGCAGCGTATTGACCCGCAATTTCGTCAAATGATTGCCTATCTGCTGAAGTCTTTGGTGCCAACACGTTATTGTCAATGACTGTCCAGACACAAATTAAGTTCTCCGGCATTCACATCACGTAATATCTCAAGGCAATGTGCTCAGTTCAGATTCAACCTAAAAGCCCTGCTACCTCACGATGACAGGGCTTTTAGAACGAAGAGCTAACTAAATAATAGATTTTCTCAGACTTGTTAAGCCTGGCTCAGGCTATCTACGTAGTCAGGATAAATCTTTGGCTCAGTAGCTGTTTACTTAACAGATACCTTAGCACCAGCTTCTTCCAGCTGCTTCTTAGCCGCTTCAGCATCATCCTTGGAAACGCCTTCTTTGATTGCTTTAGGCGCACCTTCAACGATTGCCTTAGCTTCCTTAAGACCAAGGCCGGTAAGAGCACGAACAGCTTTAAGCACAGCAATCTTATTGCCGCCGAAGTCTTCGAGAACAACGTCAAATTCAGTCTTCTCTTCAGCTTCTTCACCACCGCCACCAGCAGCGCCAGGAGCCATCATCATCATGCCACCAGCAGGAGCAGCAGCACTTACACCAAAAGTGTCTTCGATTTGTTTAACTAGCTCAGATGCTTCTAACAGTGTTAGTGTCTTCAGCTTTTCCAAAATTTCGTCAGTTGCAGCAGACATGGATTTCTCCTTGATTAATTACAAAACAGATAACTAGTGGAACAAAACTGGGAGCTATTCGCCGCCTTCGCCACCTTCTTTGTCGACATAGGCTTGAAGACCACGAGCAATAGACGACGGGACTTCTTTGACGCCCACTGCAACCTTGGTTGCCAGAGCGTTGATAGCACCTGCAATCTTGGCATAAAGCTCTTCCTTGCTAGGTAGGTCGGCCAGGGCTTCTGCTTCTGCACCAGTCAGAGCTTTGCCTTCTAGAACGCCACCACGCAATTCGGTCTTTTTAGTGTCCTTCTGGAATTTCTTGTATTCCTTGACGACACTACCAATGTCTTCTTTGGTTAGCAGTAATGCAGTGGTATCTTTCAATAATTCCTGCACAGGCTGCCAATTTTCGTCATCTTGAACCGCAATGCGGATCAGAGTGTTCTTCGCAATTTTGCAAGTGCCACCCTTTTCACGGATACGATTACGTAGGTCGCTGATTTCAGCCACCGTCAGACCTTTGTAGTCAATAACAAAAATAGATTGAGTGTCACTCAGGAGATCCTTGAGTTCGGCAACAATCTCTTTTTTGTTTTCTAGGGTTCTCCCCATTCGGATCTCACCTCCTTAATTGCGGGGATACAGTTAGAAATATTGGCCAGCTCAAACCCAAACTCAGACTTCAAAATCAAAAGGGCCTCAGCTATCCGCCAAGACCCAAAGATGAGCGCTACTCACACCCTTTCTCTGCATCTCGGCAGGCTATTAAGCAAAATGCACCTGCTGTCTTCGAATGCTTATTTAGTTATGGGTGTTTATAAGAGCAGCAATACCTCCAAAGCTTTTCGCTGTTGAATAATCAACGCTGATTGATAATTTATGCAGCTACGTCTTCAAGATTCAGATCACGTAGTGCACTAATATCTAATTTAATCGCAGGACCCATAGTAGCAGCCACTGACATTGTTCGCCAGTAGCGACCCTTAGCACCAGAGGGACGGTTACGATCAATGGTCTCCTGCAGGGCCTTTAAATTGGTTAGCAGGTCTTCAGCTGGAAAGTCGGCTTTGCCAAACATAACGTGGACAATACCAGCTTTATCAGCACGAAACTCTAACTTACCTGCTTTGAAGTCATTGATTGCCTGAGCCAAATCGAATGTGACCGAGCCGCCTTTGGGAGATGGCATTAAACCACGAGGACCTAAAATACGTCCCAGCTTCGCCACCTTAGGCATCATATCGGGGGTAGCTACCAGGATGTCAAAATCCATCATACCCTTCTGGATTTCGTCGATCAGTTCTTCAGAACCGGCAATATCTGCACCATTGTCGGTTGCCTCAGCCACTTTCTCACCACGGGCAATGACGGCAACACGCACCTCCTGACCAGTTCCTTTAGGTAAGGCTACAGTAGTTCGTAACTGCTGGTCGGTGTATTTGGGATCAATGCCCAATCGAATATGCGCTTCGATAGTTTCTGTAAACTTAGCAGTAGCCGTTTCTTTGACTAGCTGCATTGCCTCAAGCGGCTCGTAGAGTTTGTCTTGTACTTTCGCCTGCAGCTCTTTCAAGCGGCGAGACACTTTCTTTACCATGGTTACTCCTTGGGGTGATGGCGAAGCTCAGCTTCTTCCCCAGACTTTTAGTCAAATAATTAGCATGACAACCGATGTTCTGAACTTAGTCAGACACGGTGACTCCCATATTGCGGGCAGTGCCTTCGATGATATTCATGGCTGCTTCAACGTCATTGGCGTTAAGGTCAGGCATCTTCATCTCAGCAATTTCTTGCAATTGGGCGCGGGTAATCGAGCCAACT
The DNA here is from genome assembly GCF_000482245.1 of Leptolyngbya sp. Heron Island J. Lineage (GTDB taxonomy): Bacteria > Cyanobacteriota > Cyanobacteriia > Phormidesmidales > Phormidesmidaceae > Leptothoe. Next base: position 17,309 of record NZ_AWNH01000039.1, on the reverse strand, counting down.
GTTACTTTATTTGGCTCACCGGAACCCTTCTCAATCTTTGCCGCCTTTTTGATTAGCACAGAGGCTGGCGGTGTTTTGAGAATAAAGGTGAAGCTTCTGTCTTCAAAAACAGAAATTTCAACCGGAACAATCAGTCCTGCTTTGTCAGAGGTCTTGGCGTTGTACTCTTTGCAAAACGCCATAATGTTGACCCCGTGCTGACCCAAGGCGGGACCAATTGGCGGTGCAGGGTTCGCTTTTCCAGCTGGGATTGCCAGCTTAATAATCGCAACTACCTTCTTCGCCATTGATTAACTCTCTTTTTGCACTTGGTTAAATTCCAGCTCAACGGGGGTATCACGGCCAAAAATCGATAGCAATGCCTTAAGCTTGCTCCGCTCGGGACTAACTTCAATGACCTCGCCACTAAAGTCCTTAAACGGACCGGAAAGCACCAAGATCTTGTCACCCTCAGCCATGTCAACTTTGACTACGGGTGCTTGCTCTTGGGTCTGCTTAAAGATACGTTCGACTTCGGCTCTACTCAAAGGCATGGGTTTAACATGCCCTCGCCCACGTCCAGTGGCACGGCGCTGCTCAGCGCCGACAAAGTTAATGACATGGGGGGTGTTTTTGACCACCTGCCAAACGTCGTCATCCAGAATCATGCGGATGAGAACATACCCAGGAAAAACTTTTTCCTCGATATTCTGACGACTGCCGTCCTTACGTAGCTTTACCGCAGGGGTTTGCGGGATTTCGATCTGAAAGATACGGCTGGCAACATCCAATGTGATGGATCGCTGCTCAAGATTCATCTTGACGCGTTTCTCACATCCGGAGGCTACCTGAACTGCATACCAGCGTGATTGTGACTTTTTCGGTTCTTCAGAAACCTCATCACTATCAGCTCCATAATTTGGATCGTCAGAAGCGTAAGTCATTAGAACACCTGCCTAGAAGCCCAACCAAAGAGTCTGTCCACTAAGTAAATTAGCGTCGCAGATACACCCACCATCAAAATGACAGCTAGAGATTCGCTGATCAGCTGCTGCCTGGAGGGCCAAACTACTTTACTCAACTCTTCGCGCGTACTTTTTACAAAAGATCCGGCGTCAAACGAGTCAGCAGAGTCGCTTGGCTGCTTTTTAACTACTTCCTTAGCATCCTTTTTGACCACGTCATTAGCTTCCTTGTTTGCTAGTGGAGTCCGGCCACTGAATCATTCATTGACCTAGAGCTAACCAAACAAAAGTCCCACCTAAAGCGACTTGCTTAAGAGATCAATAAAAACCTCTTTTGAGCAACAAATCTAAAAGCTTTAGGCAGAACTTTTACTGATCGCTCAGCGCGCCCTGGAGGACTCGAACCCCCGACATTCGGTTTTGGAGACCGACGTTCTACCAACTGAACTAAGGACGCACGACTCTTTGAACTTGTCCCATTGTAAAGCTTAAGCTGTGGGCTTTAGACGCCCTACAGCTATTTTTTGCCTGATTTTTCAATGGGACGATCAAAGCGCTGCTTCAAGCGAGTTGCCTTACCGACGCGATCGCGAAGGTAATACAACTTAGCACGACGCGCTTTACCTCTGCGTAAAACCTTAATATTGGCTACGCGAGGCGCGTGTAGCAAGAAAACACGTTCCACACCGACACCTTGAAAGATGCGACGTACGGTAATAGTCTCGTTGATACCGCCATTGCGCATGGCAATCACAGTACCCTCGTAGGGCTGCACACGTTCCTTACCACCTTCAACAATTCGGACACCGACCCGAACTGTATCCCCAACATAGATCTTGGGAATATCTTCTTTGATATGTTCCGCTTCTATAGAGCGGATAATCTCCTCAGCGTTCATAAGCCCTGAAAAGCGCACGGTCTTTAATATTAGGCCAACATGGTCATAAACACCAAGGATTTTTTTAGGAAATATAGAACGGGTAATCGACCATGGCTGATTTCGCTGATGGGGGAATAGGCAGTGGGGAATGGGGTGAAGAATCCTGCATACTATATGTAGTGCGAGCTAAATAATTCTCAATCACTACACGTTTACCCCAGTTCAAAATATCAATCACCCACTTATGAATGTTTTAGGTAATTTGCTGTCGCGAGCCCTGGCTGTACCGGTTATGGTAGGACCTCGCAAACATCAGGGGATTGAGTTAAAGTCTATGCCTGAACAGGACACCATGCGTCAGGCTGGTCGCATCGTTGCAACGGTTTTGAAGGAAATTTCTGAGCTGGTGCAGTCAGGTATGACCACAGCGGATCTAGATGACTATGCAGAGCGTCGCATTCGTGAGATGGGGGCTACACCCAGTTTCAAGGGCTACCATGGGTTTCCAGGGTCTATTTGTGCCAGTATCAACGATGAAGTTGTCCATGGGATTCCACGAAAACGCAAGGTGATTAAGACCGGGGATTTGCTGAAAGTGGACACCGGAGCTTATTTTGAAGGGTTTCACGGTGATTCCTGTATAACGATCGCTGTTGGCAAGATTAATAGCAGAGCCCAGGGGCTGATGCAGGCTGCTGAAGCGGCATTGTATGCAGGCGTTGCCCAAGCTTTACCAGGGAAAACGCTGCTGGATATTGCTGGTGCGATTGAAGATAGCATTCAGGCTAGCGGCTATACAGTGGTTGAAGACTTTACAGGCCATGGTGTAGGCCGTAACCTACACGAGCCGCCATCGGTGTTTAACTTTCGGACTAAGGAGTTGCCCAATGTCACGCTAAAGCCGGGGATGGCTTTAGCGATTGAGCCCATTGTGAATGAAGGGTCTAAGGTGACGCGAACGCTGCGCGATCGCTGGACGGTGGTAACGTGCGATCGCAAGCTATCGGCCCAATTTGAGCATACGGTGCTGATTACCGAAGACGGTCAAGAAATTCTGACTGACCGTTCTCAGGTCTAATAAGTTTTGGCCTTGCTGCAGCCTTCAGCACGTTAAGTTTGTAAACGGCTTCAACTATTTTTTGAGGTCGCTCAGCTCTATACAAGCATCTTGGTCGTAGTCCACCTCGATATCTACTGTGTAGAGTTTCTGGGTGTTTGCTTCGGGGAAGTCAGTGTAGTCCTGGAGTTTGGCTAGAGCAATGTCGTTGAGAAATTCATAGCCAGAGCTGCGTAATAGGGTCGGTTCAGTTGCGATCGCGCCGCCAGGATTAATTACCACACCCACTAATCCTTTTTCCGGTGCAGGGGTGAGACAGCTCAGATAACGACGAGGACTGCCCCCATCCGTAATTGGATAACTGATTGCCAATCCCTGATCTAATGCTTGAGGCTCTGAGACTTGTATGGCTGGTTGCTCGCGCAGGTTTTCTAACCACGCCTGCTTTGCCTCTTCAACCTCCGGTTCTGTGGTTATCAACACACTGTGCCGCAGACGCGCTAGGAAATCTCGCAGCAGCTTGGGCACTTCCTGAGTTTGCGCCCCATCTTTGAGCGCTACCAGGGTCGGAGCTGCCTGCTCTGTAGGTGTTCTGGAGGCAGCGTTTCCAGCACTGTTATTAGTGTCACTGTTATTAGCGGGCAGCACCGCAACTTCGTTAGCGCTGTCTTGGGTGGCCTCACGATTTGGCCGATTTTCCGTAGTGCGACTGCTAGCCTGACGACGATTATCAGCGCCCTGCCCAGTTATTGAACCCTGATTAGCCCTTTGACCAGTTTGAGGCCGACCCTGTATTTGTGCCTGTTGCTGATTAGTGCCTGAAGTTTGCGATCCCGCTGCTGCTGGTCGCAAGCTGGTTGCATCGGGTCGAGGAACGGCTGTTTGGCCACTGGGCTGTGTGGGCTGCGTTGATTTAGGTGGAATCCGAGTGACTGTAATACTTTCTCCCTCAGGATCAGGTGCAGGCACAATTTCGTCAGATGAACCCCCAGCGACTGGAATCATCAATAGCCCTGCATGCAGCCCCACTGCTAGCAAAAAAATAGGATTAAAAAGGATCTTCAAAACGTTCATGACAATGTGGGCAAAAGTTAATAGCAGGCCAACCCATGTAGCGAAGGACGGAAAAATGAGGATGACGAAACTGCTTGGAGTAGTTAAGTGTCAAGGCTCTAAACTGTCCTAACCAAACCTTCACTGCCATATCTAGCTTAAACAATTGGGCTAGCATTTTTGATGTAACCTGTTCCAGGTATCTAACTGTATTGGACTGTGTGGGTAAGACCAGGTTAAGTGACCCCTGTGTTGAATGCCTTAGCTCTGCCGAGGATCATTTGGCCAGACAAACACAAGTGTTGTCCCCTTCAAGTCAATCAATGAGATGTAATTAACTGGTTGTCCATCCGCTGCATAGACACCATAGAAAGGATGACCACCATACAAACCCTCTTCAACCTGTGACATACCAGCACTTTCCAGAGCTTTCCCTAATCCCTCACGCCTGACAAGATCAATATTTCTAGCAATTTGTTTGAATGTCACCTGGGGAAAAGGTAAATACGTGCCAGCGTTGATGCTATCAGGTGTAAAAAAAGCAGAGGGTTCGACGACATTGGCAATATCTTTTGTTCTAAATCTGATATCTATGGGATCGGTTGGATCAATCCCTAACCATTCGGTAGTCACGTCAAAGTTACTTGTGCCTTCGTTGGAAGCTCCTAGAAACTGGCTCAAACTATTGCTCAAGGATGATTGCTGAGCAGGATCAAAGGCAAAGGCTTGAGCGCTGTCGTCATCCTCAAATTCATTGTCGAATATGCCCTCAACCTCGTCTTCGAATTCGTCTGGCGGCTCTTCAATAATCTCTTCAAGCTGCTCAGGGACTTCTGTAAGTACAGGCGGTGCAGCTGTCACAGTAGCCGGTGCTTCAGGTGGTGGTGCCTGCGGTTCTGCCAGCGGCGGCACCGGTTCGGTGGGAGCCAAAATATCGCTGAGGCTAACGGCTTCAATGGTGATCTCTTCTGACGATTCCGGTTCCACAATTTCTTCCTGCTGTGGTGCTGATAGGTCAACAGCTGGCAAGATCAACAGTGCGCCATGTACCCCTAGAGCCATCCATACCACTGGACGTTTGAGAAAACTGATGCCATAGGCTGATAGCTGCGCTGTGACATAGGGCAATGCCTGAATAAACAAAATCGGTTGCATCGCCAGGGTTCTGCCCATTTTGGCTAAACGCTTACGAGATTCAGAGGGAGCAACACTAACCATGCTCTAGCAAGGAGAACAATAAACACCAAGGAAACCTTGGAGGCGCGAACTTCCTCCAAGGTGAAAGGATTGATGCACACTGAACGTGTGAAAGTTGAAAAGCTAATAAACCCCTTCCTCAGGGAAGACCCCCCAAGGAAGAAATCGAATGCTAATCAATGACTAGTTGAAAATAGTGTTAGCTTCTGTGTCGTAAGCTTCGAGAGTAGCGTCGGTGGCATCTTCAGGCAGAGGAACATAACCGACATCAAGAATGAGTTCGCCTGCATCGGCTTGCTCAATGTAGTACTCAACAAAGTCAGCAACACCAGTGCTGGTATCAGCCAAAGCTGCAGTGTTTACGTAAATGAAGATGGGACGGCCCAGCGGCTGGTAAATGTCAGCTTCAACATTTTCTACAGTGGGTTCAACAAACTCACCGAGCTCTTCATTGAAGATGCTGACGGCCTTCAGAATGTCAGCGTTCTCAGCAAAGTAAGCTAAACCGAAGTAACCGATAGCATAGGGATCGCCAGCAACACCCCGTACCAGGATGTTGTCATCTTCACTAGCAGTGTAGTCAGCACGGCTAACACCCCCGTCACCGTTGATTTCATCGGTGAAGTAGTCAAATGTACCTGAATCAGTACCAGGGCCATATAGACCGATTTCTTCATCGGGCCAGGAGGAATCAAGCTGATTCCAGCGAGTAATGGTGCCTTCGGCTTCAGGACGCCACATTGCGTTCAGTTGCTCAACGGTCATTTCAGTTGCCCAATCGTTGGCAGGATTGACCACAATAGTTAGAGCATCATAGGCAACAGGAATAGCAATGTAATCAATGTTATTTGTGGCACAAAGCTCTTTCTCTATGTCTTTGATCGGACGAGATGCGTTAGAGATAACAGTCTCACCAGCACAGAATTTTTTGAAACCACCGCCAGTGCCGGAAACGCCAACAGTAATCTCTGCAGAGTTACCGCTGAGGGCATACTCTTCAGCCATCGCTTCAGTGATGGGAAAAACGGTACTAGAACCGTCAATGGCGATAGTTTGGGCAATTGCAGACGTAGCCGTTAGGACACCTGCCAAAGCTACAGCAGCTGCCGTGCCAAAAAATTGAGCGAACTTAACCATAACTACACACTCCGTGGCTATTTGTTCAGGCCACGAAGCAATGTAGCGATATCAAGTTAAGACGAACTAATTGATGAATTAAGAAAACTTCCCTTTATGTTTAAAGAGAGGTAAAGAATGGAACAAGCTCAACGTGGAGAAAAGCTGCCTGTCCTTTTTACCATACAAACAAACTAAGCGAGCAATTTGTCAACTGAATTTCAGCTTAATCCTAGGCCACATTGCTGTAGTTAACATTACTTTCGATTAAATTCTTATATAAATTTATAAACAAGCCAGAGAACTCTCTTGGACTTGATAGTGAATTCAAGTTCAATGTTCCCCAACTCCTCAGCTTTAAGGCCTTCTGCTAAGTCTGGTTTTCAAAATATCTATACCAGACGGCATTGCCAATGATAGTACAGATAAGAATGCTGCCTCCACCGGCCAAAGCGAGTATGGGGTTATATCCTCCCCGCGTCAGGTTTTCCATCCACAAATGGGTGGTATCAGAAGGAGCTATCTGATTGGCTAGAAATGGAGTGAGATAAATTAAAGCTCCTCCACTAAGGAGCCAACCCACCATCGATGCCAATAAAAAAACGGTTTTGCCTCTTGTTTGAGTGCTCATCTCTCTGCGATATCCTTCCTGGAAGGATGATTAGGTATCTAACGGTGTCCCGGTTAAGCAAGCACCTGCTAGGACCACGCCGTCAAAATTGGCATTGTTGACATGGGCACATAAGAGATTGGCTTGGCTTAAATTAGCCCCTCGTAACACAGCTCCACTCAAATTGGCTTCTTCTAAATCGGACCCAGATAAATCGGCTCCTGATAGATTGGCGTTACCCAGGTCAGCATTGCGAAGGTTGCAGCCAGAAAGGTTTGCTCCTCGTAAGTCGGCTCCTCGCAGATCGACTGCCATCAGGTTAAGGTTGCTTAAAACGGCACCAGCTAGAAACGCCCCAGCGAAACTGCTATCAGTGGTATCTGCTTCTAGTAGCACGGCTCCTCGTAAATCGGCATTACGAAGGTCTGCCGCAGTTAGGTTAGCCCCCATTAAGTCAGCTCCGCGCAGGTTAGCGCGGAGATCTGCCTGTTTGAGGATGGTGCCGTTCAGGTTGGCCCCCTTTAGATTGGCTTGGGATAGGTCTAAACCACTGAGGTCCATGCCAGCTAACTCAGCACCCATCAGATCCTTTTTAGTTCCCTGCAGAACTGCCTTAATTTCTGATGGGGTCATGAGGTGACTTCCTGCATTGTGGAGGGATGCCTGTGTTCTGCTGCTCCAGGTTTAAGATCTTCAAGCCAAACAATGGGCTGCTGGCTAGGACGTTTCGGCAGCTGTAGCATGCCAATTTCAGCCAGTCGAATAACAGTGCTTAAAGACTCAACTAGCCTGGGATCAAAGCGACGACCGCTATGTTGTTCGCAGACGGCTAAGGCCTCCCCTGGAGACATCGCTTTTCGTTCACCTCTTGATTCTGTCAGTTCTTGAAAATAGGCGACCAAACCCAAAATTCTTGACTCGATCGGGATGGCCTCGGCTTTGAGGCCGTCTGGGGTACCGCTACCATCCCAGTATTCTAATTGGTGGGTCACAATGCGGCTGATGGGGGCTAGTTCTGGCATGGACGAGAGCAGCTGACCACCCAGGGCAGCGCGATCGCGCCAAAAAACTAAACTAGCTTCATCCAGTTGGTCTGCCGTTTGCTGAAAAATTTCTTTAGGGGCTTCAGCCAGGCCGATACGAAATAGTAGCCCCGCAAGCCGCAGGCGGCGTAGTTTTAATGTGGGCAAGTCAAGCAGCTGCCCCAGGGTCTCTGCCAAAGCTGAAACTTGTAGGGAAGCGGCAGGATTGGCAGAGTCGCGTTCATCAATTTTTTGCACCATGCGCAGGAACGCCTGGAGCTTATTGGCAGCCAAGTTGCGGTTCAGCTTTGAGGCTTGACCTTCTAGCTCCCAAAGCTCGCGGGTTTGGCGGCTGACGGTAACCAGCTGCTGCTGACTGCTCTGCAAATAGTTAACGATGCGAGAGACAACACCGCTGAGATCAGTTGCGGTCCCGGACGGATTACTTTTGATCGTGTTGTAGTGTTCTGTTAGTTGCTGGGCCAGGGTTGGATTATAGGGCCGCATGCGCTCAATCAAGATTTTGGCAGCGGCTTCCACAGGTCCACGCTCAAAAGTCCAAAGTCCGTAAAATTTGCGTTCAACGTCTACATTGGGGATGCTGTCGCTACGATATTCGTCTTCTGATAGCTCGTGGCAAAGCACCATGGAGGCATAGCCTGGGGCTAGAATAATCAGATTCCATTCTTCGGTGAGGCTGTCATTTGGCTGTAGATCCACCATATCTACATTCGCCAGCTGACTGGTGGCATGGTCACCAAAACCACTGTCGGGGACAGCTGCGATCGCAACACGCTGTGAACAATTGGCAATATTTAGGTAGCGATCGGCTTCCTGTAGGTACCACTTTCCCTGTTGAAAGGTCACCAGTACTAGGGGCTGATCGCTCTCTGGTTGTTCGAGAATGTGATCCTCCAAGGCATGACAAAGGGCCACCAGTGTGTTTTTAAAGTAAACACCATAGCTGGAGGGCATTTGCCCCTCGGGCAAAAGGGTTTTGAGTTGATTAAGGGTAGCCTCAGAGTTCATAGGAAGACTCTTAACGAACCAGATATTGGTCTGATCCCAGAATAGGAAGTTAGTCTGCCCAAGCTCCAAAATCTTGCTAGATGAAGCTTAGCTATGCAGCTAGGTATTCTCTATGATTTCACATTTTGCTAAAAAGCGTGGCATGTCTTAAATAAGTTGTACCGAACTTCCAAAATAGGCAATACCTGACTTAACAGAGACCTGTATGTTTGACTGCTTGAAATCGCCAATACTGAACATTTTTGTTGTCAAACGATACAAAACAGGTGGCTGAAATGAGTAAGAGTACTTAACTTAAGATAGGGAACCACCTAGTTACCATGGGTGGAGCGTATTGTAATCGAGTGAATAGCATGACTAACCCATCCCAAGAACAGACCTGTCCTGTATGCGGTGTCACCATCATTGATGATGTTGTCCAGTTTTCTAATGGCTCTAAGGGCACCCGTGCTCGACTGTATGCCAGGGTTTGCCAGTATGCCCAAAAGCCTGAGTGTATTAATCAAGATAAGGCACTGATTGGTGAGGTGCTGCAAGAAGATGGCTTTATGGAAGCACCACCCATTAATTTTGGGCAGTAGGGCATAGGAAGAACCGGACAGGGAAAGCGTGAGATGGTCTTTCCCGTAGTTTTTCTGGTCCCTTTAATCTGGCCCCTTTAATTTTTTAGCCTAATCGCTCAGCCACTTGTCTCAGGCGCTTGAGCTGAGCTTCCATGTCCTGCTTGGTCCAATTAGCAGCAAACTGATTAAATCCAAAGGCCACTAGGGGGTTGGGAATTTCAAATGCGAACCTGTTGAGTAAACGGGTTCCGGTTGCTTCTGGGATGCATTCCCACCGGTCTTTGCCGGTAAAAAAGCCGGTAAACGCCCACACGACTAGCCCCGGACGACGTTCGACCACCGTACTGATTAGGCTGGGCTGTAGTAACGGGATTTGAATGATAAATCGGGTCTGACTGTTTAACTCTGTGCTCCAGGTATCTCCCATGGGTTCACAGCGTAGGGCTGGGTTGAGCCATTGATGCATGAGGGTGCGATCGCAAATGCACCGTTCAACCGTCGTAGCGCTGGCCCGAATCAAGATTGACTGTTCGAAGACACCCATACTAAATGCAAAAAATGATCGATAGCGATTAAGTGCTACCGATCATTGTTACTTATTTTTTTATTTGAAACAGACAGCCCTAATGGTGGTGGGCATGGTGGCTATGGTGGTGACTGTGGCCATGGTCGCTATGATGATGTCCGTCATGGTGGTGCCCGTTGTGAGCACTGTCATGGTGATGTCCTGAGAAATCCTCTGTAAGCTGCGCGCGCTGATTGACAACGATGCCCTGCTCACCCAGAAGATCTGAAATCAGGCCATCAACCCAGCCAGCCGCCATTGCTGTAAAGCTCTCGTTGTCATTGACGCAAGGCATTTGCACATAGGTAACATCAGGCCGTTTACGGCGTAAGTGGCCAATGATGTGCTCCACATCCAATAGGGTTTCGTGATTTTCGGTAACGAAGCCAATGGGCATAAATACGAGCGCTGTAGCTCCTAGATCCATCAGATTTTGCGCGGCTAGAGTGACATTGGGCTGCGTCCACTCAATCATGGGTGTGTCATGGTTCAGCCAGCCAATCGAAATCAAGGGATAGTTATAGACCAACCGTTCTCGGACTGCATCGTAGAGTAGCTGACTCTCCGTAATACCTGAGGTAAATCCTTTTGCTTTATGGGGGCAACCGTGGTTCATCAGCACGATGCCAGTTTGTGAGGGGAGATGAGCAACTGCCAAATGCTGCTGAATTTTGTCCTCCACCTGACGGGCTAGCAGCTCAATGTAATCTGGCTGGTTATAGAAGGACGGTATATAGCGTGTGCTTTTGAGCCAATGGTCTTCTCCCCCCGTAAAGGTCTTGGCTAACGCACTGTTAACCTGTTCCACAGCAATGCCACTGGTGAAAATCGAATCCACGACTAGCAGCGGGTAGATCAATAGCTTGGTAAAGCCCTGGGCTTGAATTTCCTCGAGTACCTGCCCAGGTAAAAATGGAGCACAAAAGTTAAACGCTTTAAAAACGCTAACCCGCTGCCCCCACTTGGCCTGAAGGTGATTTTCAATTCCCGCTCGCTGACGTTCAAAAATGCCATTGTGGGGCGAAATGAAGTGATCGTGCTGGTGATCCCACTCGTGGCGATCAAAGAGTGCTAGGAGCTTAGCTAGGGGAGGATAAATCCAGGTTGGTACAGGCGCAAATTTAGCCGTCAGTAAATTCAGTGCTTGTTCGTTGTAGTTGGCAAAGTCTTCATAACTTTCTACTTCGCCATAGCCCATAAGCAAAACTGCCACACGCTCGTCAGTATTGCTTTGATCTGGGGTAGATAAATGTGCGTGCGGAATCGCAACCATAAAAAATAAGCCTCGAAGGTGATTTAGGCGTTACTGTCACACTGGACAGGCCCTAAAGTTAACGCACCTCATCTGATATCCCTGCGGCCATTGTAAGAATTTAAGACTCCTGAGATTAATTGATACGCAGCTGTTACTGTCTGTTAAGTCTTAATTCAATCGCTCCACAATCGTCTGCGCTCAGGTCCCTTTAGTCGCTGGTGGGTATCGCGTAATAGCGTCGGGATATCTAGCTGCTCCGGACAGCGAGGCAGACAGTCATCGCAGTCGGTGCAGCGGTTGCCTTTGCGTCCTGGAAACCAGTGACCAGCACGCTCAAACATGCCATAGCGATATTGGCCAAATTTTGTCATGTCATAGGCCAGAGCCAGGTTACGCAGCCGTAAAACTTCTGGAATATGAATTGCTTCTGGACAAGGAAGACACTCGTAGCACTGGCGGCAGTGCTCAGTTCCTAAAGCATCAGCCTGTGTCTGGTGCAGACGTGCTAAGGTTTCCTGTTCTGGCTTGGTCAGGGAGTCAGTCTTATCGGCTATCTGCAGTGGCCAATTAAGTTCAGCTGGCAGTGCAGGTCCCACACTGAGGGTGGTAATACGCGGGTCACTCAGCAGCCATCGATAGGTAAGCAGCAGCGGATCAAATGGAGCACATAGTTGCCGAAGTCGGTCAGAAGGGGTGTAGAGTTGTCCCCCTTTATCGCCTGGGGAAATGATAAAAATCCCTAAATCTCTTTGGTGCGCTAGCTTGATAGCAGCGGCATTGCGTTGGTTAAAAAAGTAATAGTGCAGGTTGATAAAGCTGATGATGGGCAGTGCGATCGCACCCATCACCACGTCCAGTGACCCATGGCTAGACGCCCCTACGTGACGTACCCGACCATCGGCTACCACCTGTGTTAACCCTGGCAGCATTGCTTTAACCTGCTGCAAATGCTCCGGTGTATTCACCCCATGCACTGCCAGGCAGTCAATATAGCCCGTGTTTAAACGCGCTAACGACTCATCCACCAGCCGATCAACATCGCTATCTGGCAGCAACTTGGTCGTCAAAATTAACTTAGACCGCTCAAAACTACTTAGCGCCTGACCAATGTAGCGTTCACTTTGACCATAGCCCCGTGCTGTCTCAATGTGATTAATGCCTCGGCCAATTGCGTCAGCCAAAACCTGGTGCAAAGACTCTGCATTTTCTAAACAGCGCATTGTACCCAGAGAAAATACAGACAGGTTTAATTCAGTTTTACCAAAGCGCCGATAGTGCATGGGGTTAGCAGTTGCCTCAACCCGCAGAACCTACTGGTTAGATGAGCGGCCCTGCTGAGCAAAATCTGATGGACTTAAGTTAGAAACAAAATCGCGAAATGCTTCTTTCTCCGCTTCGTCAGCCTCTCGATCAACTGGAATTGAAGCGTCGGCCACAACCTCTTCCATAACCCAAATGGGAGCTCCCATCCGCAGCGCAATTGAGATAGCATCACTGGGACGAGAATCCAGTTCTTTGGTCACCTCTCCCTGTTTTAGAGTCATCGTGGCATAGAACGTGTTGTCCTTTAAGGAATGAATCACCACACGCTCAAGTTCTAATTCCCAATCGTCTAGCAAATTGGCAAATAGATCATGGGTCATAGGCCGCACAGACTCTTCATTTTCCAAGGCGACGATAATTGCGCGGGCCTGCTCATTGGAAATAAAAATAGGCAGTGCTCGTCGTTCGGATGCGTCACGCAGCAAAATCACAGGATTTCGTGAGACTGCATCCAGTGCAATGCCAGCAACTTTCATTTCGATCATGGATATTAATCCTCTTGGCTCCGCAGGAATCTAACCCAATAACTAGACTTTATCACCTGAAATTTACCCAAACTGTGTCAGACTATCTCGAAAATATAATGGCTGCGGGTCAAAAATCATCGGTGATAAATAGTATGTGCTAATCAGTTTTATATAGCCTTCCACTTCTAAGCTAAGAGAGCTCTCCCTAACTTGTTGACCATTGCATAAAAATCTTTAGCTAAATTCTAGAAATCTTCATTTAGGATTCGATTTCTATGGCTGGTATACGTACCATTATGCAAATCTGACTGCAACAATTGTACTGCTATTAAATAGCTCGGGTACCAGCGTTACGTTTTTATTCCCCAATTCATCATAAGAAGGTGTTTACCGGACTAATTCAAGCTTTAGGAAAGCTTCAAACCCTAGACAACGATCGCTTACAGATCAGTGGCCTTGATGGTTCTAGTCCTATCATGGCAGACATTGCTTTAGGTGATAGTATCGCCGTAGACGGTGTTTGTCTGACCGTTGCGACTATTTTGCCGAAAGGATTTATTGTGACTGCGTCCCCTGAAACCCTAGAACGCTCGACGTTAGGACATATTCCTCCGGATCGTCCTGTCAATCTGGAGTCGTCTTTGCGGGTAGGGTCCAAAATTGGTGGCCATTTTGTAACTGGCCATGTTGATGGCCAGGGTTATGTAGGCGATATTATTAAAACTGATAGCGCCTGGGAAATTAGCTTTACAGTTCCCAAAAGTCCAGTGGCACGCTATGTCGTCCCCAAGGGCAGCATTGGTGTTAATGGTATTAGCCTGACGATCGCAGACTGTAGTCCACCAGGTGACTGGTTTAAGGTGGCTGTTATTCCAGTCACCTATGATGAAACGAATCTGCAGTATCTCCAGCCTGGTGATGCCGTCAATTTAGAAGGAGATATTTTGGGCAAGTATGTAGAGCGGTTTACCCAGCCAGCCAGCACAGTAGGTCAGCCAGACATTTCTCTCGATTTCTTAGCTGAACATGGTTACGGCTAATCCCCTCAGGTCAGGACTCCGGTTTATATGAATTGTGGGCTAACTAGTAAGTCGTAAGCGCTCAAAGAAACTGTGGTTCTCAAGCTAAAAGTTAAGGACAATACAGCGTATCTTTTGTTGTTCGTCCGGTTACCGGATTTACGCCTGTTGCAACTTCACAGAGCATGTCATTCGTTTTGACATCAAGATCAACGTCTGTAAAATCCGCACCTTCTATATTCGCTTTACGAAAATCGGTGCTAAATGCGTAAGCACCCTCAAGAATTGCGTTTTTAAGATTAGCTCTAATAAACCGGGCTCCATCTAGGGTAGCGCCAGTCATATCGGCATTTTCTAGGTTTGCTTTGGTCAGGTTGGTGTCGAACAGACGCACACCACGCAAGTCTGTATTGCTCAGGTCTGCTTCTGCCATATCGGTGCTGGTGTAGTTATTACCGCGTAAGTCTTGACCGGCAAAACTTTGTTGCCGCAGACTCTGCCGATCATAGTTTTTTGCCTGGGCTGTATTGGGCCAGCTTAAACACATTACACCTACCAACAAACAGCTCAGCAGCCAGCGTCTCCAACAAACAGAGCTTAGATACCTCATAGAACTATAGCGATCGCAACATTAATCATTCTTGCATTTAAAAACCCTTTAAATACCTGTGGTTATTGGCTTAGATACTTGACAACGAAGTGGACAATCAGCCCACAAATCAAAAAGCCTCCACCAGCAGGTAGAGGCTTTTTCAAACGATACTGAGACTAAGCCTTAGTCTAGATCGTCCATTGCCAATACTGGCTCGTTCTCACGGTCAAGACCCTTCTCGAAACCACCAGCAGCAGCACGAGCGCGGCCCGCATGCCATAGGTGACCAACCAAGAAGAAGAAGCCCAGAACGAAGTGAGAAGTCGACAGCCACTGACGGGGGTTCACAAAGTTAACAGAGTTAATCTCAGTGATAACGCCACCTACAGAGTTCAGAGACGCGTTAGGAGCGTGAGTCATGTACTCAGCAGCACGACGTACCTGCCAAGGCTGAATATCGTTCTTAAGCTTGTCAAGGTCAAGGCCATTAGTACCACGCAGGGGAGCTAGCCAAGGACCATCAAAGTCCCAGAAACGCATAGTCTCACCACCGAAGATGATCTCACCAGTAGGAGAGCGCATCAGGTACTTACCAAGACCAGTAGGACCTTGAGCTGCACCAATGTTGGCACCCAAGCGCTGGTCACGAACCAAGAAGGTCATGGCCTGTGCCTGAGAAGACTCAGCATTGGTAGGACCGTAGAATTCACTGGGGTAAGCAGTGTTGTTGAACCACACAAAGCAGGATGCAATGAAGCCCATCATGGACAACGCACCCAAACTGTAGGAAAGATAAGCTTCACCAGACCAGATGAAGGCACGACGAACCCAGCCAAAAGGCTTGGTTAGGATGTGCCAGATACCACCGGAAATACAGATCAGACCAATCCAAATGTGGCCACCGATGATGTCTTCCATGCTGTTAACACCAACAATCCAGCCGTCGCCACCAAAGGGAGCGCCAACTACATAGCCCCAAATAACAGCAGGGTCAAGGGTGGGGTTAGTAATGACACGAACGTCACCACCACCAGGAGCCCACGTGTCGTAGACACCGCCAAACAGGGTGGCTTTGAATACGAGCAATAGAGCACCAATACCCAAAAGAATCAGGTGATAACCAATAATGTTGGTCATCTGATTCTTGTCCTTCCAATCTTGCTGGAAGAAGCTGGAATACTCTTCAAGTGTCTCAGGACCACGAACAGCGTGATATACACCGCCTAGACCGAGAACCGCAGAAGAAATTAGGTGTAGAACACCAACGATAAAGTAGGGAAATGTATCAACAATTTCACCACCAGGACCTACACCCCAACCCAAAGTCGCTAGGTGAGGTAACAGGATGAAGCCTTGCTCATAAAGAGGCTTCTCAGGCACAAAGTGAGAGACCTCAAACAAGGTCATCGCACCAGTCCATAGAACGATAAGACCAGCGTGGGCTACATGTGCACCCAGCAGCTTACCAGACAGATCAATCAGACGAGCGTTACCAGACCACCAGGCAAAACCGGTAGATTGCTGGTCACGACCCGAAATGTAATTACTAGAGAGCGTTACCACGTGGCAGTACCTCTTCGGGGAATACAAACTTCTCGTGGGGCTGGTCCTGAGGAGCCATCCACGCACGAATACCTTCGTTAAGCAGAATGTTCTTGGTGTAGAACGTTTCGAATTCAGGGTCTTCCGCAGCGCGGGTTTCCTGAGAGACAAAGTCGTAAGCTCGCAGGTTGAGTGCGAGACCGACAATGCCAATGGCACTCATCCATAGCCCGGTCACGGGGACGAAGAGCATGAAGAAATGCAACCACCGCTTGTTGGAGAAGGCGATACCAAAAATCTGAGACCAGAAGCGGTTTGCCGTCACCATGGAGTAGGTTTCTTCGGCCTGAGTGGGTTCGAAGGCACGGAAGGTGTTAGCCCCTTCGCCATCTTCAAACAGTGTGTTTTCCACGGTAGCTCCGTGGATGGCACACAAGAGTGCGCCGCCCAGGACACCGGCAACGCCCATCATGTGGAAGGGGTTGAGGGTCCAGTTGTGGAAGCCCTGCAAAAAGAGCAGGAATCGGAAGATGGCGGCCACACCGAAGCTGGGTGCAAAGAACCAGCTGGATTGGCCCAAGGGGTACATCAAGAACACCGACACGAACACGGCGATGGGTGCCGAGAAAGCGATGGCGTTGTAAGGACGCAGGCCGACGAGCCGAGCGACCTCGAACTGCCGGAGCATGAATCCAATCAAGGCGAAGGCACCATGGAGTGCGACAAACGCCCAGAGGCCGCCGATTTGACACCAGCGAACGAAGTCACCTTGAGCCTCAGGCCCCCAGAGCAGGAGCAGGGAGTGGCCCATGCTGTCAGCGGGAGAGGAGACAGCAACTGTCAGAAAGTTAGCGCCTTCGAGATAGGAAGACGCGAGTCCATGGGTATACCAGGACGTAACGAAGGTGGTGCCAGTGAGCCAGCCGCCAATGGCCAAGAAGGCGCAGGGGAACAGCAGCAAACCGGACCAGCCGACGAAGACAAATCTATCGCGCTTGAGCCAGTCATCGACGACGTCGAAGACGCCTCGATTAGCTCCAGCACGGCCCATTGCAATGGTCATCTCAAATCCTCT
>NZ_AWNH01000038.1 GCF_000482245.1 Leptolyngbya sp. Heron Island J | reverse complement strand
GTGGCCATTCCCCACGGTCTCTATGACCTTCAGCAAAACAAAGGGTACGTCCAAATTGGGACGAGTCGAGATACCTCAGAATTTGCCTGTGACTCCATCTATCATTGGTGGACTCACCATGGGAGCAATGACTATCCCACGGCCTCATCGATTCTCCTATTGTGTGATGCCGGAGGGAGCAACAATGCGCGTCACTATATCTTCAAGGAAGACCTCCAAACTTTAGCCAATGACTTGGGAATTGAGATTCGCGTTGCCCATTACCCACCCTATACCTCCAAATACAATCCTATTGAACATCGATTATTTGCTCAGATTTCACGCACCTGCCAAGGGGCCATTTTTGAATCGCTTGAAGCACTCAGCAACTTGATAGCTCAAACCTCTACCAAGACTGGATTATCCGTTGTGACCACGATTATCGATGCGGTCTATGAGACCGGACGTAAAGCTGCCGATGAGTTTAAGGCTCACATGCCCCTTCGCTTTGATGACCATTTACCTCAATGGAATTATGTCGCTCAACCACAACACATATAAAATTGGAAGTTATTAAATCCTTATTCCTAAGTGACGCAGATTGCTCAGGTTGGTCAACCAGTCGGGTAACTCTGTTAGCTTATTACCAATAGTTAGCGGCCCCCACTTCCATTTACCATTGACGGCAGTATTGTCCCATGCCTGATTCCCATACTCATCCTTTTTCCCCTTGCCCAACATCAGCCTCTCCAGCTGAGTCAGCTTACCAATTTCCTCCGGTAACTCCGTCAGCCCCTGCCCCGACAGATCCAACTCCGTCCATCCTTCTGCTGCCGCCTGCTCAAGCAAAGCCAGTAGCTCATCCTTAGTCATCGCCATCGCCTAACCCCACCTCGAACTCCATATTGGCAAAAATTGTTCGATTTTGGCTCTATCGGCAGCTTAATAAAATCAGAAGTTCAGACAGTGCTAGTGTTCCCTTCGACTTCGCTCAGCGGATGCTGGTGGTGAAAGTTGGCTGAGCGAGGTAGAAAGTTGGCTGAGCGAGGTGAAAGTTGGCTGAGCGGAGTCGAGGCCAACCACCACATAACAACCCCTCAAACGTCTGCTTGACTCATCGATCTGGGCCTGATAGCCTACACAATAAGCGACTGACCCCAGTTGCTTTTCGCACCCAAAAAAATTAGCTGCGCGAGATGGAAGTGCTACCAACACAACCACCCCGCTAACCCCTCGACTGATCAGCCCAGTCGGTGAGCTGTGAGCATTTTACAGCCACCCTGAGTTTAGTTGCAGGGTGGCTAACTTTTTTGGGCGCTTTCCTCCTGTCGTTTCGCGTTTAACCCCGCCAAGGAAAACGCCCCTATGACCTTCCAAGACCAGACACCTCAGGTGTTGCCCAGTTTACCTGCCGACTTTTCCACCCTGCCAGGTCCCGGCAGCACCATCCGCCATATCCTGCTCGGTCATCCCAGCAATATCCGCCAAACCATCCACCTGCTCCATAACCTTCGCTATGTCGAAACCAGCCACTGGAGTCCCCTGATCGAAGTCCCTGACCATCGGCTGATTTTAAGACCAGAACCCGATGACGTCATCACCATGCTCGTCCGACGATTGTAGAGATTTGGTAGGGGTGGTGCCCTCGTGCTATCCCCTATCGCAGGCGGAGCCTGGGTTGGCTGTGCTCAGCCAGAGGCTGGGCACTAGGTTGTAGGTTGGAGACACCGGGTTTCGACTTCGCTCAGCCCTCGGGGGTCGGATACTACAGGCGGAGCCTGGGCTGGTTGTGCTCAGCCAGAGGCTGGGCACTAGGTTGGGGCTGAGCACTAGGTTGGGCTGGGTGAGCGGAGCCGAACCCATGCAACAACGTATAAAAGCAAGGAATCACAAATAACGTCAGCACCGTCGCCAACGACAATCCCCAAAAAATCACCACTCCCAACGGCTGCAAAAACTCCGATCCCTCACCTAGCCCTAACGCCAATGGCAACATGCCTAACACTGTTGTCACCGTCGTCATCAAAATTGGCCGTAACCGCTGGGGAGCCGCCTTTAGCATCGCCACTATGCGACTGCACTCCTCCGTTACATAAATCTGATTCGCCAGCTCCACTAAAATAATTGCATTGTTGACCACAATGCCTACCAACAGTACTGCCCCTACAACAACTGTCGCGCCAATTGCTGTTTCTGTAACATACAGTCCCAAAATCCCCCCAGCCAGAGCCAGCGGCACTGTCAACATAATCACCAACGGATCAATTAGTGAGTTATATTGCACCGCCATCACTGTAAATACCAAGAAAATGGCCAGTCCACCTAACAGCCCCAGGCCCTGCTGAATTGCCTCATTACTCTGGGCACTAAAGCTGGGCAACCGCGTGACCTCTGGCGGCAGCGTCACCGTTGCCATGACCTGGTCTACCTCATCTAACGCCTCCCCCAGACTAGCGCCCTCTGCCAGTCGGCCTTCGATGATAAACACCTGACGCTGATTAATCCGCTGGATTTCACCCGGTGACTGCCCCTTTGCAATCGTTGCGACATCGCTGAGACGCACCTGTTGATTGCTACTTAATAAGGGTAGCTGGCTGAGCTGTGCTGGATTTTGGACCAGACTATCCGGTGTCTGGACCCGCACATCGATGAGCCGGTCCCCTCGCTGTAGCTGAGTTGGCACCACACCTGAGAGAATTGTCTCCACTGTGCGGCCAATCTCCTCGGCTGAAAGTCCCACATCTGCTGCTCGCTCCCAGTCGGGTTGAATCTGGATTTCGGGCTGTGGAGGATCGGCATCAGGTAGATAGCTGGCCAGGGTAGCTTGTTCCCCCAGGGCATCCAGCACCTGCTGTCCGGCTTGCTGTAAAAGTGCTGTATCGCTGCTTTGCAGGATAATATCTACATCGCTGCGTACCGGAGAATTGCTTAAGATGAGGCCGCGCACAGACCCTGGTGAGACTCGCAAACGGGTTTTGACCAGGTTTAACTGACTGAGTTCCTGGTTCATCCGACCCGTAAAGGCTTCTACATCGGTGCCAGGTTTTAGGGTAAGCGTACTAGACCCGCGCAGCGCATTGTCGATGCTGGTGCTACCAAAGAGAAAACCACCGGCAGTACTAAATACATAGTCAGTCTCTGGTTGTGCTATTAGGATGTCGTCCAGTGCTGCCATGACTTTGCGGTTTTCTTCTAAAGTCGTACCAGGTGGCAGCTGCACCCATACCCTAGCCTGACCATTACTAATGCTGGGTAAAATCTCTTGAGGAATCTGTTGCGCCATCATCCAGCTGCCGCCGCCGAACAGCAGAATAGCTGAGGCGATCACAGCGATTCTCTGACGTAATACCCAAGCCAGGGTGTTGGTATAGCTCAAGGTCAATCTCTGGAGCCGTTGACCAAACCAGCGTATCGGCCAGAAATTGTCTATCTTGCTAGATGTGTTGATTGTGAGTAACCGCGCAGCTAGAGCTGGAACCACTGTTAACGCGACTAATAAAGATGCCGCGACGGCCAGACTAATGGTCACAACTAATTCACTAAACAGGAGGGAGATAAACCCACCCATTAGTAAAAATGGCAGCACTGCTACCAGATTTGTTGTGGTTGAAGCGACCAGGGCGGATTCTAATTCTTGACTGCTGGTTTCTGCCTGACGGATGACAGGGCGGGGGCTGCGGGCGACGCCATTAGCAATGTTTTCTAGCATGACAATGGCGTTGTCGACGACAATACCAACGCCAAGGGCAAGTCCACCCAGGCTAAAGACATTGAGGGATAAGCCAAATAGCCCTGACAGCAACAGTGTAACCAAGGTAGCCAGCGGAATGGCCAATACAATAATAAATGTCTGTCGCAGAGAGCCTAAAAACATGAAGACAGCGATGGCGGCTAAAGCTGTCCCGGTGAGACCGGCTGTGGCAACATTCTGAATTGAGTTTTGGATAAAGATGGATTCATCCAGGGTGACGTTGATAATCAGATCATCGGGGACTGCCCCTGATGCTTTGATCTGGTCTAATTTTTGCTTAATGCCCTCAACGACAGCAATGGTATTGGCTGTTGGCTGTTTCTGAACACTGACCTTGACGGCGGGCTGACCATTCAGATTGACAAACAGTCGCTGTTCTTTGGTGCCATCATTGACCTCGGCAAAGTCTCGTAGATAGACTTGCTGATCGCCGATCTCAAACAGTAAGTTCTGAATCTCATCTGCATTCTGAAATTGGCCGGTAACCCGTGTCAGGGGTTCGCTAGTGGGGCCTTGAATCCGGCCTCCGGAGGTGTCTTGATTGCGTTCTGATAGGGCATCTAGGACATTGGTAATGCCGATGCCCTTGGGTTGCATTCGAGATGGGTCAAGGTTGACTTGAACTTCTTCTTGGACACCACCGGAGACATCGACGCTGGCCACTCCGGGGACGGTAGATAGCTCCCGTGCGAGTTCCTGGTCGGCAAAGATGCGTAGATTTCTGCCCTGCAGTGTTTCTGATGTCAGGGCCATCTCATAGACTGGTAGCTGAGATGGGTCAAACTTAAACAATCGTGGCTGTTCAATATTGTTTGGCAGACGGTCGCGAGCCCGATTTAGGGTGGCTGTGGCGTCGTTGAGGGCCTGGTCAATGTCGCCCCCTGGTTCAAAATATAGGTCTACGCTGACCCGACCCTCACGGGTCTTAGAGACTATTTGCACAACCCCTTCTGTGGCTGCTAGGGCCTGCTCTAGAGGTCGGGTGATTTCATCGACGGCGACTTCGGGGGATATGCCTGGGGAATCGGCCCGCACCCCAATCCGTGGATAGGTGATGGAGGGTAACAGGTCTACTGGCAGCTGCGCTGTGAAGAACAGACCGAGAATGATCGTGGCTACGGTGAGCGTCAGCGTGGCGATGTGGCGACGAATGGCAAGTTTGCTGAGGCTCATAGTTACTCTCCCATGCCTTCAGACAAAATACTTAATCGCACTGCCTGCCCGGTTTCTAGAGGCTGATCGCTTTTGACGACAAAAGGTTCATTGGCGGTCAATCCTGAGAGAATTTCGACTCGCCCTTGCTGGGTTTGGCCGACCTCCACCGTTCGAGCTATCACCGTAGCTTGTTCATCTTGCTGTTCGATGGCAAAGATAGTATTTTCTGCTGTTCCGGTTTCTAAGGCACTGGTGGGGACAACTATTCGTTCACTGCCCGGTGGTGTGAATTGCACCCGAGCTAAGAGGCCGCTGCCGATGCGGCTATCGGGGTTCGGCATTGTTACTTCTACCGTTACTAAGCGGGAGGTGGGGTCGGCGACGGGGGAAATGCGGGAAATGCGGCCGGTAATATTGTCCAGGTCTGGAAAGGCGTCGAGACGAATCTGGGCCGGTTGGCCAATGGTGAGTTGCCCCAGGTCTAGCTCAGAGACTTGGACGGCTACTTTTAAGGTGCTGAGGTCACCGAGTTCTAGGAGGGTAGATCCGGGTTGGACGTAGTCACCGGGGTCCACCAGTCGGGTGAGGACAGTGGCAGGGCTTTGGGCGGTTAATTCTACCCAGCGTAGCTGTTCCCTGGCTTCGGCAACGACGGCTTGTTGGGCATTGACTCGACCGGCAGAGGCTGCGATCGCATTCTGTCGAGCTTGCACCTGAGCTTTGGCTGACTTAACGGCCTGCTCGGCATTGACCAAAGCGAGTTCAGCCGCCTCAGCCGCCTGTTGAGAAATTGCCCCCTGATTGGCCAGCTGCCTTAACCGCTCGGCATCAACTTTGGCCTGGTCTCTGGTGGCTTGAGCCTGGGCAACAGCTGCTTGAGCATCAACGATAGAAACCTGACTCTCCGCAATTTCTGACTGTCTGACCGAAAGTTCCGCCTGGGCTTCATTCACCCGCGCCTTGAGTAAGCCACTGTCGATTTTGGCCAATAGTGTCTCGGGTTGCACTAGATCACCCACATCCACATAAAGTGAGACTACCTCACCCGCCGTTTGTGCCCGTAGAGCTACCTGCTGCTGTGGTTGAGTCGTGCCAGTATATTCCAGGGCTTCGGCTAGGGAGCTGCTTTGGGCACGAGCGGTTTCTACGGCTACAGGTCTGTCCTCCGCATCGCTAGGTCTGCCTGGACGACCTACTTGGGCTTCACTGGGGGCAAAGAAACCGCAGCCAGGGAGCAGTAAGGCTAACCCCAATCCGGCAATCAATCTAACACTGTGCTGAAGTCTGTTATGCCAAATGGTCATGGACTATTCCTTGGTTTCCCAAATCGGATGTGAGGCAGATTTGCATCGGTACTGCGTATCCCAAAATGCAAACCGACACATCGGATTTGCCTTGTTAGGATACATCGATATTTTAACTTTTGTTAATAAAAACAGGGGCAGGAATTGCCAGGACAATTTAAGGTAGATAGCCGAAAGTAAACGTCCCTGACACCGCTGGTTTCGACTCTGCTCAACCAGCTAACTTAGGGAAATGAGGGCTGAGGCTTCGACGGTGAGGCTTCGACGGTGAGCTCAGCCGAACCGCTCAGCCGAACCGCGGAGTCGTTCGCGAAGCGTCTCCCACGGAGATACCCGGATTGATGGATAGTTTTGTCCATTCACTTACTAACCGAAAAAGGTAGACAGTCTGCTTGTGCTAACCCTTGACTTTGTATCCCTTTGTCCATATCCATGGGGTGGCGACTAATATGTCAGCGAGTATAACGAACAGAAACTTACCCGTTGGGTACTCTCTTCCTCTCTTTTTGAATAACGGCTTATGATATTGCCCGTGAGACAATTGAGCGGCAGAAGCGGGCATACAGAGGAGGGAGAAGAGTACAGATTTATTGAGTGGCCAACTATCGTCAGCAGACGCAAACTATGATGGCTTAACAATCGTTCCTGAGTTCAAACGGGTTACTGGAGCTATGACTCAACCTATCAAGTATGCCAACGTTGCGGATATCTACGATAGCTACGTTCAAACTACACTGGATATTCCATTCTTGCTCGACCAAGTTAAAGAGGGCTCATCCAGTGTTCTGGACCTGATGTGTGGCACAGGCCGAATTTCTTTGCCACTCATTGAAGCAGGCGCAGCGCTAACTTGTGTTGATAAGTCTCCTGAAATGTTGGCTATTTTAGAGCAAAAGCTAGGGCAACGTGGTTTGTCAGCAACGCTGCATACTGACGATATTTGTGATCTCGATCTGGGTCAACAGTTTGATCGCATTTTGTTGCCATTTCAATCGTTTTCAGAGATCATCTCGTCAGTTAGGCAGCAGCATGCACTGGCTTGTATTCATCAGCATCTATCGCCACATGGGCAGTTTATTTGCTCACTGCATAACCCGAAAATCAGATTAAAGACAGTTGATGGCAGATTGAAATTAAAAGCTCGTCCACCGATGCCAAATGGGTCAGGCTCGCTGATGCTTTGGACAATGGAGACCTATGATCCCGAGGATAAAGTTGTCCATGGTCTTCAGTTTATTGAGACCTACGATCAGCGTGGTATTCTTCAGTCTAAAAGATTTATAGAGATTCAGTTTAGTGTGCTGGAAAAAGAGACGTTTGAGAGTATGCTCAACGATACTGGATTTAACATACTGGCATTCTATGGGGATTATTCCTACGGAGACTTTCAATCCATGACAAGCCCTTTTATGATTTGGATACTTGGGAAAAAGCTCTAGAGCATTATGGCTACCGCGTATAAATATCTCGAACGTATCTCGGACGAATATTCAAAATTCTGCATTAACCCTCTTAATCTCCCCTAAAGTCCTGGGGCATTCACTAAAGCCTAAGGTAAGCTGGGAAACTCTAGTTCTCCCCTTACCAAGGGGGAGTTAGAGGGGGTAGTGTCATCTCAACGCTATTTAAAGTCACTTGTGTACATACCGTAGATCATCATGGATATTAGTGAATTAAGACAAGAATATATTCGCGAAGGTCTCAGACGGGAATACCTGGAACCCGATCCCTTTAGTCAGTTTGAGAAATGGTTTCAGCAAGCCTGTGAGAGTGATGTGCCAGAACCCAATGCCATGAGTCTGGCGACTGTGTCAGCTGATGGTAAACCTTCACAGCGAATGGTGCTTTTGAAATATTTTGATCGCCAGGGATTTGTGTTTTTTACCAATTATGAAAGCCAAAAAGCTCAACAGATCGATGCAAATTCCCAGGTCTCTCTCTTATTTTTCTGGATTGCCCTGGAGCGTCAGGTCCGAATATCAGGGCAGGCGACTAAAATATCCACTGGTGAATCGTTTAAGTATTTTACGACTCGTCCACGGGGCAGCCAAATTGGAGCCTGGTGTTCACAACAAAGCACTGTCATCTCATCGCGTCAAGTGCTGGAGTTAAAGCTAGATGAAATGAAGCGTAAGTTCCAGAATCAGGAGGTGCCGCTTCCCTCGGCATGGGGGGGATATCGTGTAGTCCCCAATCAGTTTGAATTTTGGCAGGGTAGACCTAACCGGCTGCATGACCGCTTTTTATACTCTTTAGCCAATGAGCAATCTAATTGGACGATTCAACGCTTAGCCCCTTGAGGGAAATACCCAAGCATAAGCCCTGAGATTTTTTCAGTCTGTAAAATCTCAGGGCCTGTTGTAGGTTTATGTCAATTGGTTACTTACTCTTGATACCCCCGCAACTTACAAGCGAGTTCACCGCCGATCATTTGCTCTGACTTAGCAGAGTTGTCTAGAACAATAGGCGATGGAGAAACTTTCCAGATGTTTTGGCAATATTCTTGGATGGAGCGATCCGATGAGAAATTCCCCATACGGATAGAGTTAAGGATGGACATGTAGGTCCAGTGCCCTGTCTCACGATAGGCGTCACCGACGACTTGTTGACAATCGATGTATGACTGATAGTCGGCCATCAGCATAAAGGGATCGACATTGAGCAGTTTGTCTAAAATTGGTTTGAACAGGTCAGTATCACCCTGGGAAAAATGTCCGGAGGCAATCAGGTCAATGGCGTCTTTTAAGTACGGGTTACTCTCATAATAGTCCCGAGGCTTATAGCCTTCAGCTTTGAGTTGAGTGACTTGCTCAGCTGTCAAACCAAATAGAAAGAAATTGTCGGCACCGACGGCCTGGCGAATTTCAACGTTAGCGCCGTCCAATGTGCCGATAGTGAGGGCACCGTTCATGGCAAACTTCATGTTGCCAGTGCCTGATGCTTCAAAGCCAGCGGTCGAAATTTGTTCTGATAGGTCGGAAGCTGGATAAATTCTCTGACTGTTGGTGACGTTGTAGTTGGGTAAGAAGATAACCCGCAGCTGATTATGGAGGTCAGGATCCTTGTTGATCATGCTGCCGACTGAGTTAATCAGTTTAATGATCAATTTGGCCATGTGATACCCTGGAGCCGCTTTACCACCAAAGATAAAGGTGCGTGGGGTCACCTCTAGATTGGGGTTTTGTTTGAGCTGACTGTACAGGGTGATAATGTGCAATGCATTCAAATGTTGACGCTTATATTCATGAATGCGTTTAACCTGGACGTCAAATAAGGAGGCGGGGTCTACGAGAATACCAAATTGGTTATGAATACGGCTGGATAAGTCTCGCTTAGTGGCTTGTTTAATCTGTCGCCATTCTTCTTGGAATCCAGGGTCATGGGCTAAGGATTCTAGCTGCTGTAGCTCACCTAGATTCTTCAGCCAGCTGTCGCCAATGTGTTGGTTGATCATCTGAGTTAATCGGGTATTACTCAGGGCAATCCAACGACGGGGGGTGACCCCATTAGTCATATTGCAAAACTTTTCTGGGAAGAGTTCGTAAAAGTCTTTGAGCACCGTTTGTTTTAACAACTCACTGTGCAGCTCTGCCACACCATTGATGGTATGGCTGCTGACGCAGGCTAGATTGGCCATGCGGATATAACGCTCGCCACTTTCGTCAATCAGAGACATGCGGGCAAGCCGCTTGGTGTCTTTGGGAAACCGCATGCGGACGAGATCTAAAAATCTAGAGTTGATTTCATAGATGATTTCTAGATGACGCGGTAGCAGTTTGCCAAACAGGCTGACTGGCCACTTTTCCAGGGCCTCGGGCATGAGGGTGTGGTTGGTGTAGGCTAGGGTCTTTTGGGTGGTTTCCCAGGCCAGGTTCCAGTCGAGGTGATACTCATCTACCAGTAGACGCATCAGTTCTGCGGATGCGATCGCAGGATGCGTATCATTGAGCTGAATTGCAAATTTTTCAGGAAACTTCTCAATGGGAATATTTTGCCCCTTCAAAATGCGGAACATATCCTGTAGCGAACAGGAGACAAAGAAATATTGTTGTTCTAGGCGTAGCTGTTTACCGGCTAATGTCTCATCATTAGGATAGAGAACTTTGGTCAAGTTTTCAGAGGAAACTTTTTCTTCAACAGCGCCGTAATAATTACCCTGATTAAAAATGGCAAAGTCAAAAGACTCAATGGCCTCTGCTTTCCACAAACGTAAGGTATTGGCCGTATTGACCTTGTATCCAAGAATAGGGGTATCGTAGGGGATGCCTAATACTTCTCGCTCCGGTATCCAGTGAACCCGATACTGTCCCTGATCGTTGACATGGGCTTCAGTCTGTCCCCCAAATTTAACTTCCATTGCCCATTCTGGTCGGGCAACTTCCCAAGGGTTCCCATAGCGTAACCACTTATCAGTACGCTCTACTTGCCAACCATTACGAATCTCTTGGTGGAAAATTCCAAACTCATAGCGAATCCCATACCCTAGGGAAGGAACTTGTAACGATGCTAGCGAATCCAGGTAACAAGCGGCTAGTCGCCCCAGACCACCGTTTCCTAAGCCGGGTTCTTCTTCCTGGGCCAATAGCGCATCAAAGTCTAGACCGAGCTCCTCTATGGCTTGTTTAACCTGATCATAAATACCCATATTGATCAGGTTATTGCCCAGATGCGGCCCCATCAAAAACTCAGCTGAGAAATAGCACACTGTACGCGATCGATCCTGGGTGTAGCTTTCTGCTGTACTATTCCAGCGATACAGCATGCGATCGCGTACGAGATGGGCCAGGGCCATGTAATAGTCATGCTGAGTTGCCAAGGCAACGGGTTTGCCCTGAACAAAAAAGAGACTGTCTAAAAATGCTTGCTTCAGTGCTCCAATGGTAATGCCTGTACGATTTTCTGAAAGTACTGAGGGAATCGGGGCATAGTTGGCTTGGAGAGAATCGCTCATAGGAAGTTCAAAACTTTCAGCAAGAAAGCTTCTAAATGGACTGTTGGATTGATAAAGCTCAAAAAGAGTGTGGGACTTCTGTCGCTTGAGACACAGTTTTATTATGTTTTAAGCTTTCTGCCTGATCAGCAACATCTAGAACAGATTAGTCTAACTAACTCTTGGTTCCAACCGGTGTGCAACAAAACTCTACTATTGTGTTCTGCATAAATCATTAAGACTTTCTTGGTTGTGAGTCTC
Source organism: Leptolyngbya sp. Heron Island J (assembly GCF_000482245.1). GTDB lineage: Bacteria > Cyanobacteriota > Cyanobacteriia > Phormidesmidales > Phormidesmidaceae > Leptothoe. The sequence goes on along the minus strand of NZ_AWNH01000038.1, from coordinate 111,736 downwards.
TGAATCATGTGGTTGTGGTTCTTGATGCAGAATGTTGTCTGGTTGAGGAGACAAGTTGCGATCGCAATACCCTGTGTTAAAACTGGGATAGGGTATTTGAGCCAATAGCTGCAGTTTGAGGATCTGCCAGGTTTTCTGCGACACCAATTTAGGGAGTACCAACAGAACAGATTGATCACGTTCTTCAATCAATCTGATTAATTGCTGAATAGCCATACTGCGCAAGGTATTGTCAATCTCATCATCTAATAATTGACTTAATCCAATGATCAGTGGATTAAGTTCTATCTTGTTCAAGCTTTCTTGAGCTAGAGAGTGAATGTTGGACTGCGTCTGTAAGCGGCATAGAAGCTTGACTAGAGGTGAGACAGCAGCACTGCCAAACTTAGTTAGCTGCAGGGCAAGTTGTTCACGAGTATGTTGCGATTGGGTGGTGATCAACATATGGACTACCATTCCCAGAAAATTGTCAAAGCTATAATTTTCGATATCCTCAGCCATCCCCTCAGCGCTGGCTAAATCACAGATTTTCAACATATCTTGACTTTGGAGACAGTGTTGACTGTTCAGTGCGACTAAGCGAGTGTCAAACAGAGTAGACATAGCAAAAACCTGCTAGCTGTAGGCTAGGATGTGGGTTGGCAGACTGAGGCAAAGCCTCTCTCAAATATCAGACTGCAAATTGCAATTTTTTATTTCAATGGAAACGATAGATTCAGGAGTTAAAAAAATGGAACTTATCTGCTAAGGCTAAAATTTATTGGGTTTAAACCTTAGTTGGCAAATAAGAGAAAGTAGGTATTGATTGATACGTTTCTACTTAGTACCTAAAGTTGTACAACGTGTTAAAACGTATTGCAAGTTACAGATGCAAAAACTTTAGTAGGGTGTGCTGATCTCCTGACATTGTTAGGTGTCAAGACTGTAAAATAATTATCCTTTGTCAGGTAGAGGATAGATTTTTAGGGAATAGCGATCACCTAAAAATCAGGCTATCGTTGCCCGCATCTTGTTCCCTAGAAAAGTAGTTAAACCCAGGGCAATAGCTGATTTCTAAGAATAGTGTCTATAATAATTTAAAGTCTCATGGGGCATGATGTCTGTTGAAGTGTAGACCCCATTTGCATATATTGAAAAATTTGACTGTATTTATATAAACTCTTGATGTGAAATCTTGAATATTGTTGAACTTAGAGTGCTAGAGGCATCCCCATGGGGATGCCTCTATAAGAGCCTTGATTACTGAGATAAGCTTTCGGGGCTCACCTCAATTGACTGTGCGGTGCCATCACGTTGTACTTCGACGGTAAGCGGCTGGCCAACTTTGCCATTGCTGACAATTCGCTGAACTTCGGTAGACTCGGTAACAGCTGTGCCGTCAATGGCGGTAATCACATCTCCGGCCCTCAGGCCACCCCTGGCTGCCGGTGAATCAGAGATTACCCGAGCAATGAGAATTCCCTTATCTTCATCAACGGTCAAGCCGCTATTGGGGTTGGTGTTAATATCCGCCTTCACGTCTGGACTCAGGGTAACCATTTGAATGCCTAAAAACGGATGCTGCACCTGACCGGTTTCGGCTAGTTCAGTGGCAATTCTTTCCACCATGTTGATGGGGATGGCAAACCCCAGACCCTGTGCGCCATTGATAATGGCGGTATTCACGCCGATCACTTCACCCTGCTGGTTGAGTAAAGGACCACCGGAATTGCCGGGGTTGATGGCTGTATCGGTTTGGATAAACTCCACCCGCTTATCGGGGACGCCGACCTGATTGCTAGAACGCCCTACGGCGCTGATAATCCCCACGGTGACGGTATTATCGAGACCCAGGGGGTTACCAATGGCGATGGACCATTCTCCTGGCTGTAGTTGCTCAGAGTTGCCTAGCTCTACTGTCGGTAGATTCTGCTCATCAACTTTGATGACAGCAATGTCGGTGACGGGATCACTACCCAGCACCTGGCCATCTAAAATGCGCCCATCTTTGAGGGTGACGGTAACGGTATCAGCGCCATCAACGACATGGGCATTGGTAATAATTTTGCCGTCATTGCTGATGATGAAGCCTGACCCTAAACCTCGCTCGGTGCGTTCTTGGCTACCCTGGGGGATACGATTACCAAAGAACTGTCGAAATGTGGGGGCCTTGAATACGTCAGGAATTTGTCGGCTCACGGTACGGGATGCATCAATCCGGACAACGGCTGGACCCACCTCATTGACCACATCGGTAATAAAGTTGGGGTTTGCGGTGGGAGCAATAGCGGGCGCAGTCGGTGGTGAAGTCTGGGCTACAGCTACTTGATTGTTCTGCCGCAGTGGTGATGCGGGTGACCAGGCTAAAAAGCTACCGGCTGTAGCTAACCCAGCTCCCAGGACCAGGCTGCTGAGGACCGAGATATGCCAGGGACGAGTGGATGGATGATGACTTGAATTAGACATGATTTGGGACACTTTTGATGCAGTTGTCCATAGCTTAAATAGTTGATGTGACATTCCTGTGACATCACGTTGTCGGTTTTGCGATCGCTAAATGCCCCCAAACTTTTGCCACTGCTGGGGAGGGGGTGGCAGAAACTCATAGGAGCCTGCAGCACTGCCAGGCTTTGCGGTTAAGACAACATCAAACGAGAGAGAAATTCTCAAACCCTCGGTATGGTTCATAGTAACGCCATGACGCTGTTTAGCCGGAAACAAAATTAATCGGCCTTCCGTAGGAAGATACATGGCCTGGTCCTGGTTGAGATAGTTCCAGCTCGCAATAATATTCGTGTTTTCGCTGCCCAGACCTGGGCTGACTTCATTGGGGCGCACATCGTCAAAAAAGACTAAACTACCGGCTTCATCACTGCCGGAGTTGGGCACTGAAACATAATAAACAGCACTAATGTGAGCCGTATTATGGCTATGGGACCCGACTTCTTGCTGGTGACGCGAGATGACTGGCCATGCTCGCTGGATATAGAGATCTATCTGATTGAGGTCTAATCCCAATGTTTGCAGATACTGCTGCACGTGAACTTCTACCTGACCGACAATCCAGCTAAACCGAGGGTCTATATGGATTTGTTCGGCTCCATGGAGATCACCAGTCCAGGCCATTTCTGGAAAAGCACGACGTTCATACCCCTCCTTTTCTAGCTGTAGGGACGCATCGATCAGCTGCTTTTTGTGGTTGTTAGCATCGGCTAGATCTTCGTAATAAACAGCGAGGGGAAACCAGGTGTCAACGGGCATGGGGATTTTTGCGATCGGAGAGCATCGTGTCAGGCGTTACGTCTGTCTGTTGAATCCAGTCATATAGCAGGTGCCAACAGGGCAGAAAATGATCCGCTAAGACCGCATCCATCTGCCAGAAATTACTATAGCTGTCACCGGAACAGTAGCAACCAATAAAAATCATCAACAGATCGTGGTACGGCGGTGGCTCAGCCGGGCCGTTGGCCACACCCGTAATCACCTCCTGGCAAACATCAACACACAAATGATTGATTGTGTTTTGTAAATAGACCAGATTGGTGGCAGCCTGACAAAAAATTCCCTGACTCGATTTGAGGGAGGATAAATAATGCTGACGATAGTTCTCTAAAAAAATCTCATGAAGGCGGCTTAATTTTTGTTTTAGATGAGCTTGTAATTCTAGGGAAGGAGACTTGATACCCCGGTCTTTCCAATTAGAGAGAATGCCTTGTTCCAAAGGGGAGGTCTCTAAGGCAGAAATGTTTATTTTTAGTAGTGGATTGATCACCCTAATAAATAGAAAGTCGAGATCGATCAAGCTGAGATCCAGTTTGACAGGTGTCGTCTTAAATACTGATGAGCTCGGGAGTTCATCCGTGAATTCTGGATTACACCAAACATACTTAAATTCGGCTACATCGGCCATCATTTCGCCAATTAGATGGGTGAAGACAAGCCCTAATCGCTGTTGCACTTCACCATGGAAAAAGACCTGGGCTTTCTCTTCATTGAGAGCAACTTCATCATCAGTTGGAGAGAACAACTCTCGGCAAGTAACAGGACCATTTTCTGTATAAGCCGTTTCTCCTACACGTAACGGTTCATCGCAGTGGGCCAAAACTGCATAGTCGGCTTCAAACTGGGTCATCATTAGCTGCCAATAATGTCCCCAAATGTCGTGGATCAGAAATGCTTCTGCTTTGTGGGTAGGTAAAATACTAACCGAGCTAGAGAGTGCCTCAATCACATGGTCAACAGATTTGTCTAACTGTTGCGCAATGAGAGTTGCCCAGGTGATGTCAATGTTTTGAGGCTGACAGGGACCAAAGGTAGGAAATCGGCGAAACTGATCAAAGCTAAAGGTTTGCATCGACTCTAGCAGCTGGGTAAGCCGCTGCTGATCGGTGGCAGAAATCTCGGCAAAGGCTTCAGATTGGTCGGTGGTTAGACAAAAATAAATTTGGAGCGGTGTGTAGACAATGTCGACTAGATGAGCGGGGAGCGTGATGCCAAATAAATGTTTGAATAAAACAGCTGCCTGGATGCGGCTCAGTTGAGTGGCTGTTTCGTCTTGAATGGTAGTTAGCCCTACGCTACGCAGAACGGCTTGAATGGTGGTGGCTTGTTCTGCAATGCGCTGCTCAATTTGTTGTAATGTGTCGGTCAGCTGACGCTGATCCTGGTTTGATAATTGAAAGTGTTGGCATAGGCTAACAATAGCTGTGTCTGATTCCAGAGCAAGGGGGATTTTATCCGGTATTTGTTTGCTGAGTGTGGGGGAGGATATTGTTCCCTGCCACTGGTGCCCAGCCAGTTGGTAATAGCGCTTGGTTAATAGGGCTGCCCTGACAAAGGCCCTGCGCACCGCCGTGGGGATACTCTCAGGGAGTTGTACTTGCTGTCTAATGGGATGTCGCCGCAGACTACCTAATTCGTCATGCAGTGTTTTGAGCCGCTGTTGTCGTCGGTGGTAAAAGGCATCCTTGGCAGAATCTCCACGTTTCCGTAAACAGCGAGCAATATCCAATGCTTCTGTTAATAATTCCTGATGGGTTTCGACCAGTGGTTTAGAGTGCATAACAAATTTATCTGTGGAGTAGTGCTGCCCCCTACTCCTTATTTTAAGGAATCAAAATTATTCTTGATTGATCCGGACTAAGCGAATCTCTGTGCGCTGATTGCGTGGATCATTGGCAGCTATGCCTGATAGGGGCTCGTTAAAGCCTTTGCCTTCAGCCAAAATGTTATGATTCACGGCCTGGCTTTTTAAGTACTGCACTACCGCTTCAGCCCGCTGCTGACTGAGGCGCTGGTTGAGGGTGGCAGTGCCGGTTTTGGAGGTGTGACCAATGACGCGGATGGCCACGGTTTCGGTATTAAATTCGTTAATCTCGGTGGCTAGCTGTGTGAGGGTTTGCTGTCCTTCCGCTGCGATCGCTGCTGATCCTGTCCCAAACGTTACTTTACCCCTAACTTCCAGGTCACCGATTGGCTGAGAACTTTGAATTGCTTCAGCTGTGAGCTGAGCTTGCGGCGGCGCTGCGTCTGCTTCTCCAGTGAGAAATTTAGCCAACTCAGGGTCATCCGCCTGTACTAGCTGAATCAGCGACTGAGTATTGGCAACGGCATCAGCAATAAAGCGATCGCTATAGAGTTCGTTTGCCAGGGGCACCTCAGGTAGTTGACCCGATAGCACCAGAATGGCAGCAGTTGCAGCAATCCGTTTTTCCAGGGTGCCATCGTCCATCCAGCGTCCAGCTTCTACCGACGTGAAAAAATCAATGCCATCAATCACTAAATCCGCCTGGGTGGGGGATAGACCTCCATCGGTCTGAATCAACGCTTTTAATTGGCTATTATCGCGGGCCGCTTGATCCATCCGTCGATAGTAGGTTGATAGTAAGTCTGTCAGCTTTTCAGGATCGTCTTGGATCACATCATCTGAGGCTACGATGACATCCAAAATGGCATTGGGCGCATCCTGGCTAGAGAGGACGACCGTATGACCTTGGTCGCGGGCCTGACTGACAAACGGCTCCCAGAGGACGGCGACCGCAATATTTTGGCTGGGGTCTTGTAACGTTTCCCAGGCTTCTGAGGCCTCTGCTACTTTGAGCTGGTTAAAGTCAGCTAGATTAAAACCATCAAAGCGAATATCCAGCACCTGAGCTAAAAACTCACTGGGGGTATCGGCGGCATAGGCTAAGCTCAGAGGCTGTCCCTGGGCCACCAGCTGACTGAGATCGTTGAGGGAGGTTAAGGTTGAATACTGAGGGGTATTGAGCACCACCGCATCCGCCCCCACCGTCCGATCAATGAGGCCCACAATCTGGCCGTCTGGTTGATGTTTCAGATACTGATCCAAGGTGGTAACAATCAGGTCGGCATTGCCTTTTTCCAGCCGTGCCGCTCGTTCAGCCTGGTCAAATTCATTTTCGAATCGTAACGATAAGCCCGATTGTTCTAACTCTTCATTAAAATCCGAAGAACGAAATATGCTGTAGCCGCTAAACGTGTCTCCCAGAATGACCAGATCATTCGTGTCACCACTGATAACGGCTAGCGGTTGTTGTGACCACGAGAATAATGTGTCCTTGAAGTTCCAAAACCCTAAAGAGACCGCAACAACACCCAAAATATAGACAATTGGTGGGGGGCCGCCTGTACGTTTTGACACTAACACTACCTCCAGTAATTTCCCATAAAGCTACCTACAGCCTCTATACCAGCGGGTCAGAATAGTACGTAGATTCCTGTATGGTCCTTATGTTAGTAAACCCCAAGGTTAGGTTGGTCATAACTCTGGTTATGATTTTTGGCCAGGAAACTGAGGGTTTTGGGTGAGTGTTTGCTGGCGTTGTTTAAGCTGCTGTAGGCGGCGAGCAATTTCTTGTTGCTGAGCCATGGGATCAATGGCTGACACCGCTTGTTCTGCCGGATTAACCGATAGCTCTACAAATGCTCGTTTCTCTAAATAGCGGGTATGCACGGAGTTTTTAGCGGCTTCAAATTGAGCACGGGCAGATTCGATATCCTGCTCATTGTGGGTTTCGGCAATGGCGGCCAGAGCTTCATTCACCTCGGTTAAATTTTTGAGGGCCTGCAGATCACTTTTATAGCTTTCTAGACGGGCTCGCTCCTGACGTAATTTTGCTAGGGAAGCATTGACGAGGGCTTCGGCTTGTTCGACCTGGGCTTCGATTTTTGGTAAAAGCTGCTCCAGGTGAATAGCGGAGCTAATGGCGGCTTCGGCGTCATCATGCCGTCCTTCTTTTTCAGCGTTGAGGGCTGATTGTTCGGCCCGTTTGAGGGCGGCTACTTTTTTTAGATAGACGCCTTTTTCCCGTTGAAAGGTGGCGTATTGTTGGTTGGTGGCTTCAGCTAGCTGCCGGACGGATGCTTGCATTTTTTGGATAGCGGCTTCGGCGGTTGCGATCGCATCATCATCCAAATCCGCATCTGATTCAGGCCCTGGACCCTCTTCAGAAATTCCCCACAGCCAGTTCCATACAGCCAGGGTTACCTTACCTCCACGCTCCCCCATCAACCAATAAACGGCCTTTTTCATGTGTCGTTACAGTGGAAACAGTATAGATATAGCAATTGCTTATTCAGGCACTTAGCCATCCCATCGGAACCGGCGCTAATGGGCCAGTATTCCTATCCTAATCAATGGGATCAACACTACAGTCATTACTTCAGACAAATCACACATAATTCCTCATATTTCACGGCGATCTTGATCACAGAGTTAGCTCAGTTTTGTTCAGATAACCCTTACCCAAACCTTAGAAACCCATCAACCTAGACTCAGGCATGACTCGGATAGTAGTAATCGAAGCCGCACACCGCGCTTCCATTCACTAGGAGACTACAAGGAAAAACTAAACCATGAAGAATCTACTATCCACTGGTCTATCTGCTTTAATGCTGACTGTTGCCATCGTCCCTGCTATCGAGACTATCCGCCTTAACGATGCCCTGGCGGCTCAACCTAGCATTACCCAAACGGTCGCGGCTAAAACCTTATTAACCTCTGGACAGTTTGTCACCGTTGACCAAAGCCATGCTACGACCGGTACAGCGCGCATTGTTGAAAAAGACGGTCAGCGTATCCTCGAATTTGATGGTGCTTTTGACACTGCCCGTGGTCCAGATGTTCAGGTTGTACTCTACAAGGGAGATTCTGTACCTGCTAGTTTGGCCGAGGATGATTATGTCTATGTCGCTGACTTAAAGAGTTTTGAAGGCTCTCAGGGGTACGTTTTACCCGCTGACATTAACCTTGAAGACTACGGCTCCGTTGCTATCTGGTGTGCAGAGTTCAACGTTACCTTTGGCTATGCGGATATCTAACGAATTCCTATGAGTAGTTGCTATTAACTGGATTCTTCCAGGTCTCTCCTGTTGCCAAGATGAGGTCTGGAAGAATATGCCGATTTCCCAAGTATTGCCTACTCAAACTCGGGTAAGTCTAGCTGCTTTTGCTTTTGTACTTCTATGGTGGGGGCCTGGGCTGGCATCAATTCCTTCTGACGCTCTTCTAGTTTCAGCGGCAGCTCGACTTTCTGTGGTTTCTGCGTCTTCGCTTGCTTCACCTTCGGTAGGCTACGTTCCAAATCATTCAGCGGTCGAGGAATGACCATAACAGCACTGAGTTCACCGATGCGTTCAGCTTCATGCATGCCTGCTTCGACGGCAATGGCTACATTCGATAGGGAACCTCGAATCAAAATCGTACACAGTCCTTCACCAATGGTTTCGTGGGAAATTAGTTCCACTTCAGCCGCTTTAGTCATGGCGTCTGCGGCTCCCACCATGGCTGGAAAACCACGAGTCTCTAATAAGCCAATAGCACCGCTACTCATCTGGGTTTCCCCAATCCCGTCTAGTTCACTGAGGCGGGGCAGAATGGGCAACACCTTTTCCATGTCGGCCATGGGTCTTGGAATCAGCGATGATGATACCAACTGGCCAAACTGCTTAGCGGTTTCCACTCCCGCATGCACCGCCATGCGAACATCGGCTACACCGCCTCGAACAATGGCGCTGCACTGCCCGCCGCCCGTCTTTTCATAGCCGACTAAATACACGTTAGACGACTTAATCATGGCGTCAGCAACGCCAATAATGGCCGGAAAACTTGTTGTCGATACCACACCCAGGGCTGAATCTTTGACCTGTCTTAGTAATGACCGGGCCTGATCGGTTGAACTAGCTAAAGCGGAAGAGTTTACTGGCATTGTGCGTCTCAAGTAGCGTTAGGGAGCCCTTGGGTGCGTATGGTTGTTTAAGGTCTAAACCAAGTTCAAGTTGAAACCTATAGTCGTCTTGACGGTAAAATTCCAGCTCTGAACATAGATAAATTTTATCTCAACACTCTATGGTGACAGTTTCAATAAAGGCTTATTAAAGGCGATATTACGTATCAATCTATTGATAGTTGTTGAGAAATCTTTAATGAGAGAGTTTCATCCGAGTGGATAGTACTCTATGTATTCCCTATCTTAAGAGTCTTGCTCAGCTTGACTACTGGTATCCTCTGTGTTTAGCGGTTGTCGATAGGGGAAGAGAGCCGATAGCAGAGTGTTGAGATGATCACGCCCATAAACGTACTGATTTGCAACAGTGGATGACGCATTGTTACCGTTTGTAGTGCTTGACGGTGGTACCGTTGGTTCATCAATATCGGGTACGTTGACTGCTTTAGGAGAAACTGCCTCCGGCTGTACCGTGGGTGATGTGCGTGGCGGCATCGGCATTGAGGGGACGGGATTGACGGGATTAGTGTCAGACTGAAAATTGGGTGTCTGAAAGCCGTTACTGGCTCCATTCTGAGAAGCTGGCGCTCCTGTTTGAGCTGTGGTTGCTTCTATCAACGAACAAGGGGGAATAACGGTACTAGGTGCGATCGCAGGGTTGATCAACGTACTGGACGGTCCTACACAAACATCCTTACCTACATATCCGTGCCCCACAATCAGAGCTCCTGTTCCCAAGCTGGCCCCCGCCTCAATAGATATACGACCCTGCCTGGCTTGGATAACGACCCCTGCACCCACACATACACCGGGACCAATGTGAACCGATGAGCCATCAGACGCAGCCCGCAATACTACACCTGGAGCAATAGCTGCTGAAGCATCAATAACAACGTCACCGCCGCGATAGTAATGGGTTTGACTCACAAAATGAAGAGGCGAGGGTTCCATCGCGACGGTCTCAGGTTACAGATATAGACTACGGACGCTGAATCGTTGTTTCCAACACACGGCACTTGGCGCGAGGGTCAACTCCTACAAGCCGGACATACTGACCCGCATGCTCAGCTAGCTGAGCCTTTAAGGCTGCAATCACCTCAGAAGGACGATTGCCACTAATGGGAGTACCGGTTTGCCATGCACCGCTGCGATAGCGACGCTTATCGGCATACTCAGTGCTAACGCGGTACCCTTGGTTGACCAGCTGAGTTACTTGCTGAGCTAGGTCTGGGCTCACCGAAGTACTACTGCCGTTACCGTTGGCGGTTGCCGGACGACTACTGCTATAGGTAGACGTTGACTCTGCACTAGCGCTTGAAACACTGACAGCCTGCCCTGGTTTCTGGATCGTGAGAGCACGACCGCGCTGTTTAACTCGGGGGTCAACCGCAAAAATTCTGACATAGTCATTAGCATGCTCTGCCAAAACCTGTTGGATGGCGGCAATGGCTGCGGACTCATTGACAGCTGATACGGCAGGAGCAGTTTGCCAGATGCCACTGCGGTAGCGACGCTTATCAGCAAACTCAATGCCAATTTTTTGTCCTTGAGCCAAAATTGAGCGGACTTGTGGGACTAACTCATTGCTGGTGGTAGGTGCTGCACCATTTTGACTAACTGTCGGAGCAGAACCATTGGTAGCTGTCTGTAGCGCGACTGGCTTACCATCACCTCGTTGAATCGTTATAGGCGCTATCCGACACTTGGCTACCGGATCAATGCCAAACATCCGCACATACTCGCCAGCATGCTCCGCTAAGCAACCTTGCAAAGCTGCCATAGCCTCAGATTCACGGGCTGCTTGAATCGGTGCGCAAGTTTGCCAAACACCGCTGCGATAGCGACGCTTATCGGCATGCTCGGTACCTATCTTGTAGCCTTGACGAATCCACGCACGTACCTGACCGGCAATATCTCCACCGACAGCAGCACCGTTTGTTGCAGGAGCAGAGACTTGAGAGGGAGCAGCTGAACTTCTGGTAACAGCAACAGGCTTTCCGTCGGGACGCTGTACTGTGAGCATGCCCACTCGACGCTTGCCCACCGGATCGATCCCAAAAATACGCACATAGCTGCCCTGATGTTCTGCCAGACAGCGCTCCAAGGAAGAGAATACTTCACCTTCACGATTGGACTGCACAATGGGGCAGCTCTGCCAAACGCCGCTGCGATAACGCCGTTTGTCGGCATATTCTGAACCAACCTTGTAGCCCTGGGCTAAAAACTGGCGAACCTGTTGAACAATTTCGGGTGCTAGTGCTTGCATAGTATCTCTACCAACATTATCAGTGGCGTATGGGGTGTGTGGGCTGCTCGCCGCATGGCGGGCGGAGTGAACAGGTACAGTGTTGGCTGCACCATTGGGGTATTTAAACGCTTTTGAAGCGTTGCCCGCCAGAGGATCGAGGGCACGCTCATGAAGATGGGGCTCAATAATATCTCGCACCAGGGCCAGATCCGCCTCAGTGACTTTGGGTAATGCATCAGCCTGCGCCTGGGTCGTGACCACCGAACCAGATGGTACACACCGACCAGGCGGCACTTCAACATCTTGAACTAGGGCGTGCATCATAACGATAACGCCTGCCCCCAGTCGTGCATTGAAGATGGTTGACCTAAATCCCACAAAACTCGCTTCACCCAGGTAAACCGGACCGTGAATCAATGCCTTGTGGGTCAAGGTAACGTTTGGGGATAGCCAAACGGCATACTGCTTGCCGTTGTCTCCTTGGACACAACCGCTGCTAAGACCGTGTATGACAACGCCATCCTGGATGTCACAATGACTACTGATGTAAAAGGGTAATCCCTCATCTGCCCGGATTGAGGTGCCAGGGGCAATCGACACGTCAGCCCCGACATAGACACTGCCCACGACCTGCGAAAACGAATGGACAAAGGCAGTAGGCTCAATCGTTGGCTTAGCCAATGATTGAAATTGAGCAGGGGATGTTGCCATGGTTTGCTTAACCATTGGCCCATATCCTCCCATGAAAGTTTTTAACTAAAATCCTCACGCTTGTCGTAGAGTGAGCCAGAATCCAAACTAACGGTATCAACAATAGCGACAATCGCTGCATCAACGGGGCGACCTTCGTAGCCACTATGTTGACGAGCAGAACTGCCGCGGGTAACCAGAACCCATTCACCGGGACCGGCACCCACAACATCGGCTGCTACCTCATAATCGGGCAGTAAATCGCCATTCTCACTAACAAACTGAATTAGTAAGAACTTGACCCCCGTTAAGCTTGGCTCCTTGCAAGTGCTGACAACCGTGCCACGAACTTTCCCTAGGCGCATGCCTTATCTACCGTAGGGACGAATGCCACTCACGCTTTCACGAAACTGCTCAACAGCCTCGGTGTAGCGAATAGGTAATACAAACTCCAGGTTCTCGTGGGGACGAGCAATAATATGTGTGGACAGGGTTTGACCGCCGTTGACCCGCTTAACGTTCTCGACGCCAGCGGCCACCGATGCCTGAACCTCAGAAACGTCGCCGCGCACGATAACAGTCACACGACCGCTACCGATTTTTTCATAACCAACTAAGGTTACACGAGCCGCCTTAACCATGGCGTCAGCCGCCTCAACTACCGCTGGGAAACCCAGGGTCTCAACCATTCCTACTGCGATTGCCATCGATTTTTACCTTGGTGTAATGCTATCTACTTGGATCTAATTCGAATCACGCTAAGTCCTAAACTGTTCGACCGCCTCGGTGTAGCGAATAGGCAGCACAAACTCCAAGTTTTCGTGGGGACGGGCAATAATATGGGTAGAGAGAACCTCCCCGCCGTTAACGCGCTTGGCAGACTCAACACCAGCCGCAACTGATGCCTGAACCTCAGAAACGTCGCCGCGTACGATAACAGTCACACGACCGCTACCAATCTTCTCGTAGCCTACCAGGGTTACACGGGCTGCCTTAACCATTGCGTCAGCAGCTTCAACGACAGCGGGAAAACCTCGCGTCTCAATCATTCCTACGGCAATCGGCATTGTCGCAAATCTCCTAGATAAAACAGCTTTAGCTCAAGCATTCGGGTCTCGAAAAATTGAGTTAAGAATTCCTTTAGAATTACTTCACACATCGAGACCTATCTTGCAAACCTTTAGTCTGCAATAACTCCATGACTACAATTCAGAATACGAGGGGGTTAGCCGTTTGACAATATAAGTCTCAATGATTGTTTCTAATGTTAAGCATTATCAATGCTGATAATTATTTGCTACAAAACGTAACTCACGGTTTTTATTTGTGTAGTGCGAAAATAGCTCAATTTCCCATGGGCATTTGTGCCTAGGAAATTTGAGGGGGTGAGCAATCTTGACGCTTGTCGATAGCTTTGGTGGAGGGCTGGCTTGGAGTCAAGCGGGGTATGGGAATTGAGAAATGCCCTTGTTTAGGGGTGTTCATCAGGTACCATTAATAATTATAGGTAATCTCAAAGCTAACTATAGAGATTCGTCTGGGATTGATCTGTTTAGGATTGAGGTTGCAATGGAAGTCCGATATCTGAGTTTTTTGTATGCCTCGTCTTGCTATCTTCCACCCATTACGGAATTAAGGGATGATTTAAGCAAATCTGTATTGTTAGCTCCGGATATTTGATTCTGGTGCGTTGGTGTTGGCAATATATACGGATTTGCTCGGTACTTTGGATGTTTACAGGTTGCCGGTGGGCGTTTGAATGGCAATGATGCAGGCTTTGATTCAGTTAAGTTGGCTGATCCCGCTTTATGGGTTCTTGGGGGTGATCCTGTCCTTGCCTTGGTCTATGGGCTGGGTGCAGCGCACCGGACCTAGGCCAGCGGTTTACATCAATATATTGATGACTGCGATCGCATTTTTCCATGGAGCCTTTGTGTTTATGGGCATCTGGAATGTAGGTTCTGTTGAGCTGCATTTTCCATGGTTGCAGGTCGCTGATATGGCCTTAAGCTTTGACCTGGATTTGTCGGTGCTTAATCTAGGGGCGATGGGGTTGTCGACGGGGTTAGCCCTGCTAGCTCAGGTCTATGGCCTAGGTTACATGGAAAAAGACTGGGCCCTGGCGCGCTTCTTTTCGCTTTTGGGCTTTTTTGAGGGAGCTGTGAACGGTGTTCTGCTCAGCGGTTCTTTCTTTTTGGCCTATTTCTTACTAGAAATGTTGACCCTTTCCACCTATTTGCTGGTGGGTTTCTGGTATGCCCAGCCTTTGGTGGTAAAGGCTGCCAGGGATGCGTTTTTAACCAAGCGGGTGGGCGACATTTTGCTGCTGATGGGCGTCTTGGGCCTAGCCAGCTGGGCTGGAGATTTACATTACAACGAGCTATACGAATGGGTTAAGGTGGCGGACTTGACGCCGCTGTCCGCCACGCTATTGGGGTTAGCCTTAATTGCAGGGCCAACTGGAAAATGTGCTCAGTTTCCGCTGCATCTTTGGTTGGATGAGGCCATGGAAGGCCCGAGTCCAGCGTCAATTTTGCGTAATTCAGTGGTGGTTACCTGTGGAGCCTATGTGCTGATTAAGCTGCAGCCGATTGTAGTGTTGTCGCCTGTGACCTTAGCTGTTCTGATTGGCATTGGCACAACAACGGCCATAGGAGCGTCACTGGTTGCGATCGCGCAGGTTGACCTTAAACGAGCTCTTTCCTATTCCACCAGCGCTTACATTGGTTTGGTCTTTATCGCTGTAGGAGCTGAATGGCCAGGGGTAGCCATAGGGTTGTTATTTACCCATGCCGTGGCCAAGGCACTGCTCTTTATGAGTTCTGGGGCAATTATCAACAACACCAGCTGTCAAAACATTACCGAGCTGGGGGGCGTATGGTCTCGGATGCCAGCCACAACGATTGCCTTTGTTGTGGGCAGTGCTGGCATGGTGGGTGTTTTACCCCTGGGTGGTTTTTGGGCACTGCAGCTCGGTATCGACTTTTTACGCCGTGAACATCCTGTTTTAGCGGCTGTATTTTTAGTGGTTAACGCCCTGACCGTCTTTAACTTGGTGCGCATCTTTCGACTGGTGTTCTTAGGGAAAATCACTCCCAAAACCCGTCGTTCTCCTTCGGTGAACTGGCTGATGGGCACCCCCATGATCGGTCTCAGTATTTTTGTTATTTTGCTGCCCTTGGCGTTGGTGCGAATGTCGCTACTACCACCTCTGCGCTACTGGGAGCCTTTGGTCTTTGGTTCATTAATTGTGTCAGGGATAATCGGTCTGGTCCTGGGCTGCACGGTGCCGTTAAGTCGCTCCCTGGCACGTTCTACCCAGCGGTCGATGCGCATTATGCAAGACTTTTTGGCCAATGACTTTTACACCGAACGGTTGTATCGAGTCACGGTGGTGTTTTTAGTCAGCCAGTTCTCTCGGGTTGTGAGCTGGTTTGACCGCTATGTGGTAGATGGAGCCGTCAACTTGGTGGGGATGGTTTCATTAATGAGTGGTGAGGGCCTGAAATACAGTATTTCTGGTCAGTCCCAGGGATATATCTTCACGATTGTTTTGGGGGTAAGTCTTCTGGGCGTTTTGATGACATGGGCGATGTGGTAAGGGGAAACGGATGCTAAGTGCGCTGTTATTGATTCCATTGCTAGGGGCCCTAGCAATTGGTTGTTGGCCAGGTAAGCTAACTAGCGAACGAGCTAGAACTGTAAGCATTGCCTTTTTGGCGGTTAACCTGATTGTCAGTCTTTACTTGCTAACGCAGTTTGACTTGGCGGTTGCCGGACTCCAGTTTAAAGAATCGTTACCCTGGCTCGAAACCCTGGGGTTGGGGTATGAGGTCGGCGTTGATGGTCTGTCACTCCCATTGTTGATTATCAACAGTCTGCTATCGCTGGTGGCAGTTTATGCCAGTGATACGGATACGCCTCGACCCAGACTTTACTATTCTTTGCTGCTGGTGATTACCTTTGCCGTAGCTGGAGCATTTGTAGCGCAAAACCTGTTGTTGTTCTTTATCTTTTATGAACTAGAGCTCATTCCCCTTTATCTGTTGATTGCGATTTGGGGTGGGGCACAGCGAGGGTATGCCGCCACCAAGTTTCTGATTTACACCGCCATATCCGGGATTTTGATTTTGGCCTCATTCCTGGGATTGGTTTGGCTGAGTGGGGCTTCTAGCTTTGACTACAGTGCCACTATGGCCCACGGTCTGCCTTGGATTCAGCAGGCAGTTTTGTTGGTAGCGCTATTGATTGGATTTGGGATCAAAATTCCGCTGTTTCCTCTGCATACCTGGTTGCCCGATGCCCACGTTCAGGCTTCAACACCCATATCGGTTTTGCTAGCAGGTGTATTGCTCAAGTTGGGTACCTACGGTCTTTTTCGCTTTGGTGTCTGTACCTTTTCTGAAGTATGGGTAGATTTGGCCCCGTATCTTGCCTGGTGGGCTGTGGTGAGTGTGCTTTATGGTTCCTTGGCTGCCATCGCCCAAACTGACATGAAAAAGATGGTGGCCTATAGTTCCGTTGGTCACATGGGTTATGTGTTACTGGCCGCATCGGCCTCCAATCCCATCAGTTTTGTCGGTACCGTGTTTCAGATGGTGAGCCATGGATTTATTTCCGCTCTGCTGTTTTTGGTGGTTGGGGTGGTTTACAAAAAGACTGGCACCCGTGATTTAAATGTGCTGCGAGGGTTACTGAATCCAGAGCGTGGTTTGCCGCTGATTGGTAGCGCTATGGTGCTGGCGGTGATGGCCAGTGCGGGTATTCCCGGTATGGTGGGATTCATTTCTGAATTTATCGTCTACCGGGGCAGCTTTGTCAGTTTTGCGCCTCAAACCCTGCTGTGTTTGCTAGGGTCTGGACTGACAGCCGTTTATTTTTTACTGTTGGTAAATCGTGCATTTTTTGGGCGCTTGGCAACGACGACCAAACAAGCTGTGGAACAAGATCCTGTGCTGCCTGTAGTGACTTGGCAGGATCGAATCCCTGTCTTGACTTTAGTGGGTTTGTTGTTTCTGTTTGGGTTAAGTCCTAGCTGGATGACGCGCTGGATTGAGCCGACGACAACAACTATGTATGATGCAATGCCGATCAAGTTGGAGTTGTCGATACATCCGGCTTATCGGCATCCTTTGGGTAATATTTCGGCGGCAGAAACGGTGGTTCAAACTGCTGCTGTTGGTGTTTCCGACCTTGCGGATGTGCCCACTGATTTAGCGATGTGTTCGGATGGGGACTGTGCTTTATGATCCAAACTATGCCTTCTCAACTAGACAATATTCATCCCTTTGCCCAATATGCAGATCGCCTATTGTCTGGTGGCACGTTGTTGCCAGATACACCTGACAATGTGGTCGAGGTGATGGGGGCACTGGATAGCTATGGTATTGTCCTGGATCGCTATTCCGTTAATCTAATTCACATTGCCGACCATCAGTTTTTGAACCTATTTCCGATCTTCAAATATTTTGACGGAGAGATTAATCCGGCAAGAATGTGGCGACACTTTTGCCATGACCGGATTAACTATGAGTACGCTGAGTACATCATGAGAGCCATGATGTGGCACGGTGGTGGCGGTATGGATGCGTATCTGGATACGGAGGAGTTTCGGCAGAACTGTCAGGTTGCGATCGCAGCCAAAATCAAGTTCAACCCGGTGCTACAGCTCTTTCATAAAGCGTTTCCTGAGTTTCTCATTGAGCAGATCCGTCAGCTCTCCTACTACAGTGGGCTAGGTCAGTTTTGGCGAGTGATGAGTGATATCTTTACCTCTCTGACCGATCGCTATCTTCGAGGAGAAATCAAACATATTCCTCAGATTGTTGACTACATCAAAAATGGGTTGGTGGCCGATGCAGCGCGACCCATCACCTATAGTGTGGAGATCGGTGGCAAAACCTATGATATTTTGCCAGCGTCTGCTGGGTTAACCTTTTTGCCAGATACGGCGATTCCCTACGTGGAATCCATTTTTTTCCGAGGTGCTCCTTTTTTGGGAATAGTCTCCTATAACGCTCAAGCCCAGCAAATTTCCCCGGATAAAAGTCGGTTTACCTACGGTGCTCTCTATGCTGATCCTCTGCCCGTCGGTGGCAGTGGCGTTCCACCTACGCTGCTGATGCAGGATATGTTCCGTCATTTGCCAGACTATCTGGAGGCGCACTACCTCAAGACCGAACGCGGTTTAGGGGATGTGCGCGTAAAGATTTGCGCCAGTTTCCAGCGGTCTATGTTCTGTGTCACTAATGCTGCTCTGGTGGGGCTATTACCCAAGGGAGCCGATGCGACAGACCCTGAAGACATCGCGGTGAATCGCGAATTTTTGTTGGGCTGGATGGATCGGCTAGCCTCTTCACAATTAGAACAGGTACAAACTCCGTAGATTTAAGTGAACTGTATTAAGCCCACCTAGGGGAGATGGTTTTCGGACCATGCTCAGATTTTGTCTGAGTCCGAAGATTTTCTTGAGAGTTTATGAGTGCTCCGTCCAATTGCTGGGATCGGCGCTAGGCTCAAAAGGTGCAATTATTAGCGGTCTATGTCTTCAACGGTTTCGTCATCCTCTACGTCAACGATCGTATCTGCGCTTTCGTCACCGGCTGTGGCTGAACTAGATGTAGCTGTACTCAACGTGGATGGCATGATGTGTGCTGGCTGTGTGCAGGCGGTGGAAACCCAGTTGCGTCAGTGTGATGGGGTGGCTAACGCAACGGTGAATTTGGTAACGAAGGCAGCAGCAGTGCAGTATCAGGCTGATGTGGTTGAGCCTGATCGACTGGCGACGCTGTTGACAGAAGCGGGTTTCCCCACTCAGGTGCGTCAGGGTGAGGATGCTGGCCATTGGGCTGAGCAGCAGACAGCTGATCAACAAGGACAGGGATGGCGAGTTGCGATCTCACTCACCCTCTTAGCCCTCTCCAGCTTGGGCCACTTGCAACACGTGGGCGCACCTGGCCAGTTTGCGGTGCCTATTCTCAGCACCCTGAGTTTTCACTTTGCCCTGGCGACGCTCACATTAGTGGGACCGGCCCGCGAGATTTTACAGGATGGGTGGCAAGGGGCTCGTCGCGCTCGTCCTAATATGAATACTTTAGTCAGCATTGGAGCTCTTAGTGCTTACACCACCAGCGTTGTAGCCTTGGGTTTTCCTCGCCTCGGCTGGGAGTGCTTTTTTGATGAACCCGTGATGCTACTCAGCTTTATTTTGCTGGGGCGTACCCTTGAGGAGCGAGCTCGTTTTCGGGCTACTGAGGCCCTGCGCCGGTTGATCTCACTGCAGCCTCAGGTCGCTCGCCTCATGACCGGCAATGGCTCTGATGAGACTTTAGAAATCCCCGTTAACCAGGTGCAGGTTGGCGATATTCTTCAGGTGCTGCCCGGAGACAAAATTCCAGTCGATGGCGAGATTACCGCTGGACAAACCACCATCAATGAAGCCATGGTGACGGGGGAATCTTTGCCCAGTGCTAAGCAGCCTGGTGATCCAGTCATTGGCGGCACCCTCAATCAGTCAAGCGCGATTTCTGTCCAAGTCAATCGCACTGGCGCTGACAGCACCTTGGCCCAGATGGTGGCCCTGGTGGAATCAGCTCAAACCCGTAAAGCCCCAATTCAGGGGTTGGCAGATAGGCTCGCTGGCTACTTCACCTACGGGATTTTGCTCCTGGCATTGCTGACATTTTGTTTTTGGTATGGCACTGGATTGAGCATCTGGCCTGAGGCGATCCAAGCAGCGCTCAATCCCCATCACCACAGCCATCATGTAGTAGCAACGTCGAGACTCTTGGTCAGTCTCAAATTAGCGATCGCAGTTCTGGTGATTGCCTGTCCTTGTGCGTTGGGGCTAGCAACTCCCATGGCAATTTTGGTTGGCTCTGGCATTGGGGCTCAGCGTGGTTTGCTAGTGCGTGGCGGCGATGTTCTAGAAACAGCCCATCGTTTAGATACCGTCATTTTTGATAAAACCGGTACTCTGACAACGGGGCAACCTTGGGTCACTGACTGCATTAGCTACGATCCTAGCCTGAGCGAGAACGATGTCATTCGTCTGGCCGCCAGTATTGAGCAAGGAACCCGTCATCCGTTGGCTGATGCGATTCTCACCGAGGCCGCTCAGCGCCAGCTATCCTTGACTGATGTCATCAATAGCACCACAACTCCAGGTTTGGGGGTAATGGCAACCTTAGGGGAGCAAATTCTCCATCTTGGCAATGATGCCTGGTTAGCCCAAGCCAGTATTGCTACCGATGCGGCTAACGACGCGGTCAATGCCTGGATTGCTGAGGGCAAGACCCTAGTGTATGTTGCCGTTGACCATCAGTTAATGGGGCTAATTGCCATCGCCGATCGCTCCCGTGAAGAAGCCAAAGCCGTGATCGAACAGCTGCAGCGCAATCATTTGGAGGTACAGCTGCTCAGCGGAGACCGACCGGCTGTTGTCCAGCGCTTAGCTCTGGATTTAGGCATTGCGGTTTCTGCAGGCAGTATGACTCCAGGCGATAAGCTGAGCGTCATTGAAACATTGCAGCAATCGGGGCACTGTGTTGGGTTTATTGGCGACGGCATCAACGATGCACCTGCCCTGGCCCAGGCAGATGTCGGTATTGCCATGCACTCAGGAACCGACATCGCTATGGAAACGGCGGATATTGTGCTGATGCGCGATGATCTGACGGATGTGCCCGCAGCCTTGGAACTTAGTCGCAGCACCTTTAATAAAATCCGTCAGAACCTGGCCTGGGCCTTTGGCTATAACCTGATTTGTATTCCCCTGGCTGCTGGGGTGCTGTTACCTAAATTTGGCATTGCTTTGAGTCCTGGTTTTGCCGGTGGCTTTATGGCCTTTAGCTCCATCAGTGTGGTACTCAACTCTTTGCTGTTACGGTGGCAATTAAGAGAGAAGACTGCTTAATTAAGCATCAGCCATCAAAATTAGCCGTTACTGATTTAGAGGGTGAACCGATCTGTTAGAGGTGCGGCATATCAGCATCTTTCAGCTAAAACCATAGTTCGGATCAGCAACGGCCCAAACTATTTAACCTGACCAAAAATCCGTCACCCTGTACCCCAATTCCCCGAGCATATCACGCAGCATTGGCATGCTCAGGCCAATCACATTGGTATGACAGCCTTCTAGTTTTTCGACAAAAAAGCCACCCTTGCCGTCGATGGTAAAGGCTCCAGCGCAGTTCATCGGCTCACCCGTGGCCACATAGTCTTCAATTTCGCGATCGCTAACCCAGGCAAGATGCACCCGAGTCACCTGACACCGAGTAATTGTCTTAGTTGCTTGTGGGGCGATTAGAGTATGTCCTGTAAATATCTCGCCCACTTTCCCGCGCATTTTCCACCAGCGCTTAATGGCATCCTCTGGCGTTTCAGGTTTGCCATAGATCTCACCATCAAAGGCCATGACCGAGTCACACCCCAATACAACCGCATTAGGAAATACAGGAGCAACCGTCTCCGCTTTCCCCAAGGATAGAGCCTTGACCAATGCACCAGGATCGCTCAGCGTAATTTGATCCTCATCAAACTTGCTGGGTGATACAAAGTGTTGCACCCCGGCATTGAGCAAAAGCTGACGTCGCGCTGCAGAGGCTGACGCTAATACAAACTGAGGAGCAGACATTTGCTAATAAACCGAGAAGGATGCTACCGACTGAGTGATTGAATTCTTTAGACGCTTCCAGCGGGCTTCGGGAACCGACGCATTGAACGTAAATAGCTGACCACGACGGACAATGGCGCTAGCTAGGTTGTGGCGTTGCCCGTCAGGGGTAGTCGCCAAGTACTCAAGAATGTAGTAGGTCTTGCCCCCAGGTGTTTCAACGTTTTGAGCATTCAGCAGTTCCACATCGCGGCTATCACCTGCCATATCTGTAATGCTCTTGGATAGCTTGTAGCCCACCTCACTAGGGCCACCCAATTCTTCTAAGGTTTTACCCTCCGCCACGGGGCTGACGACGACACTGACATTTTCAGTGACATTAATAATGTCGTGAAATACAACATCTGGGCCACCAGTCACCTTTACTTCTATCCAGCCAGTTGGATAGCTAAACTGATAGCCCTGATAGCTATTCACATAATCCAGCAAACTCACCGGAGCTGAACCGCTGCAGGCCTGGAGGCCAAACATCGTGACAAACACAATCATCAGAGCGGCTAGTCGCTTTAGCATTGGGAATACCAGTTAAGTAATGTGAAATGGATTGACAATAATCATTGTCGCATTTTGTGGAAAGTCTTTGTACCCTTTGTCTGTACAGTGAGCATGGCCGATTGCTTGTAAGCTGCTCAATATAGCTTTGCTCAATGGGCTTAATTGAATGGGCTTAATTGTGAAATAAATATATGCTAACAAGTTAAGGCCGGAGGCACTGCTGAAGCAAAGTAGGATGTGTCCCATGGACTGTTAGCCCATGGGCATTCAATGCCCACGAATATCCCTATGTCCCAGCGTGGCCTCCATTAAACTCGATGAACTGCATTCTGAGTGTTTTGATAATTGCTAATGTTGCCGCTCAGGGAAGAGTTGATACCTACCCCAGGCTAGTCCCAGCCAATCAGCACACTATAGTTCAGGCTAAAAATAGTTTTATTCGCCTAAGTCCAACAGAGGTCAGACTCCGCATGTTGAACTTACCAAACTGGACAACAGATGGGAACACCTTGTTCTACACGCGAACATTTGAAGATTTTGTCGAGGCTATTAACTTTATCAACAGTTTGGTCGAGCCTGCTGAACAACTTAATCACCATCCTGATATCAGGATTCAATATAATCGAGTTTTCCTGGAGCTAACGACCCATGATGCTCAGGGGCTAACAGATTTAGACTTTCAGCTAGCCCAAAAAATCTCTCAACTTCAAGTTTCACCACAATCTTTCAATTAGAAAATCATGTTCTTCCTAAGTCCTGACATTTATCTACTTTGGTCTAGGTAGATGAGTTCAATCTTCTGTACATTAAAACAAACTATCTAAACACAAGTTAATGCCCCCAACCCTTACACGCTGGAGGCGTTGAGTCTGCTTTTTCCCAGGCTTGGCGAAAGGAGGACTCGATATCTGATAGCTAATCGTGGGTGCCTATTTAACTTTAGACATAGGTACTTTAGGCATAGGTACTTTAGCCGCAGGTTTTCTTCTCAGTAAAAGCATCATGCTGGAAGCAAGCATAAATAGATATAGCGGATAGGGAATAGAAACCAGGTTCCAGTTTCCAGAAATGAGAATGTTGGCAAAGTTCATAGTATTGCCTACCCAAAAAATTGACCAAGATAATGAATCCTCAGTTTCAGGTTCAAAGTAGGTCTTCCTGAGGGTGGGTAATGCGCCTGTGATATCAATCCCCAGGTTAATTAGGAGTGCCAACGTTGGAATGGATGTGACTCTCCATAAAATCAGGCTGATTAATGAGACAATCAAGCAGTAAATGTCAAACTTTTCAAGAGAATTTACCTTGCCATACCAAAATGAAAGCAGGCCAATGGTAGTAGGTCCAAGGGCATAGCTGAGCATTAACCAAAATGTTTCTGTTCCTCCAGCAGAAAAGTAGCTGGCAACTGCAACCCAGCCTACAACACTCCAAATCCACCAAGTAGCCGGATTTGGAATAGTTTTTTTGCGTAAGATCGATATGACGTAAGGAATGTAGCCGAGCAGCCCTATTATTGCTGAGACTTTAGCGAGTTCTGCAATCATATAGTAGGAGTATGGTTGTTGAGTATGCTTGTAGTTAGGGCTACTCCAGTGTTGGTGAAGCCTTGAGCTATCTCATCACTTTATAGCATTGAATTGAGAGTATTAAATAGCCCCAAAAAGTCAAATTTCTCGTTGTCATAGTGACGACACCGACTTTAGTAGAGGGTGAGTCGTTGGGGGCATCCCATGCCGCCCAGACTTTGCCTCTAGTAAGTTATTCCTTGATCTACTCGTCTATTCCGTGCTGCGCACGTTGTTTATATTCTTTGGCTACTGACTGCCGAACTTCTTGTTGCAAACGTTCCAGAACAGAATCTGTTTTGGCGTTGTCTACGATGGTTTGCATAAGAGTTTTAATGCCCTGTGGTCCCCAGGAACACCCTTGCTCCAGATAAACACGGGCGGCCTGACCAACAGCATAGGTGCCATAGCCTGCCGCCGCCGCTTGGGCTCCCATCGCTCCAGCATAGGCGGTGAGACCTGCAGAACCATCTACCAGACTCCAGAGGGCAGCGCCACTTTTGCCAAGGCCCAATAATAAGCCGCTGCCTAGTTCGCTTAGGAGTAACGTTCCTGAACTGCGAACAATAGCTTGCCAAAGTTTGCTGGCTTCAAAGCTAGTCATGGGAAAGCCGTAAAGCTTAGCTAAGTTGCGGATCATCACTAAGTCGGAGGCGACACCGCCCAACAGATCCAACACCGCTACAGGATTGAGGGCAACAGCGACGGATTTGTATTTTGCGAATTGCAGAATAATGTCATCGGCAGCAGTTTGGTTTAATGCAGCCGTTGCCTGGGCTAAGTTGGTGTCGACCTGATGTGCCTGATGCAGTGTGTTAAGAGCTACCAGAGTTGGTCCTTCCAGGTGAATCAGGTCAATTAAGGCTGTTTTGAGGGGTTCAATGTCTGGAGGTGGAGTTTCCCAGTCTTCAGTGATGCGACCATCAGGCCATTCGATGCGTACCTGCATTGGGGCTGGTTCTGCCGCGATTAGAATTACGTCATCCACGATGGGGACGTCTGACTGTTTGATTGTTGTTGTGTTGTTACTATGGTTATTGTTGTCTGCAGTATTTTCTCTTGTTGCTAGCTGAGATTTGAGGCGCTGGAGATTGGCATAAACAGTTTGACGGTCGGTGTCTGGATAGAGATCTGTTTTGTTAAAGACCAACAGTAGGGGCTTATGTGTTTCGTGAAGCGTTTGCAGTGCCGTGTATTCGGTACGGGTAATATCTCCAGCGACTACAAACAAAATTAAGTCAGCTTGCTGGGCTACGTCTTGGGCAACTTGCCCCCGATCGGCACCTTCTATTTCGTCCAGGCCCGGGGTGTCAATCAGCTCAATTTTGAGGACAGACTCTCCTGCAGCGACAGATGGCGTCCAATAAATAGAGCGAGGCCATTGGGTAACACCATTTAGAGGGCCAGTTTCAAGGATTTTCTCTCCCACGAGGGCATTGAGTACTGCTGATTTACCCCGACTCACTAAACCAAACACAGCCACCCGTAGCAGTGTATTGTTGAGCTTATTGAGCAGGGTCGTTAGCTGATCGATCCCGGCTTTAACAGCGGCCTGACGCTTAAGTTCATCGGCATCGGAGCGAGTTAGCTCTAGCTGCGGGATGTAGCGATCAATGGTTTGGCGCAAGCTCTCACGAGCCTGGTCCACCAGTGGATGGGGCACCCTATCTGCCGCTGGTGGAGAGGCTGTGTTGCTGTTGGGAGATGTTTCCTGAATCAAGGCGGGATCGGTCATGGTTAGGGGTGATTC
The DNA here is from genome assembly GCF_000482245.1 of Leptolyngbya sp. Heron Island J. Classification (GTDB taxonomy): domain Bacteria; phylum Cyanobacteriota; class Cyanobacteriia; order Phormidesmidales; family Phormidesmidaceae; genus Leptothoe. The sequence continues at coordinate 86,091 of NZ_AWNH01000038.1, read as the reverse complement.
AGAACTGACTATTCAGTCTGAAAGGTATGGTTTGGCGATTAAATTTAAGCTAGCCTTACTGCCCGCCCCATCTTAAGCTAGCTAGCGACAGTCCTCATCGTTGGCAAGTGAGGCAGGGCCTGGGTAACAAAATCCTTGAGTGCTAGCCCCTGACGCGCCTGCTGGAATAATGCTTGCAAACGGCTACCCAGACTTTCAAAGTGCAGCTCGCTAGTTTCTAGCAGGCTTTGTTCTTCGAAATAGTCAATCAAAGTCAGACCGGCTAAACGGGTAAGGTAGGCGGCACTGATGCCCTGTAGGGCTCCACCGGCCAAATAGGTAGTCACATGACTTTTGAGCAGGGTGCCGAGGGCCTGGGATGCTAGTTCGACAAGACCTAGCTTGACAGTGAGTTCAGCAATAGTGCCTGCTGCAGCCTTAGCCTGATCCAGGGAGAATTTCTGACCATAGATAGCGCCGAGGTCTAATACGAGCTGACCGTTGATGGCAGCTGCTGCTAGCAGATCGATGGTGACGATGGGGCTGGCAAAGGCAGTACCGGCTGCGATCCATTGCATTTGTTCGAGCACGGGCATGGCTTTTTGACGACGATACTCGTTGAGTGTTTGAGTAATGCGCCGTTGCAGTGCTTTGGTCTGGCGTAGGGTAGTGGCCATGACTAGGGGACCAGGCTCAGTGGTGAAGCTATTGAGCTTTTGAGTCAGAGGCTGGAGTTCGGCAGCAGGCTGTTCAAAAAATTCGGTAATTTCGCCGGTTTCGGCATGGCGGCGAACTTTGATGGGGTTAGGGTTGGCTGCGATCGCAACCACATCTACCCCTCGCTCGGTTGCCCGCCCGTTAATCCGGTCTAGCACTACAGCTTTATCTATGGGGGAGTACTGGTCTTGCTTGTTCAGTACCACCAACACCTGATAGCCTTCAGCAACCAGCGTTTCCAGACGGTTTAGTTCAGACGCTGTCATATCGCCCGCAATCACCAACAGCACCAGATCAGCGTCGCTAATATCATCGGACTGGTCAGTAAAGGTTAGGGAGGAGGCGCTAGATGTCTCGAGGCAGTTGAGCAACGTGGTTTTACCCGTCGCCTTGTTGCCAGTGATCGCTAGCTTTAGATCAGTACGCTCCAGGCTATCTAATAGAAGATCATGTTCGGTACGATAAAGTTCTGCCTGAGCGACCGCCTGACTATTTTCAGTTAATAGCAGCTCAATCAGCTGATCCGCCCGCTCCAACGCCTGATCAATAGCGTCACGCTGAACGGTGACCTGTTTGGGAATGGTTGGGACTACGCTGCGCTGGCTGTGCTGATGGAACCACCATGCGCCTGAGCCCAGGGCGATCGCACCCAGGATTAACGAGCCGTCCATGGGCAGATGATGCACCACGTCCAATAACCACAGACTGGCGCTGAGACCTAAACCACCGATCAGAATAGGACGCTTGATTGCGATATCCATAAGTCCCTATACCCATGAGTTGCTTCTATTCCATTTTATAAAGTGAGTGTCGAATCACGAGGTAGAAAACCCCACAGAATTAACATAAGCCTTAAAAATCGGCTAATTGGCTGTGTGGTTTATAGATATTAGATTGGAGTGCTATAAATCAAGTACAGACGTTTTCTAGAGTTGCTCCTATGGCTGATCAGTCTGTCCTACGGCAAAGTTCACTGCTGGGCCGTTTAATGCTTGATTATGAGACCACAAATGAGCTGGGATTAGTGGATGGTCTACTAGTCGATGTGAACCAGGGAAAGGTGGTGGCGCTGGTGTGTAAAGGCCCTGTGTGGCAGCGGCAGCGTCCCGTCTACAGTTGGCAACAACTCGTTAATATCGGCAAAGATAGTATTGTTCTCCATGCTCAAGGGGCGGAGCAGTCCCAGGCCGCGGCTCAACCGATGGTGGGGCTGGAAGTCTGGACGGATATGGGCAACTGCGTGGGGCAGATTGTTGATTATCGGTTGGAGCGTGACGGTGCTGTCATTCAATATCTGTTTGCTCAGCCAGGACAGGCAGGGCTATACGGGCTAGATCCTGAGGCCATTATTAGTGCTGGCCGTAAACGCATAATGGTATCGTCTCGGGCTATTGAGCAAGCTAAGTATTATGCCGATGAAGCCATCCCGATGGCTCAACAGGATTGGCAAGCGACGGCTCAAACAACGGCTCAATCCCTAGCAGACCAGATGCAACAGCGAGCCCAGGGCTGGTCAGACTATGCTCAGGAGCACTGGCGGTCGGAGGATGTGAATGAACAGCTGCGATCTACTGGGCGGCAGCTACAGGATAAGACGCAAGGGTTGAGATCGCAGCTTAACCAACAGGTATTTAAAGCCAAAAAACGTCTCAGTCCTTTAAATAAAGCCTTGGAAAATACGTTAGAAAATGCCCTCGATAAACTGAGTGAGCCCAGCAGTCAGGCAGACTCGCCGCCTATCGATCTCGATTCCTTTGAAGTTTGGGAAGACGATGAATAGCTAGGCGATAGCCCGATCATCCGGAGGCGCTGGGCGGTGCTGATGAATTGTCATCACAACATCAATGTCACTAAAGGCCCCGGAGCGATCGCCCCGATCAAATCGGATCAAACTTCGGTTAATGTAAGCATCGGAAAACTGTGGCTGGAGTTCTAAAGCCCGGTTCACATCTGCTAGCGCGCCTTCTACATCCTTCAGCCGAAACCGCAGCACACTACGTTCATTGAGCGTATGGGCTGCATTGGGTTGCAGGATGAGAGCTTGATCAAAGTCAGCCATTGCCGCTTGATAGTTATGGAGATCCACATAAATGCGGCCTCGATGCACATAGGCAGTGGCTAAGGATGGGGTCAGCTCAATTGCCCGATTGACATCCTGGAGCGCCTTATCCAGATCACCGAGATGTTGGCGAATTCCCCCCCGGTGACTAAACGCTTCTGCACACTGAGGATTGAGTCTAATCGCTGCGCTAAAGTCAGTAACAGCTAGTTCGTAATGATGGAGATATAGCTGTACCAGTCCACGATTATGGTGGATATACGCATGATTTGGTGCCAGTCGCAGGGCCTCTGTGTAGTCGTCGAGGGCTCCATGACTATCTCCCAAGGTGGCCCGTGTGTTGCCGCGATTGTTCAATAGAGCCGCTTTTCCTGATGTGGGACTATCTTGAAGCTCAGGGTGTAATTGTTCTAATGTTTGTGGATATCCTTTGGGTAGGGACGGGCTGAGTTTTAAGGCTTTACAGTAATCTTGCATCGCGCCTCTATAGTCTCCAAATTCCATTTGCAGAGTCGCACGGTTGTTATAGGCATCTGCAAAGTTCTGGCTAAGACTAATGGCTTGATCAAAGTCTGCCATGGCCTGTGGGTGTTCTGCCTGATAAAAGTGAGCCAATCCTCGATAGTTATAGGTTTTGGCGCAGTCAGGGGTCAGTGTGAGGGCGCGGTTGAGATCGTGAATAGCTAACGAAAAATCGCCACATTGTAACCAGGCGACACCGCGCCAGAGATATCCTCGAGGCAAATGAGGCTCTAGCTTGAGGGCATAATCAAAGTCCCGCACAGCTCCTGTGTAGTTACCCATGTCTAGGCGTAGCAGGCCACGATTACAATATCCCCGTGCCGATAAGGGAGTTAGTTGAATCCCGTGTTCAAAATCGTCTAAGGCAGCATCTAGGTGGCCTAGCTGGCGCTGGACGTTGCCCCGATTGATATAGGCCGATGCGTAGTCAGGTGAGAGATGAATAGCCCAACTAAAGTCTTCGATGGCTCTGGCATAGTTGCCCAAAGTATAGTGAGCAGAACCTCGGTTGTAATAGGCTTTAGCATAGTTGGGTAAATACTCGATAACCGTATTGAAAATTGCGATCGCTCCTGTACAGTCCCGTCGCCTTGCCAGATTTACCCCTTGATTCAATAAGTCTTTAGCAGTCATGTAGCTCCACACTCACCACAAACTTGGTAACGTCAGCCCGTTAAAACGGACTTAGACGTAACCAATAACAACAGATACAAAACGAACCAATCAAAAATCGAGCGTTTTAATATCTGTGTATTCGGGCTTAGATGTCAGATATCTGGCAAATGTCCCTATTTTTCGAACTATTTGCTTGACCCATGCTTGCCTACCTTAAGTTCCCAGCCCTAAAGTGTTTAGGATTTGATGGGTTTTCGGCAACAGGGTTAATGATATAAACATAGGAAAAACCCTGATACAAGGAATATTCTATCCTTGATACGTTTCAAATAAGTACGGTCCCAAGTTTATTAACAACCTGTTGTCAGCTGTTGTGCATATCATTGTTGTGCCGTGGATGGGTTAGCCATAGCCAAGGCCTGAAATGCTTAAGCATTTCAGGCCTTGATTGAGCTTTGAGGCTAGAGTCCGTTAATACTAAACCCAGCCCCAGATAGCCGTTGCTGATTTAGAGATTGAACCGAAAATCAGTAAACATGCATCCCAATCCTTGGCTAAATGACAGCGAACTCTATGACTACATCATCGAAGTCCATATCTCCCAGCTCCGGTAGATCCTCGATGCCGAAGGTATTGTCACCCACTTTTCTAATGTGATCAGCATTACCAGTATTGGCACTACCGTAACTGAATACTACATCGTCGACTATTGGGTCAATACCATCAATAATCACAAAGATCCCTAGCTGCTGGCCAGCAAGTATTGACGCTTCAAATGTGCTTGCCTGGCCATTTTGACCCGTTAGTTCGATATCTAAACTGTTTGCGATCGCAGCCTCTTTATAGCCCGTTTCGCCTGGACGAATAGTATTCCCAGTCAGTGGATCTACTACACCACCATCATCGGTTGCCAATGTATAAAACCCTACGGTATTGTTAAATGCAGCTTCGCGGAAAACATTAAAGCTCACATCAACTGTCCCAGTCTGGCCAGTAAGGTCTATAGCCTGGGCATCATTCACTAATAGGTTGGTTGTTAAGACCTCCTCTGTTATGTAAGTAGTTCCTTGAATCCCATTGCCAAAGTCTAAGGAGACTTCGCTATCCGTAATAGCTGTGATCTCTGAAAAGAGTGTTACGTTATTTTCAACAATTGCAAATTGGAAAAAGTCACCCTTTGAAACGAAACTGCTATCAATGGTGAAAACAGGATTATAGGCGGCTGGAAGATCGCCTGTTTGTAGAAGTGAGAAACGAGTGATCTCAACATCATTGTTTCCAGATGCATCAGTTTCAAACACAATAATTTCACTGACATTATTGATGTCCCCCTGGTTCAGCTGCCATTGAATGGTATTGTTAGACTCCAGTTGGGTGACTGCCAGTACATTAATCTCAGAAAATACAGTCAGTATATTGCCAGTAGCACCTGCGCCGCCGTCACCGCCGCCGCCGCTGCCGCCATCGCCGCCATCGCCACCATCGCCACTACCACCGTCCTCAGAGTTGTCCAGTGTGTATGTCTCAACTGTGATTGGATCAATTGCAGATAAATTATTAGGAGTTGTTGCCAAATCGGTAATATCTGGACTATCTACTAGTTCAAGACCGATAACGCCATTAAAGTCCTCTAGTTCTTTACCTGAGATAGTAACGTTGTAGAGATCTCCAGCTACCTCTGTTACCTCAATATCAGCGTTGATACTTGCATTAGTGATAGCAAAGTCTGTGGCATCGACCCCCTGAACATCTTCGCTAAAAGCAACCTGAAAGACTAAAGTGTCTGCATCGGTTGTTTCAGTGTTCGGTGTTTGTCGGGTGATACTGATTAAATCTGGATCAATGTTATCAAGAACAACATTATTAGGTAGCCTTTGGACAGTCGGCTTCGATCTACCATCACCTTCAGACTCATCTCGATAAACAACATAGGGAATGCCACTGTTGTTGATTGCTAAATCAGTGTAAGGGGCTGCAGCTCCAGAAAAAGATGTATTACCCACATCGGTCCAGGTACCGTCCTGCAGTTTCCTGACAGTTGCACGGCCAGTATTATCGGCGTAGACCACATAGGGAGTGCCTGCGCGATCAAATTCCAGATCAGGAGAAAATGCACTAGTTGTAGAAGCCGCGCCATTACCTACTACAACCCACTCATTATTATCGTTCAGAGTCTGAACAACCGCCTTGTCCCCATCATTAGGATCACTGTAGGCAATATAAGGAGTCCCATCTAGAATCTCTAGATTTGGGAAACTTACCCTATTATCGGCAAAATCATCATTACCAATGGTGGTCCAGTTGCCATTGATAAAGGCTTGCACACTGGCCTTGTCACCCTCAGGGCCAGTGTAATTATAGATAACATAGGGGGTGCCATCAGCACTAATTTCCAGATCTAGGCCTGTAGTGCCATCGTTAGCGACAATAGGGCCTTCTGAGAAGCCTGCAGGGCCAACAGTTACCCAATTGTTGCCATCGAGCCTTTTGAGAGTGGCTTTTTCACCTTGATTAACATCTCGATAGAGAACATACAGCTTTCCATTGTTGTCTACCTCCAGGTCAATAAAAGCGGCTCCAGCTTCGGAAACAGCACCACCAACAGGTAGCCAACTGTTGCCATCAAATTGGATGACTTTAGCTTTATCCCCATCATTCGCATCGAGATATACGATATAGGGGGTATCGCCAATGAGTTCTACATCTGCATTAAAATTAAATCCACCAGCAGCCACTCCAGGAGTGCCAACAGTTGCCCAATTGCCGTTTTCAAACTTACTTAGAGTTAGTTGACCATCACCTCTGTTTTTATAAACAACGTAGGGAATATCTCCGTCAACTTCCAGATCGGCCATTTCAATCACGCCATCGGAAAATTGTGGTGCATTGCCAACTACTTCCCAATTGAGCGTGAAATTGTACTCACGTAGAGTTCTATCCGCGAATAAGCTTTCAGCTATAGATGGCCAATGTCCATTGCCAATGGTTCTATTACTAGCTGTGATTTTTGCATTGCAGAGGGTCTGTAGCTTCTGGATAAATTCAGTTCCGGCATCACCGACAGCTACATTACAAGCGAGCAACTGTAACTTAGGAGAATTTCCTACAGCAAACCATTCTTGAAGAAGATGTGAATAGTCTTGTAAGTTACTTAATTCTAAGCTACTATCTCCCAACTTTAAGCCGCCAGAGAAGCCATGGGCGACTAAGGTTAACGTTTCAGTCGGCTGTTGTTGCAAAATTTCCGTGATTTGCTCAACTCCATCACGCTCTGGGGAGAGCACATAGGATTGGATATGAGAGTTGAGCCCAGCCAGTAATAATGAGAGATCATCTACCTGCGCATCAAAAATGATGACCTGCTGTGTAGTTTGAACAGGTAAAGCTTGATTGCGTGTTTGAGAATTGTATGAATGGTTGTTGAAGCTTGTGGGAGCTATAGAATTTGGCATAGCAGCTTGTCTCATGAAATTGATTATTTGATGCTGATAAAACTTTTTACAAACTGCACCCTAAATACATCGTGAATGAAAAATCTCCTGATTGAAAAGAGATTCTACAGCCTTTTGATCGGCTCTTTGGCTAACTGCTGCACTAAGTGAAATTACTAATAATATATTCTTTTAGGAGGGCTGTAAGCCTGATGAACTCAAGAAAGTCATAGAGACTTAATAGGATAATGAAAGAAACGTTATGAGAGAGAGTCTTATAAGAGAGGTCTATAGGTGAGATCTATAGGTGAGATCTATAGGGAGTATTGAGAGTGAGCACGATTGGTCAAAAGTTATCTGCCTACGGCCTAACGAAGGGAAGAACGTTGTCCGATGTCCTATTTGAGATTATTTGACACGCGAAACTCTCATGTATGCGGGAGGGGCATACTCATAAGTGGATGGACAAAACTATCCATCAATCCGGGTTTCGACTCCGTTTAGCCCTCATCTCCTCTAAATTAGCTGGTTGAGCGGAGTCGAAACCAGCGGTGTTAGGGACGTTTACTTTCGGCTATCTACTTACATATCTAAAAAAATAGTTAATATAAAATGGCAGTGTAGTCGTCGACTACACTGCCATTTTCAAACGGTCTATCAAATGAATATATAGCTCTAAATGAGATTCTTTCGACGCTAATATAACGCCTCTGATAACGTTTATTTAGCGAGAGCTATGCTGCAACGAGTATTGATTTTTCTACTATTTGAGCGAATTTTGAATAATAGCCTTCAGGTGAAAGGTAGTTTAACCATAGATTACGGCACTCATGCTGAAGATCTTCAAATTCGGTGTCTGACAGCTTTCCATGGAAATTAGCAACTATCTCCGCAATATTGGGCATATCTTTTTCATCAACCCAGATGCAGTAGTCTTTCCAGTTAATGAATTCTTCTAAAGGGAGTTTACAGTCTGTATCTAGGAAGATAGGAATACGACCGCATGAAAGCACTTCATAAAATCGATTGGAGTAGTTGCCTGAGCCTCGACAACAAAACACATAGTCGCTATTCACCAGATTATCGACATAATCCATGCGAGCTTTCATTTTGTCTGTGGGGTCTGTCGCCTCAAAGAAAACCGCCCGCTCAAATACCTCAATATTGTCGTTAACTAAATCACTATTTTGTAGGATGCTCAGGGCTTTAGTTCTTAATACTTCTCCTTTGTAAGGTGAAGTGCCCAACTTCGAGTGCTTTAGAAGATTATGACTATGATAATAGAATGTTTTGATATGTCTATCTAAGCTAGGAGGTCTGGCAAACCCACGGAATCCAACGGTTGGCTTTTGACTTTTTTTGCGGATAGGAACCTGATTGTCCAAATACTTTGCGACAAAATCTTCACAGAAAAATGGGAAGATTGGGGTCTTGGCAAATTTAGCATCTGAACGATAGACAGATTGTCTAAAAATGAGTGCATTGTCGATGGGTAGAGCCTCATCAGAACATTCACTACCAAAGAAGACAACTAAAGGTTTCCCTGCTTTTTGCACGAGGTCGGCAAACTCTAAAGCCAGTGTCATCCCTGCCTGATCGGTTGTCCCTCGCCATGAATCTCCACGTATACTGCGCCAATCGAAAGGAAGAATAGCTACATCTGCATCGGCCAAGGACGTTAACTCAAAAAGATTGGCTCTATCCTGAACATACTTAATATAAGGGCTGGCCCATTGATAGATGAGTTCGGAATGTAAATCTGACCAAAGCGGATAAAGGATAGAGCTGGGATCTACACCTTCAGGCAAATATTCTCGACTAGAAAAAATCTTCAGTTTCATAACCAACTTCGTGAGCGTTGCTCTGAATTAAAACCTTACACAGTAGAAACATAGGTGTAGAGCCGCAGCAAAATATGCCTGGTTCTGTTGTGGCACAAAGCTAAACGCCAACTTTAGCGGGTGCCTTTGGTTCAGGACTTAATCCGATGACATTGTCAAGAACCTTTTCCAAGGAACGTGCACTTCCCTGGAATGAAAAAGTTTCTCGAGCATATGCTTGAGCATTACGGCCCAAACGATTTCTCAGCTCATCATCATTCCAAAGCAATTGGATAGCTTCTCGCATGCTCTCTTCAGATCCATGTTTTACTAACCAACCAGTTTCACCATGTTTCACATAGTCACTCATACCATACGTATCAGTCACAATGACCGCTCGGCCCATTAGCATGGCTTCTATAACTGTGACATGCCCCGCAGCTGTAACATCATCCTTAAATTGAAGAGGGATGACATTAATACGCGCTTCTTGTGCTAACTGACGGCAGTCTTCTCGCGAGATCCCAAAAGGCGTACTTACTTGACTTGGAATGTTGATGCCTTCTAGGGCAGTTTTGCTTGAGGCGACTACAGTTGGTATGTCGAGTTCTTCAATTATGTTAAATAAGCAAGGGAAATCTCGATGGGCAGATCCCAAAGCTGCAATAAATGGAGATTCTCTGTTTTCCTGAAACTTTACTTCGATATCAGGTGATGGAAAAGGCACAAACTTAAATCTACTTTTAGGCAAGTCTAGCCATTTGCTGTAGATGTCAATCTCATGTTTACTATGAACTACAAAGCAATCGATATGACTTAAGCTGGTCTTTGAGAGCCAACGACGAACAGAGCCAACTTGGTAATTTCCGATATTAAATGTCCAAGCAACAACTGGTTTTTTGGAACGCTTCAACATCTTTTGTAGACCAATGGCTGCTGGCAACTGGGGAAATAGTGTGATTACTCCATCAGTATCGCTATTTAAGGCTAATGCTGCATGCTCCCAATGTCCAAACCATTCTGAGCGCGTTGTGTACTTAACAGATTTATCGTGCCAGTTTGGTACAGGTGTAGGCCGAGCAATTAAATCGAAGCTATGCCTTGGGCTTGATATATAGCTACTAAGCCAGTTGTTGTTATCAACATCAGCTTGATTAAAGTAAGGTGCAACAACGGACCATTTCATATATCAGAATACCTCGATGAGTAGGAAAATAAGGAGTAATTTTTGCAAAGTGCCAAATGAGCCAGACAATTGAAAATAATGATTTACAATTCCCTATACAACTCAAAATATGGTTTTCAGCCTTTCATGGGTCTAAACCTTAATTACTTTTAGGTTGCACCTTTTTTGTGAAAAGATTTCTCGCTGCCTGCTCTAAGTGATCGTATAGCTTGATTGGCACCAAACATAGAAAATATGTTGCACCCATAGTAACCAATGTTTTAACAGGTTCTTCAGTAAATATTCTCTTGTCACTGGCAATGGCTTTGTGCATCATCTCTAGCGCAAGCTTGGAGTCACGTAAGCTAATTGCACGCCGTGCAATATACCTTTGGTAATATGCTCTGGCAAGGCTGGAAGAACTGACAAAAATTTCTGGATAAGCCTTGGTGTATTTAGTAATAATCCTCTCTAAATATTCATACTGTTTCAACAAGCTGGCTGATAGACCACCAGGATGAATCCTGTAAAGCGTTAGTAGTTCCGGAATGCCTTCGCATTTCCAGGATGTCTCCATCTCTATTCTCAGCCAACATTCAACATCCTCAGCTCTTTTGAAACTTTCATCAAAATAGAATTTCTCTTCTACTCCATGGATATTGTCAAAAAATCCAATATCCTGAAATACCTGCCGTTTGAATACTGGCGATGAGCCATTACCAATAGGGTTTCGACTTAAGATATATGGCGGTGTAATGCCTGTGATTCTTTTGGGAATTTGCTTTAAGCCTGTAGGTTTACTGTTTTGATCAATTAATTTTGAGTAACTAAAACTAATCCCTAATGTGGGGGAAGACTCTAGATGCCTAACATGTTTTTCAATTTTGTCTTCGGTCCATAGGTCATCCGCATCAATCAACGCTATGTACTCACCAGTAGCATTCCGAATACCGGTGTTTCTGGCCCCGGCTAGACCTCGATTAGCTTGCTGAATGATCTTTATTCTTGGATCATTAAACTGCCGACAAACCTTAATACTCTGGTCGGGAGACCCATCATCAATTAGAAGAATTTCAAGATTAGTATATGTTTGTCTCAAAACTGAATGCAAAGTTTCAGCTATAAAATCTTCCGCTTTGAAGATAGGGATAATAACAGATACGAGTTGACCTTCCATTCAAAGACACCATCCTACAGTGGATATTTTTCGTACTAAAAGAGAACACTTGAATTTATTTCTATAAGAGAATATCTGCGCAGTATCAGAGATTCTTCTAGGGGTAAATTACCCATCTTTCTGATTTGAAGCTCGTTCAAACTAGCTTTTTGCTATCGAACTATTCTCTTTAGACAGATAAAACTGTTGAAATAAAAACCTTATTCACTAAGATATATTACATGGCAAACACCCTTATCAGGGTAATCTGGCTAGCTTTACAGTGAGGAGACGCTAGGTTAAAGAGTTAACCTGATTGGGATAATTTAACTGATTCTCTTATATTCAAATCGTTCGATATGTTCTCAGGTTTCGATTCTAAGAATGTTTGAGGAATCGAAATTGAAGATAGAGAGGCCCAGATAAACAGTAGCCAAACATCATGATTGAAAAGCGTACTTTCTGTCATGTTGCTCAGTAATAGAAACACTATGATAAGCACAGGACAAGTAGCATAAGATTGCCTTGTCGTTCTGACTAGCTGAACGGCTTTAACTGTTGTAATGATAAGTACTATCAGCAGGAGAGAACTGCCAATCCATCCCACTGCTAATAGAGACTCTAGAAAGCCACTGTGGGCATTGGGGGCTGGCCAACCGACGATCTGCCTTAAGAGATCTGCAGGAGAGCCAGCAGTACCCCAGAAGCCCTCGTAGCCATATCCTAAGAATGGCTTACGGGAAATCATATGCCAAGCGGCTGGCCAAAGTTCATCTCTTCCTGACAGGTCAGTGCCTTTACCAAATATGCTTAATAGTTCATCTGCGTTCGCTTGAACGTATATAGTTGCACTTCCTGCCAGCAAGATAATTGCACTGATGACAATTACCATAGAGCGATAGCTAAGCTTCAAAGCATTGCAGACAATGAAGGTTAGTGTCATTGCGCCTGTTGCCAATAGTCCGGTCGTTGATTTACTTGCAACTACGAGGAATCCGGAAATTATTGTACTCGTTGAGATCGCAAGATTTGCTTTGCCCCTGAAAATCTTGGCGTATTGAATGACTATCAGAAAAACTGTAGTCAAGGCCATTTGTGAGCCTAGCTTATTTTTGTGTGTATATACGCCTCGCCAAGCCCCTGCATGCACTCCATCATGCATGATTCCGTAAGTTGGCAGCAATACTCCAAAAATAAAGCAGAGAATAACGTTAATACAGAGTGCGATCGCTAAAAAGCGCAACTGTTGCTTAAAGCTAAAGCTGGTGGATAAGAAGAACGCGAGAAACGTTGAACCGGCTAATAAAATTCCTCGACGTGACGTTTGAGAAGGATCAGCCGACCACTGAGTCGAAAAAATAACGATCACTAAGAATAATACGATTAGAATCGTCTGAGGATTCGAACGCAATCGACTGAGTATAAGCTTCCAGCGAAATAATAATAAACTAGAGGCTGTCGCGTAAATTGCCATGCTAATGCCAGGCAATAAGAAATTACTTTGCTGGGTGTAAACATCCACCAACTGGCCGGCACCACCGCTAGTAATTAAGTTAATAGGATTGCCAAAGAAAAACCATAGGGCAAAACAGATAAATACGTATTCTAAGTATCTTGGAATCCTTAACACGACATCCCCTTTTTGATGAACTAGAGCATCTTAGAATATTGGCAAAATTAAAAGGTATAAACTTAATAATCTGCTTTTATAGCACTCTTTTATAACACTCTTTAATCATATGGTTAAATGCTCAATCTGAGTGTATTAAACGTCGCCAACCTTAAATATATTAAAAAAGCTAATATAACTAGCTTTGGAGTTTTGTAGAGATTTTTCCAGTTGCTAATCAATGCTCGATTAATTAACGATACTCCCAAAAACATAGACATGTTTAAGCGAAGAGTTTGTCGAGCCAAATACTGTAGTTGAGCTGTTTGAGCAGCTTTATAATGCATGTCTACGAGGTGAGGAGCTTTTTGTCGAGCTTTTTTCATCAATGCTACCCAGCCTGCTTCCATTTTCATAAGTGTTGATGATAAGCCAGATGAATGGAGGCGGTATTGAACTAAAACTTGGTCAATGCCCTCAATTTTCCACTTGTCTTGAATAGATATTCTGAAAAGAAGATCAATGTCCTCATTGTATTGCATGGACTCATCAAATCCATTCAACTCTTGAAAAACAGATTTTCGAATTACAAAATTGGAGGTTGTGACGGTTGGATTACTATAGAAAAAGTCTTCTGGCTTCAGACTCTTAGTAATATTATTGGTGAGTTTATTAGTGGTTTCTCCATCAGATGAGATCAGCTCTACCCTTGCAAAACTGACTCCAACATCAGGATGATTGTGCATGTAGTTAATATGAGATGAAAGCTTTTCCTGATGCCAAAGATCGTCCGAATCTAGAAAGGCTACAAGCTCCCCATTAGCTAGCTGGGCTCCTAAGTTGCGGGATACAGAAACCCCTGAGTTTTCTCTGGAAACCAATTGGATGCGATCATCAGTTTCGCAATACTGATTGACAATTTCTTGGGTGTTATCCGTTGAACCATCGTTGATGATTAATAGCTCCCAGTTTGCATAGGATTGCGCTAAAACAGACTGGATGACCGATGGTAAAAAGACAGCTGCGTTGTAGGCTGGAACGATAACAGAAACTAAGGGATCTAGAGTCATGATGTTGTTCTTCAGAGGGCTCACATATACTCAGGTATTCAGGACGTAATCAATCAGATGCTAGCCTGCTAGGTTAATGAGAAAAGTTTTTTTCCAGAAAATACAGCTTTTGAAACCGAGATGCTAAATAGTGGCAGACATAGAAGATGAATCCCTAAAACAACAGCTGCTACGGCGAGAATACTAAACTGTGAGGCCAGCACGATACTAAGTATAAAGACAATAGTGAATACAACATTCCACTTCAGTCCAACCATGCCTCGATCAACTGCTAAGAGTAGCTGCTCCGATACTAAAGCAAATGGTCGAGGTAACGCTGATAGACAAATAAGAATAAGAATTGGGATAGCTGGGAGCCATTTTTCTCCAAAGACAATTGGTACATAAACTGGAGCAAGAGAGCTTTGAAGCAGCACTAGTGGAAATATAATGGCAGCGCAGATCTTAAGGCTTCTCATATATTTGTTCTTTAATGCTTTTAAATCACTGCGGACTTCACAAAGGTAAGGAAAAACAGAATTAGAAACCATGTTGATGGCTGTTAAGCTAATGCCCAAACCCGCATTAAAAGCAAAAAAGTAAAGCCCGAGTTGTTCAACATTGAAAAATTTGCCAATTAACAGATAGTCAATGTTCGATCTCAAGTAGTTGAGCATCTCAATTCCCAAAGGGAACTTTGAAAAATTAAAGATATCTTGCCATCCCTTTAGCGTAAACCCGCCAGATGGTTTCCAAGAATAGTTTTTACGATAGACGGTTAGCCAACTGGCTTGTGCTGCAATCAGGGCGAGGACAATGCTCCAAATGCCCAGCCCCATAATGGCAAATATAATTAGTAAAATTTGTGTGACTACTGCATTGATCGCTCCGGCTAAAGCGCCAACCTCTAATCTGTTATCCCGACGAATTAACGCATCTTGAACAGCATAAAAGGGATTAACTAAATAAGCGATCCCAGCCACAATGATCGGTAAGATCAGCTTGTCATTCTCATAAAATAAAGCGATGGGAAATGCGATTAGACACTGAAATGAAAAAATAGCTATGCATATAACCCAATTTGACCAATATGCTGTATTTACTAGCCCTTTTAATTCGTCTGGGTGTGCTTGAATCAGTTTGGGGGCAATGCCGCCTTTCTGGATAAATACATTGGCAAAATCAGTGATGGCAAACAGAATAGCCATTAAGCCGTAATCTTCGGTGGTTAAGTTACGAGCTAGAACAACTACTGTTGCAATGCGAATGATTCGTGTAAATATCTGACTAGCTGTTTGCCATCCAATATTCTTTACTAGCTTATCGGAAAATAACTTCTCGATTTTTGTTCGCATTATGTATATGAGCAAACTCTAGGGTAATTGATTCGATAGGGAGTCATGCTTGTAGGCGTTCAGTGCTGATACTAAAACTAGCTGTTTGCAGCTTTCTTTTTGCTGTGCACTTTTTAGTCGTTATCAAAAATATTGAATAAGAAATTTAAGGGATTAATTAAACGTGCTGCTAAATCTAAAACTGAGCCACTGGTGGTTTTGGGTACCAAAATCACATCTCCATCCTGGATCTGGTAGGTATCAACTAGGTTGCGAAGATCGACAACTTCTTGAACTACGTCACCAGTTGTGTCGTCCATACGGATAAATGCAACTTCTTTAAGTCTGGCATCATCTGTGGGACCACCTGCGATCGCAACCGCACTTGACAATGAACTATTTGGCGGAACTGCAACTTCACCAGGTCTCGTCACTTCACCAACAACTCGAACCCGAACAGTGTCTGGCGCTAAACTTGATCTGGCCAACAAATGATTATCAATGAGTTCGCCATCGGCTAAACGGGGAACAAAAACCAAATCTCCATCTCGCAGTAACATCTCCTCAGGCAGATTGGCCGACCAGAGAGCATCCCAAAGATTAATTTCCGTACTGGCAGTTTCACCGTTAGCAAGTTTACGAATAACAGTGACATTACGGATGTCAGCTGTCCGCCTCACACCGCCAGCTTCCACCAACGCCTCGCTGACAGACGGTGGCGCATAGGCTGCTTCAATTTCCTCATTAACATTGGTGGTGTCTTGAAGCTGAACAGGACCCGGTCGATAGACCTCCCCTGATACATTGATCACCACGGGACGCAGTGAGTTTAATGAAATGGAGATAGCAGGATCAACCAGAATCCTATCTAGAATCACGCTTAACTCTTGAGTCAGCTGGTCGGTGGTTTTCCCAGCTGCAGCCACTTTACCCACAAGCGGTAGGGTAATTGTTCCGTCCGGCAATACTGAAAGTGGACCTGTATACTCTGGGAATCCATAAACACTGACTTCGATGCGATCGCCAGGTCCCAGAAGATAAGACGATGCGTAGTTAGTTGGAGCCGTATTGAGTGGGAGACTCCTGAGTCTCCCACTCACAACCTCATCAGTAGTGGCCTCACCCAAGGATGAATGAGTCTGATCGACCTGTGCGATTCCGGCTGCTGGGGTGCAGCATAGTAGGCCCATTACTAGGGGCATCGCTATCTTGAACTGAGTGGAACTTAGTTGAAACATTGTGTTTAAAGTCATTTGAGGACGCGCACATTCCCTAGATAGAAACAGGGATGTAAACAAAACCAAAAGTCTATGAATGGTTATTAGCCTGAGCAGATTTAGTGATGGCTCCATTGCTGGAGGCGTGAGCAAACTTTATTTGCTTTTCACTAGGTGTATATCCCTGATTGCCGTAGAAGTAATGATCAGGATTGCCCTTCACATTAATGCCATTGGCAACTAGGCCTAAGATATTCTGCTGAGACTGAGCCAACATTGCTTTGGTCGCACGAATGTTATCGGCATTAGCCATGCCAGGTCGCATAACTAGAAGCACTCCGTCTGTTGCCCGCCCGATGGTGACTGCATCAACAAGACCTAGAATCGGTGGACTATCAATAATGATGTAGTCGTAGGCCTTTTCACTGGCTTCTAACAGTGAAGTGATCAGATTCGACTCTAAAACTGCAAGAGGATTAGAGGGAATCACACCCGCTGGCAGGATATGCAGGTTTGGTTCCTGGGAGATGATGACATCTTTTAAAGAAACTTGCCCTGTCGCAAAGTTGCTGAGTCCTTGTAAGTTGGGTAAATCCCAAATCAGATGTTGCGTTGGCTTCCGCATATCAGCATCAACAACCAACACCATATGACCCAAATGAGCGAGTGTCAGGGCTAGGTTGGCAGCAACCTCTGATTTACCTTCGCCACCAACTGCACTAGTGATTGTAATTGTCTTAACCTGAGATTCTACACATGAGAACTTTAGGTTTGCCTGTAACGACTGGTACGCATCCAATACTGAGGAGTACTCAGTATTTCTTACTAGGATGCTAGGCACATCTGTTCCTTTAGCATTGTTTCTTTTCCAAGCCGGAATGATACCTAAAAGCGGATACTCATAGAGTTCTTGGCCTTCTTGAACCGTGGTTATGGACTGATCAATGATGTCCGCAAAGAAGGCAGCAATCAGACCAAGCAAGAACCCGACAAAACCACCTGCCAACAAGAACAGCTTCAGTGATGGGCCAATGGGTTCTGTGGGTGACAAGGCTGGAGAAACAATGCGAGCATTACCAACATTCTGGTTTTCTAATACCTGAGCCTGTTGAAGATTTTGTAATAGCGTCTCATAGGTGGTTTGAGCCGCATCAAGTTGTCGTTCTAATCCTCGTTCCTGCTTTTCTAAAACAGGAATCACCCTAGCCCGACTTTGCTGACTTAGACGGGCATTAGCCAGTTGTTCAACCTGCTGCTGTAAACCTGACTGTTCGCCGTCTAGACGTAAATATTCTGCAATGAGCTCTTGTTCCAGATCGCCTGATTGCAGATCATCCTCCGGGAGGTCTAACTGATTGGCACCCAGGGTGATATCAAGGCGCTGTTGAAGTAATGCTTGTAGGGAAGATTCTTGATTACGGAGGGTGACAATTTCAGGATGCTCTTCTCGATATCGAGTGCGAGCTAATGCCAAATCCGACTGGACAGTTTGTAGCTGTTCGAGCGCATTCTGAATGCCCGGAGACTCACTAACTAGTCCTACCGCATAGGCCTCTTGAGAACTCAACTTTAGCTTTTGTTGAAGTTGGGAAGCTTGTGCGGTGCTATCGGCTAGCTCGGACTTGAGCTGGATCAGTGCATTATCTAATGTGAAGAGTGACTCAACCAGGTTACGTGACTCTTCTTCAAGATCCACAATACTATTCCCTTCCCTGAATTGTCTCAGAGCCTCTTCGGCTTCATTGACAGCCGCCTCAGATTCAGGCAGTTGAGCTGAAATAAACTCTTGCGCTGCTACAGCAGCAGCTCGGTTAGTTTGAATATCGTTTTCAATATAAATATCTGTCAGTGTATTGACAACGTTGGCTGCTAATTCTGGATCGTCAGAGGTATAGGTGACTTTTAGGACGTCTGTTCCAGGAATACCAGTGATCGTAAGGTCACGTAACAGTTCATCAGGCTGCAATAGTTCACCCTCATCATTTTGCAGCTTTAATTGCTCGATGACTTGCTGTACGAGAGGGATAGAGCCGAATACTTCAATTTGAGTGTCTAGAGGATTATCCAGATTAGTAAGGGCTCTAAGTTCCCTTGTGCCGCCCTCAAAACCTACTAAGGAAGATGTTTGATTGGATAATTCAAACAAAAGCTTTGCTTCGGCTTCATACTCAGGTTTCTGAGTAATGCCAACGCCAACCGCTGCGGTCGTTGTGAGTCCGAAGATAGTCAACGCAATTAGCCAGCGACGCTTTAGAACTCGCCAATACTTCTGTAAATCTATTTCTACCTCTTTAACAGAGTTCTCTTGAGATGCCATTGAACCTCACTGGGGAAAGGAGCTAACTACGACGGGGAGGGTAATATTACGGATCAATATCAGACTCTAAAGTCTGAGTTTCAAACTATATAATTTCAACCAGCAATCCCATTGACAGAAAAAGACAAGGACTAAGTTCTAGAGAAACGACGTTGATAACTTTAGTCAGATACACAGGTCTCAAAAATATCTAGAGATTATTCCTAGATATCTTCAATAGAATTATGCCCATCTTTTCAAATGAACCAGTGGCGAACCGTGAGAATTCGGTTGAGACATAAGAACTTCATAGCGCTCATCACCTTTCTAAAAAACTGATAAAGCTGAAGTATAGTCACAGCATTTTTGCAGTTGCGTCACATGGACTAGGCTGCAATAAGTCTTTCTATGTCAACTGCTTTTCAGCAGAACGTTTTCCTAGAAAACAATGAAATTTGTCGATAACGCATTAGATTTATTGAGAAGCTGTATAAAAAGTATTCAGTGTGTTAGGTGATTTCCTAAAGACCATGGCTTTAGGGGCTTTTAGGCAGATGATCCTAACCTTGGGTAGCCCTATAATACTTGAGCACTTAGTTCAGATATCCTCTTAAGATGTCTTGCTCAGTGTTGATTACACTTTTGAAAACATCCTCTGAGTAATGACCTGACTAGCATCTGAATTAGGACATGTAATTACAACCTCACATCGGTAAACAATAAATCATCAAATAAAAGCAGCACCCTAAGAGATTGTATGCAAAATATTCAGTGCATTAGTTGGCCCATAAATCCTTAAGCTTATTGCTTTTTAAGATAAATTTTCCCGAACTTTTGAGAGATCAAGAAGGCATGTCCAGTGCTGAATTACTCTAAAAACACCCTCTAAAACTCAGTAGATATCTTTAGAAATACACTGAGGCTTACGGACATACCCATAAGCCACTACCTCAGGTTCTGATTTTGACATCGCTGTCGAAATAGCCCTGAGATAATTACCTAAGTAATTCCAACAACTGATGATCAGCACGGGTGTCGGTAGAGACAGACATTGCTGTCAACAGGCTGTCCTCACTAGACTAGGGATCATGAATCAAAATACTTGATTAAGTTCCTGACGAACTTTTCTTTAAATTGATGTTTTCTGATGTTTTCCTATGGATTAACTGTCTAATTTTTTCCAGAGCGATCAAATGAAGCAGGGATTACGGTTCCGTATTTTCCGTAGGAGAGTCACTGGAGTCGTTGGTATCATTTTTATCTGGGGCTGCCGATGGGGTAGTAGTCTGGGGGGGCAACTCACCATTTGTACTGTCTGGATCTTCAACATCAGCAAGCCAGTCAGCAATTGGACGCTCAATCCCATTTTCGATTCCTTTGGGAATTAGGTAGACGTCAACGGAATTGGTCGTTACTGCCTCCTGATGGGTGATCGCATAAAGTGATGTGCCACTAAAATCTTCGTCACCTAGACTTAACGTATAAGTGGCTTCATCCACTGTTAGCTGAATGGTGGCTGTGGGGTCATCTAACCCATAGGTTTCTAATTGATCTGGAGTCG
The DNA here is from genome assembly GCF_000482245.1 of Leptolyngbya sp. Heron Island J. Lineage (GTDB taxonomy): Bacteria > Cyanobacteriota > Cyanobacteriia > Phormidesmidales > Phormidesmidaceae > Leptothoe. The sequence continues at coordinate 65,561 of NZ_AWNH01000038.1, read as the reverse complement.
TGGTAATAGTTTCCTGGATGGTGTCATTGGTGATGATGTTGAGCAAAAAAGCCACTGAGGAGGGATCTGCTGCTGCGTCCTCGGGCTCTGTCATTCTCCAGATGTTGTCCGTTTTAGTAAAGGCCAGAGTCTCCTCCGGTTTTTCAAGGGTAAAGGCGCTGACATCGGCTTCGGCAAAGTCATATAGCGTTTCTCCCTGATCAGATTGAGGCCCTTTTTGAGTTTCAAAAAGGGCAACGGTGGTCACGAGCGCGATCGCAACCCCTAGTAGAATGCCTGTGCTGCGCTGTAACTTCATTGTTTACCCTTCCTTAGCGACGACGGAACCAAGTTATACTCGCGCCCCCCAGACCCAAAATGGGAAATACCAGTAGCGCTAGAACGATCACTAAAACCTGTCGAGAGTTTGTCATTGTAATCCGACGATTTGTAATTTCCTTAGGCCGAATCGACAAGATTGCATCATCTAAGTTGCTGAGCCAGGTGACGCTGTTGAGAAATACATCTCCATTCAATTGCTGATCAAACAGACCATCGGTGGCAAAGGTGGCATTACCGATCACAACAAGTCGTGCTTTGCCATCGGCTGCAGCTGCGTCTTCGGTGTTTTCAGATGAGTTATCTAAAGGCTGTTGTTCAGCCGATGCTGCTTCATTTTGTACCTCGGGTGCGGTATCCTCGGGTGCGGCTATATTGGTGTCGAGTGTATTCTCTTGTAACTCGATCTCTGCCTGATTTGCAGAGGTCTCTTCAGGAGAGGTCTCTTCAGGAGAGGTCTCTTCTGTAGAGGTCTCTGTTGCAGTCTCTTCAGGAGAGGCTTCGACAGCTTTGGTTAAGGCAACACCAATATTAAATGGGCCTTCTGGGGCTTCCTGGGTATCAACATTGAGTTCTCCTGTATCAGTAAGAGTTTCGGCATAACTTTGAGCATTACTTAGCAGTAGCGGCGTTGCTTCTACCCCTGCAACAGGTTCTATCAATACCGGACGAGCCAGGGGATAAAATGAACGACCGTTGCTAAGGGCTTCGGTAATCGGATGCTGACCATAGGTGGTGACTAAGGGTGTGGCTGGACCTAACCCCACTAGCCGTCCAGTTTCAGAGGCATCAACAATTAACTGCTCATCTAGGGATACTCCCCAATCTGCCAAAAGAGCATCCAACTCAGGATCGGTCTGTGGATCAACCATGAGGAGAACGCTGCCCCCTTGGTTGAGATAGGCTTCTAGCGCCGCTACCTCGGGTGCAAAAAATGCTTGTTTAGGGCCTGCAATGACCACAGCATTGGCGTCGTCGGGTACAGTAGCTGTTTGATCTAGATTCAGGCTCTCAACCGTGAAATTGTCTGCCTCTAACGCAGCAGCAGCCTGAGCATAGCCTGTGGCGCTGCCGTCAATAACAAACTCTTCATGTCCTTGTAGGAAATAAACAACGGCATTGCGATCGCGGCCCACCTGAGCCAGTTTATTAGTCAAATCCTGTTCATTTAACCCCTGTGCTCCCAAGGGCTGCACAAAAATTTTCCGATCCCCTACTTCTAACTGCACCTCACGCCCTTCACCACTGAGATTAAATTCACGAGCGGCTGTCGGATCTTGAATGGGATTAATGTGTTCGTAAGTGAGCTGGTTACTCAGCTTTTGATAACTCTCTAGTAGCTGTCGATCGTTAGGATTTAGCGCCGAGTCAAAAATCACAACCTTAACGGGTTGGTCGAGATTTCTGACGACAGAGATTGATTCAGGTGACAGTGTAAACAGCCCGCCCTCGGTCAGGTCAAGACGAGGGCCGTATTGCACTGCCAAAAAGTTAATGATGCCCAGAATCAATAACACTGATACTGTGGCCAGGATGGCATTGGTGCCTGCCTGGGTGGAGCGACTTTGCCAGAAGCTGCGGTAGCCGAATCCTCCCAAGATGAGACTGCTCAGGGTTAGCACTAACCCTAATGCCAGAAGAACAATGGGAAGAACGCTCCAGCTATCAACAAAGCCAGCTACCAAGCCAGCTGTGGTTAAAGCTAATCCAGGCCATATGAGCCAACGAAGATATTTACGAGAGGTAGATAGCGCTTTCATATGATGAGAGGCATGAAGAAGAATGATCAGAGGGAGTAAGAGAGTTTTGGGTTATGAGCGGTTGCTGAGTTGTAAAGAGGAATTAACTGTGAACGGACAATTTACAACTGAACTTAACAACTAAACTTAGTTTCTCTGGAATCTGAATGCCTCAATAGATTGAGCCGTTAGGAACAAACCCAAAAGACAATAGGAGAGAAAGAGAACAAGCCCGCTAATGTCAAAAACACCTTGAATAAAATCGTTATAGTGTTTGAGCAGAGACAAATGGCTGATAGCCTCGCCCAGAGGGCCTGGCAGTCCACTGGCCACACCTTCAATTACAAATAAAACTAAGACCAGTGCAAAGGTTAAAATTGCGGCGAGCACTGTGCTTTCGGTAAGTGACGAGATAAACATACCCAAGGAAAGAACACCTGCGGCCAGCAAGATCAGACCGCCGTGACCTAAAAATAACAACCGCATGTCAAACGGTGGATCCGATGCTCCGACGATTAATGATTCGAGGACAAGCAGAGGTAGCACCATGGTGAAAAAGAAGGTGACTACACCCAGCAGCTTACCCAGGGCAACGGCCCAATTAGTGACGGGGGATGTGGCTAACAGCTCCAGGGTGCCTTGCTTACGTTCTTCTGTGTAGAGACCCATGGACAAAGCAGGCAGAATAAACATGGCCAGAGACCCTAAAAGACCCAGATACAGCTGGGTGAACTCATAGGGCAGATCGAGGGGGGATGTCTGCAGACCAGCCTGATCGGCAAAGGCTGTCTGAGCTAAAATTCCCTGGGGGCCAAAGACGATGATGACTAGGAAAAAACCAGCGAGTAACCAAAAAATAGTGGCAATACCGTAGGCCAGCGGTGAGGCAAAGTAGCTTTGTAGCTCTCGACGGTAGATGGCAAGAATATTGCTAATAACGGTAATAATGCTATTCATCGGTATCCGAGGGACTATCTGCAGTGGGCGTATCGGTGGGCGTGTCGCTAAAGGTTGCTTCTTCCGTTGTCAGGTTAATGAATACGTCTTCCAGGCTGACTCGGTTGCGGGAAAGTTCATAGAGACCGAGATTGGCATTGATAATCGCTTCTGCGATCGCACTGCCTGGATCTTGCTCAGTGGCCGCCATTACCTGAAAGCGATGGTGGTTGTCAGCCAGGCTTTCAGCCGGTAACGCTTTAACAGAGTCCACCTGTTGCAGCTGATTAAGTGTGGCTTGTGCCTGTTCTGGGTCGCCAGCTACCTCAAGGGCATAGCCGAGCTGTCCGGCCAGGCGGGCCGTTAAATTGTCTGGGGTGTCTGTGGCGACAATGTGACCTTTATTAATGATGGTGATGCGATCGCAGGTCATACTCACCTCAGGCAAAATGTGCGTTGAGAGAATGATGGTATGCTGACCGGCCAACCCTTTGATCAGATTGCGCACATCGATAATCTGCTTAGGGTCCAGACCCACCGTCGGCTCATCCAAAATAATCACTGGCGGATCGTGGACAATTGCCTGGGCGATACCCACTCGCTGTCGAAATCCCTTGGAGAGCTTACGAATCAATACATGTTTCTTTTCGCTGAGGTTACACCGCTCCATGGCGGAGGCAACTTGCTTGCCCCGGTCACCAATAGGCAGCCCCTTAATACGAGCGACAAAATATAGAAATGCCTCCACAGTCATCTCTGGATATAACGGTGGCGTTTCTGGCAGATAGCCAATCTTTTGCCGCACTGCCATGGAGTCACTATGAACCTCGTGGTTGGCAATGCGAGCGGTGCCACTGGTAGCTGGCAAATACCCTGCCAAAATACGCATAGTTGTGGTTTTGCCAGCCCCATTGGGACCTAAAAACCCTAAAATTTCTCCAGGTTCTACCTTAAAGGACACATCGCTAATAGCAACGGTCGAGCCGTAAGCTTTGCTAAGCTGCTCTACCTCAATCATGGTTTACCAGCCCTATTAGACGCCAAATATCAAGCTAAGTATCAAACAATGGCGATTAAGTATCGCTTGACCATTCTGCCACTGAATATTCATAACGGTGGCCACGAAATTGTGCAACCCTATACGGAAAGAACGCATCAGCCCATTATGACCAGTAATAATTTAGGCCCTGAGCATTCCCTTACCTTTCTCTATTACTTTGGCACTACCACCTTAATTACGATTATGCTGGCCAGCGTGGTGCTTCACCTGAGCCCTATGAGTGGTTTGCCTAATCAGCTGGGTTTGGCGATGGGGTTGGCGGGTGGCATGCTGGGACTGTACTTTAATCGCTCCATTACCCTCAAACAAACGATTAAAGGGCATAAAGTATTTCTCAATCAGATTAGCCAGCCGCTAGAAAAGTTAGGCTACACCCAAGTTGAGGATGACAGCATGCCCGCTGATATCGTTGTTTATGCTCGCCGCAACCTGAGGGGGATACTGTCTGGAAAGGTGTACATCCGTCTGGATGCGAAGACGGCATACATTACGAGTCGAGCCGTTCATATTCGTGGGTTAAAACGAGCGCTTGAGTGATTGCAATGTCTAAACCTAAAAAGCAAAAATTTCCCCATCTCTTGGGTTCCAAGTGGACAGCCCAGCAACGCACCATGGGATGGCGGCATTTTCAAGTTACCAATCGTAAAAATCAGGGTAAGCTCGTTTTTGCTGAGCTCGTGGCTTCGTGCGATCCAACGGTTCGATTTTGGATTAATGCCAATGTGTTGAAGAACCGTCAGCTCTGGCGAGCAGGCTGGCAAACTATGGATCAAATTGCTGACGGTCAACCCGATAGTTGCAGCAAAATTGATGGCATATCTTAACCATTACTCTTTGAAAATGGCGCTAATATATTGATTGAGTAATAATCTTTACAGAAGGTGCATCGGGTTTGTCTTTTGTCCATAAAAGGCACATCCTGAGTAGCGTTCACTAAAGGTTCTGTTTAAGCTAGTAGTGGTTTATGTTTCTTCAGTGATTGCATAAGCCTTCGGAAACTTTTTAGCTTAAGTGCGATTAATGTACAGCTCTAATGCTCCCGAACCTGAATTAATGAAAGCGGTTCTCCAACCCCTGTTGAATGATTTTCAGCATTGGTTTGGTCGCTCCATTGATTTGCTTGAATCTGAAACTCTTGATTTTCTTGGCGAGTACGAGCAGCAGGATTTACTCAACCGGGTGCGTCAAGCTCAACAGCTGGTGAGTGCATCTCAGTCTTTATCTCAGGCTACTGGTAACCAAGCAGGTGTGGATATGGCTGTTGTAATGTCTTGGCATCAGCTGGTTCATGAATGTTGGAATGTGGGTTTCCGCCTTCGACAGCAGCAAGCCCAATCGGCCCCAAGAAAACTCCAAGAGGATAATTAGCGCGATCGCTTTTCCCTATGCTGCATTTACTCTATATCTTCGCTTTCACCATCCTGGCCGTATTGGCAATTGTCAATTTGGTACGCAACCTGATTAGCCTGGGTATTGAAACCAGACGAGTCGGTGGTAGGACGGCTGAATCAACCCAAGGTCAGTCCCGTCGAGTTCCTCATCCTGAGCTGCTAGACGAGGATGGCAATGTTTTAGATGAGCCCTTGCTAGTGATGCGCTCTATTTCTATCAAGGATGCTCGCGAGCAATTGGATGCCATCTATGAGTCATCGGGTGGTGGTAATCCTTTGGATGATACGAAGGACGATTAATCGCCTTCAAAACAATTTGGTTCTTTTAGGCTGTAGAGCATAGTGGAAGTTGTCTAAGGGCTTCGCTGTGCTCTCAGTTGATTTTAGCCATATGCTGAGATGTGAGCCCCACGAGTCTGAGAATTTGCTGGTAACGAGTTCAGCGGAATTTCATCCAATTCCTATTTAATAGGGCTGGACCTCGTTGCGTGGCATTTCATGGATTTAGATAATACGTTAGTCGTGATGCCAGCGCTCAATGAAGCGGCCACGATTGCCAATGTAGTTCAAGCACTACGAGAGCAAGGCTTAATTCATATTCGCGTGGTGGATAACGGCAGCCAGGATGGGACGGCAGCTGAGGCCGCCCAAGCCGGAGCTGAGGTGGTGCAGGAGCCGATCAAGGGCTATGGACAGGCCTGTTGGCGAGGGTTGCAAGCTATTCCTGATGGTATTGAATGGATTTTGTTTTGCGATGCCGATGGTAGTGACGACCTGAGGCAATTGCCCGAGTTTTTTGCCCAACGAGAAAGCCACGATCTGATTTTAGGGAATCGACGAGGGACTAAAACGGGGCGTCAGCAGCTGAGCTCGGTGCAAAATTTTGGTAACTGCTTGTCAGGCACGCTGATTGCCCTGGGATGGGGCTATCGCTTTCATGATTTGGGACCGCTCAGATTAGTGCGAAAAACGGCGCTGGATCAGATCGGGATGTGCGATCGCAACTTTGGTTGGACCGTAGAAATGCAGGCTCGTGCCATAGAATGCGGACTCCGCATTTGTGAGCTACCGGTTAACTATTTACCTCGCCAGGGGGGGCAATCCAAAATCTCAGGCACTCTTGTCGGCAGTTTTAAGGCTGGCACCATCATTCTATCCACCCTGGCTGCTCTGTATTGGAAAACTCTCTGGCCAAGTGATGCAGTTGACTTCAGTCACGAAAAACGCCAGCCTATCCTACTTTTTCTCAGTACCTTATTGTTGTTAGCAGGTACCGTCTACATCTTGCCCTACGGCAACTTTAAAGAACCGTTTGCTGTTCCTCACTTTTGGGTTGGTAGCGCCTGTATGGGATCCGGTTTTGTTCTGTCCTGGAGGCTGCGTAGCATTCCGAGCTTTTGGTTTTGGAGTGTTGCCATAGTGACTCGGCTGTTGTTGATCACTATGTATCCCGGCGACGATATCTGGCGCTACATTTGGGAGGGCCACATTCAACTCCAGGGGTATAGTCCCTATGATTTTGCCCCCCTGGCTGATGTCCTCAAATCCTTCCGTCCAGAATGGTGGGGTGAAATCAACCATCCCTACGCTTCAGCAATTTATCCGCCGATCACCCAGCTTGGATTTCGTACCTTAGCCAGCATTGGGCTATGGGTGTCCCTATTCAAAGCCGCATTTACCGCCGCTGATTTAGCCATTTGTTGGCTGCTCGGCCATCGCTTTGGTCGGCGAGCCACCCTACTCTATGCCTGGAATCCTCTGGTGCTCTACAGTTTTGCCGGTGGTGGTCACTATGACAGCTGGTTTGTGCTGCCGCTGGTAATGGCCTGGTTCTGGTTTGATCGCCCCGGCGGAGATACCTTCGACAAGCCTTTCCCTCCTTTAACCTACCTAGGTAGCTCCCTATTGGTCGGTATTAGCATAGCTGTTAAATGGATTTCGCTACCAATTCTGACCTTCTTGGTATGGCATGCAATACGGCGAAAGCGCATCGGCATAGCCGTGTTGAGCGGCATCATGGGCCTACTACCCATGGTACTAGCGGCAATACCCTATTGCAGCCTGACGTCATGCCCTCTAGTCCAAGTCAACTCGTCCTTTGTGGTCACAGGACGTTCTGCTGAACTAATTCCCCATATTGTTGGACAGTTTTGGGACCCATCCCGCTCAGCTAACTGGCTTTATGCGTTTCCATTGGCTCTGGTAGTGGTGTGGCTGCTGCTACGAGCAAGCACCTTTCACAAATTTACCGAATGGTATCTAATTGGCCTGATGGTGATTTCACCGATTGTCCATTTCTGGTATCTCAGCTGGCTGATGCCCTTTTTAGTGTTGAGTCGCAATTTGGGCCTGCGGCTAATTAGTCTCTCCGCCTATACGTACTTCACCCTGCTCTATATGGCTTCTGCAGGAAACTATAGCTGGCTTTTGCCAGCTGCTCAACGCCATATCTTGTGGTGGCCATTTATCCTAGGGATTGCCTGGAGCAGTGCTCGAGTAACTTGGCCTGGGCTAGCAGTAGCACCAAAATTGACCAGAACTTAATGCACTTCTCAGCCTTTGTTCAGTTGGCAGTGAGAAATTACCAGTGAAGGCTGATTGCACTAACTCTTCACCTAGAAACTAATTATGAAACGTAAGTATTTATCTGCTCTTTTTCTGGCTTGCTCCATTGGTTTGGCCGGTTGTTCTACAGCTGCTGTAACCACATCGTCCAACGGATCTTCTGAGCAGATAGCTATTGCATCGGCTGAGGGTGTGGATTATTCAATTTATGACGATGTATTGAGTACCTACGTCGATGACTCTGGCTGGGTTAACTATGCTGACTTACAAGCATCTCGGCAACAGCTAGACACATTCAACAATGGGCTAGCCAGCGTTGATGATGCCACCTTAGGGGGCTGGAGTGAGGAGGAACAGATTGCATTTTGGATTAATGCTTATAACTCCCTGACCTTAAAGTCAATTATTGACCAAACTCCTATCAAGCCCAGCATCAAGGATATTACAGGTGTATGGCGTCTGCGTAAGCATCCGATCAATGAGACAGAAAAGACCTTAAACAACATCGAACACGATGTGCTGCGGGTTGATTTTGATGAACCTCGCCTGCATGCGGCCATTGTCTGTGCGGCCATTAGCTGCCCCCCATTACGCAATGAAGCCTTTAATGGAGAAAATTTAGATGCTCAGCTGGATGAGCAGGTAGTGCAATGGCTGGCCAGACCGGATGGCTTAAAAATCGATAAGGAAGCCGGTGAAGTTAAGGTATCCAAGATTTTTAGCTGGTTTGGTGGCGACTGGATTCCTAGCTATGGTGTGGAATCCGGTTTTACTGGCAGCAAAGAAGAACAGGCTGTGCTGAACTTTATCAGCGAGTATGTCAGTGAAGAAGATCGGGCGTATTTAGAAGCTGGGGAATACAAGCTTAGTTACTTCAACTACGACTGGTCTCTCAACGATCAGAAATAATCTAAATGAAATATTAAGAAACGAGGGGTCACATCGTGGATAGGAATGCTTGTCTGATGTTGTTCACACGGTACCCCGAAGCTGGTAATACCAAAACTCGACTGATTCCCCATTTGGGGGCAGAGCGGGCGGCTGAACTACAGCGATGGATGACGGCATCCATGGCCAGGGAAATGGCTGAGCTATGTCCGGAGATTGATCGGCAAATCCATTTTTCTGGAGGTGGTTTGTCGCAGATGCAGGCCTGGTTAGGACGACAGTTTAACTATTTGCCACAGTTTGCAGGTGGTTTGGGCCATCGCTTGCACCAGGCCTTTATGGCAAATTTTCGGTCGGGAATGGAGGCTGTGGTGGCGATTGGTGCCGATTGCCCTGAGCTGAGTAGTTGTCATTTAGAGCAGGCATTTAAGCAACTGCAGACTCATGATGTGGTGTTGGGACCGGCAGCGGATGGGGGCTACTACTTAATTGGGTTAAGTCGCCCCCAGGCCCAACTGTTTGAAAACATTCCCTGGGGCACTGGGGAAGTGTTTGAGCGAACGGTTGCGATCGCAACCCAGCTCAACTTATCCATCGCCACCCTGGAGCAGCTGCGAGATGTGGATCGGCCAGAAGACCTGGCATTACTCAAGCAAATGCCGATTTGTATTTAATGCCCCTTGGTGGATGGCGAAAGACAGAAAGTATGAGGACAGAGGCATGAAGCAGATGCCTGAGCGGGTTAACCCGCTCAGGCTTAAATTCGGCTGACCTGTTGCGGTAAAGAATACCGAGCTTTACTAGGGACCATGCGAGCATACAGGTTTTCGAGCTGAGTAATGTTTGTGCTCAGAGTGTAGCGGTCTAGCACCCGCTGTCTTGCCTTACTGCTCAAAATTGAAAGCATTTCAGGATGGTTATGCAGCAGCGGCAAGATTGTCTGTAGCTGTTGAGTTACTCGCTGGGTGCCAATGACAATGCCCGCGCCATCTTCCAAGACCTCTCCATCTGCTCCGGCATCAGTTGCGATACAGGCTGTGCCACAGGCCATTGCTTCCAACAATGATAAAGATAGCCCCTCAATCAAGGACGGCAAAATAAACCCATCCGCTCCCTGCAAAATTTCGATGCGGCGACGCTCATCGGCGATAAAACCCAGCCAGATGACTGAATCATCGGCTCCATAGGCTGTCCTTAAAGCCATTTCTAAAGGTCCACTGCCCACGATCAGCAGTTTGTTCTCAGACCCCATATTCGCAAGCTTCCAACCCTTGAGCAGCGACTCTACATTCTTCTCAATGGCTAGCCGACCTTGATAGACATAAATTTGCTTGGCTCGAAATTCCTGTTTAATCCGAGAGGGGCCAGGAGCATATCGATAGACATCAACGCCATTGGGAATCACAGCGACTCGCTCCGCCGGTACGCCAAGCTTAACCAACAGCTCCTGCTGCATGCGGGAAAATACGATTACCTGGTCGTAGTTGGCTAGCCGTGGGGCATAGAGCTGATAGGTAAAATGCTGAGTACCTGATGTCAGGTTACGACGTTTGCGGTCAAAGGCCGGATGGAATGTGGCCACCAGTGGAATGCCTAACTCGTGGCAAATTTCTGGCAGCTTAAAATCCAGCGGTGATAAGGAAAGTGAGGCATGCACTAGATCCGGTTTAAGTTCCGCCAGCACCTCAGCCAGACGTCGCGCCGAGCTAAAGCTGGGGATAATCAGGATCTGAGATTTGAAGATAAAAGGCAGGGAAACCTCTTCATAGCCACCGTGTTCGCCGCCAGACTCTGCATCAGTAGCAAAGTGGAGAAACGTCACTCGATAGCCGCGCTCTAACAGAGCGTTTGTAATCTCTCGGCCGTAGGTGACATTTCCACAAAATGGAGACTTTTTACCAATCCATGCAATGTGCATCTAAAGGTGTCTATAAATCAGACGTTCATTAAAGGGCGTTTTCAAAAGCAGACATGAACGGCTTCACGAATTCAACCGTTTGGCAAGACGCCCCTTAGGAACCCTTGTTTGCTTAAGTAGCATTAAGTAACTTAACTTAATGCTACTTAAGCAACCGTACGAATGCTTTATATGACTTTATCAGGATTTTAGGATTTACTTGGCGATGAGTGCGGAGGGAGATGGAAATTTGCGGGTTAGCGGGTGATTCACCCCATACTGTGTCATTAACGAGGTCGTTAACGAGTAGCTGCACCTTAGTCTTGGCTTTGGGAGGATGGTGCGGTGGTGACGGTAAAGACAGTTTGGGTGAGCAGACCGCCTAAAATCACGATGACGGCCAGACCCAGCAGTACTAGTCGCAGCCCTAAGAAGGCTTCTGCTACGCCTGCCAGGGCCAGGGGCAGACTTAGGGCAATATTGACGACATTATTTTGTAGCCCAAATACCTTGCCGCGCATGTCCTCAGGGGTTTGCTCCTGCACTGTGGTCTGCATGGGGATGCCCACTGTAGCTGCAAAAATTCCCAGAAGGGCAATTAGAGCCAGACTACCCCACAGGCTATGAATGGTCATGGATAAGGTCCCCAGGCTGGCTCCCATGCCAACTAGGCCCAGCAAGCTGAGCCGACGGCGGGCAAACCGATGGCCAAAATGGCCGATCAGGGTGGCTCCTATGCCCATGCCGACACCGCTGGCGGCTAGTAATATGCCAAATTGAGAAGACTTTAGGGTAGGAATGACTTCCGCCAGACGTACGGAGAGAACGGCCAGAGCGGCAAATACTGAAAATAGCAGTACTAGTTGAATGATGGCGTTACGAATCGGGGGCTGCTGTTTGATGTAGCTGAAGCCGTCTTTGATGTCAGTCCACACATGACTATCACGGGTCAGGTTTTCGGGTGATTCGTGGGTGCGCATGAGCATGAGAATCAACCCGGCTAGACAATAGCTGAGCCCTACCAGGATGTCCTTGCCAATGCCGCTACCGTGGTCAAAAGGGGCGAGCAGCTGGTCTGCGATCGCAAGCAAGGGTTCCCCTACTGCAAACCCAATGATCACCGACGCCATCATGGTGGTGGTATATAGGGAATTGGCCGATAGTAAATGCTGATCGTTAACAATTAAGGGAATTGCAGACTGTTCTGCCGGGGCAAAAAACTGAGTCAGTGTGGATACCAGAAAGGTCACCAGCAGCAGCAGGCAAAAGCTCACGGGCACACCTGCCAAATTCCCCAAGTCGTGGCTGAGCCACAGCCCCAAAGGCAGCAGAATAACTAAGACACCTCGCAATACATTGGTCAGCACCAGCACGGGTTGCTTGAGCCAACGATCGACATAGACCCCGGCCAGTGACCCAAACAGAACGGCTGGAATCGTAAATGCAATCATCACGGCTGATACCCAGCCACTAATGGTTTGGCCTGGCACTTCATACTGGCTGGCAATGATGGCAATCATCAGCACCAGATACACTTTATCGGCCAACTGGGAGAATACCTGGCCACCCCATAGAGTCAGAAAATTGCGGTTTTGTAAGACCGGCCAAAAGCCGGTCACTGGCTCAGAATCGGTCACCTGAGAGGGGGGGGTTGTTGCTATGTCATCAGAGAGTTCAACTGTCCCAACCGTTGCAGCTTCTGGCGAGTTACCAAAAGCCTCAGAAATTTTAGATTCACTTGAGTCGGACTCACGAAGCATAAGTAGGTGACGCAAAGCAGCTGTCGATTAGTGCAGCGGATCGAATCGGTCGATCAAAATGAAACTGAGCATAGTTCCTCAGCAGACGTTCTACACGACGCCATAGGCTGTGAGGAGCTGCACTAGCTCCCTCTATAGATGGTAAAGAACTAGCCTGGGTGAATACAAGCTCTGCTTGACCTAATTGTTGCAAAAGCGCTAATTCTGGGGCTCCAATAGTTGTGGTTAAGGAGCCACGGTATCCGGTGGATGTGCGGTTAACATTATTTTCTAGGTTTTCTAGCTGCTCTAGCGTAATCACACCGCCTGCTGGAATGCTAAACCCGATTTGCCACTGGCTGCCGAGCTGGGGTTGAATTGGGGTGCGACTTAAACAGCAGCGGTTCAGCTCTGGGGCGACCCCCGCCAGGGCCAAAATGTGAAACGTGCCATGGGCTAAACAGGCCAGTACGGCTCCACTGGGGGCAGTTTCCAGCCGTTCTAAGTGGGCGACTAGCAGTGCAAATAGGGCTTCCTGGGGTTGCTCACTGGCTTCACACAGGACTAATTCTGCTAAATATTGCCCGGCGGTTAGTCGAGCTAAATCTCGGCTGAGACCTGGAAAAGAGCGCTGGGTTTGAGCCTGAATCATTTTGTCTAGGGATTTGCCTTTAGACAACATGAGTTCATTCACCACAAATAGACCACTGCGGCCCCCCAAACGAGACTTGTGTTTTCGGGCTCCAGGTGCGATCGCACGCAGCAGACCATGTTCTTTGGTCAAAATAGTCACCAGTCGATCGGTTTCTCCCATCGGCGCGGCTTTCAAATTAATACCAGTGGCTTTGTAGGTGCGGGACATTCAGCGCGCAAAACTTATTTTTGGTCGTAGTTTACGTTGATTTGGCTCTTACCTTCATAGAGCCAGTTCATCTTTTTAGGATCTAACCTAGCGTGATACATCAACTTGAGGAGTTGATTGAGGGCCGCATGCTTATAAATACCGCGTTCTTTAAAGCGACGGGCGGAGGTCACAATGGTCCCCGGTGCCAGGTACGGTGGCCCAAACTGACTCAGGGCATTGCTTAGGGCCGTGTCTTCAAAAATGTCCATATCCGGAACTCCACCAATGTCCATCAGTGCCCCTCGGCGGGCAAAAATGCAGTGGTCAAGATAAAGAATCTGGCTTAGGCGGGGCCGTTGGGTAGTCGAATACCAGGAGGTAAACCGCAGCAGCCAGTGGTCCACATCAAAGCTATGGCGAAACCCTCCCCAGGTGACCGTGTCATTAGCCATGAGCGCCCTAATTTGAGAGAGGGCATCCGGTGGCAGCAGCGTAGCTGGATGGTGCAGCAGCACAACGTCGCCCTGGCTGGTTTCAATGCCAACGGTAAGCCGCTGGGCGCGATTGGTGGCATCTGTATAAACGAGCTTAAAATCTGCCGCAGCTGGATGTTGGATAATCACATCGTGGGTGCCGTCAGTGCTCGGGCTGATGACGATGATGATTTGCTTGGCTCCAGACTGTAGGGCTAGATTGTCCAGAATGCGTGGCAAATAGCCATGTCTGATTTCATTAAGGCAAGGCAAAACAACAGAAATTACACTCACTACCTATTGCTCTCCTGGCATGGCTAACGCAGATGTTACGCCCTTAGCGAGCGGTTTGATACAACCGCTCAAATCCCATTGCTCAAATCCCATTGCTCAGATCCCATTGAGGGGTTGTCAACTTTAGGTGCACATCTTGGTTAACGCTACGACTGCTCAGAATAATACAAAGTCTATTAAGAGTCGTGAGCAGTCTGGATTAGCTGAGGTAGCGTTCAGAGAATACGTTTTGATTGTGACCTATGACTGTCGCCCCACCCTCCTCAGAAAAATCTGTACCGTTAGTGCATGTATATGCCGATAAAGCGGCGCTTGTGGCCGCTGCCACCGACCAGGTGATTGAACTGATCCGTGATGCGATCGCAACCCGTGGCCGTTGCTCCATTGCCCTCTCCGGTGGCAGTACCCCCAAGCCGCTCTATCAAGCCTTAGCCCAAACGGAGTTACCCTGGGACCAGCTCTATGTCTATTGGGGAGACGAACGTTACGTGCCTGCCACCCACCCTGACAGCAATGCCAAAATGACCCGTGACGCCTGGCTCGACCACGTTGCTATCCCGGCAGATAATATCTTTGCTGTTCCCACCGACACGGATTCTCCTGAAATTTCAGCCGAGCGTTATCAGCAGAGCCTGATGGGTAGCTTTAACACCTCCTCCAAAGACGAGCTGCCGCAGTTTGACCTGATGTTGCTAGGCATGGGAGATGACGGCCATACTGCCTCCCTATTTCCCCATACCTTGGCCCTCAAAGAATTTGATCGTTGGGTGACTGTCGGCAATAAAGATGGGCAGCCCAGAATTACATTAACCAGTCGAGTGATTAATCAAGCTCGTCATGTCCTGTTTGTAGTGGCAGGTGCCAACAAACAAACAGCCCTTTCCCAGGTATTTGCCCCCACTGCTGATAGTGCAGCATACCCAGCTCGGCTGATTGCACCCGTCGGTGAACTCCGGTGGCTGCTGGATTTAGACGCCAGCCAGGGACTCCCCGCCGCTATTGAACGCACGGTGCATTAACCCGTTAGATCTTGTCCCTCCTGGAGAAAGGGCCGCCTCCGGGGGGGATGCCCCTCTGTCTCCATGTAGCTTATGTAGGCTATGAATACGGACTAAAGTCAAAGATTGCCTATAGTTCTCCCAAACCATCCGCAGAAAATCGTCGAAACCGTGTAGTTTATACATGGCTAGAGCGCAAACCCGACCGCTATGATTATTTGCCCAAACTGTAATTATCAGAATCCAGATGGTGCTTCCCAATGTGAGGCTTGTTACACTCCATTACCTGCTTTAATCACCTGTTCCAACTGTGGTGCAACAGCTCAGGCAGATGCCAGTTTTTGCGGTCAGTGCGGTCATAGCTTAGCCAATCAACCTGCTGCAGCTCCAGTATCCAACTCTTCACTACCGGAGCCACAAGTGCTGGAACCGGAACCCGTAACGGCAGCAGTGCCGCCAGTTCCTGTCTCAGCTGAGTCCTCATCGGCACCAGCTGAGCCTTCAGCGGCACTCGCTGAACCCTCGTCAGAACCGATAGAACTCGACCCTTTAGTCTCACTGGACCCGCTACTCGTGGTGCCACCACCACCACTGCCAGACGATCCGATTCCTGCAAACATTCCTACGGCTGTCGATATTTATACCGAGCCGCCCATTACCCAGCCAGCGGCTAATGCGATCGCCCCCCAGACCCAAATTCAGAGTCTGACGGCCAAGCTACTCCATGTCCAAACCGATACGCCAGTGGAGTTACCTATTGGACTGGACGTAGTCCATATTGGTAAGCCCAATGATCGCATACCGCCAGATATAGACGTTTCTGGCTTTCCAGAGTCAGAAATTGTATCTCGGGTGCATGCCAATATCCGTATTGAGGGCGATGTCTACTATATTGAGGATGTTGGCAGTTCCAACGGTACGTACATCAATAATCTGCCGCTTGCCGCAGGTAATCGACATCGTTTGCGCCCTGGAGATCGTATTGCCCTTGGAAAAGGTGATAAGGTGAGCTTTATTTTTCAACTTGCCTAAAGGTTAACTTGCCTAAAGGCCATCAAAGGTATGGATCTACTAATCTAGCTATCACCTGGAAACTGTCAGTCTTGTTACATTGCCCTTCGATGTATTAACGTGATTACCCTATCGTTACTCCACCCGCTGAATAAAACTCCCATACAAAACTGGTCCTTTGAGGAACAAGACGTCATTAGGATTGGCCGTTCTACTGACAATGATGTTGTTCTTTACAGCGCAGTTGTTTCTCGACACCATTTGGAGATTCATAAAGATGTAGCTGGTTGGGCGATTCAGAGTATAGGTACTAATGGCACCTATCTAGACGGGAAGCGCATAAAGCAGGTTACGGCTGAGGATGGTCTTGTGGTGCGGCTGGCTCGCTCGGGGCCTAACCTACAAATTAGTATTGATCAGCCGGAGAAATCATCGGCGGCTTCGATTAAGGAACTCCTTGCCCGTCGTAAACAGCAATTTGGCCATGGTTCACCAAGACAGCCGGTCAGAACTGATCTTGACGTAGTCAAGACAGATATTCGGGATAGAACGCCGCCTGATAATAGCAATCCAAAATCTAAGGACGATGCTCAAGGGCTGGCGTAGGTACATTTCCTAGGTGCATTTCCTATGGCCAGAGGCGATCAGGTCTATGTGATGCGGGATGTGATGGGTGTTCCCTACAAGCATCATGGTATCGATTGTGGTGACGGCAGCATTATTCACTATCGTAAGGTGGGTACAGCAACCGTGGCTTGCACCAGTTTTGATGGATTTGCTCGCGGCAATCCGGTATATACGCTAACTCAGCCGGTCTCCTTTATTCCGGATGTGGTGCTCAGCCGGGCTGAAAGCCGTTTGGGAGAGCAGCGCTATAACTTGTTTTTTAATAACTGTGAGCATTTTGCCAATTGGTGTAAAACGGGAAAAAATGTGAGTCCACAGCTGAATGAGTTTGGGCTGCGGGCAGATCAAATCAAGCTGCCTAGAGGGGTAACACGGCAAGCGGCTCAACAACAAAGTCCTCAGGCAATTTTGGATTTATTTACCAGGGCGTTGGAGAATATTGCGATCGCAACCAACACCGTTCTACCAGAATACGAGCAAGCCCAGGCTGATAGTGAGCAGTGGAAAAAGGTGGCCCAAGCCGCCCTCAATCGTGGTCGTGACGATCTTGCTCGGGCAGCATTATACAAACGTCGTGATGCCAAGAAAAAAGCAGAAGCGCTGCAGCAGCAGCTCCAGGACCTGTCGGATCTACAGATCTCCATCCAAACCGATCAAACGCTAGCATTAAAACGCCTGAGTCAAAGCGAGATCATGTAAGTCGTAGGCGACTGCTTAAACCGCTACCAAAGCGCACATGAACTACAGGGGTTTCCCTGGTAAAACCCAATGTAGGTGGTCACCACTGCCTAACCACCTTGTCGATCCATAGTTTGCGAATTACGATATGTAGTCTGTGTGTAATACAAAAAACGTCATGAGTGAAATGACATCAGGAGGTATCCCGTGGCTAAGCTGTTCAAGATTCTCCAATACTATCGGCAATACTGGCTGATTACGCTGCTGAATGCCACTGCTATGGGTCTATTTGAGATTCTGGATCTCTTCGTTCCCTATGCCATCGGTCAAATTCTTAATGTGCTCTCACAACAGCCATTAGATCGGCCATTAGAGAACGTGATTGCGCTTGTAGCCCGAATCTTGCAACAGCCCATCACCTCTACGTTTTCCCTGTTAGTGTTATTAGGATTAGTGGGGATACTCTCCATTGGTCGAGCTCCCCTACAGCCATGGATTGGTCCCTGGTTTAATTGGGATACGGCGTTGCGGGCACGGCGAGATAAATCACGGCGTTCGCTAGAGAAAATTTTGACGCTACCGTTAGAGTTTTATGATGAAAACAATCCTGGGCGTATTGCTGCTAGAGTTGCCAAGGGGCTGGCAAATTACACCTGGACCTATCCAGAAATTGTCGGCCAGTTTATCCCCAAGCTGATCCGCGTATTTGGCATTTTCGTCGTGATTGCCTGCATGGACTGGCCGATTGCTCTGGTGGTGCTGTGTTCATTTTTAGTCATTATTGGCTACAGTTTCACCCGCCTAATGCACTTATCCTTTCAAGAAGAAAAGCTTGATAAGTACATGGAAAACACCGAGAGTCGCACCTCGGAAATTATCACCAATATCAAAACGGTCAAGGCTTTTGCGACAGAAATGCGTGAGCTAAAACGCCAACAACAGCGTTTAGATCGAGAATTTAAGGTGGTTGATTATCGCATTCACCTGGGCTACATCAAACTGAGTACCTGGCAACGTACATTTGTGCAAAGCTGTACCTTTGCGGTGTTGGCCCTAACTCTCTGGGCCACCCTACAAGGCAGTATTTCCCTCGGTCACTTTGTGACTATTCTGACGCTGTCCAGTATGGCCTATGCCGAGGTTGACCCCATCTGTGACCTGGCGGAAATGTTTGTGCGCCGCTATGGGGCGATGGTTCGGTTTCAGGAGTTTGTGTCGTTACCGCCTGGGATGGACGCGGGGCAGCTGAGTGACGATATCCCTGGCTATCGATTTACTGGCAAGGTCCACTTTAACCAGGTAACCTTTGGCTATGTGTCCAACAAACCTGTTCTCAAGGATATTGAGCTGCTGATTCAGCCCCGACAGACGGTGGCGTTAGTGGGGCGTTCGGGGTCGGGTAAATCGACGTTGGTGAAGCTGTTGTTTCGTTATTTTGAGCCCCAATCTGGTGCCATTTTAATGGATGGTCAAGATCTACGGCGTTTAGACATTACTGGCTATCGACGGCGGTTGGCCATTGTTCATCAGGAGGTGGATATTTTTAATGGCACGCTGATGGAAAACCTACTCTACGGTAATCCAGAGGCGACGGTGGAGCAGGTGCAGGCGGCTTGTAAAATCGCCCAGGCCCATGACTTTATTCAGCAAATGCCCCATGGTTATCTGACAACGGTGGGTGAGCGGGGTGTGCGGCTGTCGGGCGGTCAGCGGCAGCGGGTTGGCATTGCTCGGGCCTTGATTATGAATCCAGATGTGCTGGTATTTGACGAGGCAACTTCGAGTTTAGACTATGAATCGGAGCGGGCAATTCAGGTGGCGATGCGATCGCTCTTCGGTACTCGCACCCTGATCATCATTGCCCACCGCCTGAGCACCGTTCGTGAAGCCGATCAGATTGTTGTACTCGACCAGGGCCGCATCAGCGAAGTGGGCAGTCATGGTGAGCTATTGACCCAAGGCGGTCTTTATCAGCGGTTACATCAGCTCCAAGAAACCGGCGAGCTATTGGAGTAGGTTGGGTTAAACCCACTCCTGTATCTTTCGCACCCTGCAACATTCCTCGTAACCCAACAAATCAATATGTTTCACCAATGAGGAGATTCACGCTCCCATAGGGTTATCCATTGAGGGGCGGAGTGTGAGCAATGTTGGGTTTCGGGAAGCAAAAAGGTTGATAGTTTGTAGGGTGAGTAACACCCCTTCCGGCACACCTTTAACAATGCACCAAACCCTTTGTTACCCACCATTCTCAAGCAGCGATTAATCCACCCGCACCCGTTTGATCAAAATCGCCATCACCTCGTTGGGTTGCCCTGTCGGCAACGGACAGCTCCAGTCGTTAGGCTCGGCATAGTGCAGCTTATGCAACAGCTTAATGTTTGCCTGAACAAAGCTGAGACTGCCAAACAGCAGATGCCGTCCGGATTCGTAGGCATACTCTGGCAACGGTGCAGGCTGATTTGTCGACGCGGCTGCGCCGGAAGTTGGGTCTTGAAACATGGGTCTGGTTCTCCATTGAAGTGGAAGGAAAGCCAGAACCTAAACCCTAGCCCCCCACAAAAAGACATGGCAAATCGCAGGGGGTAGGGCATAATAACCCAATCCCATGGATTGCTTGCGAATCCGTGGGTAGCCGTCGGCCAGGTGGTGCGAACACCTGCCGACGGTGCCAAGATATTAGGTTCTAGTCGGTTTGTCTGTAAGGACATGCAATGCCCCTACTGGCATTGGGTAACTGTAGACCGGGTTTTAGGGTTTAGTCAAGCCAAAAAATGCTGACCCTGAGCAATTGTATTAATGAAGGTTAAAATATAGGCTGGCGCGGTAATTTCTGAGGTATTTTTACCTATAGAAGTGGGGTTTCTACGCACTCCCCTTGAACCTTGAAAACCTTATAATTTCGTCGATGTGCGTCGATGCCTTGTTATACCTGGCGTTCAGCTGCTGAACGGAGGGCAAGCAGGGCGATTTTGTAGAATGTTCCGTTGTCAAAATTGACATGCGTCGATTTGTCCGCCAGGATTCCTACCAGGCAAGGGCTCTTCAGGGAAGCCTTTCATACCCAAAACCCCTCACGGGGACGGAAACAAAAGATTTATTTGAGCCTCCAAGGGCAAAAGGTTTTTACTTTCATACCCAAAACCCCTCACGGGGACGGAAACGGTAGTCTTTTTCAACTACCTCATTACGAAGATATCTTTCATACCCAAAACCCCTCACGGAGACGGAAACAGTCGTATGAAACGATATCATCATCTCCCGGCATATCCCCTTTCATACCCAAAACCCCTCACGGGGACGGAAACACTAATAGCGCTTGTGGTTGTTTCTTTGTACCGCTTTATACTTTCATACCCAAAACCCCTCACGGGGACGGAAACCTAGAGCCCTCTGAGCCAACGTTAAGCTCAGGTGCTTTCATACCCAAAACCCCTCACGGGGACGGAAACCCACATTGCAGCACGTTCCTTAGCTAACCGTTGTTTCTCTTTCATACCCAAAACCCCTCACGGGGACGGAAACTTGCAGCGACTTCTGATGCCATTGTGGCCACTTCACTGGGGGTTACACGGCCATCTTCAAGACTTTCATACCCAAAACCCCTCACGGGGACGGAAGCTCTGGGTTGTCCACCCACTTTGGTTGCCAATCAATATCTTTCATACCCAAAACCCCTCACGGGGACGGAAACGCAAGATCCCCTAACTGATCGTATTGCTCGACATCGCAATGCTTTCATACCCAAAACCCCTCACGGGGACGGAAACATCTTACTCCCTTTCATTTCACTAAACGGTTGTATTGGATGGACTTTCATACCCAAAACCCCTCACGGGGACGGAAACTTCTGGTGGCATTAGACTATATACCCCTTACTTCTAAGTTCACTTTCATACTCAAAACCCCTCACGGGGACGGAAACCCGCTTTGGCGTAGCTAAAGGATCAGTTTAGAATTGCGTCTTTCATACCCAAAACCCCTCACGGGGATGGAAACCCCTCAAAACGGCTGATCTTCGATATCTCAATTAGCGAGATACTTTCATACCCAAAACCCCTCACGGGGACGGAAACGACCGCATATTGGCTCTCAAAAATTACCTCGTAGGTTGGGTTAACACCTCTCCCAAATTTTGTGCTCTTCCGCAAAAGCTTCTATTAACCCAACAACTCCAATATCATTGCCCATAATGAGAGCGCACCTTTTTATCCAAATCACGAGTGGTTTTTTCCCTTGTCAGAATGTTGGGTTTTGGGGTGGTGATCAGGGTTGGATGTGATTCAAGAGATATTTCAACCCAACCTACGGTGTTTCGGTAATTTTTTACTCACAACGCAATGCCTCCAACCATTAACGCACCTCTGCTAATCGTAATTCTGGTGCAGGCTGAAACAAGACGCTAAAACCTTTTCTCAATCAATTTGAACCAATACTATGTCTTGAAAGTCGCTAGTTTCTAAAGTATTACCCTCAGAACGAACTATCAGCTTGTTGCCCTGATTCAAACCCCAAACTAGATCCCGAAGAGCCTTATAACTTTTTAGAGTGTAAGCAACTAAATAACTAGTTCTTTCTAAGATATTCGATTCTGAAGGAATGATAGTGATCGTTCCATTTTTATTGAGAGAATTGATGATTTCTGAAATTCCTATCGAGTTGCTGCTTTTAGCCAGAGCAACTTGATAATTAGAATAGCTTGATTCTATGCCGAAGCGATTGTCAAGTGATGACATCTATTGCTCCAAGCCCAGATAGCGCAGCCAAGGTGTGCATTGCTAACATTACACACTACATATAAACATTCGGATCCTCGCTTACCTGTATTGGCCCACTATCCATGGTAGTCAGCCTCCTTGGCGATAAGGTGTGTTGCAACGCATCTTACTCGAATATGTCGTATTCTATTCGCACCTCATCAGGAATTTCAGTAGGCTCCAAAACAGCATCTTCGTATAGCTCAGCAAAGGTGCCCATGAAATCAACTGTCTTTAATTCAAAAGTCTCATTCTCTGCACTATAAACCTGTAATACCCACAGGCCAGACTCATTGCGACGAAAAATTTCTAGCCGCTGGTGTCGAGTGTTGATCACCACATATTCTTGCAAACTCTCTAATGCTTGATACGCTAAAAACTTATCTCCTCGATCAAACGCTTCTGTTGACTTAGACAACACCTCAACAATCAGCTTTGGAAACCGCTTGTAAGTGGACGTTTCCTGATCCTGGGGGTCGCAAGTCACCATTACATCCGGATAAAAAAAGCGATTACGCATGTCAACCCGAGCCTTCATGTCAGAAATATACACACGACAGCCAGTCCCTCGTATGTGTGATCGAAGCAATGCAAATAGATTGCCTGCAATCGTCACATGGCTATCGCTTGCCCCGGCCATGGCATAGATCTGACCATCAATATACTCATGTTTGATGGGGCTTTCGGCCTCAAGTCGCAGATACTCATCGACGCTTATATACTGCTCGGGTAAGGCAACCATAGCAATTAGATTGAGCTTCTACACATGCTTGATTGTAGCGTCAGTTAACTAGTCAATGACTCGCAGGCGGTCTGGGTTAGCTCCATAACTGCATCCTCACTTAACTCTATCGTTCCTCCATTAGCTACCAGCCATAGCAAATACTCAATATTACCGGCTGGTCCACGAATCGGTGACCAGGTCAGTCCTTTGGCCTGCCAGCCCAGTTGCTGCGCTGCCTCATATACCTGCCAGATCGCCTCTCCATGGGCCTTGCGATCGCGTACTACACCTTTCTTGCCAATTTTCTCTCTTCCCACTTCAAACTGGGGTTTCACTAACAAAACACATTCTCTTACGCCTGTCATCAGGTGCCAAAAGGCAGGGAGAACTTTTGTCAGCGAGATAAACGATACATCCATCACCCCCAGGTCTGGTCGCTGAGCGGTGTTGTCATATAACTCCTCCGGTGTGAGATGCCGTAGATTAGTACGTTCTCGTAGGATAACTCGCGGGTCCTGGCGAATTTTCCAGGCGACTTGACCATAGCCTACGTCAATGCCATAAACCTGTTGGGCTCCGTTTTGTAGTAGACAGTCAGTAAAGCCGCCGGTGGAAATACCGCCGTCTAAGCAAATGCGTCCTTCCACCTCCACGCCAAATTGCTCTATTGCCTTTACCAGCTTCTCCCCACCCCGTGATACATAGGGTGACTTTTGCTTGAGGACCACGACGGCTCCCTCTTTAATGGGGGTGCCCGGTTTATCAATTACCACCTCATTCACCTTGACCTCACCCGCCCGAATACAGCGCTGAGCCTGCTGCCGCGACTCGCACAGCCCGTGCTCTACCAAATACATATCCAAGCGTTGTTTGGCCATTGCGGGTGGGATGTTTATCAGGAATAGTGGGCAATGCTCACCCTACCATTTTGCTCAAACCTGCATCCCGTTCCCTGAGCAGAGCCGAAGCCAACACGACCGGCGTTCCCTGAGCGGAGTCGTTCCCTTCGACTCTACTCAGGGAACGCTTCTCTTGCTTCTTTCCCCCTAGACACTGCTGCCAATTTGCCTTTAGATATAAATAGGCAAAGAAATGTTAAGTAAATGTACTCATGAGCAACGGTGCTCTCTTGGCTGTTTTAGTCGAGATCAAGAATTGAGGTCGCAACTTCCTGTCTTACCGCTACAACGTTTCAGCTGATGCTAGGTCCCATGGGCTGTGCGTTGCGATCGCTACCAAGACTCAAACCTACCGTTTGAGGTTTTAACGTGTCTGGCTTGCGGGCAGACAGCTTTCATTATCCACCCAGATTTTATTTTTTCAGGCTGAAGGAGAACCCTTGAATATTTCCAATCTCAACGTTCGGTCCCTAAATTTGCGTGCCCTTAAACGGGAGTGGTTGCTTAATCCCAAGGATGACCTTCTGGCCGGGGCTCTGGTGGGTTTGGCGCTGATTCCGGAGGCCATCTCCTTTTCGATCATTGCTGGGGTTGACCCCAAGGTGGGTCTATATGCTTCCTTCATTATTGCGGTGATTACCGCTTTCCTCGGTGGACGACCGGCGTCTATCTCAGCGGCGACTGGGGCCATGGCCCTACTGATGGTGGATTTGGTTAAGGAGCACGGACTGCAATATTTGCTAGCGGCTACTTTTTTGACCGGCGTTTTCCAGGTGATATTTGGGCTGCTCAAACTAGGGCGTCAGATGAAGTTTGTGCCCCGAGCGGTGATGATTGGCTATATCAATGCTCTGGCAGTGCTGCTGTTTCTGGCGCAGCTGCCTCAGCTGACAAATGTGCCCCCGATGGTCTATGTGCTTACGGTGTTGTCCCTGGGGATTATCTATATTCTGCCGCGCTTTACGAAGGTAGTGCCTTCCCCACTGGTGGCGCTGGCGGTCATGACGATTGCTGCGATCGCGCTGCGTTTAGACGTACCCACCGTAGGCGATATGGGTGAGCTGCCCACCGCACCGCCTGTGTTTGCCCTGCCCCAGATTCCCTTCACCCTGGAAACTCTGGAAATTATCCTGCCTTATTCTCTAACTTTGGCGGTTGTGGGGCTGCTAGCTTCGTTTCTTACCGCCTCGCTGGTGGATGATTTTACCGATACCCCCAGTGACAAAAACCAGGAAGCAAAGGGACAGGGTGTCGCCAATATAGTCACTGCTTTCTTTGGCGGTATGGCCGGATGCGGCATGATTGGTCAGTCGGTAATTAACGTGCAGTCCGGCGGTCGCGGTCGTCTTTCCACCCTATCGGCTGGGGTGTTTTTGCTAATTGCCATTTTGTTCTTGCAAGATTGGGTGCGACAGATGCCGATGGCGGCTCTAGTGGCGGTCATGATCATGGTGTCCATCGGTACCTTTCGCTGGTCGTCGTTTACCAATATGCGCCGCGTTCCCCGCAGTGAAGTGGCTGTGATGTTGACGACGATGTTTGTGATCATTTTTACCCGCAACTTTGCCCTGGGGGTGGCGACGGGCATTGTTATGAGTACGGTGTTTTTCTCCCGTAAAGTGGCCAAGCTGGTATTTGTCGATAAGGTACTGAGCGAAGACGGAACCCACCGCATTTACAAAGTATCTGGACAAATTTTCTTTTTGTCTCGCGATGAATTTTCGGCATCCTTCAACTTTGCTGAATTTGTTGAGCAGGTCACCATTGACCTAAGCAGTGCCCAACTCTGGGACCAGGGAGCTGTGGAAGTTCTAGACAAAACAGTACAAAAATTTCGCCGTAAAGGGGTAGATGTGACTGTGGTGGGGCTCAATCAAGCCAGTGCTACTCTGCTGAACCGCCTCGCGACTGATGAGGAACTTGTTGCCACCCCTCGGTAGGGGCATTCCATGGAATGCCCCTACCGAGGGGTAGTCCGAACCATAAAAACGTCCTGATAAACTACTAGCATCGCTGCGCTAGACCGCATTCTTTCAAGAAAACATCCCCCTATGAAAACGATTCTGCTGTGCTCCGACGGGTCTGCCTTTGCAGAGGGCATTTACCGCTATGGAGCCTGGTTTGCTCAAAAATTCCAGGCTCAAACCAAGGTTCTGTACGTTACCGATATTCGTAGCCAAAAGGTCGTTTCTACTGGTAATTTCAGTGGCAGCATTGGTCTGGGAGCATCAGATCAGCTACTGAATGATTTGGTCAACCTGGAGCATGAAAAAGCCAAACTCAATAACCAACGAGCGCGGCTAATTTTGCAAAACGCTGACCAGATACTCAAAGCGGAAGGGCTAAGCGATATAGAACTACTCAACCCCACTGGTTTCTTGGTGGACTGCTTCCATGACTTTGAGGCGGACGCTGACATGGTGGTGCTGGGTAAGCGGGGCGAGGCCGCAGACTTTGCCTCAGGGCACCTGGGGGCCAACATCGATCGCATTGTGCGTAGTAGTACCAAGCCTTGCCTGGTCACACCTCAGAAATTTATGCCGATTGAGCGACTGCTGCTGGCCTATGACGGTAGCCCAACGAGCAAACGGGTGTTGAACTTTATGGTGGATAGTGCCGCAGGGTTCAAGGATGTCGAGATTCATTTGTTAACGGTAGCTAAGTCCGACTCGGATACTGTGAAATCCCAGGAGCTAGCGGCTGCCCAAACTACACTGCAACAGGCGGGACTTAGCTCAACTACTCAACTGATCAGCGGCGATCCTGAAAAAGTCATCGGTAACTATATCGAGCAGCATCAGATCAGCCTGTTGTTGATGGGTGCCTATGGCCACAATCGCATACGCCATCTGGTGATCGGCAGCACTACGGTTCAGCTCCTAAGAAGTGTTCAGGTGCCGGTATTATTGTTCCGTTAGTATTAGTAGCTTGAGTGACGCTGCTGTTGCTTCAGTTGGAAAAGGCATCTTCAGCATCTGTGTTTGTTTGCGATACTGTTCTGACCGAGGCGATGCTGGTTTTTCTGGGGTTGGGCTTTCCTTCCGTCCAATGTGACAACCTGGGGGCGGATGCTCTATCCCGCTCAAGATTATTTAGACAGCGCTCCCCACATGGCTGTTTTTCCAGGAGCTGCAATTTTTCTGACTGTTTGGAGTAGTAATTTTTTGAATATTAATTGTATCGGTGACGGTCTGCAGGACAACCTGGATGCAAATTAGATGGCTGTGTTAGTGCTCTTTGATCAGGGTCAAGCTCTGAATTTACCTGAAATATCCTTGTTGTCCGGAATTTCTGGATTAAATTCTTCTAAGAATTTTCAGGCTAACAACATTTATCTATTTAAACTCAACAATTTTCAAAGGCTTGAAAAAGCTTATGGCTTCAGTAGGAGCATGTAATACCTCAACAATTTTGAGAATGCCCTGTGTGAAACCTGGAGGCAAACTAACAACAATTCTCCGGGAACACCTCAAAACTTCTGTAGAACGTTCATAGTAGCATGGAGATGAGTGACACACGTTGACTCATTGTTGTGCTCTAATCACTGTTATGGATATCACGGTATCAGCATCCTTTAGATGATTAAACCCATTGATATATGCTTACTTGCAGCCTGTTATGGCTGTTGTTGCATTAGCAATATCAAGGGATATGCCTAGGTTCATTCTCTACTTTTTCATAGCGCTAATGTCTAGCTAACGTCTCCATGCTCAGCTCTTGGATTCTCCTGCGAAGGAGAGGATAGGCGCTTAGTTAGTTATGGTCTGACAGGCTAGATGTTAGCCCTCATTCACTACTCATTTGCAATGTTTATTCGTCCAATTCAGAATTCAGATCTGATGCCCGTTTAAGCAATCTGTTGTACAAAATCATTGAGACGTTCTATGCCTTTCTCAATGGTGGCCATGTCAGTGGCATAGGAAATGCGAATGCCGCTGTCAGCGCCGAAGGCGACGCCTGGAACCGCTGCTACATATCTCTCGTTCAGTAGTCGAGTGCAAAAGTCCAGGGATGTTAAACCGGTTTTGCTGATGTTTATAAATAAATAAAATGCGCCCTCGGGGATGGTGCAGTTGAGACCAGGAATAGCATTGACCAGGTCGATAATGGCGGTACGGCGTTTGGCAAATGCCTGGCGCATGGTTTCAACGCAGTCCTGGGAGGATTCTAAAGCTGCGATCGCACCATACTGAGCAAAGGTACATACGTTCGATGTACTCTGACTTTGCAATGTATTGGCGGCCTTAATCAGTTCAACCGGACCCGCCAAATAACCTAGTCGCCAGCCGGTCATGGCATAAGCTTTGGCAAAGCCATTGCTGACAATGGTGCGCTCAAACATGGCCTCACTCACTGCGCCAATGCTGAGGTGCTGAGCCCCGTCGTATAGAATTTTCTCGTAAATTTCGTCGGCGACGACCCAAATATTATTAGCCAAAACTACGGCGGCCAAGGCGCGAACTTCGTCAGGGCTATAGACCATGCCCGTTGGGTTAGACGGGGAATTAAAGACCAGTAGCTTGGTTTTAGGGGTGATGGCCTGCTGGAGCTGCTCAGGGGTGATTTTATAATCGTTTTCAGCTGTAGTTGGCATAATGATTGGGGTACCGCCAGCCAGCTTGACCATTTCTGGATAACTTACCCAGTAGGGGGCTGGGATCAGAACCTCGTCCCCGGTTTCAATGGTGGTCATCATCAAGGCATACAAGGAGTGCTTGCCGCCGTTGGTAACGATGATATTTTCGGCGTTATAGGGTAGCTGGTTTTCAGTGCGTAGTTTGTTTGCGATCGCGCTTCTCAGCCGAGGTTCCCCCGCTGCTGGACCATAGCGTGTTTTTCCCTCGTCCAAGGCTTGCTTAGCGGCGGCCCGAATATGCTCCGGAGTATCAAAATCAGGTTCACCAGCACTAAAGCTGCAAACATCTATTCCTTCGGCCTGCATAGCCTTAGCCTTGGCAGAAATTGCTAACGTCATCGAAGGTGTGACTTGCTGCACCCTAGCAGCTAACTTGATACTCATTAGAACGCTGTTGGCCTCCAGCTCAAAACCCTATTCTGACTAGCTTAGATCGATTTGTAGTGGAGATTGCAAATCTTTATGATTTGCATGAATCATGACTAAAAAAAACTCCCCTGACGTTGTCAGAGGAGCATTTGTTCTTGATCTGTGTGAAGGAAACGATGTGAGGAGAGTTTGTCAAGGGCATAGCCCAGGCAAGATCCCAATGCAAGGAAGACAGCTCGCACGGCAAATTCGCAGAAATTACTGTGTGTCGCTTTTCAGGAACTCCAATTTTTGGATTGAATCCGTTGATTGGATTAATCTAATAATCACTCAGATACGCCGTCTCCGATGTGATTTCTATGGTTGAAAACCGGTGATATTACCGATTGATCTAGGTGATATGGATGGTGACCCCTTGTGATGTTAAAACTGCTGAACAGTGAGGGAAATCACTGGGGGCATTAAGCGGTATGTATCCAAAAGTAGTTTTGATCAGGCCAATAACCAGATCGCTAATCCCCAAAATGGCACCAGTCGTAAGGTTCGCACCCGTTGGCCTATGGGGATAATCGCCCCCATGAGCCAGATCTGAAATATCCAAAACAAAGCTATGTCGACCGTAAACGCCAGGGTAACCCGATCGTGAGTTATCTGCTGCCCCAGATAGATAACTCGACTGGCCACATCCCCTAACTCAGGTCGGTTCAAGCAAAACCAAACGATCGCCAAGTTACCCACGGTCAGCCCCAATGCCCCAAACAAACGAG
The DNA here is from genome assembly GCF_000482245.1 of Leptolyngbya sp. Heron Island J. Classification (GTDB taxonomy): domain Bacteria; phylum Cyanobacteriota; class Cyanobacteriia; order Phormidesmidales; family Phormidesmidaceae; genus Leptothoe. Next base: position 35,951 of record NZ_AWNH01000038.1, on the reverse strand, counting down.
CAAGTAATCCTTTGCTAACCATAGTTTGCGGCTCAGGTACCTCCTGCTTTAGCCGTAACGCCATATAGGGCATTAAAAATACATTGGTGAGAAACATCGCTAGCCCCCAGACCATCATCTTGGGTAGGTGCCGACTACGCTTGTCCATGAGCATGAGGGGGAGAAACATAAAAATCCAGGCTTCTGCCAGATTAAAAAATGCTTGGGCTGCTGGATTCACCATCGGTGCTGGTAAATAGCTAAAACCCAAAATATTTAAAAATGGCAGAATGAAGAAGAAATTGAGAGATTCATTGAGAATCTCATCGATTGTTTCTGGTTGAATGGCCCATAATGGTTCCCCTGGTAACCAGCTGGGAGGTGATAGCAGCAGCAGTCCTACATAGCCTACAGTCGCTGTCCAAAGCAGCACAGATAGTCCTGTATGGGCTGATGGCGGTAAAGATTCAGGTGAAGCAGGCCCAGGAGGTATAGTCGGGTCTTTCATGGCTAACTATTCTTTTGACGTCCCAACCAATACCGTACTAGAGGGGTAACCAGGCGGATAATCGCAAATGCAGATTTACCGGGCTTAATAGCGGGTTCTACGCAGTCACGGGCAAATGTTAGTTTACCGCTTGGGGAAAAGCGATAAAAGCTAACTCCACGGCCGTTAGGAAAAGCGATGCCATTGAGTTCAACATGCCAGGTAACACCGGCAGCTAAATCGTCACCCGCAATGTCATCAATGACAAATTTGAGCTCCTCTGGCACAGACTGACATGACTTCGTAAACAAGCCCTGGACGGCAGTTCTACCTATAAACGTGGCAGTAAAGTTGAGGTCTTCGTAACAGCATTGCTCATCAATAAGAGCCACGGCCTGATCGATATCACGGCGATTAATGGCTGCATAGATAGCCTGGATTTGACTGACTGCTTGACTCATATCGATTTATTTGTCCTGGTTTCATTTCTTTGCATTTAGACAAGATGAATCTTCTAAAAAATCTTCCTGATGCAACACTGTGATTGTTGTCACAACCATTTGTGATTGTTGTCAGATGTTCTGTGCGTATTTGAAAACCTTATTGTATTTAGGGTTTAGCCCCTTAGGAAGAACTTTAATCTTCTTGAAGCTATCCTGAAATCTTCTGATGATTCTTACTTTTTTATATAAGAAGTTAAGTGTTTTTGCCAGAATAGGCTTAATCAACAATGATGAGCTTGTCACCAGATGTTCCCGCCTTTTAATAAAAACTCCAACAGACGACATGCTCGTCGTAGTTCTAGGGTTTCCACTGATGTTGTAACGGCTGCCCAAACGCCTGATCAGCTTGTAGATGCCGGTTTAGCACTTGCAAAACAGCAAGTCCACTCAGAAGCGTTAGCTTATTTCACTGGAGCGCTTGATCTTGAGCCTAACCATCAGCGAGCGCTGAAGCATCGTGCTTTGACCTATGTACACTTGGGACAAACCCGAGAAGCCCTAGTTGATCTGGATCGATTAATTGATTTAGATCCTAAAAATATTTGGGCCTATGCTAATCGGGCGATTATCTTTCGTGATTTGGGTCACTATGGTAATGCGGTCAGTGACTTTAGCTATTTGGTCAAACATGATCGACCCAAGCGTTGGCAGTGGCTAATTTCCCGTGGTACTACGTTTAAACTCATGGGTCATTATGATGAGGCTCTGCAAGACTTTAATCTCTCTCTAAAAATAAAACCTAACAATAGCTGGGCAATTAGTGCGCGTGATGAAATGGTTCTCCATGCGCGACATTACTCTTAATGAGTTGTTGTTTTGAGCTATTGGGGGTCTGGGTGACGACAAAGTTGCGTGGCTGATCTGTGTAATCAGGCAGTAGCAGGTGAAAAGAGCTGATTCTGCCAAGTCTCCTACGTTGTATACTCTGCATTAATCTTGACGTAGTCGTAGCTGAGATCACAGCCCCAGGCTTTACCCATACCCGTGCCACTACCGATGCTGACGGCAATGTGCACTGGGTGTGCTAGGGCTTCAGGCTCAATCGGCTGTCGCTCGATTGTCTGACCTCCGTCAGCGGCAACGATATCATTGGCTTGCTCTAAGCCTTGGAATTGGGTAAAGGCTTGTGAGCTTAAGTCCGCACAGCGCTTGAGATAGGTGTGGGCAGCCATGTGATCAAAGGGTTGTGGCTGGCCATGTTTAAGTAGGGTAAAATCCCCCAGCATAATCGTTAATTCTGTTTGCTCTAAGGTGACACCGGCTCGACCGGCGGCTCCTGCAATTCTTCCCCAGTTGGGGTCCCGGCCATAAATGGCTGATTTTACCAGGGATGAACCGGCAATGGTCCGGGCAATTTGTCGAGCATCGTGGTTGTTGGCGGCTCCTGATACGGACACTTCGAGCAGACAGGTGGCTCCTTCTCCATCACGGGCAATGCTTTTGGCTAGGTAGGTGCATAGTTCTGTCAGCATTGCTTCTAGCCGATCGGCGTCTGGCCCTGGGGCGGTGATGGCTGGGGTTCGTGATTGGCCATTGGCCAGTGCCATGACGGTATCGTTGGTGCTGGTGTCACCATCGACGGTGATTTGGTTAAAGCTTTGATCGACGGCACGGGCTAACATGGCCTGCCATAAACTGGGTGAAATGGCGGCATCACAGGTGATAAACGAGAGCATGGTGGCCATATTGGGATGGATCATGCCCGATCCTTTGGCGATGCCCCCCATCCGCACAGTGCGATCGCCAAGGGTGGTTTCCAAGGCATAGGTTTTGGTGACCAGATCGGTGGTGACAATGGCTTGGGCGACGGCGTCATTACCTTGGTCAGAGAGCTTGTCGACCAACTGTGGCATGTGGGCTAACAATGGCTCCATTTTGATGCGCTGACCGATGACCCCGGTGGAGGCGATGAGGATTTGATCGGCGGTGGTGTTGAGAGTATTAGCTGCAGCGGTGGCCATGGCCACGGCATCTTCCCAACCTTGTGGACCAGTGCAAGCATTAGCCTGGCCTGAATTGCAGAGAATGGCTCGGGCGGAAGGTTGGGTTTCTAGCTGTTGCTGGCAATAGTCTATACAGGCGGCGCGCACTTGAGATTGGGTGTAAACGGCGGCGGCGATCGCATCATTTTCTGACACAATCAGCCCTAAATCAGCGGCTCCCGATGCTTTTAAGCCAGCACTAATGCCAGCGGCAGTAAATCCTTTGGGAGCGGTTACTCCTCCTGTAATTACCTGCCACTGATTGTCCCCCTGTTCCATAGTTATTCCCTATCTAGTTGTGGTTCTGTGTTGTTTGTGCGATCGCAACTTGAGGTTATCGTAATCCCCAACGACTCACCATCAAAGCTTTAGCAGCTATTCTTCTGAACTACTGATATCTGATGCAGTCGTTTCCTCTACCAGTAAATCTCCCAGCACATCAGCATGCCTCTCAATGGCCGTACTCAGAGAGTTTCCCCGAACGGCTAACATTGTTAGCATGGCCTCAGGATTCTGGTCAGACAAGATACAGAAGTGATCGACAACAAATTTCAGCGTCTGGCCCAACTGAATGTTCTCACCTGCAACCGGTGATAGAGCCTGGGGGCGCATTTGAATCTGTTCTCCGCTGCGCGATTGTTCCCTAACCCACCAGGCAAGAAACTCAAGGGTTAGCCAGCCTGCCCGATCATAGGACAAGATCACATCTGTATTTGCCCAGGCTTCATTAGCTAATCCCCCTTGAGTGCGATACAGAAGCGCATGGGGAAGATCTCCCATCTTGCCGGGTAGTGCGTAGTCTTTTACGGGAATCTTATCTAACGGCTTTAACCCTGTATTCACCTCCATGACGCCGCGAAAACGATAGAGCGCCTGGTGGAATACTTTGACCTGGTCCGGATAGTCCGCCATAAAACTCTCTCTTGCTCACCAACTTAGCCCATCATTTGGTTGACAAAGTTAGTGTAGATCTCTCCTTTGAGAAACTCGGGTCGTTCTAATACTTGTTGGTGAAATCCAATGGTGGTCGGTAATCCAGTGATGGCACATTCTCTTAATGCTCGTTTCATCCGCTGGATAGCCGTTGTGCGGTTAGGTCCCCACACAATTAATTTGCCAATGAGAGAATCATAATAGGGGGGGATCTCATAGTCGGTGTACACATGAGAGTCCATACGCACCCCCAATCCGCCTGGTGCTAGATAGCCACTAATCCGACCTGGATTCGGGCGAAAATTATGGTCAGGATCTTCGGCATTGATGCGACACTCAATCGAATGTCCTTTGAGGGTGATCTCACTTTGGGTAAATGAAAGCCGCTCTCCTTGAGCGACCTGGATTTGTTCTCTAATGAGATCAATGCCTGTCACCATTTCAGTCACTGGATGTTCTACTTGGATACGGGTGTTCATCTCCATAAAGTAGTAATTTCCGTGGCTATCAACCAAGAACTCGACGGTGCCTGCCCCGACATAGTTGATGGCTTTGGCGGCTCGCACAGCGGCTTCTCCCATTTTCTGACGTAGCTCTGGAGTCAGGGCGGGGCTGGGGGCTTCTTCTAGCAGCTTTTGGTGACGACGCTGAATCGAGCAGTCCCGTTCACCCAGGTGTACCACATTGCCATAGCTGTCGGCCAAAATCTGAAACTCGATGTGGCGTGGATTCTCGACAAACTTTTCTAAATAAATGCCGCCGTTACCAAAAGCGGCCTCGGCTTCGCCCTGAGCCGAAAGAAACAGCTTTGTCATATCGCTTGCTTCCCGCACTAGGCGCATACCGCGGCCACCACCGCCCGCCGTGGCTTTAATCATGACTGGATAACCAATATCAGCAGCCAGAGCCATGGCCTCATCGGGTGTATCTAGCAGACCTTTGCTACCGGGAACTGTCGGCACGTTGACCCGCTGCATGGTGGACTTAGCTGTGGATTTGTCCCCCATAGCCCGCATGGCTGCAGCCGATGGCCCAATAAAAACGATTTTATGGTCAGCGCAAATTTCGACAAAGCGATCGTTCTCAGCCAGAAAACCATAGCCAGGATGAATGGCGCTGGCTCCGGTGGTCATGGCCGCTGCAATAATATTGGGAACGTTGAGGTAGCTACGACTGCTGGGGGCTTCACCAATGCAGATGGCTTCGTCCGCTAGCTGCACGTGGAGGGCATGGCGATCAATAGTGGAATGGACGGCCACTGTCGCGATTCCCATTTCCTCACAGGTGCGTAAAATCCGCAGCGCGATTTCACCTCGGTTCGCAATCAAGATTTTCGAAAAGCGCATCAGCCAGTCATTACCTTAAGGAAACTTTTTATCTATGTGCATCATATGACGGAAGCTGATCGTACCACGCAGGCTTACCTGGGATAATTCCCCTCAAATTTAGATGCACAAAATCTCTTAATTGAAGCGACTGTTTGTGGTTTACTATTATATGCTGTTGTTCTTAACGGCATCCTGCGGATGTGGTGGAATTGGTAGACACGCACGCTTGAGGGGCGTGTGGCTTATGCCATGCGAGTTCGATTCTCGCCATCCGCATTTATTAGTTTTATAGTTGCTTGCCTGTAGCTGCTCAGCTTGGTCATGTGCTTTTGCCGTGATTGTCCAGAGCAGGGTGAGTAGGATGTTTTTGCGATCGCACTGCTCAATATCGATCAAAGCCCATCAAATAAAGCCCATCAAATTAAGAAAGCTCCTGGTCTGATCTGCAGAGCTTGAGGCAAGCGTCTATCATGAAAACAGTCATGAATTTTTGTAAATAGCTTTGACTTCAACGCTTGGACCGTTACCAAAGGCTCAGGAAACCACGGGATGGCATTCTCTGGATGTTCTCTGGCAAGGAGATGAAACCGTTGTCAAACAAGGGCTTCCCCACGACCAGCTATCACCGGCATGGCAAATTCTTATGCTGGGTGACGGCTCTCCCACGCGTCATCTACAGTTGCTGACGCGCGAGCCCACCGAGGTTGATGTCATTGAAATGTCTCTAGTGGGTATGGCCAATGATGGTGCTCCTGATCTGATTAGCTATGTACCCGGCCCACGTCTGAGACGACAGGTGTGGTTACGCACAGCCTCAGGGCAGCGTTTAGCCTATGCCACATCCTGGTGGGAGGCTAGCCATGTGGACGAATATCTCAAAAATCGCTCGTTGCCAATTTGGGCTAGCCTGGCTAACCTGCGTACTGAGCTTTATCGGGATATTCAGGGTATCTACTACGGTTGGAGCCCACCGTTAGAAGCCGCCTTTGGCCAAAAAGGACCCTTTTGGGGCCGCCATTATTTGTTTTGGCACCATGGTAAACCCCTGACTCTGATTTACGAGGTATTTTCGCCTTACCTGATGCGTTATTTAGGGCCGATGCGCTCCGAAACTAGCTATCGATAGGCAAAACCATTTAGGAGCGTTGCATGCAACGCTCCTAAATGGCGTTATTGGGGCTTGGGGTTGGTGCTTTGATTACGTCGTTTCCGGCATCGCTCAGAGCAGTATTTAACGTCATCCCAACAGTCGGCCCATTTTTTACGCCAGGTGAAAGGACGTTGGCAAACAGCGCATGTTTTGGTGGGTAAATCAGACTTTCGACGTTGACGGGCCATTATTTTGTTAGGTAGTTATTCAGGGCTCACGGTATGCTCAAAACCTAGCTTAAAGGCCAGCTCGTGATGCTGTCTGTCTAGGTTTAAACGTTTGCGATCGCATGCACTCTGACACTTCCTTAGCCCAACTCCGGATTGTTTTAGTCGAGCCAGCAGGACCGTTGAATATTGGTTCAGCGGCTCGGGTGATGAAAAATTTTGGCCTATCTCAGCTGATGTTGGTCAATCCTCAATGTGACCCCTATAGTGACGATGCCAGACAAATGGCTGTCCATGCCTACGATCTGATTGAGTCGTCGCAAATAGTAGCCACTCTGCCGGAAGCCCTGGTAGGGTGTCAGCGTGCGATCGCGACCACTGCCCGTAGTCGCGATTTGCAAACCCCGCTGGAATCTCCTGAGGTAGCCTTGCCTTGGGTGCTTGAGTCATCCCCTACAGCGGTAATCTTTGGGCCTGAAGATCGGGGCCTAAATAACGATGAAATGCTTCAGGCTCAACGCTTTATTAAAATTCCGACCCGTCCCCCGTATGAGTCTCTAAACTTAGCTCAAGCGGTTGCGATCTGCTGTTATGAGTTGGCTCGGGTAGGGCAGCGTCCTCAAGGCATCGAGCATGTTCCGCTGACTTCCCCTCCAACTACTAGTGCAGCGGCTACCCTGGATCAACTAGATGGGTACTATCACCATCTGGAGTCGATTTTATTAAAAATCGGCTATCTTTATCCCCATACGGCTTCCAGTCGAATGCGTAAATTTCGACAGCTGGGACATCGTGCTGCCCTGTCTAATCAGGATGTTGCCATGCTACGCGGTATCCTACGACAAATAGACTGGGCTATCCATCAGGGAATTGATTCTAAAGCCCCCTAGTTGAGTCCTACTGATCGATCACGCTTGGGGCAACGATTAGCAATGTATTCAGACCTATGACGGATTCACAGCAGCCTAATCCTAAATCACGCCGGTCTGGTCGACCGCGACGGTCACGGCGCTCTGCATCGATGGGTCGGTCAGGAGAGCGTCCCCGTGCGGTCCGGTTATCTCAGCGATCAACACCGTCGAATCCCAAGACCGGTATGTTTGGTGACATGGTCGATCCATCTCGCCATGTGCGTCGCACTCGTCGTAGTTCTCGGTCTGCCTGGCCTCCCCAGCCCCGAGCGTCCTTACTACCCAAGCTACCCCTACCCCTGGTGTATGGCATTCGTTTGTTGATTATTGGTCTGGGAGTAGCGGCTATTGCCGGTACGGTGTTGTCGGTGTTGACACCGGCTGACGATCAGGTGACCAATAGCAGCAGCACGGCGGCTGAGACCCAATCGGCGGTTACGGCAACGGCGACAGCTAACGATGATGTGCTGACGCCTACACAAGAATTAGAGTCTATCAAGAACAGCTTGGTGGAACTGCAAGAGCTGATTCCTGAACTCACCCCCACGATCTATATGTTTGATTTAGACACGGGCAACTATGTGGATGTTGCTGGTAATGCCGAGGTGGCGGCGGCCAGTACGATTAAACTTCCTATTCTGGTGGCCTTTTTTAAGGCTGTAGATGATGGGCGGATCACGGTTGACCAAACCCTGGCCATGCAATCAAGTCAAATTGCTGGCGGTTCGGGTGATATGCAGGTACAGCCTCCAGGCACCCGCTATACCGCTTTAGAAGTGGCGACTCAAATGATTATCAACAGTGATAATACGGCCACTAATATGATGATTGACCTGTTGGGGGGAGCACCAGAACTCAACCAGCAGTTTGCAAGCTGGGGCTTGACGATGACGGTTCTGCGCAATCCGCTACCGGATTTGGAGGGAACTAATACCACCAGTGCTCAAGACCTAGTACGGATGTTGGCTCATCTACACAAAGGGGAGATTTTAAGTCTGCGCTCCCGTGATCGGGTGATGAATATTTTGCAGCGTACCTATAACAAAAAACTATTGCCTGCCGGAGTGAGTGAGACAACGGTTAGCTACAACAAAACTGGCGATATTGGCTCAGTGCTAGGAGATGTGGCGTTGATGGATTTGGCCAATGGTAAACGCTATGCGATCGCAGCCCTGGTACAGCGTCCTGAAAATGATGGACGTGCCCGAGAGCTAATTCGGCGGATTTCCCAGACCGTATACCAGACGATGAGCAAAGCCCCTACCCTAAAGCCCAGTGATGCCTCGACTGAAACCAATACCCAATCTATGCCACAGTCCGACAATACATTACCTGAACCAACATTTCCTGAATCTCAGGAGTAGTTCAGAAGTAAGACGCAAATGCCCCTTCACCCTCAAATACTTGCTAAAAACAGTACAAACACAGTTGACAAGATTGACATCTTTGATAGACCCTTTCAAACAAGTTTCGGGGGTTTAGTAGTCCATCTACACTCTGATACCTGTCAGCGCTAGAGGAATATGGTCAATACACCTGTCGATATCAACCAGGTAAAACAATCAGCTGCCACCGGACATTTTCGTTCCATCGCCCTGTGGCTAAATCATCTGCTAGTCCCCCAGTCTATCTATGCTCAAGTTCAAACCGATCAATACCCAGGCTACTTACAGGTTTTAGTTGAGTTTGAACGACCTCCTAAAAAGGACGTTTTAATCCGGCTAGTTTGCAATCGTCTGTGCCGGTTAGAATCCAACATCATTCGTGGCGTTTATTTGGTAGGGCGTTTAATTGGTACCAGTCAACCCCTATGGCAGCAGCGTGTCCGGTTGACTCAGCGTCAACAGCCAGCCCAAAAGCCGGTAGACAATAATGAGCCAGCGTCGTCAGTAACGACAACTACCCCGGTGGCTGAAAGTTCAACGCCTGCTGTTAGTGCTCAGCCCACCACTCCCCAGACCGACACCATTACGGCGGCTACCTATCGCAGCGAGGTGCTTAAAGCAGTTCCGTCGTATTTGATTCCACGAGAAACCAATGCGCAAGAGCGCCGCCGCCGCCAAAACCGGGCTGTTGCTCCCTTTCCAATCGTCCAAATTCGCCCGGCCAATATTGATAAAAATCAAACGTCGAAGCAGCGACGTCTCAATCGTCGTCGGCTGGCACCCAAGGAAACGATTGAGCAGCAATTCAAGTACATGAGAGCCTTCGTTGTTACCGGCTCTGCTGCAGCTGCCTTTATCTTGGGCTGTGTGACTGAGGCCGTTTTATCGCAACGAGGTCAAGTTGCCCGTAAAGAAGCATCACCTTCTTTACCGACCTTCACAAATAATGGCGGGTGGCGTACCCTGAGCGATGTGGAAACCCAAGAAATTGACTATCGATCAGCTAGACGTGGCTCAGCGGTGCCTGCTGCCCTTGAATCGGTGGCAGTGATGCCCCACCAGCCGAGTAGCGATCCTCAAGACCCCACCGTCACTCTGCTGTTTGGTGGAGAAGTTCCAGTCGGGGATGTGCCATTACAGACCCCCGATGCTGTTGAGCAAGTATTGGGGGGCTTAGAGGTATTTCAAGCAGCGGATATTGCCATGATTGGCCTGGGCAATTCTCTGGCGACTGCCGATACCTCCCTACAAGAAAATTACTTTGATCGGTCTCGCCCTGATGCGGCTGATGCTCTGCTGAGAGGTGGTATTGACATTGTGGGGCTGACTGGAGACCAAACGATGGCCTTTGGCCGTCAAGGTCTGATCGAAACTCTAGAAACCTTAGATAGTGCAGGTATTTACCGTGTAGGCGCTGGTCGTAATCGTCAAGAAGCTCGTCGTCCAGAGGTTTTAGAGGTTAAGGGGCAGCGCATCGCATACTTAAGCTATGCGCCGGATAGTGATGACGTAGCTACGTTAGGGCGAGCCGGTCTAAATATTCAGGAGCGAGACGGCATTATTGAGGATATTGCTGCTTTGCGGGAGGGTGTGGATTGGATTGTTGTTAACTATCGGTGGTACGGCGACTTAGAAGCCGAGCCTAGCGATCAGCAAGTTAAGCTGTCTCGATCTGCCATTGATGCCGGAGCCGATTTGGTGGTCGGTTATCATCCTCGGCAGCTGCAAGGAGCAGAACTCTATAAATCACGCCCAATTGTGTATTCCTTAGGGGATTTTATCTTTGAGGATGCGCCCCTGGATGATCACGATACGGCGGCACTACGAGTGTCCTTGCGAGATCAACAGATGAAGGTTGAGTTTCTGCCTGTGAGCGTCAGGGAAGCTCGACCAAAAGCGGCTAATGGGGAAACTGCTAAAGCTATTCTTAAGCAAATTCGCCAGGCCTCTGCATCATTATCCTCGCCGCTACATTTTCCAACCATCCTAGATGCGACTTCTCCGCGAGACCCTCTCCTCAAACCCGAAAAGCCAGCAACTCCTCTAAGAACCTTGGGTGAGCTAGAGCCAGCTCCCTTAAATGTGCCTACCTATGAAACTCCGGCTATTCCTAATGAGGGCTTTGTTCCTAACCCGGCAGGATTGGACTCAGGTACCTTTGACAACTTTACCCCTGAGTCAGAAAGCCTTGAGTTAGACACTTTTGAAGATTTTATTCCCGAATCAGAAGGTCTTGAATTAGCTCCCCTAGAGGCAGCTCCCTCTGCATCAGAAGAGTCTGAGTTTGACCCTCAAGGCACGTTTGACCCCCGTGGTTTTGAGGCAGAGAGTTGGAATGATGCCCTCCCAGCAGCACCTGCAGACAGTCAACTTCCAGAGCAGTTTGGCGGTTCTCTGGACAGCTTTAATACACAACCTGATCTACCCAACATAGATGGGAGTAGTCCTCAAGATGGTTGGGGGACATTTGAGCCCGAGAAACCAATGTCTGCCCCAAAGCTTGATGGTAATCGCCTTGATGACGAGACGGGGTTAGAGGCTTGGCCAGAGCCAAGTGATGACATCCTGGTGCCTACGGAGCAGCCTTTAGACGGGTATGACACATTAGAGGACTGGGGCCAAAAGTCGTCTCCTCACAAAGAATTTAACCCTATTCAAGAGCGTCTCAATAGTCTGGATGCACTACCTTTAGAACCATCAATTGGTTTGCCTACGGCTGTTCCTGATGCTGATAGTGAAACGGCTGAGGATAGTCGCTCAGAGGATGGCGCTATTTCTCCCCATGATGAGCCGCTAGTGGGCCCCCTGGGTTGATGTCTGTCAACTCTGAGGTTGTTGAATAGCTGAAATGAGTTCCTGTGTGGCAGCTGATGTCAGGGTGATTAAAAAGCTACCTGTTCTCATTTCTAGGCTCGGTGGCTGACTCAAGTTTTTATTGAGTTTTGTATATATTGTTCATGGTCATTTCACTGGGCTCCGATGTATCGGTAGAGCCTGTGGTCGTGCTAAATAAAATTTTTTCTTGGCAGCAAAGGTTGAATTGATTACTCTTGAAAGCCTTTCCTAAATGGGTTTTAAGCTCTGAGATTTTGTTCTCGATAGTACGTAAGAACTCCGTATTATCCCTGTTTTTGATACAAGGGGTTTACCACTTCGTTAAAGATTCAGGTATACTTTTATTTTCCAGCTGGATCCTTGTAGAAATCTTAAAAACTAGGGTAACCGCGTAGCTTTTTGAGACAAAAGACACATTCTAGAGCCGTTTTATACTGAAACCTTTCAGAGGCTTGGAAGAAAGAACGTAGGCAGGTCAATAAATCTATGGACCTGCCGTTGATGTTGTAATCTTTGTGAGATTTATAACCACTATGGGAAGGGCAGGAAAAGCACTAAAGCATGTACTTACTCAGTACGGAATTAGTCAAAATCGTTTAGCTGTAACAATGGGCGTTGCCCGTTCAACGGTAAATCAATGGGTAAATGAAGTTAGCGATCCACTGGCAGATTCTGTGCCAGAAATTATCGTTGCTCTAGAAACCTTAGAGCCATCAGCGGCTAGCATCTTTCTCAGCATGTATCTGGAACGTGGTGCTGAGGCGACAATTGATCGTTAATTCTCTTCTTTGTTATGGCGTTAGCTGACCAAAACTATTGCTAACGCGCTACGGGATCCAGATAGGATTAATGCCAGTAAAGGGAAATGTCTGAGGTTCAATTGGCTGCGGTCTTTTATTAAGTCGATCATCTGTAGTTTGGTAGAGCGGTAGCAATCTGAGTTTTGAGCTTGCGATCGCAATCCCATCAGCCAAAACCACCGAGTTGTCTCCACCCGGTGTTGTTTCATCAAATAGCAGAGCCAAACCATCAGGGGCGAGGCTCATGTGAACCGACGGCTGTGGTGGTAATGTCCAAAGTGTTTCTAGATCACCAGTTTCCAGGTTCACTGCTGAGATTGAGGGTTGAACTTGATAGGTATCACTCTCAATTAGTTCACTTGTTAGGCAGAATAACAGTTCACTCGTAGGGTCAAACTGAGCATCTAAAATTGACCCCGTAACATCAAGGAGGGGTTTTTCGTCCCCCTGGCTCGATACCCAAAATAAGGTTTGAGTGTACCGTTTTTCCGGGTCATCTTGATTAAAGCTGACCATGGCAGCTGCAGAGCCATTGTCAGCTACATCCATTACTAATCCATATTGGGGTAAAAAATCTAATGTTTCCCCACTCTGTTCGTCCTGAGCATCATTTAAGGCAATAATCGCTGTTCCTTCTCCCTGCTGTAGCAGTAGCGATTGGCTATCGGGAGCAACCATGAAATCCCCGCCAGGTTCAGTTTCCAATCGACGGGGCTCTTGCTCTTGGCTAACGACCCAAGGCCCAAAATCACCAGGATTATTACGATTAACCCGCTGTACCACGATGGTTTCTCCATCGGGTGATAGGTCAAACTTGAGGTTTTGATAATCGTCGCTGTCTAAGATAGTCTCAATCTGACCGCTTTCCGCGCTTGAGCTGTCTCCTATGCCAGTAGTGACAGTATAGAGACGCTGGTCTTGCTGATTGGTTTGCCCCGTTTCTATGGCGGCAAATAGGATGCGATTGCCTTGCGAATAGGGCCTGTAGTCCATGACAGTCCAGCCCTCTGGTGTGAGAGCCGTTTTTGACTGATCACTGAGGCTATAGAGCATCAGTCGTCCTTGGTTTTCTCCTTCCATACCGATGTAGGCAAAGGCCCGCTCACGGGTCTGGAAGGTTTCCTCAAAGGGCACAAATGTACCTGTCGGCCCACTAAAACGGTCTCTGGCTTGGGTGAGGTTGACCGTGAACTCATTGCCGTAGGGGGCTGGTAAATCAAGGGTATAGGCCATCCGCCGTCCAGCCCAGCTAAATCGGCCTGGCAGTGGTGGGTCGATGGTCAGATTTTGCTCAACGCTAGCTTGATCCATGGGGCGGCTAAACGTTAGCAGAAAAGCGGTATCGGTCGCTCCAATCTGCCGATCTTTCCACGTAAAGTTCCGGACCCTGACAGCGGCGGGACCCCCTAGCAAAACCATAGCGCTAATTACGATCGCAAGCAGCACCATCAAGGCTTGCGCTAAGCGATCAAGGGGTTGACGATGAGAGGTAGTCATTGGAAAACCTAGCTAGTACTCGTAGGGGTTACGGGGTTCAGGAATCGTTTCAATCCGTTTGGGTTCAATGGTGAGCTGACGTTGACCATCAATGGTCGCTGTTACTACTTCCCCTTCAATTTCCAACCAACTGTCTGGGGCATAAGCCTGGCGTGAGACGGCTAGCTGTACTGGCAAGCCCACTGGATAAGCATCTGCAGCGCAGCAAGTTAAGACAAAGCGCGATATCATCAAGTACTCTTCAGGCCACTCCTGGGGATGAATGACAAACCCTGATACTTTAACTGCTTGGCCGGTGTAAGCATCGGGCTCTGGATAAACATTGAGGGTGCGAATCCAGTCGATGATAGTGCGCTCATCTGATGCAGCCTGTCTGACAAAACGCTGAGGTTGCGATCGCGTCATCGTCAACGTATCAGCCACACCACGCTGGATAGCGGTCTCACTGGCAAATGCTCGGGGCGTATAGATAAACCCCAGTACAGCTACCCCCAGTAGAATCAGGCTGCTGAGCTGAGGTGGCAGGAGGGTGGTGTGGCTAGGAGGCGGTTGCACCCGCTTTGGTCGTCGTCCCTGAACCAGCTTAAAGATGGCCATACCAAGCAGTACGATAGCAGCGCTATTCGCCAGCCACATATAGTCTGGATGCAGCAGCAAAAATATCTTGCCAGTAATCCAATACCTAAACAGCGTCAGACTCCAGGCACCGAGTACCAAAACATCTAACCAATTGGTGCGAAACCAAGGGATCTTGGGAGAACGACTTTGGCGATTCGCCCTACCTGACTTTTTAGCCGATCTAGCTGACATAAAGATTCATAAATAAGGTCAGAATAAAGCACATCTGTGCAGCCAGAGCAAAAATATAAATAATTGCCCTGGGCTTAAATAGCGTCATCAGCAAGCCAATGTTCTTCAGATCAATCATTGGCCCAAATACAAGGAAGGCTAACTGGGCTCCTGTTGTAAACGTAGAGGCAAATGAAAGAGCAAAAAATGAATCCACCGTTGAACAAATCGAGACGACGGCTGCCAACAGCATCATCGCCAAAATAGAGGTAATAAAGTTTTGCCCCAGCGTTAAGATCCAATCCCTGGGTATAGCTACCTGTACAAACGCGGCAATAGCACTACCCAGAATCAAAACTGCTCCGAGTTCCTTCAGCTCTTGAATCATATTTTCAACCACGAGCTGCAGCTTCACTGATACAGGCTGCTCGGGAGTCTGGCTGAGGATGGCAGTTGGATCATCTAGCTGTAGAGCTGCTCCGTCGGTTTGCAATAGAAATGTACCTGAGCGTAGCAATGGATTCACCGGCTCAACTCGACGTACTTTTGGCATTTGTCTTGCCACTGACGATTGCAAAATGGGTCGCATGTCTGGCTGACGACTAAAAACCCAAGCAATGGTGACGGCAATGATCAACGTAAAGATGACCCGCAAAAAAACAATTTCTGGCTGATCGCGAAAGGCTACCCAGGTCGCCCAAAAAACAACGGGATTAATGGTTGGTGCTGCCAGTAAAAAACCTACAGCCACTGAGGAGGGAGCCCCTTGAACAATCAGTCGCCGGGCCACAGGCACATTTCCACATTCACATACCGGAAAAAAGACACCCATGAGGCTGCCTGCTATGGCTCCTAACAGAGGGGTCTTTGGCAACAGCTTAATCAGGGTCCGCTCATCGACAAAAAACAGAAGCAAGCTTGAGAACGCTACACCAATGAGCAGAAATGGAATAGCCTCTACCAGCAGACTAAAGAAAAGCGTGAGGCCGTTGCTCAGTTGTTCCATAGATATGCAAACGTTAGACGTCTATCGCTGACCAGCTATTCTACAGGAAATGAATTAGCTGCCACGGTTTTGTTAGAAAGCCATGGGCTATTGTTTTCAATTCTGTTGATATATGGCATAAAAACTGGGGCAACATATTTACCATAGAGACACTTTGCTAACGCTGATATTTCCGGAAAAACAGACATCTACGTCAGATCCGGGGTCACGCTGTCGGTCTTGGTATGCGCCAGTATAGCGAAATTGACCCGCTTCCAGGCTGGATTGGGTAGGTAGAGGCTGAGTACAAACCGCACAAAAAACAATTTCAGGCTCAGGGGCAGACGGTGCTACGGACGGTAAATTAACGTTCCAAAACTGTCCTGGTTCAAGAGGTTTATCCATTAAAATAGCGAGCACTCGCGCTGTACGGTGAGCGGCAATCTGCCAGTCAATAGACATATGTCTGGACTTGTAATGGGAAATTGCTATGGCCGGTACCCTGAGCAGGGTTGCTTCTCGTACAGCGGCCACGGTCCCAGAAACATACGTATCAGCCCCAAGATTACCGCCATCATTGATGCCGGAGATGACCCAATTTAGCTGGGGATAGAGGTGATGGGCGACCCGAGTGCAGTCGGCGGGGGTACCGCTAATGGCATAGCGTTGCTCTGTCTGCTGTTTGACTGAGATCGCGCCGCCCCGATTAATCTGATGGCTGCAGCCGGAAAGGTGTTGATCGGGGGCAACAATACCGATGCTGGTTCTCCCAGTCGGAAGCTGGGTAGTGGCATCATATAAGGCTTGAATGCCAGGCGCATCAATGCCGTCATCGTTGGTAAGGACAATAGTAGAAGTAGTCACAAAATCGCTTCGCCTGAAAACACCAGGACAGCAGGACCTGTCATATAAATATGATTATCCGATGCAGACCATTCAATGTGTAAAGGTCCGCCGGGTAGTTCAACGGTGGCAGCGCGATCTCACTTGCCATTGAGGACTGCTGCCACCAAAGACGCACAAGCCCCTGTGCCACAAGCTAGTGTCGGTCCGGCCCCCCGTTCCCACACCAGCATTTTGAGATAATCGGAGCGGACTACCTGAATAAATTCGGCATTAATCCGCTGGGGAAACACCTGATGCTGTTCAAACAGTGGTCCAATTTCCGCTAGCGGAACGTTTGCCGTATCGTCCACAAATGTAATGCAGTGGGGATTGCCCATACTGACACAGGTAACCCGATAGGCTTTGTCGGCCACCGTCAGGGGGGAATCAATGATTTTTTGGTCAGCAACGGCTAGGGTGCTAGGAATTTCCCCTGCTAACAGCCTTGGCTCTCCCATATCCACCGTGATTTGGCCATCGGGCTGCAGTGTCGGCACAATCAGCCCTGCCAGGGTGTGGATTTTGTAGCTATGGGGAGCTTGGGGCGGTTGGCTAGCCTCAGTCTCTAGGGCCTCTAGATATTTCGCCATACAGCGAATGCCGTTACCGCACATCTCCGGTTCTGAGCCATCGGAGTTAAAGATGCGCATGGTGTAGTCGGCATCCTGTTCGCCGGGTAAGGCAAAGATCACGCCGTCGGCACCAATGCCAAAGTTGCGATCGCACAGCTCAATGGCTTGGGCAGGGGTCAGCAACGGCAACGTCTGCTGCCGATTGTCTACCAAAATAAAATCGTTACCGAGTCCGTGATACTTGCTAAAGGAAAGCCCCATGGTGTGCAGGAATCAGAAAAGAGTTGAAATAATGCGTCAATAGCTTACCGAAAGTAGTATACCGGGTACGTTATTACTGTTTTATCCGAGACCGCTATGGCTACTGAATTTGACACAGGTTTACCCAGCACCCGTCAACTACAAATGCTCATCCGTGACCAACAAACCCTTGAAATCAAACTACTGACGGGAGACGTATTTAGCGGCGTCATTGTTTGGCAGGATGCTCAAGCAATTTGTCTGAGCGTTGATGGCCAGACAGTACTCACTATGCGAGCGGCTCTGGCGTATATCAAAATCACGGGCTAGTGTCAGCCTATCAGGATTAATACCATATACCTGTGATACAACGGGGTCTCTCGATTGAGAGGCCTCATCTTTGCAGTGTAATTTGGTTTTTCCCTTCAAGATTTTCGTGAGATTGAATCGTCTCAAATGATCACCCTTGTAGGTTTCTGCAGTAAGTATTTTATAGAGAGCTATATCAAGGAATTTAATCAAATAATTTTGTTATTTGTTTTTATGTTTTTTGGTTTTTACTGCGTAGTAATTTGTATCTTAATTGCTGACTCTTTAGAGTTTTTTGCTGCAAGTTAACCCAAATTAAATTTCTCTGATTTGGAACTCTCTTTAAGGCTTTTATTGGCAGGTTTGATAGCTTTTTCATCTATTTTTGTTGGTAGGTTGCTTGAGGTTTTAAGCAGTTAATGTGTTTGCTAAGTGACGCTCGGGCACAATAAAGCCGAAGTGGTTTCTGGGGATAATTTCTCAATTTCTAACCAGGACTGCTAGTTGCTGATAACGCAAACAACCTAATTAATTAGGTTGTTTGTATGTTCCATTGTCGCCATCTTTCATGGCTTTTGGAACGCTCCTGAATCAAGGTGATGGGGCTATAATGTCAGACTGTTTTTAGGACTTTTAATATAGTTATTTCACTATATTGTTAAGTCAAAAACGGTCGACCGGTGCTCATGTGCATTTAGCATTCAGCAACATCTAAAACTGTTTACAGAGATATGCAACGGAGCCATTTGACAGGATGAGCAGTATTGAAAAAATTGTTGAACAAGCGTTGCAGGATGGTTATTTAACCCCTGCGATGGAAGCGGAAGTGGGTCGCATTTGCGACACGGCATCTGAGCTTTCCATTGAGGAATATATGGCCCTTGATCGCCTCATGGGATCACTCCTGACTGGCGAGGTTGTTGCTGTTCCGCGCAAGCAGTTTATTAATGTAATGGAGGAACTAGTCCTCACAGAAGCCATTGCACGGGTTGCGGAAATTGAGGCCAGTAACGACTGTAGTCTCGATTTAGGGGATATTGCGGCATATGCACTTAATCGGCTGCCTCCCCTGTATGCCACTACTGAAGAAGGCGCTGCGTATCAGCGAGATAAAGCCCGTGAAGAGCTGTCTGGCATGATTGCTGATCAGGTGAAGGATGCCATCTCGAATAGCTTGAATCGTCCTGACTTCTTCCCTGAGCGTGAAGGGATTAAGCGTTCTAGTGATGGCTTCCTGGGTCAAATGAATGATCTGCTGAAAGACTACGCCCATAAATTTGAGCCTGTTGCTCAAGCTGCCTAAAGGCTCGGATTGGGGTTGCAGGTTGGGCTTTAGAGATTGCTAAGGGATACAAAGACGCAAAGCAAAGGCGTTGCTAAATTTAGCAACGCCTTTTTTGACTGAGCTAGGGACACATAGATGTAGGTGCCCACGGCCACTGCACTGACGGCAGCAATACTATAAGGGTCGATATGTTCGATAGTTGATACTGGGGAAGATATTGTCGATCTTCTCAACTTTTTCCAGCCAGCCAGAGTCGATTTTGCCGGCTAAGATGTCTTCTCGCAGTTTGTCAAACCGCAATAGATGGGAGCGGGTTCGGCGTACTGCATAAGGCACCATCGTTCCAGTACGCATGATGAAGGCCCAGTCTGAGGATTGGGCGAGTAGTAACTCCCGTGCTGCCTGGTTGAGAGCCCGCCACTCTAGCTCATCAACCGGCTCACGACGGGCCAAATCAATCATCCGCTCTGCGGCTTTGTGCAAATGAGGATAAATCCAGGCATTGGTTTCATTTAACCAATACTCATGAAACCCTTTATAGCCCCAACTGGACTGAGATGGACGACAGACCTGCTGGGTAGGATTGTTCCGTAGATAATCGGCCAGGTGAGTCATCTCATAGGTGTCTTGGTCGTACCAGGTTTTGCGGAATAGATAGTCGATAAACCAGGGACCTTCATACCACCAGTGACCAAACAGCTCGGCGTCATACGGGGAAATGACGATGGGCTTGCGCTGCATCATGCCGTTAAGGTTAGCAATCTGCTGACCCCGGTTATACATAAAATTACCGGCATGTTCGGCCGCCTTTTCCCGAGCCCAGTAGGGGTCGTACCATTCCTTGTCAGATAACCCCAGGTTTTTGCCAGTAATTTTGTGATACTTGATGCCTACGTTTTTGCGCTGGCCGTTAGGCATCACATAGGGCTTGATGTAGTCATACTCTGCATCCCAACCCAGGTCACGATAAAATTCGCGATATTCTGATGCGCCTGGATATCCTACCTTTGAAGACCATACTTGTTGAGAGGACTCGTGGTCACGGCCAAAGGCGGCAACCCCCGTTTCTGTATAAATCGGGGCATAGGCTCCAAACCGGGGACGGGGACGAGCATAGAGAATACCATGACCGTCAGTGAGGAAGTATCGTAGCCCCACATCGGCCACCATGCGCTCAAGACCTTCGTAGTAGGCACATTCCGGTAGCCAAATACCGGTGGGCGGGCGACCAAAGTTTTCCTCATGGCTTTCTACGGCTACCTTGAGCTGTGCCCACACTGCTTCAGGGTACATTTTCATCAGCGGCAGATAGCCATGGGTTGCACCGCAGGTGATGATATCTAGATTATTACTATCGACATACTGCTTAAAGGCGGCGACTAAATCCCCTTTATTGTCTTCCCAGACCTGACGGGTGTGATTAAATTCGTTGGCATAATATCCCGCCAGGTACTTCAGGTGGCCGGTATGCTCGTTCCGCTCAATTTCCTTTTCGGTTAGTTCCTCTAGGTTGGTCAGGTGTTCGTCGTAGCGTTCCTGCAGCAGTGGGTCCTTGAGCATCGACACTAGTGGGGGTGTCATACTCATGGTCATTTTAAAGTCGATGCCATCCCGCTTGAGACCATCAAACATGGTCAACAAAGGAATATAAGTTTCGGTAATTGCCTCAAACAGCCACTCTTCTTCTAAAACAAAATCACTCTCTGGGTGCCGAACGAAGGGTAGGTGGGCGTGAAGCACCAGAGCAAGATATCCGAGAGACATAGGGCAACCTTTTATTGGAAAGTGAGCATCTTATGGAAACTTCTAGGCTGGTCTGAACCCTTTGAACGTAAGCTTCGAAAATTAAGGCTTTGAAAACGTTACTTAGGTCAAGGCGTCGGACCATCGTCAAGAAAACCCGAATAAGAACCAACCGTGACGATACAGCGATCGCAAATCAAATCTTTACACTAATTTAAGCATCTCCTGAGCCGGGTAGAGCAAATGAAATCAGCCTGAGTGGGAATCCTTTCCCCCCTATAGCTGAGCTCTACTGTAAGTCTGAGAAGTAAACCGCTGCAGTAGCGATTATGTCTTTTTGTAAATGCACTACTTGACTGTTTATGCTAACAGCTACTGGTCGGTTTGTTGTACTTGGCTCAGCTGCTCTTCTAGCTGAGCCACTTGTTTCTGTAGCTGCTTTAGGGTGCGATGCATCTCGGGCAGACGGTTGTAAATGGCTGATGATTTTAGATAGGTGCGATAGGGGCTAGCTGGAATACCCATCATGATGCTGCCGGGGGAGACACTACTGTGTAATCCTGCTTTAGACCCGGCTTGAGCGCCTTTGCCAATTTTGGTATTGTTGGCCACGCCAACCTGGCCGCCCAAAACCACTAAAGATTCTAGCTCTACACCCCCTGCTAAGCCGACCTGGGCGGCCAGGATGCAATTATCAGCAAGTTCACAGTTGTGGGCAACATGGACTAGATTATCTAGCTTGCTATTACGACCAATCCGGGTTTCACCTACGGCGGGTCGATCGATGGCTGTATTACAGCCGATTTCGACGTGCTCTTCTAATATGACAATGCCAGACTGATGCATCTTTTCCCATCCCTGGGCAGTGGGGACAAAACCAAATCCCTCGGAGCCAATGACGGCACCCGCGTGGATCACACAGTGGGCTCCTATTTGTGCCCGTTCATGAATGACACAGCTGGCATGGAGGGTAGTGCTGTTGCCAATGTGGGCTTGAGGATAGACCACTACCTGGGGATGAATGCAAACGTCATTACCGATGGTGGCTCCGGCGTGAATCACAGCGTAGGGGCCAATGGCGACGTTTTTACCAATAGTGGCTGTGGGGTCAATAATGGCGCTGGGGTGAATGCCTGGTGGCAGCTGGAAAGGTTGGTAGAAAAGTGCGATCGCACGGGCAAACCCTAATCTGGGTTCTGGAGTGCTCACCCAGGCGATGCCCCGCTCTGTGGCTTGAGTCTGCAGCGACTCATCCATGGGCAAAATGAGGGCTGTATTAGCGGTTTGCTCAATGTAGGGGGCAAACTTTTGGCCCTCAACATAGCTGAGGGTGCCAGGCTGTGAGTCTTGGACTGCGGTTACCCCGACAATGTCGGGATTCAGGTCTGGCTGAGACTCTAAGCTAGATGCCTCAGCAATGCCTAACTGCTCTACGATCTCGCTAAATCTCATGGATGCCTCGTTTGCTCACTGACGTCTCAGTTTGTCATTGTCCCAGGTGGTGGGCACTGCCTGTCTGATTAGACTTTTTCCAGAAAAGCTACGCATTCAACATGAGCGGTTTGGGGGAAGAAATCGGCAGGCTGAACCCTGTTGAGAGTGTATCCTCTGCTACATAGAATCTTGAGGTCACGGGCCAGGGTCGCTGGGTTACAGCTCATGTAGACGATACGGCCAGGGGTAATCTTGACTAAAGCTTCTAATACGTTGCGATCGCAGCCCTTACGGGGTGGATCTAATACAGCAACGTCAATGGGAGCAGATTGCTGAGTGCTCACCTCCAGCAACAAGTGCTCGACCGCCCCAGCAAAAAAATCGGTATTGTGTAATCCGTTTAGTGCTGCATTTTGCCGAGCCTGAGCCACCGCCTCAGCCTGAACCTCGATACCGATACAACGTTGCGATCGCTGGGCCAGGGGCAATGACAAAGTACCGATACCGCAGTAGGCATCAATCACAGTTTCGTTACCTTGCAAGTCTAGCTGAGCCAAAATCGACTTTACCAGCTTTTCTGCTTGCACCGTATTCACCTGAAAAAACGTGGTGGACTGAATGTGTAACCTCAGCCCAAGAAAGACTTCTTCCAAATATGGTTGACCTGCCAAACAACGAGTCTCATCACCAAATACCCGATTTGTCCGCTCTGGGTTGATGTTAAGACACACACCTACCAAATCCGTATGTTCAGATAGCCACTGGTCAGCTTGCTCTTTAATATCCGGTAGATAGCCTGTGGTCACCAATGTTAACAATGCTTGTCCCGTATGCTGTCCTATCCGTAGCCCAAGGTGTCGTAACCGCCCCTGGTGCTTTTTCTCGTTATAAAGACTCCACCCCCGTTCCTGAATTGCCACTTTAGCGCTCACCAGCAGCGGATTGAGCGTCTCATGCTGGATTGGACACTGATTTAAGTTCACAATCTGATGAGTGCCCTGACGGTAGTACCCCGCCTTGACTGTACCTTCGCTCCCACGCGCCAGTGGATAGGTCACCTTATTGCGATATCCCAGAGGCTGTGTCGTCCCTAAAATTGGCTGCATGGGAATGCTCTCAAAGCCCCCAATGCGTTGTAGCGCCGACTCAATTTGCAATTCTTTAGCCTGCAACTGTCTCGGGTAAGCAACTGCTTGCCAATGGCAGCCCCCACACTTGTCAGCCACGATGCAGGCAGGGCGTATCCGATCCGGAGATGCCTCCAGAAGATTCAGCTGTTTGCCATAGCCATAAGTAGGCTTAACTCGCGTTAGACGTACTTGCAGCTTGTCTCCTGGCACTGTATTAGCGACAAATACAACTCGATCTTGCCAGCGCCCCACGCCATCACCGCTATTACTCAAGTCATCAATTGTCAGGTCGATCACCTGTCCCTGTTGCCACTGATGCACATTTACTGATGGAGTCATGGGGCTACTTGCTCAAGCGATCAAATGACATTTGCTACGAATAGGCTTCTAAATTCTATGGCAAGCACCTAAGAACGTGATAACCATCACCGGGGCCAATTAATGGACTTAAGCTTTGTAAACTCTCTTAACATGGCTCTCAGGCAAGGTCACATGACCAGTTATTATTCAAAGGACAAATAATCCTTTTGACAGGGAAAACTAAATACTTCCTTGTGTGCCCTAGAGTCGTTACACTGTAGTTATTACGAGTCACCGCATTCAATAAGCTATGTCTGTTGTCAGCCAAGTAATCCTCAATGCAGATGATGAGCTGCGCTATCCTACCAGCGGCGAGCTCAAGGGTATTCAAGATTTTTTGCAAACAGGTCCTCAGCGTCTCACAATCGCTCAAAAACTGGCCGAAAATGAGAAGAAGGTTGTAGACCAGGCCAGTAAGGCTCTATGGCGTCGGCGTCCTGACTTCATTGCACCAGGAGGGAATGCCTATGGCCAGAAACAGAGAGCCCTTTGCCTGCGTGACTATGGTTGGTACTTACGCTTGATAACCTATGGCATCATTGCAGGTGATAAAGACCCAATTGAAAGCATTGGTCTGGTAGGTGTCCGTGAAATGTACAATGCCCTTGATGTGCCAGTACCTGGCATGGTTGCTGCTATTGAATGCCTTAAAGATGCATCTCTGGCATTACTAACTGAAGCTGAGGCCGCTGAGGCCGCTCCTTATTTTGATTACATCATTCAAGCTATGGCTGGGTAGTCATTACCTTTAGGTAGGTGGCTCAGTCACTAGTTGGGTGGTCTTAAAATGGAATTGTAGAGCGGGAAGTACATTTGATCGTGCTCTCCGCTTTATTTTAGGTATGCTAAGGGCGCTGTCGAAAATAGTGTCCACATGGTGTCTGTCAAGCAGAATGGTCAAGACTGCAAGTTAGGCACAGTGGTGAAGTCAAATTCTCACTGTGACTATGTTGTGCAGCTACATACAGATAGGGATGTGATAGAACCACCAAAAGTTAGTGATTATGGCTTTGGACAGTTTGTCACATTAGAGACAGAGAAACAGCATTGGGCTGTGGGCATTGTCTATAACTCACAGCTATTTAACCCTGCTTTTTTAAACAGTGGCCCTCAGCTGACAGGAGTGCCTGATCCGTTGTTTACTCCCGACCTCATTCAAGAGACAAAAACTCTGCTCAATGTAGTGCTGGTCGGCAGCTTAGTGCACAAAGGCAAACAAACCTATGGCCAACATGGAATTCCGCGTCATGTGGTGCCTGTGAATACACCGGTTTATCGGATGGATGCCAAACGCCGCCATCAGTTTCACCTCAGCGCTGACAACCGGCCTCAGTTCAAATATTACGGACATCTTCTCAACTGTGGTGGCACCTTTGCCAATCAGCTGACTCAGCAGGTATTGACTGAATTGGGAGACTCAGGACTCTTCTCGGATGCCGATCAGCGAGCCTTGCAAGTCTTATGCAAAGAGCTGACTTGGAAAAATACGCTAGGAGCTATGGGATAGGGTTTTAAGACCGTTTAATGTCAAGACTTGCAGACATTTGTGATCCAAATCAAGAAAAATGTGATCAAATGTGATCAAAATCACAGGTCAACGATGACTCAGATCGCCATCAGCCTCCGGTAAATTCAGCATACTAAGGATGACTCAACTCTAGCCGAGTCATCTACAGGGAACACACAACCAGCCGATAGGACTCGCGGGAGTTCTGTCGGTTTTTTTTTAATGTGAGTAAGCATTAGGCACTGGCCGTGCCTGCCTGATAGCTAGGGGAATAACTGTATCTGTTCTGACTAGGACACGCTAGATTCACCAAAGACGGTTTAAAATCAACCCTTGTCCACCCCTGTCAACTCCTCCCTATTAATGTCTACGACCGTACCCACCTCAATTCCGTGTTCTGCCGAAGAAATTGCCTCTGAAGGCTTAAAAACGGGCGAATATGATGAAATTGTCCAACGTTTAGGACGGCATCCCAATCGGGCTGAGCTGGGTATGTTCGGGGTGATGTGGTCAGAGCACTGTTGTTATAAGAACTCTCGGCCCCTGCTTAAGCAGTTTCCGACGGAAGGACCAAGAATCCTAGTGGGGCCTGGGGAAAACGCTGGTGTTGTAGATGTCGGCCACGGTCAGCGCTTGGTATTTAAAATTGAGTCCCACAACCATCCGTCGGCGGTAGAACCGTTTCAGGGGGCTGCTACAGGGGTGGGTGGCATTTTACGCGACATCTTCACCATGGGAGCCCGTCCCATAGCCGCGCTCAATGCTCTGCGTTTTGGTGCCCTAGATGATCCGAACACACGGCGGATCTTTGCTGGGGTGGTTTCAGGGATTTCCCACTATGGCAACTGTTTTGGTGTTCCCACAGTTGGTGGAGAAATCTACTTTGATCCGGCCTATGCTGGCAATCCCCTGGTTAATGCCATGGCTATCGGTCTGATGGAAACCGAGGAGATTGTGAAATCTGGGGCATCGGGCATCGGTAATCCAGTGCTTTATGTGGGGTCTACCACCGGACGCGACGGCATGGGTGGGGCAAGCTTTGCTAGTGCCGAGCTAACAGACGAGTCAGAGGCTGATCGCCCAGCCGTACAGGTAGGCGATCCATTTTTAGAAAAGTCTTTGGTTGAAGCGTGTCTAGAGGCATTTAAAACCGGCGCTGTTGTGGCTGCTCAGGATATGGGCGCTGCCGGTATTACCTGCTCCACGTCTGAGATGGCAGTGAATGGCGGTGTTGGCATTGAATTAGACCTGGATAAAATCCCCGTGCGGGAGACGGGCATGGTGCCCTATGAGTATCTGCTCTCCGAGTCCCAAGAGCGTATGTTATTTGTGGGTGAAAAAGGCCGTGAACAGGAGCTGATCGAGATTTTTGAGCGTTGGGGGCTCCATGCTGTGGTTGCCGGTGAGGTAATCGAAGAACCCATTGTGCGGATTTTATTTCAAGGTGGGGTGGCAGCTGAGGTGCCGGCATCTGCCCTGGCGGATAATACGCCGCTGTATGAGCGCGAGATTCTATCAGAGCCCCCAGCCTATGCTCAAACTGCCTGGAGCTGGCAAGAGAGCGATTTGCCGGATGATTCCTTAGTTGGTGTCAACGGTCAATCTTGGAATAATGTCATGCTGGCGCTGCTGGGTACGCCCACCATTGCTTCAAAACAGTGGGTATATCACCAATATGATCATCAGGTACAAAACAACACGGTAATGCTGCCAGGTGGTGCCGACGCAGCGATTTTACGATTACGCCCCCTAGAGGGAGATGACGGTAGCAGTAGTAACTCGGGTGTGGCGGCCACTACGGATTGTAATCCTCGCTATGTCTATCTCAACCCCTATGAGGGAGGCTTGGCGGCAGTGGCAGAGGCGGCTCGTAACCTGAGCTGTGTCGGTGCTGAACCGATTGCGGTAACTGATAACTTGAACTTTGGTAGTCCTGAGAAGCCTGTGGGCTATTGGCAGCTGGCTGAGGCTTGTCGGGGGCTAGCGGATGGCTGTCGTGCCTTTGATACGCCAGTCACGGGTGGGAATGTGTCGCTTTATAACGAAACTGTTGATGGTGAAGGGCAGCCTCAGCCTATCTATCCCACGCCAGTAGTTGGCATGGTCGGTGTAATCGATGATTTGGATCAGATTTGTGGTCAAAGCTGGCAAAATCCTGGAGACCAGATTTATTTGCTGGGAACGCCTCTAGGGGAGAGTGCTGCCGGTGAGGTGACTCTGGGGGCATCAGAATATCTAAAAGTAGTTCATAACCAAGTCGCAGGCCGCCCTCCAAAGGTGAATATTGACTTGGAGTTAAAGGTTCAGGCTGCTTGCCGCTATGGTATTCGCCAGGGATGGATTACAGCAGCTCATGATTGTGCTGAAGGGGGAGTTGCGATCGCACTTGCCGAATCTTCTATTGGTGGTAACCTAGGCGCAATCATTACATTGCTAAAGACTACCCAACGTTACGATACCCTCTTATTTGGCGAAGGTGGTGCCCGTATTCTCGTTACTGTAATGCCGACCCACCAAGCCCAGTGGGAAAACTACCTGCGCGACCAGCTACAGGACCAATGGGCCAATATTGGTACAGTCACTAAGGCTGATACGCCGTTGACAATCCAGGGGCCTGAGCAACAGCCCTTGATCAATCTAGACGTTGCCACTATGGCCGATAGCTGGCGCTACGCCATAGAAAAAGCTCTCAATGCTTAACAACATAGATTGATCTAGCGAATCAGCCCTCGCAAATAACTTCGAGTGCTAGGATCAGGGTGATTAAGAAAGTATTAAGCTCACTCCCCTCAAGCATCGACCCGGTTTGCTAGCCGACAGTGTCTTGAGTTGTAAGTATTCAGTTGCTTCTTTTTGCTGTCATTACCCCTAAGTGGACTCAAGATGCCTGTTCCCACTAAGACTTTTGCTCACACTTCTACCGTGGATGTTCACCCTGACAAACCAGAAGAAGCCTGTGGTGTATTTGCCGTTTTTTCACCCAAAGACGATGTTGCGACACTAACGTATTTTGGTCTGTATGCTTTGCAGCATCGTGGGCAAGAATCAGCTGGTATAGCTACATTTGATCATGGTAGCCTCAATGTTCACAAAGATATGGGGCTAGTCTCTCAGGTCTTTGATGAAGAGGTACTGCAGCGTCTCCCTGGACAATGGGCTGTTGGGCATACTCGTTATTCCACTACGGGTTCAAGTCGTGTCGCCAATGCCCAACCCGCCGTATTATCTACCCGATTGGGAGATATGGCCCTCGCCCACAATGGCAATGTAGTCAATGCTGCTGAGCTACGCGAAAAATTGCTCAAGCGTAACCATACACTGCTTACCACCACTGATACTGAACTCATAGCATTGTTGATGGCTGATGCCGTTAATGACGGCAAAGACTGGATTGAGGCAGCGATTGACGCCTGTAAGCAGTGTGAAGGAGCATTTAGTCTGACTATTGCCACCCCTGAAGGTATTCTGGCGATTCGAGATCCTAACGGTATTCGTCCGTTAGTGCTGGGATACTTTGGTGGCGATGACCCTAAAAATGGACCTGGTCAATATGCCGTTGCGTCTGAAACCTGTGGTTTAGATATTGTTAACGCCCACCATATTCGTGATGTACAACCGGGCGAACTGATCTGGATTAGTGAAGCAGGTATCAAGTCCTTGCAGTGGGCTCAACCGCAACGCCGTCTATGCATTTTCGAGATGGTCTACTTTGCCAGACCTGATAGCGTATACCATGGCGAGAGTTTATACAGCTATCGTAAACGTCTGGGTAATATTTTGGCTCAAGAATCCCCAGCCGATGTGGACCTGATTATGCCAGTTCCTGATTCTGGAATTCCTGCTGCAATTGGATTTGCTGAAGCGTCTGGCATCCCCTATGCAGAAGGATTAATCAAAAATCGCTATGTTGGGCGCACATTTATTCAGCCAACCCAGTTGATGCGCGAAGCGGGCATCCGCATTAAGTTAAACCCCTTGAGAGATGTATTGGAAGGGAAGCGAATTTTGTTAGTGGACGACTCAATTGTCAGGGGAACCACTAGTCGAAAAATTGTTAAAGCTTTGCGAGATGCAGGGGCTACCGAAGTTCATATGCGGATTTCATCGCCACCGGTCACCCACCCCTGCTTTTATGGCATTGATACAGACAGCCAGTCGCAACTCATTGCCGCAACAAAATCTGTAGAAGAAATCGAAGCTCAAATTGGTGTAGATACGCTGGCATATCTAAGCTGGCAAGGCATGCTACAGGCTACCCAGCAAGATACTGAAACATTCTGCTCCGCCTGCTTTACAGGAGATTACCCTGTCGAGATTCCTGAAATGTTCAAGCGCTCTAAACTCATGCTAGAGAAAACTCCGGTCAAGGCTTGAGCCACCAGCATTCAAATATTGACATAGCTCAGCCACTTGGCAGCAAGATAGTCATCTTGAATTTTGGATAATTATTGTCAATAACCTCAAGGACTTCAAAACTAGTCGAATAGTGTTCTGAGACAGCATGTACAGACATCTATATCCATAGTGATACAACCAGGCGATAGAGTTCAAATTCTATATCCCGAGTATGCCGTTGGTGAAACTGGTGTTGTTTTGGAGCAAGAAACGCTTCAAGATGGCTCGAAAACAGGTTACTGGCTTGTTCGCACTGATGACAAGGATATGATTTTGGCTCTATTACCTCAGGAAATGAAGGTTTTGAGTTCATAAAAAAGGCCCCGCAACTGCGGGGCCTTTTTTGTTAGAGTACTAGACTCTCAAACTTAGAAGCTGAAGGTGGAACGAATTACACCAAAGATATTCTCATCACCGTCGTCAGGATCAGAGAAGAGAACTGCAGGAGTTAAGCTCCAGAACTCGTTAACTTCGATGCTGTAGTAACCTTCAACGGCGAGGTTATCGTCAAAGTCTTCACCAATGTAGGCACCAGCGGAGCTACCAGTCCCAAGGAAGTCAGTGAAGGCAACACCACCCATCCAGCTCTCATCGCCGTCTTGGTCAGCAAAATAACCACCAACTTCGAAGCCACCGAAGTCAAGATTTAGTAGACCAGCAATAATGCCATCAGTACCATTGCCATCACCTTCTTCACCATCCATATAAGTGACAGCAGCGTCAATCAAACCATCGCTTAAATAGTTCAACTGAACGATGTACTCATATTCGTCAAAGATACCTTTAGTTGAATCTTGACCTCTGCCAGTCGCGTAACCAGCGTCCAGAATGATGTTGTCAGTGAAGGCAACGTTGAAGCCAACGCCCAGCGATTCACCACCAATATTGAGCTGATCGTAGAAGATGGGGCCACCGAAGTCACCAACGCTAGGACCATCAAAGGGAACGATAGTGCTAGTTACGAAGTCGTCGGAAACGGTGCTGTTAGCAGAAATGATCGCAGAAATGCGACTACCGATGGGGAAGGAGTAGTAAACGTCGTCAAGACCAAGGTTGTCCTCGGAACCATCCTGAGGACCACTTTGGCTAGCTAGACCACCAGGGAAACCAGCATTGACCGCGCTGTTATCATTGCGATCGCTAGCCTGTAGACGAATACGCAAACGGTCTTCACCAGTGAAACTGGTATCAAAGTTCAAACGAGCACGATACTCAAAGGTAGGTTCGTCTGTATCTTCTAGATCATTACCATCTAGATCATCACCAGTTTCAAAAGGAACTACCAAGTGGGCATCCAATTGACCTTTCAACTTGGTAGTTGTGGAGAACTGGTTAGCTTCAAGCTCAGCTACATCAGCTTCTAGAGTGTCAACACGACCACGGATAGTTGCTAGCTCAGCAGCAAACTCTTCCTGCAAACGACGAATAGTCTCTAGATCGTCAGGGCTACCACCATCAATCAGCTGAACGATTACGTCCAAACAAGCATTCAAACCAGCGGCAAACTCATAACGAGTCATGGCGCGATTACCGCGGAAGGAACGATCGGGGTATCCTTCAATACAGCCATATTCTTCTACCAGGCGCTGCAGTGCAGTGTAGGCCCAGTCAGAAGGCAGAACGTCAGACAGCTCAGAAACGCTAGTAACCTGAGCTAGCTGAATGGAGTCAGAGTTGCTTAGAGCATCAACGCTGACAGTTTCAGCGGCAATACCAGTGCTGGACAGGACAGTACCAACTACAAAAGGGCTAGCCAATAAGGCATTCCACAGATTAGACATTATTCAGTTATCCTCACACCTTAGAAAACAGACTGAAAACCAGCAAAACTGCTGAAAAACTCAGACCATTAAACACATAGAAAGAGCAAAAATGCATATAAAAATACGCAAGAATTACTCTTGATGACATGCTAGCAGATCCTTTCAGGAAGAACCAGTAGGCACAAGAATATTCAATTGACTAATCATAGGTCAATTGAATGGGCCTGGTTCAGGCTGCCACCATGGCATATGGTCCTCTACTCAATTAAACTTTTTCTCTGAATTGTGACAGTTACTTTGCTGACCCAGTGTGAATAGATGGGTTTTCAGAGGAGAGTTTTAAGATATTTAGCTTTCTAAGGCATGAAATTCTGCATAGAGAGTAAACGAGTGCTCATCTACATCTCTACACAGAAGTTGATCGTCTATGTGTGTTTCTAAGGCGTTATGAGAATTAGGCATGGGTTCTGATGATAATTTAGAGCCCCATGCACAACATCTAAGAAGATGTCCTAGAACTTGAATCTGGAACGGATAGCGCCATACCAAGACTCATCACCAGTGGCATCAAACTGGCCGTAGATGACAGCAGGAGTCAGAGTCCAGTACTCGTTGATCTGCATGGAGTAGTATGCTTCTGCAGTCTCATCATCATTGAAGTCCTCAACGTAATAGACACCAGCAGCGTTACCAGTACCTAACAGGTTGGACACAGCTACACCGGCCTGCCAGCTTTCATCGCCATCTTGGTCAGCGTAGTAACCACCAATCTGGAAGCCTCCGAAGTCAAGGCTTAGTAAACCAGCAATGATGCCGTCAGCGCCGTTACCATCGCCACTTTCGCCATCCATGTAGGTTACAGCAGCGTCGATCAGGCCATCGCTTAAGTAATTTAATTGAACGAGGTACTCATACTCGTCAAAAATACCCTTGTCTGCATCCTGACCCTGGCTAGTTGCATAACCAGCGTCCAGAATCAGGCTGTCAGTTAGAGCAATGTTGAAACCAGCTGCAAAAGACTGTCCACCAAGGCCTAGCTGATCGTAGAACATGGGACCACCGTAATCAGCAACGGAAGGGCCGTCAAAAGGCACAATAGTGCTAGTTACAAAGTCATCCGAAACAATGCTGTTGGCGGCAATAATAGCGGAAACACGGCTACCGATGGGAAAGCTGTAGTACACATCATCGATCCTAACATCGTCGACGAAACCACCAGAACCAGCTGCAGCGAACCCACCGGGAGCTCCACTCAGAGCATTATTAGCATCACCAAACTGAAGACGAGTACGCAAGCGGTCCTCACCTGTAAAGCTAGTATCCAAGTTCAAACGAGTTCGATACTGGAAGGTGGGTTCATCTAGATCCCCAGGTCCATCAAAAGGAACGACCAGGTGAGCATCCAACTGCCCCTTCAACTTAGTTGTTGTAGAGAACTGGTTAGCTTCTAACTCAGCAACATCAGCTTCTAGAGTGTCAACGCGACCACGGATAGTTGCCAACTCAGCAGCAAACTCTTCCTGCAGACGACGAATAGTATCTAGATCGTCAGGGGAAGCATCAATCAGCTGAACAACTACATCCAAGCAAGCATTCAAACCAGCGGCAAACTCATAACGAGTCATGGCGCGATTACCGCGGAAAGAACGATCGGGGTAACCCTCGATACAACCATACTCTTCTACCAGGCGCTGCAGTGCAGTGTAAGCCCAGTCAGAAGGTAGAACGTCAGACAGCTCAGAAACGCTTGTAACCTGAGCTAGCTGAATGGAGTCAGAGTTGCTTAGAGCATCAACGCTGACAGTCTCGGCAGCTTCTGCAGCAATATTGGAACTAGAAAAAACTGCACCTAAAAGCAGTGGGCCAGCCATTACGGCTTTCCAAAGATTGGTCATTATTTATTATTCCTCACACCTAATTGATGAGATAAACAGCAATTCTTTGAAAAGAAAGGCTATTAATTAAAAAATCTCAAAAACAAGCTATCAGAGGATTCTGAGAGCTTTCCGTGTGTTTTTATACAAAATTTAATTCTATTTTAATCTGCATTTAATGTGATTTTAATGTGTTTAAATGAATACTATTTTTTCGGAGAAAATCTATTTATTCATGATTTCTATGTAGGTTTTGCATCATTTCTGAATGCACATTTTGTGTTTCTATTTGGTGCCTTAATTTTTGTTTTTTGGTCCTTGTTCTGTTTTTTGAATGATTTTTATGTAGATTTTGCATAATTTGAAAATGCATTTTATATGTATTTAGTTGGTATGAAGAGCTACGTTGTTGTTATTTGAGATTTTCTGTGTTTTTGTCTGAGTGAATCGTTGATGGATGAATGTGAGAGACGATAAATGAATGTGCTGATTAGCTGAAACCTTTATTTGGGTTTCAATAGAGGGTTGCTTGTTGTTAAAAATGGTCATTCATTTACTAGGGGTGGATAGAGTTTTTTTAAGGCCACAGAAAATTTTGATCAATCACATTGCGTGATTGATCAATGATGCTGAGTTGCAAAGATGTTGTTAGGAAACCTGGTTGGCTTCTGACTTCTATTTGGGGATAGATCTTCGTAACGGCAAGAAATCGCTACTGAAGATTAACCCTGTATCATCTTGGAGATACCCAGACGTCGGGATATGGTTTGTTCGAACCAAGGTGACCCGCTATATTTATGAGTCCGTTATGTTGAGAGGACTTCTTCCAGGTACTTAGGTGGTTAAGTTTGGGTTTATTGCCATGCTGGCAAGAGTGCCCCGTACTAAATATGTCAAAGGTCCTCCCCTATTCATAGGGGAGGACCTTTGACATAAAAATCTTGAGTCGGTATGCAGCCGTTATGACAAGGCTGATAGCGTTTTTGCCATGGCAAAGTCTTGCTGAGTAAGGCCTCCTGCATCGTGGGTAGTAAGGCTTATGGTTACTCGATTGTAGGAAATGGAAATATCAGGATGGTGGCCAGCCGTTTCAGCCGGTTCTACTACTTTATTAATGTAGGCAATTGCTTCAATAAAGTCTTTAAAGGTCAAGATCATTTGAATTGATTTACCTTCAAGGGTCCAGTCGGGCAATGTGTCGAGGCGAGCCTGGATTTCGTTAGGGCTGAGAAGTGTTGGCATCTGTAGGTAGCGATGGTTGCGCTGTCAGAAATAATATTAATAATATTAAGTGCCTTTTAAAAAACTATCCGCTCCTATCAGGGAGGTGCCGCAGCAGCCTGAGGATAGGAGCGGTCTAGTGGGGTCTTAGGTTGAAACTAGACTGCCGGAAGGAACTCTAGCTCGTCAGTTTCAAAATATTGAAGCTGGTTCTAAAGAACAGCCCCGGCACACAGCCAGCTCACGTCAACCTGAAGACCCATGCGTATACAGCTACTTTCACTCATGGGCATCACCTCCTTATCCCTAAACGGTTTTTTAATACCAGGAGCACTTAGTGCTGATTGGACTATAGCACAAGTGTAAAAGTCAGTGCATAAAAAAGCCCTCAGTCATGACTGAGAGCTTTTTCTTATACTTCGTGTAATTCCTTACAGGGCGTTACCACGTGGCAGTACCTCTTCGGGGAATACAAACTTCTCGTGGGGCTGGTCCTGAGGAGCCATCCACGCACGAATACCTTCGTTAAGCAGAATGTTCTTGGTGTAGAACGTTTCGAATTCAGGGTCTTCCGCAGCGCGGGTTTCCTGAGAGACAAAGTCGTAAGCTCGCAGGTTGAGTGCGAGACCGACAATGCCAATGGCACTCATCCATAGCCCGGTCACGGGGACGAAGAGCATGAAGAAATGCAACCACCGCTTGTTGGAGAAGGCGATACCAAAAATCTGAGACCAGAAGCGGTTTGCCGTCACCATGGAGTAGGTTTCTTCGGCCTGAGTGGGTTCGAAGGCACGGAAGGTGTTAGCCCCTTCGCCATCTTCAAACAGTGTGTTTTCCACGGTAGCTCCGTGGATGGCACACAAGAGTGCGCCGCCCAGGACACCGGCAACGCCCATCATGTGGAAGGGGTTGAGGGTCCAGTTGTGGAAGCCCTGCAAAAAGAGCAGGAATCGGAAGATGGCGGCCACACCGAAGCTGGGTGCAAAGAACCAGCTGGATTGGCCCAAGGGGTACATCAAGAACACCGACACGAACACGGCGATGGGTGCCGAGAAAGCGATGGCGTTGTAAGGACGCAGGCCGACGAGCCGAGCGACCTCGAACTGCCGGAGCATGAATCCAATCAAGGCGAAGGCACCATGGAGTGCGACAAACGCCCAGAGGCCGCCGATTTGACACCAGCGAACGAAGTCACCTTGAGCCTCAGGCCCCCAGAGCAGGAGCAGGGAGTGGCCCATGCTGTCAGCGGGAGAGGAGACAGCAACTGTCAGAAAGTTAGCGCCTTCGAGATAGGAAGACGCGAGTCCATGGGTATACCAGGACGTAACGAAGGTGGTGCCAGTGAGCCAGCCGCCAATGGCCAAGAAGGCGCAGGGGAACAGCAGCAAACCGGACCAGCCGACGAAGACAAATCTATCGCGCTTGAGCCAGTCATCGACGACGTCGAAGACGCCTCGATTAGCTCCAGCACGGCCCATTGCAATGGTCATCTCAAATCCTCT
>NZ_AWNH01000037.1 GCF_000482245.1 Leptolyngbya sp. Heron Island J | reverse complement strand
CCTTTCGCTGACCTATCTATGTCGCAACCTAAGGCCGGTTCACTTATCGTTTATCCGCGGATACTTCCTCTCACCGGGGCACCGAATTGGGGCTCTCAGTTCCCTTCGGCTTTATCCATCGCTTCACACCCCATCGTTACCGATGACGCATGGATGAATTGAGGACTCACCTAGACACTGGTTTGGCTATTGCAATGTTTCACAACAGCACTCGTTCGAGCGACTTCGTGTCGCACAGGCTCACCATATTCTACCGGGCCTGGTCAGACGCCTCTGATAATCATGATCCCCAAACGAGCAGACCCAGACTATCAATGTTTAGTCTGGCAATGTCTAGTCTGGGTAAAAGTTAGATAAGAAAAGTGCGGAATGCCGAACGTGTTACTTGAAGAGATCACCAGGGGAGAGCCATCAACGTTAACAAAAACCGTTACAGGCTTAACACTCTCGTTACTCGTAACATTAATTAAAGGACATCTATCTTCATGGCTTATCTATCTAACAGCAAACGCCAAAAACGTCGTAATCGCAGCCGCAATCGCTTTGTTCCTGACCCCAATGGCAAGCCCGGACGGACACGTTCTGGTGGTGGTCGGTAAAATTTCTGTTTTTGTTAACGTTAGCTTCGGGTCAGAGTTGTTATAGCTAGTGATAGAAAAGACTCTAGAGTATCTACTCGTGATGATCTATTCACTCAATAACCTACCCTGAGGCTGCCTATGACTACTCACAATGTTCTGCAGTTTATGCAGAAGACTGCCGATAATACTGTGCTCCAAAAGCAGCTTGAGCAACTGCTGGGCTGTGGCGACGGCGACATTAGCTCAAGTGTTAATCTTGATCCCGAAGAATCCTTAGCCCTCAGCCAGCGCGCCCCTAAAGTAATCGAACTGGCCGCATCCATGGGTTATAACTTTTCTAACGATGAGTTAATATCGGTGATTGATGCATTCAAGCAGCATCAAAATGGCATGATCTCTGATCAAGCGTTTGCTAAACTCCTGGGGATCACCTCAGGGGAAAGTGTTCGTCCAGCAGTCAAAAATAACTTTAAGCGGCTTGCCAACTATCTATCGAAGACTTACTTCGGGGTAAGCCTGTCTTAATGATGGGGCAAAATACTCACAGCTTGACCTGGGTTTTTAGAGCAACGGGTTAAAAGCCCAGGTTTCTTGATTCGTTAAACAATCGCGATCCCGGCGTGATCCCCAGCCTAAAAAGCAACCACCATGCTTGCATAAACAGCTAAGGCGGTTGTCTCTCTTATTAGTTTTTCTCTTAATCTGTAATTTTCTCTCACTTCTCCAAAACGGTTGCCTAAAGACAACTGTTTTAGGCACTTACGAAAATAGCTGAAACCCATTACTCAGGGGCATCATACTATCACTACGACAACGGGATCATGCCCCTCAGAGCAAAGAATATTTTGTTACGTAACACCGCCTTGAGAAACGTAACGACTCTGGAGAAGAAATTGTAAGTCCGTTAGAGTGTCATTGGACTATCGTAGGTTCGTGAGAGCAGTAAGCGCTTGCTCATTTGGGCAGGCTAAGTCTCTGGTTCTGCTCACCTTGGGTCTGGTAAATCCCGTCACAGGCTGTCGCCATTCTCTTTTTAAGTCTTTTCTTATAGTGCAGAGTCACACAACATGGTTAACTTCCATTCTGTGACAGCCTCAGCCTCTGATTCCCAAGAGCTGCTGCTGTCGCCTGAGATGCTTTCATCTGAGGCACCCGCGTCTGATGTGTATGTATGCGTCCATGGGCACTTTTATCAACCCCCACGAGAAAATCCTTCACTAGAAGCGGTGGAACGGCAGCCTGGCGCAGCTCCCTTCCATGATTGGAATGAGCGGATTTTACGCGAGTCTTATCGGCCCAATGCATTTGCACGCATCATGGACCACAATGGTGAGATTCTGCAAATCGTCAATAATTATGAGTCCATTAGCTTCAATATCGGCCCTACGCTAATGAGCTGGCTGGAGCGTCATGATATTGAAACTTATCGGCGGATTTTGGCGGCTGATAAGCTTAGCTGCGATCGCAACGACGGTCACGGTAACGCTATTGCTCAGGTCTACAACCACATCATTTTGCCCCTGGCCAATGAGCGCGACAAACGTACTCAAGTACGCTGGGGGATCGCTGATTTTCGCAAGCGCTTTCACCGCGATCCCGAAGGCATATGGCTAGCAGAAACCGCCATCGATCAAGACACCCTGCGAGTGTTAATCCAGGAAGGCATTAAGTTCACCATTGTCGCTCCGTCCCAGGTGCAGCGGTGTCGTCAGCTGGCCACAGCTGACCAAGCAGCAGGAGACTGGCACGAAGTTGGTGGAGGGCAAATTGACCCTACCCGTCCTTATCGGTGTTTTGTACCCGGCTTACCGGCAGGGCAAAACTATATCGATATTTTTGTCTATGACGGTCCCATTTCTGGCGACATGGGCTTTAGCGATATTTTGCAATCATCCCAGTCCTTTGCCGACCGTATTGGCCAGGCTATTCGTGGTGAGCGCAAAGATGCCCAGCTGATTTCGGTAGCCACCGACGGCGAAACCTTTGGGCACCACCGTGATGGAGCAGAACGGGCCCTGGCCTATGCCCTCCAGCATGAGTTTGTTGACCGGGGTTGGAAGGTGGTTAGCTATGCCCACTACCTCAACTTGTTTCCCCCAACCTGGGAGTTAGAACTTAAGCCGGTCACAGCCTGGAGCTGCGCCCACGGTGTGGAACGCTGGCAGAGTGACTGTGGCTGTGGCGGCGGTGGTGAATGGCACCAGCAATGGCGTAAACCCTTACGTCAGGCTCTGGATTGGCTACGGGATGAACTCAGCGAAATTTATGAGATCACGGGTGAAGAGCTGTTGAAAGATGCCTGGGCAGCTCGGGATAGCTATATCGATATAATTTGCGATCGCACCCCCCTGAATATCGAACGTTTTTTTAACCAACATCAGCATCACGAACTGACTCAGATTGAGCGCACAGACGCCCTGTGTCTTTTAGAAATGCAGCGCCACGCCATGCTGATGTATACCAGCTGTGGATGGTTCTTTGAAGAAATTTCTCGACCTGAAGGTACCCAAATTTTGCGGTATGCGGCTCGGGCAATCGAGTTAGCTGAAGAAATCTGCGGTGAGTCCCTGGAAGCAGAATTTATCGACAAGCTCACCCTGGCCCCCAGCAATATCCCCCTCTTTAAGAACGGCGCTGGGGTCTATCGCGCCCAGGTCCAATCTTCCCGTATCAGCGTGGAGCAGGTGGTGGCCCACTATGCCATGTCCTCATTGTTCCACACATATCATCGTGAGCAACGCCTATATTGCCACACGCTGATCCACCAGGACTATCAAAAGCAAACCATGGGGCCTTTAACCCTGGCACTAGGACAGGTCAACATCGTGTCAGAAATTACCCAGGCCAAGGGTAGCTATATCTTTGCCGTCTGCCATTTCGGGGGACAGGAGTTTCTCTGCGGCATTCGTCCCTTTAAAAATCGGCTGGCCTATGCTCGGGCCAAAGACGCCGTGCTCAGAACATTTGCCCAAGGCAGCATGGTGGAGATCATTGGTACTATCCACAACCATTTTGGTGAATACACCTTTAATCTGCAGCAGCTGTTTAGTGAAGAACGCCAGCACATCATACAGTTGCTTAGCCAAAATACTTTAGAGCAACTCAACCAGCTGTATACCCAGATTTATCGGGAAAACTATGGCGTCTTAATGGCCTTCCATCGTGAAAATATGGCTGTGCCCCGAGAGCTGCAAGTAGCCGCTGAAATCACCTTAAGCCATCGTGTCATTAATGTTTTACGTCGTTTAGAGCAAGACCTCAGCGACATTGATGAGCACATTTTGGCCATTAGCACCGGCTATCTCGGCGAACTAGAAGGGATCGCCATTGAAGCCAACCACCTACACTGCCATCTCACCTTACCCAAGGCTGCAACGCTACTGGAAGGGCTAATCTTACAAACCTTACGCCAGACGTTACGCATCGACCCAGAAGCGGCTCGCCAGGGATGTACCTTGACGATTAATCCGATCGCCATCCAAGGTATTCAACGGCTGATCACCCTGGGAGGTAACCTAGGTCTAAACCTGAATCTAGAACGCTCCCAAGAAGTGTATTATCACTACACTCAGCACTGTCCTTCCATTCCTAGCCTGGGTCGCGCTCTCAAAATCGTTGAATAGCTACCGCCGATATAGAATACGGGCGTCAAACCCTAAACTACGAGCCTCACGCACTCGACTCATAGCGTCGGAGTGACTGCTATAGCGACCTATATTGATGAACTCGCCTTGGCGGACATAGTCCACCACCGCATTGTCAAAGGAGTTTCGCACCTGGCCTAGCTTGCTGGTGGATTCGATCACAGCGGCGATATAGGGCGTGTCATCAGATTGCACATCCCCGTCGTCGTCAACCACAACCACCTCAATCGCTTCTGTTGGGTTGATGCCTAAAATGTCGAGGGTAGAAGGGCCCGCTACTCCAGTTACTGGCAAATCGTATATTTGCTGAAACTGTTCTACGGCAGACCGGGTCATTGGCCCATAGGCACCATCAATGGGACCAGGATCGATGCCATTACGGTCTAAGGCTCGTTGTAATGCCGCTACATCAGCACCAAAATCGCCAGGTGCCAGTGAAGGGGTGGTCACCGAGGGAGGAACGCTGCTGGGGCTAGGCAACGGCGGCGGTTCTAACGGTGGGGGCAGGCGCTGAGCATGGCTAGGTAGCCCCAGGCTGAAAAAAACGCTGCTGACCACAGCAGCCGTCAGCAACTTAGGCATAGCAAAATTCCCTGACATAACGCTGATAGATGTCAACTTAATACAGATTTGCACAGATTTACCGTTCAGCTGAAAACGCTCTAGATTGGCTGGATGGCGTATATATTAGCGGATGTTTGACAAACCTGTACTCATTGACGTTGCAAACCCTAACATTTAATCTCGCAGTACTCGTGCTTCATAGCCTAGATCACTGGCAAAGTCAGCCCAGTCATCGGCATCATCAGGGTCGATAAAGCGACCAATGCTGATATATTCGCCGAGGTTATTTCTCTCCACCGTTGCATTGGGAAAATCTTGCTGGACTTTGCTTAGTTCAGACGGTGCGGTAATGATCGCAGCAACATAACGTCCCTGAGGCGATCGGCTGCTGCCTGTGGGAGCGCTGCC
Source organism: Leptolyngbya sp. Heron Island J (assembly GCF_000482245.1). Taxonomy (GTDB): domain Bacteria; phylum Cyanobacteriota; class Cyanobacteriia; order Phormidesmidales; family Phormidesmidaceae; genus Leptothoe. Next base: position 24,405 of record NZ_AWNH01000037.1, on the reverse strand, counting down.
GCCAACATTATTTCCCCCAGCGTTAAATCCCATATTAATTAGGGTGGTGCGATCGGCAATGCCATCCACAGGGAGCCCTGCCGTCCGTTCGTAAGTTCTGACAGCCTGCCGCGTCTGTGATCCATACACACCGTCAGCGGTTATGTTGAACCCAAACATTCTCAAAACCCGCTGCAGTGTGCGGATATCTTCCCGGCTGGAATTAGGGGTGATGCTGTCGGAGCTAATAAACCCATGGTCAGGGTGGGATAACCCCACGGGAATTAGATCGAGATTAACGCCCAACAAATCTAAGGTGTCTTGATCGGCAATCCCAGTGACATCCAGACGACGAATGCGCTGGAACTGTCGTACTGCCTGAGTCGTAGCAGGGCCATAAATCCCATTTACAACCGTTGGAAATAGTCCATTACGGGATAACCGTCGCTGTAACTCTGTGACAGCGGGACCTTGATCACCTTCCCTCAGGCTCGTGATCCGACTCTGCGCTAGCAGCATAGGCGACGCTGCCAAACTACTGGAAAGCGTTGGGGCGGCCATGACAGGCACACAGCTTAATAACCAGGCTCCCATGAACAGCTTGACACTGAGCCGAGCGGTCTGGTTAGTGGTGTGCAAAAACCCCAAAATGCCCATGTTCTGTTGTCTTAATGTCATCATTTCTAACAAATACAACATCTTGGCTCAGTGAAATTACAGCCAGATTTTCTTTAATCTGCCCAATATGCCCAAGATTATGTCTATTAAATCACCTGTATTAGGAATATAGGCGCTTGTCAATGACAGCCAGCATAATGGCGCAAATAAGGTCAATATACGTAAAGCTGATGTAAGCATCAGGCCATCCTGGCTATGCCTCTATCACCGTGCCTATGGTCACTGTATCTATGTACTGTGTCTATGTATGGTCTGTATAAACCGTCTGGATTGAATTATGCGATCGCAAAACCAATGCTAGGAAAGCCAGCGGTTTTAGTTACAATGAGCTGAAACAAAGCATAAAATTTTGTAACACCTTCCGGATTGAGCTATCTTAGGTGGCTTAAGCCTTCGACCTTAGATTCTTAACCTTTACCAGCTGAAACCCTTATAAATCCTACGATTCAGCCTGGCACCTTCATCGTCATAGGGGTATGCCCGGTCTGCGACATGGGATGGCCACCCAAGCGGTCCTGTGCCATCAGTTTGTCGTATCTGGCTATAGGCTGTGCCTCCAGGCTGATTCCCAACTGTTCTATCCCGACAAATTTGTACGTATGCTAAAACCCAGACTCCGTCGTGCCTCAAGGCGGCTACTGTTGTACCGAGAGCAGCGCTACCCCAACATTGAGCGGATCGGTATTACTCATTCTTACTGGGGAGATCTTTACCATATTCTGCTGACCATCTCATGGCCTGCATTTATCATCCTGGTCAGTGGTTGCTATTTACTAGTCAATGGCTTGTTTGCCATTGCCTACAGCGTGGATGCAGATGCGATCGCAAACATGCGCAGTGGCCACTTTCAAGACATCTTCTTCTTTAGTGTCCAAACCATGGCCTCCATTGGCTACGGTGCCATGTATCCCACCAGCACCTACACCCACTCGCTAGTGGTAATCGAGTCAATATTTGGCTTGTTTTTTATCGCCATGACCACGGGTCTAGTATTTGCCCGCTTTTCCCTGCCCACTGCTCGTATTCTCTATAGTCGCGTTGCCGTCGTAGCACCATTTAACGGGGTGCCCACACTGATGTTTCGGACCGCCAACGAGCGCCGTAACTATATTTTAGAAGCTCAGCTGTGGGTCACCCTGGTCAGGGATGAAACCACAGAAGAAGGTGAGTATATTCGCCGATTCCATGATTTACCCTTGGTGCGTTCCCACACCCCTGTTTTTAGCCTCTCCTGGACAGCCATGCATCGCCTAACTAGCGATAGCCCTTTTTATGGAGAAACCCCAGAAACATTGCGTAAGAATCGAGCTGAGATTATTGTCACGTTGACGGGTTTAGACGAAACTCTGTCCCAAACAATCCACGCTCGCCATTCCTTTAGTGCCTACGACATCTATTGGAATCACAAATTTGTAGATATTATTTCGACCAACGATGCAGGTCGCTCTATTGTTGACTACAACCATTTTCACTCAATTGAGCCTGTAGAACACAACACCGCTCATCGACATGGGCAAGAGCAACTCACCAGTTGGACATCCCATTAACCTGGCTACAGTGAAAGCAGTCACGTAACAAAAGTCGGAGGTCTATCAATTTTTGGAGAGAGGTGAACAGCTGTCCACCTCAGCGGAGTCCGGGTCATCCCCAACAACAGCCACCTAAACCAGTAAGGTGAACAGCTTCACCATCAGTTTGGTGCGATTGATCGGCTTACCAATATAGTACGAAGCACCGCAGAACTTAGCCCGAAGCTGACCAATGATGCTAGTCTTTCTAGCCATCAGGATAATCGGCACATCCTTGTACTGCGGATGGCGACGCAGATGAGAACATAAGTCAAAACCGTTCAGCCCCTCCATGCTAGTGGTCAGCATGATCAAATCGGGCTGACACTTTGCTAGGTCTGCCACCGCTGTGGCCACATCATCCACCGATGTAATCGAGAAGACCGTATCCTCCAAATACCCACGCAATTCCTGTAAGCACTGATCATCAGAGTCAATGCACACAAGCTGATATGAAGGAGATGCACTGGATTTATTGGCCAGAGTTGACGTAAACGGGTCTGACCCTAGAGCCTGCAAGGAAGTCTCAAATGTAGTCGGAGACGCCTGTTTCAACAGTGTATTAATGTCACTCCCTGGTACACTCGCCTGAGCCACTTTGCTGCTTTTAGGTGCAGGCATGTCGCTAATGGGGGTATTATCTCGTTTAGTCAGGGAGGCCGATTCCTGATGACACTGCTCCACCAGGGTGCGAATATCTAATGTGCAAAACGTAGGATAGTCAACAATATTGCTAAAGCTATTGACCTCATAGCTACCACGATTCACCCTCAGCAAGGATGTCAGCGTTGTCACCGCCAGCGCACGAATAAACTGCCCCGCCTGGTCAAACGCAATGTGTTCTTGCTCTACTAACCAGCGAATAGCTCGATAGTCGGCGGTCAGATCATTACTTTGATGAGTGTACTGACGATGGTAGAGCTGCAATTGTGCAAGCACTAGATCAGATAGCGTCTCAGGGAACAGTTGACGTCCTTCAAACCTCAGTGCATCGAATCCGTTTTGAGAACTCGTTGCAAATAAAAGCTTACCCCGCTGTAACCACAAAGACCACCGCACATCATTGGAAACTACTAGGAGTTCACCACTGACTTGACGCCCTACAAGCTGTGCCAACAAAGTGAGGGGATGTAATGTTTTTTGCGTAATAGTGCCTGCTAAAACCATGGGAGAAATCCGATCAAGGAACGGTATTCGAAGTGATAAAAATCAGATAGAGCCGCAATGGATCACGGGTTGTATGTGGAAGAAATCAATTCGATATAAGCGTAATATCGATATCAATTTCTCTTCCCCAAAAAACCATTCAAGCAACTAAAGAACCGTTTAATTGCTTCGCACTCTCTTGATATAAATAAAGATGGGAAGTAATTAACAACTGGGTAGATACACCTAAATCACCAATAAGTTCAAGTTTCTCAAGCAATGAAAATCATACTTTTCTCGTGATTTTTTCGAATGCAAATAATAACAATCGAAGCATCACAGACTTGAACAATTTATTTACTCGGCTATATTGACTAATTTCAATCAACTGTTTTAGAAACGCAAGTCTTTCGATAGGAGCTGGTCGAAAATTTATATGTTTGGCCCTATTGGTTTATATAAATGAAATTTAAAAATATGATGTTTTAATTGATGCTGATCCGGAAATGTACGTACTTAATAACCTTAATCATATCATGGTCAATGAGAACTTATGGATGTCCTAATTCTAAGAGTACTTAGGCATTTGAACAGTTCCCACACAGATTGTTAGCATGACGTACACTCCTCTCAACACACGTGGGTAGATGACACATTTTTAACAAAATGCTTCATGCTTAACCACGCCTTTTCAGTCCATATTCATCAGCAAAATTGCCGATTAAACTGCATTATTTAACTGGATAACCCATCAAAAATATTGAATGGAACCTGACATTTTGTGAGTTTCCCCAACATGCCGGCATTTACTGACTCACATTCCTCAGCCAATTGACTGAATTGGAGGTTAGTAGGCTTTGAGGGCTTGAGCCTGTTTCATTAAAGACTCATGGGTGCTGCTTTCAGGTTCATTGGATTGAGGGCGGCGCTGTACATAGGTCCCATCTGCCTGCATTTCCCAAGCCTGGCGATTATCCGACAAACAGGTCTCTAACAGATTCGTCAGGTCCCGACGGAGGTGAGGGGCCAGGATTGGCGTGACCGCTTCGACTCGACGGTCTAAATTACGGGGCATCCAATCGGCACTGCCAATGTAAAACTGTTCGTTCCCGTCGTTTTGAAAGTAAAAAATCCGGGAATGTTCTAAAAACCGACCAATAATGCTGACCACGCGAATATTTTGACTAACACCTTTAATGCCAGGCGTCAGACAGCAGATACCACGCACGATCAGATCAATGCTGACACCGGCTTGAGAGGCTCGATACAAAGCTTGAATAATACCTGGGTCCACCAGCGAATTCATTTTTGCAATGATGCGACCATTGTGACCATGGCTAGCTTCTTGCTGGATCAAAGCCAACATCCGCTCTCGTAAGGTAATGGGAGCAATCAGTAACTGACGATAGGCTTTTTGTCGTGAGTACCCTGTCAGGTAGTTAAATAAATCGGTTAAGTCTGCACCCAGCTCTTCACTACAGCTTAACAGGCCCAGATCGGTATAGATGCGAGCAGTTTTGGGATTGTAGTTACCGGTCCCAATGTGTACATAGCGTCGAATGCCATCGTGCTCTTTACGCACTACAAGGGCTACTTTGGTGTGGGTTTTTAGCCCTAGAAGGCCATAAACGACGTGTACACCAGCTTTTTCAAGGGTGCGAGCCCAGTTAATATTATTTTCTTCATCAAAACGAGCTTTGAGTTCTACCAAGGCAACAACTTGCTTGCCGTTTTCGGCAGCTGAGATCAAAGCACTGATAATCGGAGAGTCTCCCGATGTACGATAGAGCGTCATCTTGATGGTCAGCACATCGGGGTCAGCCGCCGCCTGAGTAATAAACTGTTGCACGGTGGCAGCAAAGGAAACGTAGGGATGGTGGACTAAGCGATCGCGACGGCGAATTATAGAGAATACGTCATCCCTCTCACCATCGGGATCATCGCGAGTAATCCGATGCCATGGGGCAGGGATCACAGCGGACCAGTCGGGATCTTTGAGTTCTGGTAGGGGCAGCCCGATCAGCTTCATCAAATCGCCAAGACCAATTAACCCCGTAACATCATAAATATCATTCTCAGTCAAATCCATCTCTGTCAACAGAGTGGCCCGCACTTCAGGCGACGTATCCGCCTGTAGTTCCATACGCACCAAGGACCCTCCCAAACGGCGTTTACGGAGTTCCTGTTCTAACGCCAGCATTAAATCATCGGCGTCATCTTCTTCAATAAATACATCGGCATTCCGAGTGATGCGAAACGTGTAATACTCTTCGACCACCATGCCAGGAAACAGAAACGTGAGATTTTTGCCGATGACCTGCTCCAGGGGAACCGCTGCCCATAAGGAATCTTCAGGCTGGAGTGCTTTTGGAAGTTGAATAAAGCGCGGTAAGACTTTAGGAACTTTAATCCGGGCAAAGTGAGTTTCTTCAGAGTCGGCTTCACGCACAACAACAGCCAGATTGAGGCTGAGATTTGAAATGTAGGGAAAGGGATGCCCCGGATCAACGGCCAAGGGAGTCAGTACCGGAAAGATTTGATCTTCAAAATAAGCCTGTAAATAGGTTACTTGCTTACTGTTGAGATCGTCGTAGTCCAACAGATGAATGCCATATTCATGAAGTTGCGACCTGACTTGCAAAAAGCAATCTTGTTGCTTGGCAAATGTTGGTCTGAGCTTATCGCTGATGGCCTGTAGATGTTCGATGGGTGTGCGTCCATCAGGTGTACGGCGATTAACCTCAGCCTCAATTTGCTTTTTGATCCCGGCCACACGGACCATAAAGAATTCATCCAGGTTATTGCTAAAAATAGCTAAAAACTTTAGCCGCTCTAGCATCGGTGTCCGCAGGTCGAGGGCTTCATGGAGCACTCGCTCATTAAATGAAAGCCAGCTTAACTCTCGACTGATGTAATACTTTGACGACCTCAAGTCGACAGCAGGTGCAGTTTCATTGACGTTCGCATCCTCATCAGCACCGTTGGCAACAGGTTTCTCGGCGTTTTTATCCAACATTTTTGTAGATCTTCCCCATCTATATCAAGTTTTTTTAGAAAACATCGCGTTCACGACCAACCCACCACTCGCCGAGCTTCATTAAGTCATCATGGATATCGGCCACTTGTTTGGCATAATCATCTGCGGAGAGTTCATGGCGACGTTCTTGCAGTTTCTTGAGTCGTAGCTGTATCAGTAGCCAGGGTTTACTAATCCCGTCAGTGGCTTCAATATACTGGGCTAGATCATTGCTATTCATAGATTGATGTCCTTAGGAGTAGGCAGGGAAAAACGCGTGTACGCTGTGTTCTTTAAAGCACCATCTTTACCTTACTTAAAAATTAAGTTTCATGATGACAGGTTTGAACAATCAGCAAACCCGCAGAAACGAAACTCTGTTAGCTTCCTTCTGCGGGTTTAAGTTTGGTGGGATTAGGCTGAAGCTGCCCTTAGAAAAATCAGGCCTTCAACCTAAGTAACTACTGCTTTAGATGATTCACCCATTCTCGTAGGTTATCGGCGGCAACATCACGTCCACCCAGGCCAAATGCGATCGCAATGGCCACTGCAATTGCTCCCAACAATAAGCCAAAGGCTAAATTAACGATGCTAGTAGCCACACCCATTTGCTGTAATGCCATGGCTCCGACAAAAGCAATGATGGCAATGCGAGCAACTTGAGCCAGGGTATTTGAAGCCGACATCCCCATACCGTCAATCAACCGGAAGGCTAGATTCGCGGCATATAGACCAATGGCAAAGACAACAATGCCGCTAAGTACCCGCACAGAAACAGCCATGATATTCTTGACGATATCGGTGAGTACCGGAAAATCAAGAATCTCAGTAGCGGTGATGGCTCCAAATAAAACGATGCCGACAAGAACAATCACCCCAACAATCTCGGAGGGTGACTTTTGAGGTGGCTCCACGGCAGGCATAGGCTCGCCTTCAGGCAAGGTAGAGGCCTCCTGCTCTGGAGCAGACAGCTCAGGCAGCCCTAGGACATTGGTAACGTTGTCAAAGCCAAGCCCTGACAGCAGACTGACGACTAAATCGGACACAAACTGACCGATAAAGTAGAACACAGTCAGCACGACACCCGCTGCCAGCACCTGAGGAATGATAAAGAGCACTCGCTCTAACATATCCACAGCTGGGCCTGAAATCGCATCAATATCGAGCTCGTTCAGAGCTGCGATCGCAGCCGGAATCAAAATCAAGGTGTAGACCAAAACACCAGCCAGACTGGAAACAGAAACACCTTCATCGGGACGAGCTGCCAGACCAAAGCGGGCACCAAAGTTATCAGCACCAGTCGCCATCAGTAAATTGGTGACGATCCCCTTCACGATATTGGCCACTAACCAACCGATACCAAAAACAATGGCCGCCGTCAGTATCTGAGGAATCGCCGATAGAAACTCATTTAGTAATTCCTCAACCGGACCGAGGAGACCGGGCAGCTGCAGCGCACTGAGAACCAGCGGCAGCGATAGTAGGAAAATAAACCAATAAATGACATTCCCCAGGGTTTCATTGACCTGAAAGACATTGCCTTCAGCATCAACACCGGTTTGCTCAGACAAACGCTCATCTAAATTAAAACGGCCCAGACCATTGACGACAGCGGCCTTAGCGATTTTAGCAATCACCCAGGTAACAAACAGGATAACCGCCGCTCCGGCCAATCGAGGAACATACTCGAAAACGGTTTGTAACAGACCACTAATGGGCTCTGAAACAGTATCCAGTTTGAGGGCATTCAAAATGGCGATGATGAAGAATAGCATCACCACCCAGAACACAACACTACCTACTGTGCTCTCGACCGACACATCATCGCCAAGTCCGGCCTTGGTTGCTAGCTGATTATCTAGTCTTGTTTTGCTAAGCAAAAACTTAGCAAATGCCTTAGCGATTGTGGCAACTACAAGACCCACAATCAAAAGGAGAAACGCGCCTAGTAGCCCAGGCAAAAACGTACCCAGCTGACTGCTGATGGTATTCGTAAATTGCGTAATCGGATTTGTCTGAGCAAGATTGAACGTCGGGTTCAGACTTAACCAGTCAAACCCAACCACCCCGTGGAGTTGAGTCATTGTTATCCCTATGCCTACTGAACATCTAATATGTGCTATGTGCCGAGCACGACACTAGACCTAAACACAAAGCATGTTTGCACTCATGTTTGCACTTTAGGTTAGCGCCTAATATCAATTTTTTTCCCCGGAAGCACTATTAATAGCAGACTTTGTAATAAATCCCTTGTATTTCTAGGTACAACTGCGTAGCTTCTATGATTTTTTGGGGTTGTCAAGCCCCAATTAGCGGATTTTTGGCGGATTTTGATACATCCCCCTTGGTAGAGATCACCTCAGGGGAGTCGGCAATCAGAGACTACTCATCATCTACAGGTGCATCTTCTGCAGGTGGCTCAGGCGTTGTCTCGGCTTCAGCGGCCACTGGAGCATCAGTAGTATCAACGGGCTCGGCTTCAGCGGATGCTGACTCTTCGTCGTCAACAAGCTCATCGTCAATATCCAGTTCTGGAACAACGGCAACAGCTGCGATCGCATCATCATCATCCAAACGCTGCAGCTGCACTCCTGTCGCCATCCGTGACTGAATTGAAATCGCATCGATGGCCTGGCGAATGATAATGCCACGCTGAGTCACCAACATCAATTCATCCCGAGGGTTGACAATCCGCAGAGCCACCAGCTCATCGTTGTCCTTACGGAACTTCATCCCTACTAAGCCCATACCGGCACGATTCTGCAGCCGGAAGTTATCAACCGGCACCCGCTTACCCAAACCACCAGCCGCAATCACCAATACCCAGGGGCCACCAGCTTCTTCACCGACAGCTGCCTCAACATCGTCTGCATCGTCAGTATCATTGGAAGCCGCCACCTGTGCAGTTACCGCAGCCGGTAAGATATCCATACTAATCAGCCGATCGCCCTGACGCAGAGACATCGACTTGACACCGCGAGTAGGACGCCCCAAGGGACGCAGCTGATCGTTATCGGCCCTAAAGTGAATTGTCATCCCCTGTTGAGAACCGATGATAATACTGTCTTCGGCTCGGGCTAACCGCACCCAACGCAGCTGATCGCCTTCTCCCAAGGAAATCGCGATCAAACCATTGGCCCGGATATTACTAAAAGCAGATAGGGCTGTTTTCTTGATAAAGCCGCCCTGGGTCAGCATCACCAGATAAACATCTTCGACAAATTCCTGTACCCCTAGCACCGAAGTCACTTTTTCCTCTCGCGGGATGGGTAGCATCTGCACAATCGGATTACCCCGCGCCACCCGAGAGCCTTCTGGAATCTGGTATGCCCGTAGGGTGTAGGCCACTCCCCGATCGGTGAAAAATAGTACATGGTCATGGGTACAGCAGGTGATGAAATGCTCAATGGCATCATCATCTTTCATGCGCGTTCCAGATTTACCACGGGTCGCCCGATTCTGCGCTTCGAAGGTGGAGACAGGCATCCGTTTAATGTAGCCCTGCTCAGTCACCAGAATTACTACCTGCTCATTGGCAATCAGAGAGATATCTGTCAGCTCATCCTCAGCCGCTTCAATTATCGTCCGCCGTTCGTTAGCGTGAATATCACGCAGCTGCTGCAATTCTTCTTCAATAATGGCCAGAATTCGCTCACGCCGGGCTAAAATATCGCGCAGATCAACAATTTTCTCCTGGAGTGCTTCATGTTCCTGCTGAATTTTGTCAGCTTCCAGGGCAGTTAAACGACGTAACTGCATCTGCAAAATCGCATCGGCCTGGGCAGAGGATAGCTCGTAGGACTCCATCAGCTCTTGCTTGGCAGTGCCCACATCCGCAGCATGACGAATCAGCGCAATCACCGCATCAAGGTTGGCCAGAGCAATCAGATAGCCCTGAAGGATATGGTCTCTCTCCTCGGCCTTACGCAACTCATAACGGGTGCGGCGGGTAATCGTCTCTACCCGGAACTCCAGGAAGACTTCTAAAAACTGTCGCAGGGTCAACAGCTGAGGTTCACCATTCACCAGGGCCAGCATGTTGACGCCAAAGTTGTTCTGGAGTGGTGTCTGTTTATAGAGATTGTTGAGCACCACCTTGGGATAGGCATCGCGCTTCAGCTCAATCACCACCCGCATGCCGTCGCGATCGCTCTCATCACGAATGTCTGAAATACCATCCAAACGACGGTCATTGACCATCTCAGCAATTTTCTCAATCAGACCGGCCTTATTGGTCTGATAGGGCAGCTCGGTAATAACAATCGCTTCACGGTCAGGACGCCCTGTATATTCAAGGGTTTCAATGGTAGCAACACCACGCATCGTGACCGAACCACGCCCCGTGAGATATGCATCACGAATCCCATTGCTGCCAACAATCAAGGCTCCGGTGGGAAAATCCGGCCCATGGATATGCTGCTGCATCAGTTCCTGACTCGTAATCTCAGGATTTTGGATTAAGGCAACCACACCGTCCACTAGCTCACCCAAATTGTGGGGAGGAATGTTGGTGGCCATCCCCACGGCAATACCTGAAGACCCGTTGAGCAAAAGCTGAGGCACCCGCGCGGGCATCACTGTAGGCTCCTGCTGAGAACCGTCAAAGTTATCAGCAAAGTCAACCGTCTCGGACTCAATATCTCGTAGTAAAGCCTCACTGGTTAAGGCATGGAGCCGCGATTCGGTATATCGCATCGCCGCTGGCGGATCGTTGTCGATAGAGCCAAAGTTACCATGGCCATCAATCAGGGGTGCCCGCATGGAAAAGTCCTGAGCCATGCGTACCAGGGCATCATAGACTGCCGTATCGCCATGGGGATGGTACTTACCTAACACCTCACCCACAACACGAGCACATTTTCGAAAGGGCCTATCCGCAGTTAATCCCAGTTCATGCATCGCATAGAGAATACGACGATGCACCGGCTTGAGACCATCCCTAGCATCTGGCAGGGCACGTCCTACAATCACGCTCATGGCGTATTCTAAGTAGGACCGGGACATCTCGTTGCGCAGATCGGTGGATACGATCCGCTCTTGGGGATTACTCATACAGAAGGGAGACTCCAAAAACGCCAGAAAAACAATGCCTAACTTGACCGGTTCTTAGTAAGCTTTTCAAGTACCCTAAATAGGGGATATTGGGGAAAGTTTTCCTGGGAAATTTTCACTAAGAATGCATAAAATTTTAGCACACTATTGGCATTCTTGATGGACACCATAACCCTATGAAATACAAGGGTTTGGGCCAGATCCTTCAGCCCCCTCTAACTGTCCAAATAACCCCTGGGGATGGATTAGCGCAGGAGAAACCGAAAAAGAGCTGATTTGACGTGCTTTAAAGACTCTGGAGAGAAAAATTAATGGTAACCTCCGTTGCCCCTGGACAGACTCCTTTTCGGATAATTTATTCTGAGCGTTTTTTAGACCATGACACCGGACCTGGCCATCCTGAAAATGCGGGGCGGCTAACAGCAGTCGTTACTGCCTTAAAAGCGCATCCCATCGCTCCACAGCTGGAGTGGGTAGAACCGTGCGATCGCAATCCCCTACCCTGGGTTAATGCCGTGCATGACCCGGCCTATGTCCTGACCCTAGAGCGCATTGCCGAGCGGGGCGGCGGTCGTTTGGATGGCGACACCCCCGTCTCATCCGCCAGCTATGGAACTGCCCTCCTTGCCGCCGCCGCCTGGCTGGACGGTGTGGACTATGTGCTAAATCACGACACTGCCGGATTCGTCCTGGCCCGCCCCCCCGGTCACCATGCCGAATACAGCCGGGGCATGGGCTTTTGTTTGCTGAGCAATGCTGCCATTGCAGCCCGCTATGCCCTCGACCGGCCCACCATTAACCGTGTTGCCGTGCTCGACTGGGATGTCCACCACGGCAATGGCACCCAGCAATTAGTGGGCAATCATCCCCAAATTGCCTACTGCTCACTCCATCAAATGCCCGCCTACCCAGGCACCGGAGCAACCAGCGAAACAGGCCAATATAACAATGTGCTCAATGTTCCCATAGCTGCTGGCAGTCGCCTCAAGGATTATCAAACCCAGTTTGAACAGCAGGTCATCCCATTCTTGAAACAGTTTCAGCCAGATTTACTAATCGTCAGCGCCGGTTACGATGCCACGGCGGCTGACCCCCTAGCTGGGGTTGATTTAATGCCCGCCGACTATGGCATCTTGACTACGGCTTGCCATCAGATAGCCCCCCGCGTCCTGTTTGGACTGGAGGGGGGCTATGACTATCAGGCCTTGAGCCAATCGGTGCTAGCTACTATTGAAGCTTCATTACAAGCCCACAGTAACCGACGGAAAGATAGCCTGCTAAAAGACAGTAGCCGGCGCTAAAAGCAGCCTAAGCATTGACTGACGCAGGTTCAACGGTTTCTAAATCACCGATGACAATGCGAACACGGTCGGGGTCAGCCCAGTAGATTAGACGCGGCATGTAGGGGCTACTCAAGTAATCGTGGTTGGGTAAAACTCGCAGGGAAAAGCCCTGGAGCCCACTATTGTAGTAAGCCACATTCAGTGTGTACAGACTGGAGCCATCGGCATCCTGGCCACGGTAAATCATGGCCACGGCCTGACCACCTCGCAACTCCCCATCAATATCGATACCGCCCTGGTAGAATTCCACGGAGACATCGGTCGGCTGCAACTCTCCTAGCTGCACACGGGCTGTCACCTGCAGCGGTTCATTGACTTGCAAGTTCGTGTCATGGGACAAGCTGATTTCATGGACGGCAATGTGCTCCCAATAGCGACTTAATTCTGATTGCCACTGAGCCAGAGCCTTAGCCGGGGTGAAGTTATCAGCCACCAGCTGACGACCCCGATCCGACGCCGCAAAATACCCCTGAGTCGCATATTCCTGCAGCATACGTGCAGTATTAAACGCCGGTGTGTTCAACCGGATAGCCGCCTTCATTTTGGCCACCCAACCCCGAGGAATACCGTGCTCATTCCGCTCATAGAAAAGAGGAACCACAGCGGTTTCCAACAGCTCGTATAGATCATTAGCTTCGACCTCATCCTGATAGTCAGGATCGTCATAGTCTTCACCAGATCCAATCGGCCAGCCAGTGCTGACGTAATCGGCTTCATCCCACCAGCCGTCCAAAACACTGAGGTTAGGGAGACCGTTCATCGCTGCTTTCATACCGCTGGTCCCCGATGCTTCGCGAGGACGACGGGGATTGTTGAGCCAGACATCACAGCCCGACACCATCCAACGGGCCACATGGATATCGTAGTTGGGAACAAACACGATGGAGCGGTCTAACCCTTCATCGCGAGTAAAGTGAATAATGTTGCGGATCAGTTCTTTGCCTGGAATATCTTTAGGATGCGCCTTACCCGCAATGACAAACTGTACCCGACGACCCAGAGAGTTTTCAACAATCTTACGCAGACGCTCTACGTCTCTGAGAAACAGCGTTGCCCGCTTGTAGGTAGCAAACCGACGGGCAAAGCCAATGGTTAAGATGCCAGGGTCCAAAACCTCCTGGGCTCTCTCCATTTCTAAGTGGGAGCCTCCTCGCTCTTTCACCGCTTTACATAGCCGGTCTCTCACAGAAACCACTAAATGGGAGCGACAATTCTCGTGGTTACGCCAGATTTCCTCATCGGGAATGGCACTGACTTTATCCCAGATAGGATCGTCCACACTGGCACTATCCCAGGTGGGTCCCAGGTAACGGTCGTAGAGTTCCTGGGTCGATTTGGCAACACAGCTACGGGTATGGACGCCATTGGTAATGGAGGTAATCGGCACTTCATCGCTGGGCAAGTCTGGCCACAGCCCGCCAAACATACCTCGGGAAACGGCTCCATGTAGCTTGCTAACGCCGTTGACAAATGACGCCATCTTAATGGCCAAAACCGCCATGCTAAAGGACGAATTCAGATCGCCTTCGCTTTCTCGCCCAAAGGACAGAAAATGCTCGTGGGATAGGCCAAAGTGGGCGGCATAATGCCCCAGGTAATGAAATACTTTGTCTGGGGGAAACAGATCAATCCCAGCCGGTACGGGGGTGTGGGTCGTAAATAGCTGGCTGGCTTGAGCCACTTGCTGCGCTTCGCTAAAGCTGAGGCTATGGTCATCCATCAGCATGCGGATGCGTTCTAAAGCCAGAAACGCCGAGTGGCCTTCATTGAGGTGATAGGCTGAAGGGTGTAGACCCAGAGCCCTCAGCATCCGCACTCCACCAATGCCCAGCATCATTTCTTGCTGAATGCGCATATCGATGTCGCCACCGTATAAGCGATCGCAAATATCCTGATCGTGGGGCGCATTGGGGTCAATATTAGTATCTAACAAATAGAGTGGGACACGACCTACCGTTACACGCCAGATGCGAGCATACACCTTACGTCCTGGAAAATCGACAGCAATCCGTAATTCGTTGCCCTCCTGATCCCGCTCTAGCGCCAGGGGCATATTGTAAAAATCATTAATGGGATAGCGTTCTTGCTGCCAACCATCGGCATTGAGGTACTGGGCAAAATAACCCTCTTGGTAGAGCAAACCAACACCCACCAAGGGCAGTCCCAAATCGCTAGCCGTCTTCAGGTGATCGCCCGCTAGCACACCTAAACCGCCTGAATATACAGGCAGACAGGTGGTCAAGCCAAACTCCATAGAGAAGTAGGCATAGCATTCATGGGAGGTCGGATTAGCCCGATTGACGTCGTACCATGATTGAGCGCTCAGATAATGCTCTAAACGTTCGACGGCACGGTGCATCTGAGCAAGAAACCCACCATCCTCAGCCACTGTCTGGAGCCGATCTTGGCTAATAGTACTCAGCATCAAGATCGGGTTGTAGCGACTGGATGCCCACAGGTCGGGGTCCAGGCGTTTAAACAAGTCAATAGTCTCCACATCCCAATCCCAATGGATATTCTCAGCAAGCTGACGTAAAGGAGCTAACGAAGCGGGTAGTGTGGGTGTAACGTTAAAGGTACGAATCGGGCGCATAGATTTCTGACGCGAGAGCTTCAAGTCCACAAACATTCTGACTCTGAAATTTGATTGAGGATAAAACCCTTAATACTGTTTTCGCTCCCAGTGTTTACTTGTCTAAAGACAAACCAGCCAGGATCAAGGGGTTTCGCAGAAGCTAAAGTTTTTCTTCAATTAAAAAAGACACATGCTTCTTTTTTGAGTTCAATTTCCTTTTATTGCTTTTTATTTTTAGATAGAACGTTAGGTACTTGCTCGCTGCATACATCACCATCACGCTCATCTGCAGCTCGATGCGCAGGCGCTTAACCTGATAGGACGAAGGATGGAAACATGAGAACAGCAGAATGAAGCACAGGCTTGTAGTAGTAAAGTTTTAGGGCTCTGAATCATTCGGCGTTGCTAATCCTGGGGACGATTTGATCTATAAAAGGCTGGTGAATAGCATTCCTGCCAGATCGATACATCCTCTAAATCAGCAACGGCAATTATTCTAACCAACCGAATCGCCTGCTATATATTTCAGCTATGGTTCTCAAAAATCATGTTGCCATTGACATTGGCACAAATTCCATTTTGTTACTTGTCGCCCAAAAAGTCGATGGGTCAGACCCTTCACTAGTGCCTATTCTCGATCAGGCCAAAAAGGTCTGGTAATTGATATTGGTGGCGGCAGCACCGAAATTGTTTATGGCACAACTAGCACCATAGGATATCAACAAAGTTTTCCCATTGGTGCAGTGATCGCCAAAGAGAAGTTTCAACTAACAGAACGTATTTTGGCTGCAGAAGCTCAAACCCTCCAAGCCTATACCAAAGAGCTTTGCAAGCCGCTGCCAATACTCTCCCAAGATGCGACCATCTTATTAACTGGAGGCACAGCAACAACATTAGCGGCCCTAGAGCAACAGCTTAGCAACTACGAGATTAACGCTATTGATGGTTACCCCATGCAGCACTCCACCATTCAGGCTCTATACAATCAGCTTAACCAAATGTCCTTAGAGCAGCGAACAACGTTACCCGGAATGGAACCAGGGCGAGCGGATATTATTCTGCCTGCGTTACTCATCCTACTGACCCTACTCAATGTTCTAAACATCCATACAGTTCAAATCAGTGTCCGGGGGGCTCGCTATGGGATTTTGCTTTGAGGAGATACTGATGCCCCTTGGAATCCAGGCACCAGAAAAGGGGTCGCGGGTCGCGGTTATCCATGTGAAATCTGATTGATTAAATTCTTGCTCCTTTTACACGACAACCAACACCACCTTGTTCTTGAAGACTCTTTTGCGCAGCATCCCTAGGACTAAAAAACACTTCTTTCACCACCTGCCATTGGTCTACCATCAAGGACTTAAAGCGTTCTTCCTGGTCTGGTGGGCCACCATTGGTCAGGTAATACTGAGCCCCATCGTTGCCTTCTACAAACTCACCATTAAAAAAGTTACACAGCACGTCACTCTCTAGATTTTCGCGTCGTACCTCTAGACCAGCTGCTTCGAGATCTTTGACCGCATCTTCTTCCAAACTACATTGCAACTGAAGCTTCGCCGCCATTTGCTTTGTTGTCAGGCATGGCACTATGGTTGCCATCTCGATAGCATCATTACGCGCTTGATGGCTGTCATTGACAATCACAACACCCTGCCCAATAAATAGCAAACCCATATCTAGATGAAACTGCCCTGGTTGTTCTACGCTGATAACTTGCTCAATGTGATCTAGGCCAAAATCTTCACAGATGAGTTTTCTCACGTCGTCGTCAGTGAGCTGATACATTTGGGCTGTAGCTGCGATCGCATCTTTGCCAATCAGAATCACAGGGTTGCCGGTTGCATCTTCTCCAGTAATCATATTGCCACCTTCTATATAGGCTCGGATATGGCCGACATGGCAACCTTTTGCTTGAGCAGTACGTTCACGTTCTAGCCCCATACGCAATGCATTCACCCGTGTCCCCAAGAGAATCCATAAGTGATCGTCTCGCAGCGCTTCTTCTAAATGTTCTGGGGTAATTTTCCCTTGCCATCGGTGTCTTCTACCTGCCGTCATGGCCCACTGCAGGAGTTCATCATCAAACTGATTCAGTACAGCCACCTGACCATTTTCTAGATATTCCACACTATCCTCGGCCCATTTTGATACTGGGTGTTGACTTTCCGTTAGGGTGTAGTCAAGTGCTGAATAGTCATCCTTCGCGAGTTCCTGCGCGATAGTGTCTCGACAATCCGCGTCAGTCAAAATTTCTAAACGTATTCCCAATTCCTTAACGGTTCTAGCCAAAAAATGTAGGTGTTCTAACTCAGTCTCATAAGCCGTTTCTGTTTGACCTTGCGTATAGTTCATATGTAGAACCTTAGTGCGGCCACTGGGTGTTTTCTTGTGGGGAAGGACTCTATCTGTATCGACCAATGGCAGTGTTGCCTGAATTCTTTTCTGAATTGACTTGACTGTCTCTACTGCCACACCATTAATATCCTGTGTTTGCCTGAGTAGCTCATGCAACTGCTGCAACGACTGGTCAGTGGGGTTGGCAAGCGTGCGATCGCTGCTTCTGTCTGTATAACTCTTTTGAACACTCATTGAGACACTCCCACAAACACTGAATTAAGGTATGCCAGATCAAACAAACTATCAATCCATTATTGGATATCTGGCAAACAGATGAAAAGCCGCTTGGACTTTACACTGAGTTGTAACAATTCCTCAAAGTTTGTTGGTTCTAATCTTAATAAGATGGACTAAAACATACTTTCTCGGTATGAGCTGGATTGTCGTCTTTTCTGAGTTCAACGGCCTGCAGATCCAGTTTAACCGATATAACTATAAAACTTGGGAGATGGTGAATGGCCAGCACGTTTACAAGTCCTGTTGTTAATTCTGCAATTAGACTGGGCACTCAAGCCTTTGATGAAACGGATCCTATTCAACTGTGGCCCAGTGATTCGTTAGATGCGATCGAAGTCGTTATCCGAGCCGTCTACAGACAGGTTTTGGGCAATGCCCATGTGATGGAAAGTGAGCGTGCCGCTGTAGCAGAAGCAGAGTCACAGCTACGGAATCATGCCATCACCGTACGGGAATTTATTCGTTATATTGCTAAGTCCGAACTGTATCGGTCTCGTTTTTTTGAACCTTGCTCTCGCAATCGCTTTATTGAGCTGAACTTTAAACATCTGCTAGGCCGCGCGCCCAGTCAATACAGCGACATTGCTGACCATAGCCATCTCCTAGAATCAGAAGGATTTGAAGCCGAGATTGACTCTTACTTAGACGGTGATGAGTATGATCAAACCTTTGGTGAAAACACGGTGCCTTATTACCGGGGGCATAAATCTCCCACCGGGCAGCAAGTGTCTGGGTTTGCCAATTTATTGAAGCTGCTGCGGGGTGCTGCTAGTAACGACAACCATTTGGCTCATCAACAACAAGCCCGGCTAAACCAAGCCATTATGGCTAATCAGATTAGTGCGATCGCACCCGTCACTCGCCCTACAACCGAATGGCGGACACCGATTACACCTGAGGCCTATGCCCTAATGCATCCTGAGCTAATGCATGTTCCAGAAGAAGTGAAATCGGCTATCCAGCTAGGTACTCAGGCCTTTGACGAAACTGCACCTGTAGAACTCTGGGCCAACGATTCTGCAGAAGCTGTTGATGTTGTAATTCGGGCCGTTTATCGCCAGGTTTTGGGCAATGCCCATGTGATGGAAAGTGAGCGAGCTGCTGTTACCGACGCAGAATCTCTGTTGCACAATCGTCAAATCAGTGTCCGTGGTTTTATTCGCGCAATTGCCAAGTCTGAACTCTATCGCGGTCGCTTTTTTGAACCTTGTTCCCGCAGCCGCTTTATTGAGTTGAACTTTAAACATCTTTTGGGTCGTGCCCCCAACAGCTATAGCGATATTGCTGACCATGGCAATATCCTGGAAACCGATGGCTTTGAAGCCGAGATTGACTCTTATCTCGATAGTGACGAATACATTCTTGCCTTTGGTGAAAACACGGTGCCTTATTATCGGGGACATCAATCTCCCACCGGGCAAAAAGTGGCAGGCTTCGCTAATCTATTGAAGCTGCTGCGAGGTAATGCTAGCAATGATAATAATCCAATCTATTACCAGTCTCAGGCACGGCTAACCCAGGCTTTGATGGCTGAGCAGATTGATGCGATCGCACCACTCAGCAGCCCAGCCAACATCACCCACACCCCCACAGTCCTACAAGCAGAACCAGAACTCACTCCAGAACAAATCGCCACCCAACAAACATTTAAAGGCTACGAACCCTTCCGTCAAACCTCTCCTGTAGAACTAGTACCAGGGGCATCGGAAGACGAGATTGAGGTGGTCATTCGAGCCGTTTATCGTCAGGTCATGGGTAATGCTCACATTATGGAAAGTGAGCGTTTGGTTGTACCTGAGTCCAAACTCAGAAGTGGTGAACTAAGTGTGCGTGAGTTTGTGCGTCAGGTAGCTAAGTCTGAACTTTACCAGTCGCGGTTTACAGATTGCTATCGCTACCGAGCCATGGAACTTCACTTCAAACATTTGCTGGGTCGTACCCCTCAAAGTTTTGACGAAATGAAAGCCCATAGTGTCATTCTGGACACAGAAGGGTATGAGGCTGACATCGATAGCTACATCAATAGCGATGAATACAACAACGCTTTTGGCGAGAATATCGTGCCCTACTACCGTGGCTACAATAGTGCCCCAGGGCAAACCATGGTGGAATTTACCAACATGTTGCATCTACTTAAGGGAGCATCTAGCAGCGATAAAGATCTCACGGATAACCGCCCACGAGTCGCCAATGGCATGCTGCCCTATCAGGAACCCAAGGTTAGCAAACCCCGTGATGCTCAAGAGATCTTGTCCGAGATCTTCAAATTCACAACATCAGATACGGTACCCACTGCACCAGCAGAACCAGCAACTCAGGAAAGTGAGCAGGATGTAGTTATTGCTAAACTCCAGCAACAGTTAGCAGCCCTACGTCCTTCCGCAAGCATTGGGGAATTTGTTCTACGGCAGGGAACACAGCCTAAAGCCGTTTTGGGCAGTAACCTCTCTCAGCAAACTGATGAAAAAGCAGCCTTAATTGAACGATTACAAGGCGAGCTGATGGAAGCCCAGGCATTGGCAACCATTGGTGCCAACCGCCTTAACAAGTGGCAACAGCGAAACTTCCGTTAAAGTTGAGCCATTAGATTAGCGTCTCTTTGGGGGCATAGAATAGGGGTGTTTCATCTGAATATGAAACACCCCTATTCTATTTCATCCACCCATCCACCCATCGACTCATCCACATTGGATAGTGGGCAAACTTACGCTACAGAGTACTAGTAGTTGCGATAAGCACCTTTACCCTGCCTTTCCTGGATTTCTGACAATAGCTCTCTTGCAATCACTCTCAGTTCCTTAGGATAACGGGGCATAGGGGCTTTAAGTAGATCTGCAGAATATGAATCAGGAAGGGAGTTTAGGGGGGGAATACTGCCTGGACTATTCTGCAACAAACCAGGCTTCAAGTCGGGAGTAGCGGCATCGGTAAACATTGATTTATCACTGCTACAGGCCGCTCCAAACAAGGAAAATGAACGAGTAAACCCAACTGAAGACTTACCAGTTTGCGTACTGTAGCCTCGAATGTAAGGAACCCGCATATCCCCGAAGGTTCGAAAATATTCGTCACTATCGAGATAAGAATCAATTTCTGCTTCGAATCCTTCTTCTGACAAAGTTCTGAGATGCTGGGCAATTTCCTCGTAACTGTCAGGGGCACGACCTAATAAATGCTTGAAATTTAGTTCAACTGCAGTTACATTAGGACACTTCTCAAAGAAGAGCGTTCTGTAGCGATCAGATTTTGCCAATCTGCGAACAAACTCAAGCACACTAATCTCACCACTGCGCATTTGAGATTCGGCTTCCTTGGACCGCTCACTTTCCATCAGATAAGCGTTGCCAAAGACTTGCTTATAAGCGGCTTCAATAACCAGATCAGCATTCTCTACTGATGCAGAATCATAGGTGAATTCTGCGATCGCATTACCAGCTACAGCATCTCTATATTTTGCTGGCAAGGTTTTGGCCTTGTCCTCTGGTGCAATCTGAACTTGCACTCGGCCATTAGCTGCAACATTGACGGCCGGGGCCGGGGACGCTGTTTTCTTCTTAGCAGGCTTAGGAGTAGCAGCGGGCTCAGCCGCTGTTTGCTGAGTCGATTCTTTTTTATCAACTGTTGGCAAGCTAAGGTTCTTAGTCTTTTCCAAAACGCCAGACAACTTTTTAAGCATTTCCTAAGCCCTAAACAATTTTGACAGCTCTACCATCTCAAATAATCGAGCTTTCTACGATTATTAAAAAATGGCTTTACAATTCCTATACTTCGAACTAAATATGCATTCGAAACCTAAGTGAGGCACAGGATACAGAGGTAATCGTATCAATGGAAAGACTTCCCGTCAATGACTCTAGATAGCTCTGACAGACTACTAGTTTTGGATTGGATTAATCCAATGGGGCCAAATAGGACTTAGCCTGCATGAACGAGCACTCAGATAGCGACTGCTTTAGGTTTAGAAGATTAAAACGCTACGAAACGTAGATATGAGCTTCTGCCCATGAAAACCCCAGTTATAAAACTTTACTTTCCAGAGAGAACCCGCTCAAGATGCCATGGATACTTTTCGACACATCCTGTTACATTTCACCCAGATTACAAGTTCATCGCCTAAACCCCGTTCAGCTCAGGTATAAAAACTTTCATGCGCCATAAACTAACGACACCAGCATATCGGGCACTTTGATTATTTCTGAGAACAACGCAATACATTGCAACTAATTAAGTAAATATACTTATCACCTTTGTTTTTTGATATCCAGAGGTCTTTAGGATAGCCATAAGGTTAGGTAGCTCAATATCTAACCTTTTGCCCATTTACTAAATTCAATACTTAATAAAATGCAAACATTAGCAATTGACAATCAGTTTATTCCCGCACCGCAAAACGGCTATCTTTATTTAGAAAAATTTGGCCCAGGTGACACTAAGCCCTCCTCCACTATGGATAAGCGGGATTGTCTGCAGGCTGTATACCGCTGCATTTTTAAAGACAATCGTAATATCGATTTTCACCACAATGATGTTCTAGATTCTGCCTATCTCAATAACGAAATCACTACCCAAGAGCTAGTTCGTGAACTGATTTGTTCCGACATGTTCATTAACTTTATTTTGGCCAATAACAGTAATTACCGCTTTGTGCAGCTATGTTTTGAGCGGGTACTGGGTCGTCCTGCCATTCAAGCAGAAGTCTTCAAATGGAGTTCTCTACTGGCCTCTGAAGGCATCCGGTCATTTGCCCAAAATCTAACCACCTGTGACGAATATGTAAGTGCCTTTGGTCCAAACAAGGTCCCTCATCGACGCTCCATCAAGCTCTTCTCCAGTGACCAAAATATGCCTGCTCTGCCCAAAGAGCTGAGCATTAAGCGCTATCAAGGAGAAGGTAATGAGAACCAGTACAATTTTATCGGTGCCATCAACCCACTCTGGGAAGGCAATATGCCACCAGCTATTATCCGCAAGATTGGTTCTGTGGCCACGGTAATAGGTGCCATCGAAGTGAGTCGTGTGGTACTGACCCTGGCATGGCAGGCTATCACTGGTGGTCATATGTAGACCGTAAGCGCATTATTTGGAGATATAACGTAGTAGCCTTTTGAGACTCCCAAAGTCCTCCAGTATTGGGGGACTTTGTACTGGCTTCAGACTATGGGGATGACGTACTACAATTCCCAGGTACCTATAGTCCAGGCCTACTGAAGTTCATCTACTGCATGCAGAGAAACTAAAAGAGTTCAACTTAAATATGACCTAATACAACAAACCTGGAGACTCCGAAGAATCTCCAGGTTTTGACTAACTCTTTGACTAACTCAAGGTAGTCAAGCTCTTAATCGTAGTCAGATGACTAGGAAAGAGAGTTGATTACATAGTCAACCAGTGCGTTGTACTCAGTCAGAGCCTGAGCAGACATGTCACGAGGAGCGCAACCACGATTACGAGCAAAGCTTAGAGCCGCTACGTAAGGAGCAGTAGGCAGGTTCAGAGCACGGTATACTTCACGCTGACCGGCAATTCCCCACTCATCCAGAGGACCAGTACCACCCACAACTAGGCTGTAGCTGATCAGACGCATGTAGTGCTTCACGTCACGTAGGCACTTTGCCTTGAACGTGTCAGTGGAGTTAGCTTCACCCGCATTGTTCAAGTAGGGGTACTTGGAGATGCAAGCATCGTAAGCTTCTTTAGCCACGTTGTCCAAGTTGCCAGCTAGCTTCTCAGCGGCTTCCAAACGGGCAGCAGCACGCTGTAGGCTACCTTGTACGGACTCTAGGTCAGAAGTGGAAGGAAAACGACCAGCTGCATCTGCAGCAGCGATCACAGTAGTAACAACAGATTTCATTTCGTATTTTCTCCAGTAGTTAAATTGATCGTGATTCAGTTCAGAGCAATCTCGCTAAGTTGTCTAAAGAGACTAACCTAGAGCAGAGATAACGCGATCAAAGTAGCTAGAAGCTTCAGCAACCAAAGATGCACAACGATCTTCAGTTACAATGGAGCCCATCTTACGTAGACGAGCACCAGCACGAGCTTCGCTAGGCTCATCCTTAATGTGAGCAGCTGCTTGAGCCTTCATGATCTGTACCGCGCGTACAGTGGAAGTTGCAGGTACGCCTAGAGCCGCGTAAGTCTCTTTGAGACCGTTCAAGCAACGATCATCGAGAACAGACGCATCACCAGCTAGCAGAGCGTAGGTAACATAGCGCAAGATGATTTCGCCGTCACGTAGGCAAGCCGCCATACGACGGTTGGGGTAGCAGTTACCACCAGCTTGGATCAAACCCTGGTTCTCACAGATCATGCCAGCGATAGCATCGGATACCATGCAGCTAGCGTTGGATGCAATTGCGTTTACAGCATCTAGACGACGGTTGCCGCTAGCAACAAATGCCTTAAGAGCAGCTA